>NZ_JARQTO010000001.1:0-565312 GCF_029577735.1 Exercitatus varius | reverse complement strand
GGTCAAAACGGTACCGATGCGGTGAACGTAGATCAGTTAAATGCTGTAAATGCGACAGCGAATGCCGGTTGGAACTTAACGACAAACGGTCAAAACAGTTCGAACGTAGCGCCGAATGCAACCGTAGATTTAGCGAATACGGATGGCAACATCAATATCGCTCATAATGGCACCAACGTGACCTTTGATCTGAACAGCAACTTAACGGTTGGCGGTAAAGACGGCAAAGACGGTCAAATCGGCGCAATGGGTGCGAACGGTACCGGCGTGGTATTAAACGGAAAAGACGGCACAATCGGCATCAACGGAACAGACGGTACCAACGGCACCGTAACCTTAGCACAAGGACCAGCCGGCGTAGACGGTGTAAACGGAACGGATCGTATCGTATACGAAACGCCGAACGGCACCTCAACGGTGGCAACCTTGGATGACGGTTTAATCTTTACCGGTAACAACGAAGTGTTGAATAAACACAAATTGAATAGCACCGTGAATATTATCGGCGAAGGCGTAGATAAAGATATGTCGGCGAACTTTACGGGCGCAGCGGGCAATATCAACGTGAAAGCGGACGGTAACAGCACGTTAGTGGTTCAATTGGCGCAAGACTTGGTGAACTTAACCAGTGCGACCTTTACCAACGGCACCACCAACACGGTAGTGAATGGTAACGGTGTCACCATTAACGGCGGTACAAACGGTGTAGTCAGCTTGACTGATACCGGCTTAAATAACGGTAACAACACGATTACCAATGTGTCGGCAGGTCAAAACGGTACCGATGCGGTGAACGTAGATCAGTTGAAAGAAGTTAATGCGACAGCGAATGCCGGTTGGAATCTTGCTGCCAACGGTAATAACGTAAGCAATGTTAAGCCTAATGCAACAGTGAGCTTGAATAATATTGATGGCAACATTGTGATTACGAAGTCTACAGACGATAACAACGTTACTTTTGGGTTGAATAGTACATTGAACATCGGTAGCGGTGCCAATACTGTCGTGATTGACGGAACAACCGGTAAAGTTAGTACCGGTAGCGTGTCTATCAGCAAAGATGGTTTAGACAATGGTAACCAAACAATGACCAACGTAGCGAATGGTGTGAATGCAACTGATGCGGTTAACGTAAGTCAATTGAATGCAAGTACTGCTGCTAACGCATGGAAGATCACTGGCAATCATGATGACGCTAATGCGAAAACTGTTGGTCATCAAACCGTAAGCTTCAACAACGGTACAAACACTGTTGCAGTGGTAAGCGACACGAATGTGACTTTCGACTTGGCTGATAACATTAAGCTAACTAAAGATGGTTCTATGACCATCGGAACAACGGTAATTACCAATGGTAATATCAAAGTCGGTAATAATGTCGCTGTAACCGAAACCGGATTCACAGCAGGTAATGTATCTGTGACTACCAGCGGTATTAATGCAGGCGGTAAAACAATTACCAACGTGGCGCGGGGTGTTGCAGATGACGATGCGGTTAACGTTAGCCAATTAAACGAAGTGAAAGAAACGGCAAATGCCGGTTGGGACTTAACGGTTAACGGTACTGACGGTTCAAAAGTTAAACCGAAAGATACCGTTGATTTAGCGAATAAAGATGGCAACATCAATATCACTAAATCCGGCAATAACGTGACCTTTGATTTAAGTGATAAGCTGAACATCGGTAGCGGTGCCAATACTGTGGTGATTGACGGTACAACCGGTAAAGTCAGTGCAGGCAACGTATCGATCGGCAAAGACGGTATCAGTGCGGGCGGCCAAACTATTACCAATGTGGCGCCGGGCGTGAACGGTACGGATGCGGTTAACGTCGACCAATTACGCAATTTCACTTCCTCGGTTGTGGAAAAACCGTTAACTTTTGCGGGCGATACAGGTACGCCTTCAGAAAGAAAACTGGGATCTACCGTAACGGTTAAAGGCGGCGTGTCCGATACTGCGAAATTAACCGATAACAATATCGGCGTGGTGTCTGACGGTCAAGGTTCGTTGAACGTGAAACTGGCTAAAGATTTAACCGGTCTGAACAGCGTAACCATCAGTAACGGTTCGGCTTCAACCAAGTTAACGACGGTAACGAAAAAGAATGTTGAAGGTAAAGAAGCTTCGGCGTTGGATGTCGGCGGTAATCAAATTACCAATGTAGCGCCGGGCGAAGTATCGAAAGATTCTACCGATGCGGTTAACGGCAGCCAGTTACACGCGACCAACCAACAGGTTATTCGTAACGCAAATGCGATTAACCAGGTTGCCGGTCAGGTTCACAGCGTGGATCGTAAGTTGCGCGCAGGGGTTGCGGGTGCATTGGCATCAGGCGGCTTATATCACGCAACGATGCCGGGTAAATCCATGGTTGCGGCCGGTGCGGGGACATACCGCGGCGAAAGCGCGATTGCAGTGGGTTACTCCCGTTTGTCAGACAACGGCAAACTCGGCGTGAAATTCTCTGTGAACAGCAACACCCGCGGCGATACCGGTGCGGCGGCAAGCGTAGGCTACCAATGGTAGTGTGACACTGAAGTCTTAAGTAAAGTGCGGTCAAATTTGACCGCACTTTTTCTATTTACGGTTTTGTGATAATGTACAACTCTTTTTTTCAGCCTAAGGATGAATTATGCAAACCTTACTTAAAATTACTCGTTTCTTCAGCAAAACTTTCGCCTTGTGGGTGCTGGTTTTCGCTTATCTGGCTTTTCAGTTTCCCGATATCTTCAAACCGCTGAAAGACGCCATTCCGTATTTGCTCGGTTTAGTGATGTTCGGCATGGGCATTACGCTGACTTTCAATGATTTCGGCGAAGTGTTCAGACATCCGAAATCCGTGATTATCGGCGTGGTCGGACAGTTTCTGATTATGCCGTCCATTGCATTTTGTCTGGCAAAAGGCTTTAATTTGCCGCCGGATTTAGCCATCGGCGTGATTTTGGTCGGCGCTTGCCCGGGCGGCACGTCCTCGAATGTGATGACCTATCTGGCGAAAGGCAATACGGCGTTATCCGTCGCCTGCACGACCATTTCCACTTTACTGGCACCGCTGCTGACGCCGATTATTTTCTATGTTCTGGCGAGTCAATGGTTGGAAATCGATGCGGCGGCGATGTTCGTTTCCGTGCTGAAAATGGTATTATTCCCGATTTTCCTGGGCTTAATCGTGCGCGCGTTGTTCAAGAAGCAAATCAGCCAAATGAGCCAAACCATGCCGTTGGTTTCCGTGATTTCTATTGTGCTGATTCTGTCGGCTGTCGTGGCGGTGAGTAAAGACAAAATTGTGGAATCCGGCTTGTTGATTTTCGGCGTAGTGGTACTACATAACTGCTTGGGTTATTTGGTGGGATTCGGTGCCGCGAAATTACTCGGTCTGAATGTCGCAGACAGCAAAGCCGTTTCCATTGAAGTCGGTATGCAGAATTCAGGTTTGGGCGCCGCTTTGGCTGCCGCGCATTTCAATCCGGTTGCCGCCGTGCCGAGCGCTGTGTTCAGCTTCTGGCACAACGTATCCGGTCCGATTCTCGCCAATATTTTTTCGAATATGAAAAATAACGACGGTAAAGACGACGAAGCCAAGTAACCCCGCGTAAAAGTGCGGTCAAAAAATTGCTTAAATTTTGCCCGCACTTTCCTTCTTCTCTTGAATTTCCTAGAACATTCCCCCATATTTTTTGTCGAATCAGGTGATTAATTTCTTATTTTTATTTAGGAAGGAACGTAATGAAAAAAATCAAAAGCATGAAATTTACTTTAACGGCATTAGTGTTGGGTTTAACCTCAACTTTCAGCATGGCGGATTTACCGCCGTTGGTGGAAAACGCTGCGCTACCGGCACCGGGTATGACGAACAGCCTGGCGCCGATGCTGGAACGCGTGTTGCCGGCGGTGGTGTCCATTTCGGTGGAAGGAACGCAAAAAGCCAATCGACGTAAATTCGATATTCCGGAAGAATTTCGTTTTTTCTTCGGCGATGACTTTTTTGGCGACGGCCGATCTTCGTCACGCAAATTCAGAGGCATGGGTTCCGGCGTGATTATTAATGCGGAAAAAGGCTATGTGATCACCAATAACCACGTAATAGACGGCGCCGATAAAATCACCGTGGCATTGAATGACGGTCGCGAATTCAAAGCCAAAGTGCTGGGCAAGGATTCCCAATCCGATGTGGCGTTGGTGCAGATTGAAAATCCGAGCAAACTGACCGCTATTAAATTGGCGGATAGCGATAAATTGCGAGTAGGGGATTTTGCCGTGGCGATTGGTAATCCGTTTGGTGTCGGACAAACGGCGACATCGGGCATTATTTCCGCTTTGGGACGTTCCACCGGTTCGGACAGCGGGGCTTATGAAAACTATATTCAAACCGACGCGGCGGTGAATCAGGGAAATTCGGGCGGTCCGTTGGTCAATCTGAACGGGGAATTAATCGGTATCAATACCGCCATTATTTCGCCGAGCGGCAGTAATGCGGGCATCGCCTTTGCCATTCCGTCCAACATGGCGAATAATCTGGTGCAGCAAATTATTGAATTCGGTGAAGTCAGACGCGGTCAGCTTGGCATTAAAGGCGGCGAACTTAATGCGGATTTAGCGAAAGCCTTTAATGTGGATGCGCAACGCGGCGCTTTTGTCAGCGAAGTAATGCCGGGTTCGGCGGCGGAAAAAGCCGGGATTAAAGCGGGCGATGTCATCACCGAATTAAACGGTCAACGCATTTCCAGCTTTGCCGAATTACGCGCTAAAATCGCCACTTCCGGCGCCGGTAAACAGTTGGAATTGACCTTGTTACGCGAAGGCAAAACGGAAAAAGTGAAGGTGACGTTACAGGCGGAAGACGGCAAACTGGCACAAAGTGATGATTCCGAAAACACAGCGATTGCGGCGTTGGAAGGTGCGGAGTTGCACAACGGCAAAGACGGCATAGAAATTAAAGAGGTGAAAGCCAATTCGCCGGCGGCCGCGCGCGGCTTAAAAGCCGGTGACGTGATTATCGGCGTAAACCGTCAATCCGTAACGACCATCGCGGATTTACGCAAAATTCTGGAAGGCGAACCGTCCGCTGTCGCTTTAAATATTGTACGCGGCGACAGCAATTTCTATTTATTGATTCAATAAAAATTCGTTTTGCAACAAGCTGATCGAAATAAAAGTGCGGTAAAAAATGTGAATGTTTTTGACCGCACTTTTTGTATTTTCCGAATATCGCTTTTGATAAAGCGGGCTTGCATTTCACAAATTGATCGCATAATCTCAGGGAGATTGTCAAATTCGGACAATCACACCAGAAGGAAAAATTATGCACAAACACTTCATTAAACCTTTCTTATTAAGTACGTTAGCCGTGGCGGTTTCTCTGGCCTCGTTGCCGGTTTCGGCGCAGACAGTTCAACCGGCGGCGCAACCTGATGCGGCGGTTGCCGCCGGTCAGCGTTATGACAGCGCAAACGATATTTTTCATCCGATTTACGGCAAACACGGCATGGTCGCCTCCGAACAGGAACTTGCCACCCGAGTGGGACTGGATATCCTGAAACAGGGCGGTAATGCGGTGGATGCGGCGGTCGGTGTCGGTTTTGCGCTGGCGGTGGTATTGCCGAATGCGGGCAATATCGGCGGAGGCGGCTTTATGGTGCTGCATGACGCCAAATCCGGACAGGATTTTACCGTGGATTTCCGCGAAATGGCGCCGGTTAAAGCCTCCAAAGATATGTATTTGGACGACAAAGGCAACGTAGTCGACGGCAAATCCCTTTATACCCACTTGGCCGTAGGCGTGCCGGGCACCGTGGCGGGCATGGAATATGCACTGAAAAAATGGGGTTCGCTACCGCTGAAAAAAGTGTTGGCGCCCGCTATAAAATTGGCGGAATAGGGCATTCCCGTCAGTTTGACTTTAGCAAAAACCTTACAGACTGAAAAAGACACTCTCGGCAAATGGGAAAGCAGCAAAAAGATCTTCTTTAAAAACGGTGAACCGCTTGCCGCCGGTGAATTACTGGTGCAAAAGGATCTGGCGAAATCGTTGAAACAGATTGCTCAACAGGGCGCCGAAGCCTTTTATCGCGGGGACATTGCCGCTAAGATCGTCGCGGAAATGGAAAAACACGGCGGCTTAATCAGCCTTGAAGATATGAAAAATTATCAAGCGGTGGAACGTCAACCGATTGTGGGAACCTATCGCGGTTATAAAGTCGTCACCATGCCGCCGCCAAGTTCGGGCGGCGTGCACTTGGTGCAGATTCTGAACATGCTGGAAAATTATCCGTTGTCGGAATACGGCGTCAACAGCGCGAAAGCGATTCATACCTTAGCGGAAACCATGAAACTGGCTTATGCCGATCGCTCGGAATATTTGGGCGATCCGGATTTCGTCAAGGTGCCGGTGAAAGGATTGGTGTCGAAAGATTATGCCAAATCCTTAATCGGCGGTATTAAAGATAATGTCGCCAAACCGGCTTCCGACATCAAACCGGGTAAACCGCAGCCTTATGAAAGCGATCAGACCACTCATTATTCCGTGATGGACGAGAAAGGCAACGCCGTGGCGGTAACTTACACGCTGAACACCAATTTCGGCACCGGCATTGTGGCGGAAGGCACGGGAATTTTACTGAATAACGAAATGGACGATTTTTCCTCTAAACCGGGCGTTGCCAACGCGTACGGCTTAATCGGCGGCGAATCTAATGCGATTGCCGCGAAAAAACGTCCGTTATCTTCGATGACGCCGACTATTGTGGTGAAAGACGCTAAACCTTGGCTGGTCACCGGCAGTCCGGGCGGTGCGCGCATTATTACTACCGTATTGCAAAGTATCTTGAATACGGTGGATCACGGCATGAATCCGGCGGAAGCCATCGTCACGCCTCGTGTGCATCATCAATGGTTGCCGGACGAACTGCGGGTAGAGGAAGGGCTAAGTCCGGATACTTTAACTTTGCTGAAAGGCATGGGTTATAGCATTAAAGAAAAAGCGCCGATGGGGCGAATTCAGATTATTCAGGCGGATGCCGACGGCTTTTACGGCTATTCCGATCCCCGTAATCCGGACGGCAAAACCTTAGGGTATTAACTTATCATTATAAAAGTGTGGTTAAAAACACTCACATTTTTGACCGCACTTATTTCAAGATAGCGCACGTCTCCCGACGAGTGCCTTTTCTTTTATTTAAGCACGCGTCAGGAGACGCGCACTATCAAGGGGAGCGGTTAAAAATTCGGATGTTTTTATTAGATTGGCGGAAATCCCCGTCTAAGACGCCTGAGTGACTTGAAATTTTTAGGAAAATAAGTTTGTTTGAGCGAAGCGAGTTTACTTATTTTCCGTGGAGAAAATTTCAACCAAACGAAGAAAAGCGTCGAAGTCGGGGTGTGTTTCTTTTGGTTCGTTTTCTTTGCACAAGCAAAGAAAATGAACGGAGCAAAAATGCGGTCAAAAAACTCAATGATTTTCGACCGCACTTTTGTGGGTTAACGACAATCAGTTTTTCATAGATTGTACCGGCGCGGGAATGCGTCCGCCGCGGTTGACAAACACTTCGCAGGAGCCTTCCTTCACGGGCATAATCGGTGCGTAACCGAGCAAACCGCCGAATTCTACGCTTTCCCCCACATCTTTCCCAGTGACCGGAATAATACGTACGGCGGTGGTTTTGCCGTTGATCATGCCGATTGCCGCCTCATCGGCGATAATGCCGGAAATTGTGTGGGCCGGCGTGCTGCCCGGCACGGCAATCATGTCCAGACCGACGGAACAAACCGCCGTCATGGCTTCCAGTTTGTCCAGCGTGAGGATGCCGCTTTCCGCCGCGGCGATCATGCCTTCGTCTTCGGAAACCGGAATAAACGCACCGCTTAAACCGCCGACGGCACTGGATGCCATCATGCCGCCTTTTTTCACGGCGTCATTTAACAGCGCAAGGGCGGCTGTGGTGCCGTGGGTACCGCAAACGGTTAAGCCCATGGTTTCTAAAATGCGCGCCACGGAATCGCCGATAGCCGGCGTAGGGGCGAGTGATAAATCCAGGATGCCGAACGGAATATTCAGCATTTTAGCCGCTTCCTGACCGATTAATTCGCCCACGCGGGTAATTTTAAAAGCGGTTTTTTTGACCACTTCCGCCACTTCCGTTAATGTGGTGGCGCGGGAATTTGCCAACGCTTCTTTTACCACGCCCGGGCCCGAGACTCCCACGTTAATCACCGCATCCGCTTCGCCGGAACCGTGGAAAGCGCCCGCCATAAAAGGATTGTCTTCTACGGCATTACAGAACACCACGATTTTGGCACAGCCGAAGCCTTCCGGCGTGATGTTTGCCGTGCGTTTGATGGTTTCGCCCGCCAGTTTCACCGCATCCATGTTAATTCCTGCGCGGGTGGAACCGATATTGATGGAGCTGCAGACGATATCCGTGGTTTTCATGGCTTCCGGAATGGAGCGAATCAGCACTTCGTCCGAAGGCGACATCCCTTTTTGCACCAGAGCGGAAAAGCCGCCGATAAAAGATACGCCGATGGTTTTTGCCGCGCGATCTAAAGTTTGCGCAACGGATACGTAAGAATCCGATTTGGTCGCCGCCGCAATTTGGGCGATAGGCGTGACGGAAATTCGCTGGTTTACAATAGGTACGCCGTATTTGGCGGAAAGAATTTGAGCGGTTTTAACCAGATCTTTGCCGACGCTGGTGATTTTTTGATAAATATTTCGGTTTAATTGGTCCATATCGCGGCTGATACAGTCATGCAAATCGATACCGATAGTAATGGTCCTTACATCGAAATTTTGATCCGCCACCATGCGGATGGTTTCGAGAATTTCATTGGATTGAATGCTCATTTTTCACCTCTAAATCCGGTGCATGGCTTTGAAGATTTCTTCGTTTTGCAAACGAATGTCAAGGGCGAGATTGCAACTTTCTCGGGCAAAGGTTTCCGCCAGTTCGGGAAAGGATTTCGGACATTTTGTGGTATCCACCAGAATAATCATGGTGAAATAATCGTCCATTAGCTGCTGGCTGATATTCATGATGTTGATTTGGTTGTCCGCCAGAATTTTAGCGACATCGTAAACGATCCCGATGCGATCTTTGCCGATAACCGTAATCACTGAATTTGACATGATAATATCCTTATTGAGTAACTGAATTCGGGAAGAGAGTATAGCAAATTTTCGTTTTTATAAGAAAGCCGGACGGACGCGAAAGTGCGGTAAAAATTTTGTATGTTTTCGATCTCGATTTTACCCGCGATTCGGCGTATAATATGCGCCAGTTTTTCCGCGGCGAAAAAGCTGTATGTCCGGAATCAAATCGAGAATAATCACTGAAAATAACTGACGGAGTAATCAATGTCTAGAAGATTAAGAAGAACCAAAATCGTATGTACGATGGGTCCTGCGACCGATAAAGGCAATAACCTTGAAAAAATTATTGCCGCGGGTGCGAACGTTGTACGTATGAATTTCTCCCACGGCACACCGGAAGATCATATCGGTCGTGCTAATAAAGTTCGTGAAATTGCGAAAAAATTAGGCAAACATGTTGCGATTTTAGGCGACTTGCAAGGTCCTAAAATTCGCGTTTCCACGTTTAAAGAAGGCAAAATTTTCTTAAGCATTGGTGATAAATTTATTTTAGACGCTGATTTACCGAAAGGCGAAGGTAATCAGGAAGCGGTCGGTTTAGACTACAAAACCTTACCGCAAGATGTGGTGCCGGGCGATATTCTGTTATTGGACGACGGTCGCGTTCAGTTAAAAGTGTTGTCTACCGAAGGGGCGAAAGTGTTCACTGAAGTGACGGTGGGCGGTCCTTTATCAAATAACAAAGGTATCAACAAATTGGGCGGCGGTTTGTCGGCGGACGCATTAACCGAAAAAGATAAAGCGGACATCATTACCGCGGCACGTATCGGCGTCGATTACCTGGCGGTGTCATTCCCGCGTTCAAGTGCGGATTTAAACTATGCCCGCGAATTGGCGGAAGCGGCCGGTTTGAAAGCGAAAATCGTGGCGAAAGTGGAACGTGCGGAAACCGTTGCCAGCGACGAAGCGATGGATGATATTATCCTGGCTTCGGACGTGATTATGGTTGCCCGCGGTGACTTGGGCGTGGAAATCGGCGATCCCGAATTGGTCGGCGTTCAGAAAAAATTGATCCGTCGTTCGCGTCAGTTAAATCGCGTGGTTATCACCGCGACCCAAATGATGGAATCGATGATTAGCAACCCAATGCCGACCCGTGCGGAAGTAATGGACGTAGCGAATGCCGTGTTGGACGGTACTGATGCCGTAATGCTTTCGGCGGAAACCGCAGCGGGACAATATCCTTCCGAAACGGTGGCGGCCATGGCGAAAGTGGCGCTGGGTGCGGAAAAAATGCCAAGTATCAACGTGTCTAAACACCGTATGGATGTTCAATTTTCCACTATCGAGGAATCGGTGGCGATGTCCGCTATGTATGCGGCAAACCACATGAAAGGCGTTGCGGCGATTATTACGTTGACCAACAGCGGTCGCACGGCGCGTTTAATGTCACGTATCAGTTCCGGTTTACCGATTTTTGCGTTGTCACGTCACGAATCGACCCTGAATTTATGCGCACTGTACCGTGGTGTCACGCCGATTCTGTTCGAACACGAATCCCGCACCGTACACAGCGCGAAGGAAGCGGTTAACCTGTTGAAAGAGAAAGGTTTCTTGGTTTCAGGCGATTTGGTGTTGTTAACTCAAGGTGACGCATTAGGCACGTCAACCAACGTATGCCGTACTTTAATTGTTGAATAATTGAGCAATAAAATATGCAAAGGGAGCGGATTAAACCGGCTCCCTTTTTCTTTGGTCAAATAAAGATCACCGGCGAAAAAATCGTGAAAAAATTGCCCGCACTTTTCCCAAATAGAAGCTTAACAGTTAAAAGTGCGGTCGATTTTTTCATTGTTTTTTTACGCCGTCCGACAAGCGGAAAGATGAAATTCCCGATTGTGGAACTGATGTAAGGTGCCGCGATGCCCGATGCTCAGCACAATCATATTCGGCAGTTTTTTACGGATTTTATCATACAAAATGAATTCCGTCGGTTCGTCCAATGCCGAAGTGGTTTCATCCAGGAAAACAATATCGGGCTTAGTCAGAAAAATCCGGATAAAGGCGACCCGTTGCAATTCGCCCGGAGACAGAATCGCCTGCCAGTCGTTTTCCTGATCAAGCGCCGTAATATAATGCTCTAAACGGCATTTTTGCATGTAGCGTTCCAGCTCGGGGTGATGCGGATCGATATTGGGATAGCAAATGGCCTCCCGCAACGAGCCTTGCGGCATATAAGGACGTTGCGGTAAAAACAGAATATTGGCGTTGCACGGACGTTCGCAATGACCGAAAGTGGCAAACGGATAAATTCCCGCAATTGCTTTCAGCAGGGTTGTTTTGCCGGCGCCGGACGGGCCTTGAATCAGTAAGGCGTCGCCCGCTTTTAAGCTGAGATTAATGTGTTGTAACAAGGGTTCGCCCCGCTGATCGCACAAACCGAAATCCGTTAAACGAATACCCGAACCGCATTCGACGGGGGAAAAAATTTGGTTGTCGTCGAGATAATCCAACTTGCTCATAAACCCGTGCAGACGGTTTAGCCGCGCCTGATACAGGGTGAATTCTTCGTAAAACAGACGGAAAAATGACAGCGAACGCATCAGCCGATTAAACGCCTGCACGGTTTGATGCATGTCGCCCAAGGTGACTTTATTGGCGAAAAAACGCGGTGCCTGCAACATTAACGGTAAAATCATCGCAATTTGAGTAACGCCGGTGTTAAATCCGTCCAATCCCAGCATTTGCCGCACAATCGCCCAACGGTTTTGAATAACGGCGCGAAATTTTTCCTGAAGGTGCGCGTGTTCTTTATTTTCACCGTCGTAAAACGCAATACTTTCCGCGTTATCGCGTACTCGAATTAGCGAGTATCGGTAATCGCCGTTGAATTTTTCTTTATTAAAATTGAGCTTGATTAGCGGATGGCCGATCCATACGGAAAGAGCGGTGGCTAAAAGGATAAATCCGTAAATGAAGAATACCGCCGCTTTCGGAATTTCGAGGCCGAGCAATGTCAGCATGCCCGACAGCCCCCACAGAATAACGGTGAATTCGATAATGGACAGAACGGCGCCCACCACGCCGTCCATTAAATCCACGGTGCCGGTAATGAATTCCCGCGCGTCTTGTTCGATACGCTGATCGATATTATCGGGCAGATCTTTTTCGTATTTCATGCGGTAGTAATTTTTATTCTGCAGCCAGCGGTTCAGCATTTGTTCGTTCAGTTTTTCCAGCCAACGGATTTCAAACACCTGACGGACAAAGTAATGCAAAATGGCATGAATGATTTTGAAGCCGACCAGTAAGGCGTTGATCATTGCGAAAAACCAAAAAGCGTCCGCCGCTTTGTTTTGCATGGAACTGTACAATCCGTTGTAAAAAAAGGTGTTTAACACGCTGATTCGCACTTCAAGCAGAATAAACACCAGCAGTAAAAGGATTAAACCCAGGCTTTTCCAACGGTTTTGGGGAGTTAAGCATGGTCGGGTGATTAGCCAAAACTTATGTCCGAATTCGGTTCGACGCAGCAAAAGTGCGGTCAAAATTAGGCCTGAAATTAACCAAAATAGCGATTTCAAAAGCCAAGGAAAACTGTTGTGTAATTCGGTTTGCCAGTTCATAAAAAGATTTCCAAAAACGACAAAAGAGCGGAGAACCGCTCTTAAGGTAGGGTGGGCTTGCCAGCCCACCAAATGATTAGAATGAATATTCCACATTCGCCCAGTAAGTGCGCGGCATACCCACTACGGCGAAGCTACGATCATAGCGTCCGCGCTGCACTTGCCAGTAGGCCTTGTCGAATAGATTTTCAACGCCTACACGGAAGGTTAAGGTTTGTTTAGCGTCCAGTTGCGCCACATATTTCGCGCCTAAATCCACCGTGGTATAAGACGGAAATTCATAGTTCTCCGCGTAATCCTGATAGGATTTGCCGTAATATTGAAGCGCTGCGTTTAAGGTTAAATTGTCGATAAACGGCGTGTCCCATTCCACCGCCGCTTTAGCGATCCAGCGCGGGCTGGATACTTGAGATCCGTTGATAATCGCGCCGTCCGAATATCTTGAGTAATCGATCAATTCTCCGCGGTTATAAGTCACGCCTAAGCTTGGGCGTAATGTTTTGTTGAACAGGTTAGCGTAGATATTGAATTCAACGCCGCGATTACGTTCTTTTCCCTGCTCTTCGCCCGTGATGCGATGAATGCCCGGACGAGACAACTGATATACGCTTGTGGTGGTGGTAAGTAAATCATTCCAGTTTTTACGCACACCCAGTTCAATTTGTCTGCTTACAATAGGTTTAGCCATTACGCCGGTATCTTCGTCCACCGCACCGGGTTCTAAATCTTCCAAATAGTTACCGTAGAAAACTAAGTCGGGATTCGGTACATAGGCAAGTGTCACCATTGGACTGAAGCGATTTTCATGCGCTTTAATGTCGGTGCTGTAATCATGCTGTTTAATCCATTGGAAGCGACCGCCGAGAGTAAGTCGAACGGTATTATTCGCAAAGCCTGCCGTATCTGCGAGAGCCAGGCTGTAACTGCCTAATTTTTCGTTGGTACTTTGTACTAACGCACCGTAAGTCGGTTGGCCTCGACTGAATACAGGATTATAGATATTGGCGGTAAAGTTTTTAGCGGTCGGACTTTGATCGAAGTCTCGTTGACGTTTTACGGCGTCGAACGCTAAACTCCAGTTGTGATAAACGGAACCGGTTTCGAATTCGCCCTGTAATTTTAAGTTACCGCTGGTTGTACGAGTGTGATAATCCATAGCGCGCATAGAGCGAACGGAATAATCTCCGTCGGTATTTGTCATGCGGATTTGCCCGAAGGAACCGTAATAACGGGAATCCATATAACCCAAACCGCCGGATAACATCATGTTGTAAGGCAAATCATATTCAAACGTTCCCATAATAGTTTGATCTTCGGTGGTTTGCCCGCTCCAATACGGAATTAAGTTAGTCTCTCCATCCGGCGCATCCGGTAAACGGAATGTCAGATCCTGAATATCCTGTACCCGCGCTCGTCCGCCGTGGGTAGCTCGTTTGCTGTACATATAATCGATACCGGCCCGGAATTTATCACCGCGGTAATCGGCACCCAAGGCAAATTCTTTATTGCGCTCGTCATAGTTATTGCGCGCCGTATCACCGTCCCGGTATTTACCGTTTAAACGGACACCCCATTCTTTATTTGCACCGAAACGACGACCAAAATCAAAGGTCTCCTGTAAGCGGTTATTGCTGAACCAGCCGAATCCGATTTTATTAATGTCTTCATCGGTGGCGCGTTTGGTTTCGATATTCATAGACGAGCCCGCCGCGCCTTCGGGATCCATTCCGCCGATGGCGGTAGAAGCGCCTTTGATTAATTGCGCGGAGCTGACGGCGGCCGTCGGGGAATTATAGGTGGAATAAAGACCGGGTAAGCCGTTTACCATGATTTGGCGGGCGTCTAATTGTAAACCACGTACATATACACCGGAAATCGTATTAGTTTCACCGCCGAAATTCATAACGGAAGAATCCACTTTGGAAATCGCGTCGACAACATTGCGTTGTTGAGAATTCTCAAAGGCTTTTTCATCATAATTTACTACGGAAATAGGTGAGGTAAAGGCAGTTTGACGGCCGAGTAAACTGAGATTAACGATATCTTTTTGTTTGTCTCCCGCGGCTTTGGCTTTTTCCAATTCCGTGACAACATTGATTTGGTCCAAATCATCGTTAGCAGTCTGGCTCGTTTCAGCTACGGCGGCAAAAGAGACACCGGCAAAAAGTGCGGTAGAAATCAGGCTTAATTTAAATTTCATGAAAGCGTTCCTAAAGTAAGAAGGGAAGGATTGCCCGGACAGTAAAATTGCCGCCCGAGCGGGTCACAATGAAAATTTTTGGCGAGTATAGCGAAAAGAATTGAGTTAATCAATCTCTAATAGGAATTATTTTCATTTGAGTGAATGATAAAAAATTTCGCTTTTTTATTTGCAATCCTTAAAAAGAATTGCTCCCTCAAGGCGCCGTTGGCAAAGCCAATGTTCAAAAAACTTCGCGTTTTTTGACCGCACTTTTATTTTTATTCGCGGCGGCAAAGCGCAATTATTTCAGTTTATCCAGCTGCGCCAGCAATATTTCGTCGGAACGGGCCTGAATTTTCCGCATTCGGATACTTAAACAAATTGCGGCGATTGTGAGGCTGACCACAAAACCGATCCAGAATCCTTTCGCGCCCAAATGAGGCAGGAAAAAATCGGTCATTGCCAACGTATAACCCACCGGCATACCGATAACCCAATAACAGAAAACGGTAATGTACAAAATGGCTTTGGTGTCTTTGTAACCGCGCAGGGCGCCGCCGATAACCACTTGCACGGTATCGGAAAACTGATAAAGCGCTGCGATCAGCAATAACGAACTTGCCATGCCGATGACTTTGCCGTCGTTGACGAAAATGGAAGCGATTTGTTCACGGAAGACAACGGTGACGAATGCCGTCAGAACGGTGATATTTAGCCCTACCATTAAAGCGGCGTAAGACACTTTCTTCGCATTTTGCGGCGATCCTTCGCCAAGACGTTGGCCCACTAAAATGGTGGTCGCCATGCCCAGCGACATCGGCAGCATAAAAATGAACGAACTGGTATTCAGCGTGATCTGATGACTTGCCACCATATCCGTTCCGAGCGGCGATAAAAACAGGGAAGTCAGCGCAAATAACGCTACTTCGCACCACAATGCCACGGCAATAGGAAAACCAAGGCGTAGTAACTTACCGAGCGTGGCGAAATTCGGTTTTTCGATGATGTGTTCGAACACTTTGAGATCCCGTTGATTTTTAGCCCGCTTGTTGTAGAGAATCATCATAATGCACATCGCCCAGTTCACCAGCGAAGTGGCGATACCGCAGCCTACCGCCCCGAACGCCGGAATGCCGAGTTTGCCGTAAATAAAAATATAATTAAGCGGAATATTCAACAGCAATCCGCAAAAGGTAATCACCATTGCCGGTTTGGTTTTGGCGATGCCGTCGTTCAAACAGCGAAAATTGATCAGCAGCAAATACCCCGGCAAGCCCCAGACCATGGCGTGCAGATAACCTATTGTAATCTCAGCGAGTTTGGGTTCCATCTTCATGTTTTGAATAATAAAGTCGCTGTGATAAATCAAAGCGGCGATGGGAACGGCGGCGAGTAAAACGATCCATAATCCCTGACGCACATGATGGGCAATACGATCGCGCTTGCCCGAACCGTTTAAATAGGAAATGGTCGGCGGCAGAGCAAGCAATAAGCCTTGTCCGAATAACACCAACGGAAACCAAATGGATGCGCCTACGGAAATTGCCGCCATATCCGCCGCGCTGACACGTCCCGCCATGATGGTATCCACCAACGCCATGGAATTCTGTGCGATTTGCGCCAAAAGAATCGGAAAAGCAAGCAGAACCAAGCGTTTGGCTTGTTCCTGATAGGCGGCAATATTTAGAAATTTTTTCATATCAAGTATAATGTGGGAAATTTTTTTGTGGAGATTTCTTATGTTTACAGGCATCGTGCAAGGCACGGCACAAATTCAATCTATTGTTGAGAAAGCGAATTTTAGAACACATACCGTTAAAATGCCACAGGAATTGCTGGCGGATCTGGAAATTGGCGCCTCCGTAGCCAATAACGGCGTTTGTTTAACCGTAACCAAAATCGACGGTGATTCGGTCAGTTTCGATTTAATGACCGAAACCTTGCGCATTACCAATCTCGGCGGCTTGAAGCCGGGCGATTGGGTGAATATCGAACGGGCGATGAAGTTCGGCGCGGAAGTGGGCGGACATATTTTATCCGGACACGTTTATTGCACTGCGAAAGTGGCGCAGCGCATTCCGTCGGAAAATAATCTGCAGATTTGGTTCGAACTGCCGACGCCGGAAGTGATGAAATACATTCTCACCAAAGGCTTCATCGCTGTCGACGGCATTAGTTTGACGGTCGGCGAAGTGAAAGACAATCGGTTTAGCGTGAACCTGATTCCGGAAACCGTTCAGCGCACGCTGATTGCAAAACGGGAAGTCGGCGATTTAGTGAATATTGAGATCGATCCGCAAACTCAGGCTATTGTGGATACGGTTGAGCGTTATTTGACGAATCGTTCGGCCTGATTGAATTCCGGCATAAACAAAAAAGTGCGGTCAAAAAAACGTTAATTTTTTATGTTCGCCTCTTCGGCGCCGTTGGCTGACCAACGTTTAAAAAACTTCGTATTTTTTGACCGCACTTTTGCTTTTATTTATGCGCGGAATTCGTTCGTTTAATCAAGATATTTGAACACTTTTACCACCCGCGTCACACCTGAAATGTTCCGGGCAATTTCGGCTGCGGTGTTACCCTGTTGCTGAGTAACATTCCCCATCAGGAACACCTGGTTGTTTTCCGTGATGACTTTAACATCGGTGGTTTTCACGGCAGAATCCACTAACATTTTGGATTTCACCTGGCTGGTAATCCAGCTGTCTTTTGAACGTTGAGTCAAATCGATGACCGGGCCGACGCTCATTTCATTGAAAATGGTTTCCGCGTTAACGCCTTCCACGCCTTTGGCTAAATTGGTGGCGGTTTCTTTGGCAATATCCGTCGGAACTTGACCGATTAATAATAAGCGGTTGCTGTAAGATACGACCACGACACGGCCTTCCGCTTTAATTTGTTCGTCTTTGGTAATCGCGTCGTAGACTTTGAATTCCAGGGTTTCATCGTCTATCTGCGTGCCGGTGGAACGGGGATCCGTCGCCACTTTCGTACCTACAGCCGCGCCGCCTAGCAATGCGGCGGTACAACCTTGAAGCATTAATGCCGAAAGTCCGATAAAAGCAAATTTTTTAAGTTGTTTCATAGTCATAAATGATCATCTCCGATAAAACATTGGTTGCTAGTTTGCTGCCAAAGGGAAAACTTGTCAACTTTTTACTGTGTTGTCGGAGGAACAAACATACGTTAAATTTTGCTATCAGTACCATTCTATCGTGAAAAATGTCATAATTTTAATCGCGTTTTGGAATTTTTGGGGTATCAGTCAGAATAATCTGAAAGGTCTTGAACTCATCTCATAAAGATTCATTTAACGTATACGAAATTTTTTAAATTCTATGCTAGAATTTGACCTACAAGATTTCTATTAAATAGCGTTTTATTCGTTTAGTGTATTTGAGTAACGGAATGAAAAATAAGCAATTAAAAGCGATTGATTTTTTCTGCGGCGGCGGCGGAATGAGTTACGGCTTGCAACAAGCCGGCATCCGAATCCTCGCAGGGATCGATTATGAAATCAGTTGCAAAGAAACCTATGAAGCGAATATCGAAAACGCAAAATTTATTCACGCTAATGTTTTCGAATTGGGTGAAAAAGAATTGGAAAGTACGCTTAATCTTTCCCGAAACGACGACGATTTGATTTTAGTCGGTTGCAGTCCCTGCCAATATTGGAGTGTGATTCGAACCAGCAAAGAGAAATCCGAAAAATCCAAAAGCCTCTTATCCGAATTTCAACGCTTCGTCGAATATTTTGTTCCCGGTTATGTCGTCGTAGAAAACGTGCCGGGAATTTTTAGCCGCCAAAAAGAAAGCGGGCTGGACATTTTTGTGGATAAATTGGAATTTTTGGGTTATACCGTTCATTTCGGCATACATAATACGCAGCACTATAACGTCCCGCAAAGCCGTAAACGTTTTACTTTAATCGCTAATCGAGTAAGTGAAGACAAGCTGGAACCCTTAAAATCAGAAGACAGAATTTTAACGGTTAGAGACGTATTGGGCGAAAACAACGACTTTCCGAAAATTACGGCGGGACATCAGGACGATACCGATTATATGCACAGTTGTGCGGGTCTCTCCGAAATCAATTTGCAACGGTTGAAGCTGATACCGAAAGACGGCGGAGACCGTTTTGCTTTCTCCGATCGTCCGAATTTGCAACTGAAATGTTTCGTCGGCAAAGACGATAGTTTCAGAGACACTTTCGGACGATTATGGTGGGATAAGCCTTCGCCGACCATTACGACAAAGTTTTTTAGCGTTTCCAACGGGCGTTTCGTCCATCCTGAAGAAGATCGTGCCTTATCCTTACGAGAAGGTGCGACACTGCAATCGTTCCCGAAAACTTATATTTTCAAAGCAAATAGTAGGGAAAAAATCGCTCGTTTAATCGGCAACGCAGTACCGCCTAAGTACGCCGAACAAATCGGGAAAGCGATTATTAACAACGGTTTAAAAAGACAATAAAAAACGGAGATTAAAATGTCTGATCCAGAATTGAAAATGAGTTTTCAACCGACGGTAATCGAGCATCTAGGTGTAAAAATGTATAAGAATACCGTCCCTGCTATTGCGGAATTGGTGGCGAATGCTTACGATGCGGGTGCAACGGTAGCGGAAGTTTTTCTTTACGATAAACCCGAACATAAAATTGTGATACGGGATAACGGAATAGGGATGAGTTTCGATGAAATTAACGATTTTTATTTGAGAATCGGTCGTAACCGTCGTAAAGAAGGGCAGCCTTCCATTAATAATAGGAAACCGACCGGAAAGAAAGGGTTGGGTAAGTTAGCTTTGTTCGGTTTAGGAAATAAAATCGAAATATCTACAGTAAAAAACGGTGAAAAGGTTATCTTTGCTTTAAATTATAAAGAAATCTTGAATAGCGAAGGCGATTATCGTCCTCAATTTAATACTTCCGTTGACTCGTCCGCTCCCGATGGAACGACGATAACGCTTACGGAATTAACCAAGAAACAAGGCTATCCTTTGGATAATTATGTCGAACATCTTGCAAGATTGTTCAATTTTCCCGACCCTAATTTCAGTATTCAGATGAGTTTAAATGGCGGCGAAGTAAAAGTTATCGACAGCCATCTGAAATATAAATCCGTTACGCCGCAATTTGAATGGAACTATGAAGAATTGATTCAAACGGACGCATTAGCGGAGAAAGCTGAAAAATATACCTCTTCCGGATTAATCAACGGTAAATTCATCACTACGGAAAAACCGTTAAAGAATAATATGAAAGGTATTACGCTTTTTGCTAACGGTCGCATGGTTAATGCACCGGAGTTCTTCCGAAGCAGCGAGTCCAGCTATTTTTATTCTTATCTAACGGGATGGCTTAATGTTGATTTTATTGACGACGATAACGAAGATTTAATTTCTACTGATAGAACTTCTTTAGATTGGAAGCAGCCGGTTACTACGATGTTAAGGAACTTCTTAGAAGAAGTCGTTGCCGTTATAGCTTCCGATTGGAGGAAAAAAAGAAAAGAAGAAAAAGAGAAGAAAATAAAAAATGAACATAATATTGATCTTAGCGATTGGCAAAACAAATTACCGAGTGACGTAAAAAAGCCTGTTCAAGAAATTCTGAAAGGTGTTGACGACTCGGAATTAACCGAATCCGAGCAAGCGAAAGTTATTAAGGCATTGCATATTTTAATTCCTGAATATCCTTATTATCATTGGCGCCACTTACATCCAGACCTTCATGCCGCTTGCAACGATTATTACAATAATCGCAAAGATTATTTAAGTGCCGCTATTGAGGCGGTAAAGATTTTCGAAGATAAAGTACAAGATAAAACCGGGATTCGTAATTCAGACGGATATAAACTCTTAGAAAAGGCTTTTGGTAGTAATAATTCAATTCTTTTATTAACTGACAACAGCAATCAATCAGAAAAAAATTTAGAAGACGGCTTAGAGAAAATGGCGTGTGGTGTATGGACAGGCTTTAGAAATCCGGTACAACATGATTTAAGAAACAAACTATACCCTGATGTTTTTAATGATAAAGACGCTTTGGATCTATTAAGCTTAATTTCTTATTTACTACGCAAAGTAGAACAAACGCATAAACGTTCTAAAAAATCGGATAATTCTTGAAACCAACTCATGACTGACATCTTTCCCCCGAAAAAACGTTCTGAAATTATGTCGAAGGTTAAAAGTAAAAATACCAAACCTGAGATATTGGTCGGGACGTTTTTGTTTTCAAAGGGGTTTCGCTATCGAAAAAACGATAAACGATATGTCGGAATTCCCGATATTGTCTTGCCTAAATACAAAACCGTCGTCTTTATACACGGCTGCTTCTGGCACGGACACGTCTGTCCTAAAGGATCGCTTCCAAGTAGTAATTTTGAGTTCTGGAAAGAAAAAATAACGAAAAATAAAGAACGGGATATAAAAAACCGTAAAACGCTTGAAGATTTAGGGTTTAAAGTTATCGTTATTTGGGAATGCGAGTTAAAAAATAAGACCTTACGAGAAGACCGTTTGTTACGTTTAGTAGAAGAAATAAAACAAGGTATTTAGTTTTAAAACATCGAGACTTTTGCTCAAAATTATATATTCGAGTTTTGGTAACCCAATCTTCCCATGGTTATTACCAAGCTTCAAAATACTTCACTTTTCCCGACCGCACTTTTTAGAAAAATACATCGCAGTTTAGCTGGGAATTTGTTAGAATTTTGGCCTGATTTTTTTATTTTAAAAGTGAACCAATGATGCAAAATCAATCTTTTATTTCCCGTTTTTTTCAATTTAATAAAAAACGCACGACCACCAAAACGGAAATTGTGGCGGGTATCACCACTTTTTTCACCATGGTGTATATTGTCTTTGTCAATCCGTCCATTTTGGGCGATGCCGGCATGGATAAACAGGTGGTATTCGTCACCACTTGCCTGATTGCCGGTTTCGGTACTTTGGCCATGGGCTTATTCAGTAATTTGCCGATTGCGTTGGCGCCCGCCATGGGGCTGAATGCGTTCTTTGCTTATGTGGTGGTGGCGAAATTGGGTTATTCCTGGGAAATCGGCATGGGAGCGATTTTCTGGGGATCTGTCGGGTTGTTTTTGTTAACTTTATTTCAGATTCGTTATTGGCTGATGGCGTCCATTCCGCTGGGGTTGCGTGTGGGAATCGGCGCGGGAATCGGATTTTTTATCGCTTTAATCGGGTTCAAAAATATGGGGCTGGTTGTGGCCAATCCGGCAACTTTGGTCGCATTGGGCGAACTGCATGATCCGAAAGTGTTGCTGGGCATTTTGGGCTTTTTCATCATTACCGTGTTAGCGGCGCGGAATATCTATTCCGGCGTATTGATTTCTATTGTAGTGGTGACCGGATTGGCGTTATTTTTAGATCCGGACGTACAGTTCCACGGTGTGGTATCTATGCCGCCGAGTTTGGATGCCGTGGTGGGCAAAGTAGATGTTGCCGGCGCTCTGGACAGCGCGTTGCTCGGCATTATTTTTTCATTTCTGTTGGTGAATTTATTTGACTCGTCCGGTACTTTGCTGGGGGTCACCGATAAAGCGGGGATCAGCGACGAAAAAGGTCGCTTCCCGAAAATGCGTCAGGCGTTGTTTGTGGACAGTTTAAGCGGCGTCGTAGGATCTTATGTGGGCACTTCCGCCATCAGTACTTACGTGGAAAGCGGCGCGGGCGTATCCGTGGGCGGCAGAACGGGCTTGACCGCGGTCGTCGTGGGGTTATTATTTCTGTTAACCATTTTCTTCTCACCGCTGGCGGGGTTGGTGCCGGCTTATGCTACTGCCGGGGCATTGGTTTATGTGGGTATTTTAATGGCGTCCAGTCTGATTAAAGTGCAGTGGGAAGATTTAACCGAAGCCACGCCGGCGTTTATTACCGCCGCTATGATGCCTTTTACTTATTCTATAACGGAAGGAATTGCATTCGGCTTTATCAGCTATTGTGCGATGAAAACCTGCACGGGACGTATTCGCGAAGTGAATGCACCGGTTTGGGTGGTGGCGATTCTGTTTTTAATCAAATTTATTTGGGTAGGATAATTCTTTCGGGAGGAGCATATGCAAAAGTTATTGTTCATTATTCATGCCGCCCCTTACGGTAATGAAAGTTTTTTCAGCGGGTTGCGTTTGGCGTTACAAATTCAGGAACAATATAAAAGTGCGGTCGAATTGAAGCTATTTTTAATGTCTGATGCGGTTGCGGGCGGATTGGCGAAACAAAATCCGGCGGAAGGTTATCATATTCAACAAATGCTGGAAATTCTGACCGCGCAGGGTGCCGCCGTTAAACTGTGCAAAACCTGTACCAATGCGCGCGGTATGACCGATCTCCCGCTGGCCGAAGGCGTGCAAATCGGTACGTTGGCGGAACTTGCCGATTGGTCGATAGAAGCGGACAAAGTTTTTAATTTTTAACTGACGAATTAAATAAAAGGGGAATAAAATCCCCTTTATTTGTATAAGTAAAATTTATGGCGATTCAACACTTAAATCCTATCAGTACGCCGTTGCAAACGACGACTTTGATTGAAGCTTCCGCCGGCACCGGTAAAACCTTCACCATGGCGTCTTTGTATCTGCGTTTGCTGTTGCAAGCGGGAGACAACGCTTTTTCTGCGCCGTTGACAGTGGAACAAATTCTGGTGGTAACCTTTACTGATGCGTCAACGCAAGAATTGAAAGAGCGTATTCGTTCCCGTATTCATCTGGCGAAAGCGCAGTTCTCCGCTTATCGGGAAAATCAGGATTTAAGTCTGTTTCTGAATACGGAGAATGAATTTCTGGTGAAGGAAAACGGGGAATTGACCGCTCGTTTTCTGGAAAGACTGGATCCGAATGAGGCCCTCCGCCGGCTGACTTTTGCCGAACAGAATATGGATCTTGCCGCGATTTACACCATCCACGGTTTTTGTCGCCGCATGCTGATGCAATATGCGGTGAATTCCGGTATTCATTTTAATTTGGAACTGGTGACGGACGAAACGGAATTGCTGAATCAGCTGGCAAATGATTTCTGGCGGCAACAGTTTTACGGACAATCCTTTGCCGTGAGCGAATTTATTCACCGAAAATTAGTTTCGCCGCAAAACGTGTTAAAAAAGATTCGCGCTTATTTAAAAGGCGAAACCTTAAAAGTGTCGATAAATCGCCCGCACTTACTGACCATTCCCACCGATGAATTTCTGCAACGGGAATTGGCGTCTCATTTAGCCGCGACGACGGATAAAGTCGATGAATTAAAATCCGCCTGGATAAAGCATTTTGCCGAGATTTCCGCCTTATTCGAAGCGAATTATGCCGGTACTTCGGTGTTTAACGGCAACAAGTTCAAACAGGATTATTTTATCGCCCGCACGGCAAAAATTCAGGATTGGGTGAACAGCGAACGCCGCGACATTCCCAACGAGCTTTGGTATTTCACGCAGAATTATCTGAACGGCGCGGTATTAAAAGGTAAAACGGCGTTTACTCATCGGTTTTTCCATTATTTGGACGAACAAAAAGCACAAATTGAAGCGGCGCAAAGTCAGTTGGATTTAGACGAAAAGATCCTGCTTTTCCATTATCTGCGGGTGCTGAATAGCCAGTTAGTGGCTTACAAACAGCATCATCCGGAAAAAAGCTTCGACGATTTATTGCGCTTGTTAAAAAATGCGTTGCAATCGGAACGGGGCGAACAGCTGGCAACCTTTATTCGCCATCAATATCCTTTCGCCATGATTGATGAGTTTCAGGATACGGATGAACAACAATATCAAATTTTTTCAAGTATTTACGTAAATCAGCCGGATTGCGGATTCATGATGATAGGCGATCCGAAGCAGGCGATTTATCAATTCCGTGGCGCCGATATTTTCACTTATCTGAAAGCGGCGGAAGACGCCGGGCGGGATCGTTTTACGCTAAGTAAAAATTATCGTTCCGACAGCCGTTTGATTCGAGCGGTGAACGGTTTGTTCGATTTTCCCGCCGCCTTTATATACGACAACATTCGGTTTGAACCGGTAAAACCGGGCAAAAATCAACCGCACTTTGTCTGGCGGGGCAAACAACAGGCGCCGATGGCATTTTATTCGGGCACGCGCGAACAGGCGGCGGAATATTGCGCCGACAATATTCGGCAATGGCTCACAAGTGCGGGCGAAAATCAGGCAGAATTTATCGCCGATACGCCGCAAGACGGCATGCGAAACGCTCGGTTGCGTCCCGAAAATATCGCGGTGTTGGTACGCAAAAGCAGCGACGCGGACAAAATCAAATCCGCCCTGCAACGACGCGGCATTGCGTCCGTCTATTTGTCGGATCGCACCAATGTGTTTGATTGCACGGAAGCGAGGGAATTGGCGTTCATTCTGGCGGCCTGTCTGAATCCCTTCAGCGAACGCCATATTATGAATGCGCTGGCGACGGGCATTTTTGCCTTTTCCGTGGTGCAATTACAGCAAATTAAACGGCAGGCCGAATTGCTGGACGGCTGGATGACGCGTTTTGAAAACTATCAGCGCATCTGGCACCGACAAGGCGTGTTGCCGATGTTGCACCGGATTTTTCTGGATAAAGGCGAAGGCGATGAAGTCAATATTATCGAGCGCATTTCCGCTCGACCGAATGCGGAACGCCGTTTAACGGATTTATTGCATTTAGCCGAATTGCTGCAGGAAGCTGCCGCGTTGAACGAAAGCGAATCCGCTTTATTGAGCTGGTTTGAACGTCAAATTCAGGGCAACGATCGTCAGGCCGAACAACAAGTGCGGTTGGAAAGCGAACAGAATTTGGTGAAAATCGTCACCGTTCATAAATCCAAAGGATTGGAATATGATTTGGTCTGGCTGCCGTTTTTAGCCTTTGACGATGTGAAAAGCCGGGACGAAATCGCTATTTTTCATGATAAAAACGCCGAACCGCAATGGGATATGAATGCGCTTCATCAGGATAAATCGATGCAAGAAAAACTGGCGGAGGAAATGCGCCTGCTGTATGTGGCGCTGACGCGAGCAAAATATCAGGTTGCCATGGCGTTGCCGACGGAATTCGGCGGCAAACGGGAAGCCTGCTGGAATCCGGTTTGGTATGCGTTAAGCCGCGGTGAAATCGGCGATGATATAAAAATTACCGGCAAACCGGAAAAACAAGCGGCGGCTTTATTATCTGCCTGTTTGAACGCTGAAAATTATACTTTGGAAACCATGCCGGAAACCGTTTCCGACGAAAAATGGCAACCGCCGACGAACGCCGAGGCGCCTCTTGCGGCGGCAACCTTTACGGGCAAGATCGAACAAAACTGGGGCGTCACCAGTTTTACCGCGTTAGCCCAAATGCACGAGAGAAATCAACGTTTTCACGGAGAAGAAAGTGCGGTCAAATTTTCCGAGATTTTTGATGACGCCCTGGATTATGACGAACAACCGGACGAGTTTTTGTCGCTCAATGAAGAAACCGCCGTTTTGTGGCGGGATTTTCCGCAGGAATACAGTCCGTTGGCATTAAAAGGCGGCACAAAATTTGGCGTAATTTTGCACCGTTTTTTTGAAAAACATAACTTCGACCAACCTATTGAGGACGCGGAGCTTCTTGCGCTTTGCCAAGGGTTACAGCTGGACGAATCCTGGCTGCCGCCGTTAAGAATGTGGCTTGAGGCGGTGTTACGCACGCCGTTATCCGCCGGTGTGAAATTAACGGAGATAAACCCGAAAAATTGCCTGAAAGAAATGCAATTCTACCTGAATTTGAACCGCACTTTTGATGTGAAAGCCTTTAATCGGCTGTTGCGACAATATCATCCGCCGTATCAACAGCCTTATTTATTGGATCAGATCCAGGGCATGCTGCGCGGGTTTATCGATTTGGTTTATCGCCATGAAGACAAATATTATTTGCTGGATTATAAAACCAATTTGCTGTCCGCTTATAACGAGGAAAGCATTCGGGCGAATATGCGACAGCATCATTATGATTTACAGTATTTGTTGTACAGCCTGGCGTTACATTGTTTTCTGCAACGGCGTTTACCCGCTTACGATTACGAAACTCATTTCGGCGGCGTCACTTACGCTTATGTACGCGGAATGAACGGCACGGGCGGGACGGGCGTTTTTACCACTCGCCCCGATGTACGCTTGATTCGCGGCTTGGAGGAATTAGTGCATGCTTAATTTATTAGCCCGCTTGAAGGCGCTTAATGTGCTGACGGACGCCGATTTTTATTTCGCCAAACTGATTGACGAAAAACAGCAGGGCATGGCGTACGACGCTGCGCAACAGGCGCTGGCGGTGCTGTTGGCGGCGTTGGTTCATACCGCGCATTTACAGGGCAATACCTGTCTGTTTTTGGATCAGGATTTGGAACGTAATCCCTTCGGTTTAGCTTATGGAACCGTTGCGGAGGAAAGGGATTATCTGCTTGAAATCAAACAAAAAATCAATTTCTTACCGGTGGAGAAATGGCAATCGGCATTGGCGGAACATATAGCATTCACCGGCACACCGCAGCAACAAGCTCGTCCTTTCGTTTTTCAGCATAACGCGTTGTATTTATATCGAGTGTGGCAGGATGAGCAAACCGTAGCGGATTATCTGAAAAGTGCGGTCAAAAAAAACGATGTTTTTTTAGCTCGCGGTGCCGAAGGTGAGAACAATCGCCGGCAGACGATGGAGAGCCGAAATCCGCCGTTTTTTGTTCCGGTGGAAAAAGCGCGCAATCTGTTGTCCCGTTTTTTTGCGGAAAAAAAACCGGAAACGGATTGGCAGAAAATTGCCGTTGCTACGGCCTTAATTCAGCCCTTTACCTTGATTTCCGGCGGGCCGGGTACCGGGAAAACCTATTCCGTAGCGCGTTTAGTAGCGACGATTCAAACGCTGCAATACGAACAACATTTACCGCCGTTGCGTATTCGTTTGGCGGCGCCGACGGGGAAAGCGGCGGCGCGTCTGAAAGAAAGCCTGGAAGCCAGTTTAGTGCGGTTGGATTTGCCGCCGGCGGTGCGGGAAACCATTTCCACGGAAAGTGACACTTTGCACCGTTTGCTAGGCGTGCGACCGTTCGAAGACAGCGTAAGATTTCATGCGTATAACCCACTGCCGCTGGATATGCTGATTGTGGACGAAGCCTCGATGATTGATTTATCGATGATGGCGAAATTGCTGCGCGCTTTGCCGTCTCATGCGCGCCTGATTCTGTTGGGCGATAAGGATCAGCTGGCTTCGGTAGAAGCAGGAGCGATTCTGGGCGAAATCGGGCAATTCTTGCGTTACGATTATTCGCCGGAATTTGCCGCGGTGTTGCACGAATTAACCGGAGAACGGATTAACGGATCGTCAAATTACCATAATCTTCGCCACCATTTGGCTTTTTTAACCCGTAGTACGCGTTTTAATTTGGATTCTTCCGTGGGTAAACTGGCGGCGGCCATTAATAATATGCAGGCGAAGGAAAGTTGGCGGTTATTGAAAGACAGCACGGACATTCCGCTGGCGGAATTCGTGGCGCCGTCGAATGAGGTTAACGTCCGACAGGCTTATCGTCATCGTTATTTGCGTCAATTATTGCAAAGTGCGGTAGAAAATTATCAAGATTATTTGAAGCTGATTCCGAAAAACAATATGCCTACCGCTGCGCAATTGCGGCAGATTTTCCGTGCGTTTAATTCGGTACGAATTCTGACCGCACTCCGTGCCGGCGAATTCGGCGTGGAAAACCTTAATCGACAGATTGCCGAAGCGTTGCGTCAGAAAGAATTAGTCCGGTTCAAGCATAGTCGTGATTGGTTCGTCGGCAAACCGATTATGGTGACGCAAAATGATAACAACGTGAAATTATTCAACGGCGATATTGGTTTGTATTTAGGCGATAATCGGGTGTATTTCGAGACGGGCGACGGTTATAAAAGCGTGTCGGTGAACCGTATTCCGGCGCATGAAACCGCCTTTGCCATGACGATCCATAAATCTCAGGGATCGGAGTTTGAACATACCATCGTCGTACTGCCGCCGGATTATTCCCCGATTTTGTCGAAGGAGTTACTCTATACCGCCGTCACCAGAGCCAAACCGCGACTTTCAGTGTTCGCTTCTGAAGAAATCTGGCTAACCGCAGTCAAAAAAACAATCAAACGGCAAAGCGGGTTGGGAATATTATTGGGCAAAGTTGATGAGCAAATTGAGAACACAAGTAATTAATAGGCGATAAAAGCGGAATTATTTCCGCTTTTATTACGAGATGAACAACAAAATTAATGTGTCTGTTCTTTCTCAAAGAGTTTCATTATCGGTAATAATACGGCGCATAAAACAAAGCCTGTTGTTAGACCGACAACGAAATTGGCAAGGAAGCTGAGGTCGCTGTGAATATTTAATCCTTCAATAAAATGATGAATAGCCGGTAAATAATGCACGAAAATGCTGCCGCCCACTAAGAACATTGCGATGGTACCGATGATGGACAGGGATTTCATAAACCACGGCATGATGAACAGCAGAAATTGCCCGATTTTCTGGGAAACAACACTTTTCTTTTGCAGCATCCATAAACCGATATCGTCCAGCTTGACGATCAATCCCACCAAGCCGTACACGAAAAGCGTAATTCCAATGCCCAGCGCGCACAATGATAATACTTTGGTCAGGGTGTCCGTTTCCTGCAACGCGCCCAAGGCGATAATAATGATTTCGGCGGACAGAATAAAATCGGTGCGAATGGCGCCTTTGATTTTGTCTTTTTCCGATTCCGTTAACGGAGCCACCGCTTCCGCCGGTAAGTGCGGTCGATTTTTATGCAGAAATTTATGCAATAATTTTTCCGCACCTTCAAAACATAAATAGCCGCCGCCGATCAGTAATAACCAGTTGATGGCGGAAGGTAAATAGATAGACAGCAATAAGGCCAGGGGAATCAGAATGACTTTGTTAATAAATGATCCTTTTGCTACCGCCCATACGATCGGTAATTCGCGTTGCGGCGTGATGTCTTTACCGCTGACCTGATTGGCGTTTAATGCTAAATCATCACTGAGTACGCCGACGGTTTTTTTAGCCGCCACTTTGGTCATGACCGAGACATCGTCCAGTACGGAGGCAATGTCGTCTAATAATGTAAATAAAGAGCTAAAAGCCATATTTTTCCTTAAAAATCAAATGAATATATTTTACAAAAAAACGCATGGCGTTGTGCGTTTTCGATTATAGCTTAGTGCCAATTTTCACGTTTCGCTTTTTGCAGTTTTGCATAAGCGGCCAGTAATTTTTGGTGTGCTTCAAATTTTTGCAAACGTTCGTCATCAGCAATCAGATCGTAGAACGGATTGTCCCCCTGAATCGCTCGCCAGGCAAAATCCACTGCCGATGTGCCGTACATTTTTTCGAATACGGCGCGGTATTGCTGCGGATCGCGATTGTCGTCCAGGAATAATTCCATGGAGCTAATTAGACAACGGTAATAGTTAGCGCGTTCGGCGGTAAATACGGAACCATTCATATTATAAGTCCAATTCGCCCAGTCAAGCGCCGCGTCTAGGTCGCCCAGCGCCAAATACAGCATGGATTTCAATTCGCCCACGCGTAAGGTACTCCAACCGGATTTCGGCGGCGGCACAATGCCGATAAATTCGCGTACGCGAGTAGCGTCGTCAATGCCATCCTCGTCAAATTGGTCGAGCAATTCCCGATAAGTGTCTTTATCATGATGAAAATGAGGGAGATCCAGCAGGATTTCGCGCCAATCCATGCCCATGTTATTGTTGGCGTAAATCAAGTCGTCCGCAGGATAAATATCCGACATGGACGGTACGATAATGCGGCAGGCGTATACGTCCAGATGGTTGTAATCCATAATGTACACCTCTTTGCCTTCCGCAGCGAAAATATCCATTAAATTATCGTATTCTTCATGGGTATTTCCTGAAAAATCCCAGTGCACGAAGTCATAATCGGCGTTTTCTTTGAATAAATCCCAGGAAATCAAACCGCTGGAATCGATGAAATGGGTTTCCAGATTAGCATGTTCCGCCACATCGTCGTTATTAAATGACGGCGGCGTAAAGACATCCAGATCTTTCAGACTGCGACCTTGCAATAATTCCGTCACCGTACGTTCGAACGCCACTTGGAAATTCGGGTGTGCACCGAACGAAGCGAAACAGGTTCCATTGTTCGGATTGAGCAAAATCACACAAATTACCGGATATTTGCCGCCTAATGAAGCATCGTAAGACAAAATCGGAAAGCCTTCCTGTTCCAGTTTTTGAATGGATGCCCGAATACTCGGATATTGGGCGATGACCTGGTCTGGAATACGCGGCAGGCTGATGGCTTCGGCGATAATTTTGTTTTTCACGTAACGTTCGAATACTTCGGACAAACCCTGCACGCGCGCTTCGTATTGGGTGTTGCCGGCGGACATGCCGTTGGAAACGTACAAATTGGCGATGATGCTTTGCGGAATGTAAACCGTTTTTTGATCGGATTGCCGTACGTAAGGCATGGCCACGATTCCTCGCTCATCATTACCGGATTGCAAATCCACCAATAATTCCGGCGTAAGTTCGCCTTCGGGATCGAAATAAGCCAACAAAAAGTCGTCTAAAATACCTTCCGGTAAGTTGTCTTCATCTTCAATGGGAAACCATTTTTCCGACGGATAATGCACGAAATCGCCGTTGGCGATATCCTGCCCCAAATAGTAATCGGCGAAGAAATAATTGGTGGAAAGTCGTTCGAAATATTCCCCTAACGCAGAAGCGAGCGCCGCTTTTTTACTGCCGCCTTTGCCGTTGGCAAAACATTGCGGGCAATCTTTGTCGCGCACGTGAACCGACCACACGTTCGGCACGGGATTCAGCCACGAAGCCTCTTCAATATTAAAACCAAGTGCGGTCAGTTTTTGCTGAAATTTTGCGATACTGTCTTCCAGCGCCGCGTCTTTGCCGGGAATAAATGTCTGTTCTGTCATGCCGTTTCCTTTGCTCAAAAAATTGTGCGCATAATAGGGGAAAAAGGCTGTTTTCTCAAGTATTTATTTTTTCCTTGAAAGCACTGACGGGATTTAAAATCTCTTGATTTTCGTACCGCACTTTTTGCGGCTGCAGGGTGAGCGGTAGCGTTCGTTTTTGTGCGACGATAAGACACAACGAACCGAATATTTTTGGTTCATGCCCGAAAGAAACGGTTTGCTGCAGCAGAATTTCAAAGTTCAGTAATTCCAGCCAATCGATTACCCGAAACGGGAAGAAAAGACGAAAGTTGAACTTGCCCAGTTTGCGTTTGAACAGTAATTTACTACAGGGATTGAACAGCGAGATCAGCACGTAGCCATCATCGCTCAGAATACGTTCCGTTTCTCGTAAAAGCTGATGAGGATCCTGGGTGAAATTCAGGGTATTGGCGAGCAGGCAAGCATCGACGGTGTCTTCACCGAAGGGCAGTTCCTGCAAGCTGCCTTCGATAAAAATCGTTTGCCGGCGTTGGCAAAGTGCGGTCAAATTTTCGCAAGTTTTATCATTCAGCACGACTTGCTGGAGCTGCTCGTGACAAGGCACTTCCGCACTCAGACCGCTGATTTTTAACAGTCGGCGCCCTTGTATGCGGGCGAACCATTTTTCAAAATGGGCACCGATTAAGGTAGAATAAGCATCACCGAAAGGCAGTTGCGACCAACTTGTCGGCGGCGTTAAACTGTAAGGCGATTTTGCTTTCCACTTCATAGGACTGACTTATGTTAAAACCGATTCCTGCATTAAAGGATAACTACATTTGGGTTTACGGACGGGAAAATTGTCCCGTTATTGTGGTTGATATTACCGAAATTGACCGGCTATTGCCATTTTTACGGGAAAATAAATTTGGCGTAGAGGCCGTGTTGTTAACCCATAAACATGATGATCATGTAGGCGGTGTTGCGGCGTTTAAACGATATTTTCCCGACGTGCCGGTTTACGGTCCGCAAGAATGCGCGGACAAAGGCGCGACTCATATTATAAATGAGGGTGAAATTGTGACGCCGCATTATCGTATTCGGGTTATACCGACCGGCGGACACACGCCGCAACACGTCAGTTATGTGACAGACGGGCATTTGTTCTGCGGCGATACCTTATTTTCCGCCGGCTGCGGGCGAGTGTTTACGGGGAATTATGCGCAAATGTACGATTCCGTCCAACGGCTGAAAAATCTGCCCGATGATACGTTGGTTTGTCCCGCTCACGAATATACGTTGAGTAATTTGGCCTTTGCCGAAAGCGTGCTGGGCGACAAAAGTGCGGTCAAAAATCAGCAAGTTTTTGTGGCTCGATTTCGGGCGCAAAATCGTCCGAGTTTACCTACAACTTTGGCCTTGGAAAAACAAATTAATCCGTTTTTAATCGCTGAAAATTTGGCGCAATTTGAAGCATGGCGTAAAGCAAAAGATCAATTCTGATTTTTCTGTTCGGGCAGTAAAGTTCACGCCGGACGCGCCGTCTATTTTTTCTCGCGCCAGTACGTGGCAAAGCGCGGTTTTCCCGCGTTGGTCAGGCCGCGGTATTTATAGGTGATGACCGAGCCTACCGGCGGCGGATTAATGCGTTCCTGCAGATTAAAACCCGAGCCGATTTTGAACCGCCCGCGGTGGTTTTCACAGGTCAAGGAGCCGAGCGCGTTCTCAAATTGCCCCTTACCTTTATGATGTTCGATCACCGTACATTCTTCGTCCTGTGCGGTTTTAAATTTCAGAATTTGCGTACTGCGTTTGCCGAATTCGTAAGGTGCGTCGGGATTGCGAATGACGACGCCTTCACCGTTCAATTTTTCGATTTCATGCAGAAAATCAATAACATGCTGACGGTTTCGCACAGGAATCTGAGGAATAATTTTAATATGAGGCGAAGGGTGATCTTTCAGATAATTTTCCAGCACGGTCAAACGTTCGAATAAATTTCCCGATGCGTTGGGCACGTCGAACACATGCAGCGACAGGTTTTCCCAACCTTTATCCTTTTGCGAACGGACGACGGCGGAAATTTTGTCGAACTGATTGCGTTGGGAAAACAGTTCGCCGTCGATGGCAAAAGGCGGAAAATCTCGCAGGAAATAGGCGGGCGGCGTGAGAATCTGATTCTGCCGGGTATAAAGTTGTTTGCCGTCCCAGTAACCGCGCACGCCGTCCAGTTTTTCGCTCATCACCCAACCGCTGACATCCTGCTTGTCATAACTTTGCAATAACATTAAATCCGGCGGATTTCCGACCGCACTTTGTGCGCTAAATAGCAATAATAAAGTCACAAATATTTTTTTCATGATGATTTCTCCGTCGCAATTTTCCGGTATTTTGAATATCGCCGTTTACTTGGCAAGCAATCGATTACGTTTTTTGAATAAGGATCACAAATTTTGTAAAAGTGCGGGCGAAAATTCAGATGTTTTTTTATGTAACGAAACGGGTTAATACCTTAGAAACCTTCTTATCAAAGGAACCGATAAAATTGGCGCTATTCGGGAAGGCTTTTCTATCGCTTCGATATGAATCGATTTCATATTCGGGCAAAATATTTTTCATTCAATTCCGCAGTTAATTTTTGCTAGAATCGTTTCAACATTAAGCCTGTTCATTGAAGGAAAAAATAATGACAACATTATTCCCAAACGCAACACCCCGCACTTCGGCGCCTTACCGATTTGACATCGTGGGCAGTTTTTTACGTTCCGACGCGATTAAATCGGCCCGTTCCGCCTGTTCTTGCGGTGATATTTCCTGTGCGGATTTAACTCGCGTGGAAGATGAGGAAATCGCCAAGTTAGTGGCGCGGCAAAAAGCGGTGGGGCTGCACGCGGTCACGGACGGTGAATTCCGACGTACTTTCTGGCATTTGGATTTTTTAGCCGGTTTGGACGGCGTAGAAGAAGTGGATGCGGAAAAATTTTCGGTGCAATTCAAGCATCATAACGTTCGCCCGAAAACCTTGAAAATTGTGGATAAAATCGATTTTTCCGAAAATCATCCGTTTGTCGAACATTTCCGCTTGGTGCAGAAAATTGCCGACGGCACGGAAGTGAAATTTACCGTTCCGTCGCCTTCCATGCTGCATTTAATCACCAATGTGCGCGCTACGGATTATCAACCGATTCCGCGTTACGAAAACAACAATCGGTTATTGTTGGATGACATTGCCGACGCTTATATTAAAGCGATGAATATTTTTTATAAATTGGGTTGCCGGAATTTGCAATTAGACGATACCAGCTGGGGCGAATTCTGTGCGGAAGATAAACGCAAAGCCTATCAGGAACGCGGTTTCGATTTAGACCAAATCGCCAAAGATTATGTGTATATGCTGAATAAAATCGTGGATGCCAAACCGGCCGATGACATTGCCGTTACCATGCACATTTGCCGCGGTAATTTCCGTTCAACCTGGTTTTCCGCCGGCGGTTATGAACCGGTAGCGGAAACTTTATTCGGCACTTGTCGTGTGGACGGCTTCTTTTGGGAATACGATTCCGATCGCGCCGGCGATTTCAAACCGTTGCGTTTCATCAAAGATCAGCAAGTGGTGTTAGGTTTGGTGACCTCAAAAGACGGCACGTTGGAAAAGCGCGAAGACATCATCAATCGGATCAAAGAAGCCGCACAATATGTGGATATCAACCAACTTTGCTTAAGCCCGCAATGCGGTTTTGCTTCAACGGAAGAAGGCAATATTCTGACGGAAAAACAACAATGGGCAAAACTCAATTTTATTCGTGAAATTGCGGAAGAAGTTTGGGGAAAATAGTCTTTAACTAAAAAGCAACCTGCACCTGAAAATCGGCTAAACCGCCGACGGCCTGAGGTGCAGGTTTTTTTATGTTTAAAGAGGATCGAAATTTCAGACCAAACGCATGTTTAAATTAAAAACGATAACCGATGCCCATGAAAAAGACTAACGGATCTAAACGAACGTCTTGTGATAATTGGGTACCCGCCACTTTGAAATCCGCTTTGGTTTTGATTTTAGCGTAATAAACGGCCGTGTTAAAAAGCAGATTATCGGTCAGATTAATATCTAAACCGCCGTTTAGCACCAATCCCCATGAATCGTGAAGTTTAAGATCGGTCACACCGGTCATTTTTTCGGTTTCATTAAAGAAATTGGTGTAATTGATCCCCGCACCGAGATATGGACGCGCTTTAGCCTCTTTGTTTAAGAAATAATATTGAGCATACAGGCTAGGTGGCAGGTGTTTAGTTTTACCTACCAATTGACTGCCTAAAGTAATTTCATGGCTGAATGGCGAAGCCGCTAATAATTCGACGCCGATATTGTCGGTAATCATGTACGTGCCCGTTAAGCCTAATTGCGTGTTTGCATTCACATCTAAACCCAATGCCGGCGCAGCGGTATTTGAGGTATTTTCTACATGGGTCGGCATCACATGCGCCGCACCGGCGCGCACAATCCAGCTGCCCGCTTCATGTGCGCTTGCCGCCGAACTTATTAACGTTGCGGCGATTCCTAATGCTAACATTGATTTTTTCATAATCGGCTCCCTAAGTTTGTTTTTTGAGTGAATAAAACCTTATAAAAAATATGCGTTTAACGCGGACGTAAATATACCTACATTGAGTGATTAAATCTGTGATCAAGATCATATTTTTGAAAATTGATGATATATTCGTTTTTATTTTTTCGCATTTTTCTCGTGTTTGCTAAATATGGTGAATTTGATTTATATCAAATTTAAGGTTTTGGGATTATCGTAAATAAAGCGGAAATCATGCGGTTTATAATTTGGAATCAGTGCGCAAGAAGTTGGAAAAAAGAAAAGTGCGGTAAAAAACTTTAAGATTTTTTACCGCACTTTTGTTATTTATGGGGAAGATTTGTCCGGTTATTCCTGCGCATCCAGAAAACGTTCGGCGTCTAATGCCGCCATGCAGCCGGTTCCGGCGGAGGTGATGGCTTGACGGTAATTGTGATCCATCACATCGCCGGCGGCGAAAACGCCTTCCACGGAAGTGGCGGTGGCATTGCCTTCCAAGCCGGATTTCACCACGATGTAACCGTTGTTCAATTCAAGCTGACCTTGGAAAATTTCGGTGTTCGGCGCATGTCCGATGGCGATGAATACGCCGTCCAGTTTCAATTCTTCCGTGGCGTCGGATTGCGTGTCTTTCAAGCGCACGCCGGTTACGCCCATGTTATCGCCTAAAACTTCGTGCAAGGTGCGGTTGGTGTGCAGAATGATTTTGCCTTCTTCCACTTTTTTCTGTAAGCGTCCGAGCAGAATTTTTTCCGCGCGGAAGCCGTCCCGGCGGTGGATTAAATGCACTTCGCCGGCGATATTTGCCAAATATAAGGCTTCTTCCACGGCGGTGTTGCCGCCGCCGACGACGGCAACGGGTTTATTGCGATAAAAGAAACCGTCACAGGTGGCACAGGCGGACACGCCGCGGCCTTTGAAGTTATCTTCCGATTCCAGTCCGAGGTAGCGAGCGGAAGCGCCGGTGGCGATAATTAATGCGTCGCAGCTGAAAGTTTGTACGTCGCCGTAAAGTTTGAACGGACGTGAAGATAAATCCACGCGGTTGATGTGATCGAACACGATTTCCGTATCAAATTTTTCCGCGTGTTGTAACATGCGTTGCATCAGTTCGGGGCCGGTGGTATCGCCGAAATCACCGGGCCAGTTTTCGATTTCCGTGGTGGTGGTTAATTGACCGCCTTGTTGCAAGCCGGTAACCAAAACGGGTTTTAAGTTGGCGCGGGCGGCGTAAATGGCGGCGGTGTAACCCGCAGGTCCCGAGCCTAAAATAAGAAGTTTGCTGTGTTTGATGTCTGACATAATGAATCCTTTTATCTAAAAGTGCGGTCACAAAAAGCGACGTTTTTTGATCAATTTCCGTTAATGATTTTTAGCTTAACTGATTATAAAGAAAACCCGTTTAATAGAGTAGCGAATAAAGCAATCGGCGATACTTATTAGTTAAAGGATCGTTTCCCAATGCGGATAAAATAGACAAAAACTGCTGTTTCACTTCACCGTTTTGCACGGCTAAATCCTGTTTTAACAGACCAAACAGCAAATTTAACGCTTCTTCGTTACGGTTTGCCTGATGAAGTTGAACCGCCAGTTTTAAGGCGATTTCAGGGCTCGGATTTTTGTCGTAATCCGCCTGCAGCTGCTGAATTTCCGGAGTGTCCGCCGCTTTAATCAACAATTCGATTTGCGCCTGTAAACCGTGCCAGCGGCTATCGCGATCCTGCAACGGAATTTTCGCCAGAATATCGGCGGCGGGTTCGGTTTTTTTCAAGGCAATGTAAGTTTCGGCGTAAAGCAGCGCAATATCGCTGTTTTTCTTATCCGACAATTCCCAGGCTTCTTTCAGCAACGGCAGTGCGGCGTTGTAATCGTTCGCCTGTAAATAATCCAGCGCCAGATTAAATTTGATTTCTTCTTCCTTCGGCAGAATCAGGCTTAACCGTTGTTTCAGCTGATCTTCCGGCAAATCGCCCTGAAAGGCGTCCACCGCTTGCGCGTCTTTGAACAAATAGGTGCTCGGTAACGCCTGAATGCGGAATTGCATGGCAATATTTTGTTCCGTTTCACAGTTCACTTTAGCCAACAGGAATTGTCCTTGATATTGTTCGGCGTAACGCTCCAAAAGTGCGGTAAATTTTACCGACGTTTCGTGGCTTGGCGCGTAAAATACGATGGCCAGCGGCGTTTGTTGCGATTGTTGCAGGATTTCCGTAAGATTTTGTTCGTTAAGTTCAATCACGAATTTTGACATGGTTTTTCTCATTTTATTAAAAGGAATAAACAGAATATGCGGATAAACTCATAAAAATTCAACCGCACTTTATTAATTAATCGCGGCACAATGGGCACAAAGTTTGAGCTTTAAGCGTGCGACATCGTACATAAGCGGAAAAGAACGGCGGTTTTGCGCTTTTTTCAGCGATTATGCGCTAGCTGTCTTTCAGGTTCAATCAATAAATTTTTGTATTCGTCTTGATTTTGTTAGAATTCCGCACCATCTAAAAGAAGATTTTGTTAACAAAGGAAGAGTTATGTCAAATCCATTACTTGAAAATTCGGTGTTGCCGCAATTTTCTAAAATTAAGCCGGAACACGTTCGGCCGGCGATTGAAAAGTTAATCAATGATTGTCGAAATGTGACGGAACAAGTGCTGAAACAATCGCATTTTACCTGGGATAGTTTTTACCAGCCGCTTGCCGAGGTCAATGATCGTTTAAGCAAAGCCTGGTCGCCGGTGGCGCATTTGAATTCGGTGAAAAACAGCCCCGAATTACGCGAAGCTTATCAGGCTTGTTTGCCGATGTTGTCCGAATACGGCACTTGGGTCGGTCAGCATCAAGGTTTATATAATGCTTATGTGGCGCTGAAAAACGGTGCGGAATATGAAAATTACGACGTGGCGCAAAAGAAAGCCATTGAAAACAGTTTGCGCGATTTCAAACTTTCGGGCATTTCGTTACCGCCGGAACAGCAAAAACGTTATGGTGAAATCGCTTCTCGTTTGTCCGAATTGAGTTCGCAATTCAGCAATAATGTGTTGGATGCCACCATGGGTTGGGAAAAAATCATCACCGATGAAACGCAGCTTCAGGGGTTGCCGGAAAGCGCTTTGCAAGCGGCGCGGCAATCTGCGCAGAGTAAAGGTGTGGACGGTTATCGCTTCACGCTTGAATTTCCAAGCTATCTGCCGGTGATGACTTACTGTGAAAATCGCGAATTGCGTGAAGAAATGTATCGCGCATTCGTTACGCGCGCTTCGGAACAAGGCCCGAATGCGGGCAAATGGGATAATACGCCGATTATGGAAGAAATTCTGACTTTGCGCGTGGAATTGGCGAAATTGCTGGGCTTCGAACGCTATACGGATCGTTCCCTTGCCACCAAAATGGCGGAAAATCCGCGGCAGGTGTTGGATTTTCTGGAAAATCTGGCCGCGCGTTCTAAATCTCAAGGGGAAAAAGAATTAGCGGAGTTACAGGAATTCTGTAAAACTCACGAAAATCTGACCGCACTTGAGCCCTGGGATATTTCGTTTTACAGCGAAAAACAAAAACAGGCGCTGTATGCCATCAACGACGAAGAATTACGTCCGTATTTTCCCGAAAACCGCGTTCTTTCAGGCTTGTTCGAACTGGTTAAACGGATTTTCAATATTCGCGCGGTAGAACGTTTCGGCGTGGATACTTATCACAAAGACGTGCGATTCTTTGATTTAATCGATGAAACCGATGAAGTGCGCGGCAGTTTTTATTTGGATTTATACGCCCGCGAAAACAAACGCGGCGGCGCCTGGATGGACGATTGCGTCGGCCGTAGACGCAAAGCGGACGGCAACATTCAGAAACCGGTGGCTTACTTAACCTGCAACTTTAACGCGCCGGTGGGCGATAAACCCGCGTTATTTACGCACGATGAAGTGACAACCTTGTTCCACGAATTCGGACACGGTATTCATCACATGCTCACGAAAATTGATGTGGGTGATGTGTCGGGCATTAACGGTGTACCTTGGGATGCGGTGGAGTTACCGAGCCAGTTCATGGAAAACTGGTGTTGGGAAGAGGCGGCGCTTGCCTTTATTTCCGGGCATTTTGAAACGGGCGAACCATTGCCGAAAGAAAAACTGACACAGCTAATTAAAGCGAAAAATTTCCAGGCCGCGATGTTTGTGTTGCGCCAATTGGAATTTGGTTTGTTCGATTTTCGTTTACACCACAATTATGAAGCCGGCAAGCCGAATCAAATTTTGGATACCTTGCAGGCGGTGAAAAAACAAGTCGCCGTAATCAAAGGTGTGGATTGGGCGAGAACGCCGCACAGCTTCAGTCATATTTTTGCCGGCGGTTATGCAGCGGGCTATTATAGTTATCTGTGGGCGGAAGTGCTTTCGGCGGACGCGTTTTCACGTTTTGAAGAAGAAGGCATTTTCAATCCGGTAACCGGCAAATCCTATTTGGATGAAATCCTCACTCGCGGCGGTTCGGAAGAGCCTATGGCGCTATTCGAACGCTTCCGCGGACGCAAACCGACCTTAGATGCGTTGTTGCGTCATAAGGGGATTGCGGGCTAGTTGATAGCGCGAAACGACATAAAAAAACCGACCGCATTAAAAAGTGCGGTCGATTTTTTATACATTTTTTTATTAAAGTACTTTAATAATACTTTCGCACAGATAACGGATGTTATCTTCCGTGATGCCGGCGACATTGATTCTGCCGGAACGCACGGCGTAAATGGCGAATTCGTTTTTGAGGCGATCAACTTGTTCCGGCGTTAAGCCGCTGAAGGAGAACATGCCGTTTTGTTCGGTGATGAAGCTGAAATCCTGTTGCGCACCGAATTCTTTCAATAACGCCGCCAGTTTATTGCGCATTTGTTTGATGCGGTTGCGCATTTCGGTGAGTTCGGCATTCCATTGTTCGCGTAAGGCGGGATCCGCTAAAACCGTTGCCACCGTTGAAGCGCCGTGGGACGCCGGGTTGGAGTAAATGGTGCGGATGATGGATTTTACTTGAGTCAGCGCCGTGCCGGCGATGTCCGAATTTTCCGCGACTAATGTAAAGGCGCCGACCCGTTCGCTGTACAAGCCGAAGTTTTTGGAATAGGAGCTGCAAATCAGAAGTTCTTTATGATATTTGGCAAAAGTGCGTAAGCCGACGGCATCTTCGTCCAGACCGTTGCCTAAACCTTGATAGGCAAAATCGAACAGCGGCAGCCAGCCCTTTTTCACGGATAATTCCGCCAAATGTTGCCATTGTTCCGGTGTCGGGTCGATACCGGTAGGATTGTGGCAACAACCGTGCAATAACACCACATCGCCCGAATCGGCATTGGCCAAATCCGCCAGTAAATTATCCCAATCTAAAGCTTTTTTCTCGGCGTCGTACCAACGATAATCGCGAATGGTCATGCCGACGGCGTTGAAAATCGCGTTATGGTTTGGCCAGGTTGGCGTTGAAATCCAGACGTTTTGCGCTTTAGTTTGACGTTTGACGAATTCCGCCGCAATGCGTAACGCGCCGGTACCGCCCAAACTCTGTACTGTTCTGGCCCGTTTGTCGGCGATAATGTCGGAATCCGCGCCGAATAACAATGCTTGAGTGAGGGCGTTGAATTCCTGTACGCCGTCGATAGACAGATAATTTTTGCTGTTTTCCTTTTCCAGCAAACGGGTTTCCGCCGCTTTTACGGCTTTCATGATCGGCGTGAAACCTTGTGCGTCTTTATAAACGCCGATGCCTAAATTGATTTTTTGCGGACGGGTTTCCGCTTTAAACGCTTCGCCTAAGCCGAGAATGGGATCGGCGGGAGCCGCTTTAATATTTTCGAACATAATGAAATCCTTGTTATGCCTGGTTAATCTGAATAATGTCTTTTATACTGAGATTAAGGATTTTTAGCAATACTTATTTAAATAAAAAAGCAATCTATTGACTAATTATTAATAGATTGCGTTTAAAATTAAATTATTTCAATTTTTCAATCGCCCAGTCCAAGCCGGATTGATAATCTGCGGGCAACTCGTTTCTGAGCTTATTGAGTTGGGCAATTAATACGCTTTTATCCGCGTGAGTTATATTGATGTGTCCCACTTTGCGTCCCGGGCGCACTTCTTTACCGTACCAATGCAACTGACTGAACGGCGTGTTTAACCATTGCGGATTGTGCTCGGTGCCGATTAAATTCACCATAACGCTCGGTGCGAAAACCTGCAGTTCCGGTGTCGGCAAGTCAAGCAGTGCGCGTAAATGCAGTTCAAACTGGCTGACGGAACAGCCCAACTGCGTCCAGTGTCCGCTATTGTGTACCCGCGGCGCCAATTCGTTCACTAACAATTTGCCGTCTACCACAAAACATTCCATCGCCATTACGCCCACATAATCCAAATGACGCATCACTTTTCCCAGCATTGCTTCCGCCTGCGCCTGCGCCTGTAAATGAGCGGCAGAGCCGTCGGCGACGCTGTAACGCAAAATACCGTTTTGCTGCAAATTGCGGGTGACCGGATAAAAACGGGCGGAACCGTCGCGGAAACGCGCGCCCACAATGGAAACTTCGCCGTCGAAGGGAATGAATTTTTCCGCAATCACTTCGCCGAACAGATCTTCCGTAATAACCGATTGATTTTCCGACGTCACAATCCATTGACCGCGGCCGTCATAACCGCCGGTGCGGCGTTTTACCACCACTTTTTCGCCGATTTCACGAAAAGTGCGGGCAAAATCCGACGAGTTTTTTATTAATGTCCAGGGCGAAGTCGGTAAATTCAACTGATCCAAAATGGATTTCTGGGTGAAACGATCCGCCGTTTGGGCGAACACGTCTTTATTCACAAATTTATGGTGATTGCCCAATAAGGTCGTTAACGGCGTTTCTTCCCAGCGTTCGATTTCCGCGGTGATAATGGCGTCTTTCGGCAATTCAAACACGGAAGCATTAAACGCCAGCGGCACCACATTAATATCCAACGGCGCGCCGGCGTAACGCAGCATGCGTCCGAGCTGACCGTTGCCGAGCACATAAACGGTGGGGTATAAAGCGCTTTTTTGCATGGTGAAAAATCTCTTAAAAAATGACCGCACTTTATTGTAAAAATCGGTACGGTCGCGGTACAACTATAAATTTCGAGCTAATCGCAGAAACGCATCTAACGATTAATCGCGCGGATCCGGATTATCCAGCACCGCGTCGGTTTGTTTTTGGCGGAAGGCTTGCAAACGGGCTAATAATTCGCTGTCCCATGCGGCTAAAATTTGGGCCGCCAGCAATCCCGCATTGGCCGCGCCGGCAGGGCCGATAGCCAAGGTGCCGACGGGAATGCCTTTGGGCATTTGTACGATGGAATACAAGCTGTCCACGCCGCTTAGCATCGAACTTTTCACCGGTACGCCCAGCACCGGTACCAAGGTTTTGGCGGCAATCATGCCCGGCAAATGCGCCGCGCCGCCGGCACCGGCGATAATCACTTTGTAACCGTTTCGTTGCGCGTTTTCGGCAAAGTCGAATAATTTATCCGGCGTACGATGCGCCGAAACGATTTCAACGTGATACGCCACCTGAAGATCGTCTAAAACGGCGGTGGCTTCCTGCATGGTCGTCCAGTCACTTTTGGAACCCATTACGACGGCGACTTGTGGTTTTGCATTTGACATAAAATTGTATTCCCGAAATAAGAAAAATCGGCGTAAGAATAGCACATCGGGCAAACGATTGCGATAGGCGAGTGACAGGATTGTCTGTTGAAAAGTAAAAAGTGTCGAAAGCCGGCAAAAGTGCGGTCACAAAATACTCTAATATTTTGAACGTTGCCTCTGCCAACGGCTCCGAAGGAGCGGGCAATCGCTTACAGGCGATTAAGAGTAAAAAATCGACAGAATTTTGGCTTCTCTGCGAAAAGCCGGTTAAGGCTGCATCATGAAAGCACTGATATTCCGTTGTTTTTCTGTTATAGTACGTGCGATTTTGACTGAACGCGAGGTGTTATGAAATTTCTTTTTAATCTGGTGAAATATGCATGGCGGGCGCTGAATTTTATCCGCGATGTGGTGATGAACCTGTTTTTTCTGGTGTTCATTTTACTGACTTTAACCCTATTTAGCCTGTTTTTTTCTCATAAAGCGAGCGTTACCGAGCTGGTGGGTGATCAAGGTGCATTACGATTGAATCTGGACGGTTATTTGACGGATAATCGCGACGAAAACGTAACCTGGCAGAAAGCGTTGCAGGAAGTAAACAGCGAAAACGTACCTATGCAGATTTCGACTTTCGATGTAGTTTATGCCATTGAAAATGCCAAAGATGACGAGCGCATTAAAGGCTTAGTGCTGGATTTGAATTTCTTTGAAGGCGCGGATTTGCCGGCGTTGGATTACGTGGGCAACGCCCTTCGGCATTTTAAAACGTCGGGCAAACCGGTGATTGTACACGCGGATAATTACACGCAGGCGCAATATTATCTGGCCAGTTTTGCCGATGAAATTTATCTGAACCCGGTAGGTGCCGTGGACATTAAAGGGATGACGGCGAAAAATCTTTATTTCAAATCCATGCTGGACAAATTGGAAATTACGCCTCATATATTCCGCGTCGGTACTTATAAATCCGCCGTCGAGCCGTTTTTACGCGATGATATGTCGCCGGAAGCCAAAGCCAACGCCGCTTTATGGATGAACGGCATGTGGGATAATTATAAACAGCAAGTGGCTCAAAACCGCAAAATTCAGACTTCGCAAGTATTGCCCGACGCCAACCGTTATTTGCAGGAATTGAAAACACTGAACGGGAATGATACCCGCTATGCGGTGCAGCGTCAGTTAGTCACGACGCTGGCGACGCCTTCGGAAATGAATGAAAAACTGACCGCACTTTTTGGTAAAGATGAAGACGGTTTAGCGAAACAAGTGGATTTTGATATTTATCTTGCCGCCTTGCCGGATCGGATTACCGGCACGGAAAAAGAGTTCAACATCGCCGTGGTGAATGTGGAAGGAACCATTATTGACGGCGAAAGCGATAATCAGGATGTCGGCGGCGATACCATCGTACAATTGCTTCATCAGGCGCAAACGGACGAGCGGATCAAAGCCTTGGTGCTGCGGGTGAACAGCCCGGGCGGCAGCGCATTCGCTTCGGAAAAAATTCGCCAGGAATTGACCGCACTTCAGAAAAAAGGCAAACCGGTCGTGGTTTCCATGGGCGGCATGGCGGCTTCCGGCGGCTATTGGATTTCCAGCACGGCGGATTATATTGTAGCGGATAAAAACACCTTAACGGGCTCAATCGGCATTTTCGCCATGTTCCCGACTTTTGAGAAAACCGCCAAAAACATAGGCGTGGCGGCGGACGGCGTCAGCACCTCGCCGTTGGCGGACATTTCTCCGCTGGAGTCTTTATCGAAAGAAGTAAAAGATATTTATCAGCTGGAAATCGAACATGGCTACGATGAATTTTTACGTGTAGTGAGCGAGGGGCGCCATATGACGAAAGAACAAGTCGACCAAGTGGCGCAAGGACAGGTTTGGTTAGGGCAGGATGCGGTGAAACATCGTCTGGTGGATGAACTGGGTAATTTTGATGTCGCCGTGCTTAAAGCGTTTGAATTGGCGACAAAAGATTTGCCGGAAGATAAAAAACCGGATTATTCCGTGTCATGGCTGATAGACGAGCCGCAAGGCATTCGCGCCTGGTTGAAAGAGCTGAGAAGCGAAGCCGGCGCGTTGATTCAAACTTCCCTGCTGGATGCCGTCGGCGTGCCGAAAAACGTCAAAACCGTGCAGCAACAGCTTGGCGTATTGAGCCGTTTTAATGATCCGAAAGGACAGTATTTATATTGCCTGAACTGCGGCAGCGTAAAATAATGTATAAAATTTGACCGCACTTTTCTGTCTTTCTAACGATGGACGTAAAGTGCGGTCATTTTTTTTAATGTTTTTTATTATCCGTTGTAATTAGCCGTTGCAATCGGAAAATTTATAGTGTAATGTAAGCGTTACATTAAATGTACACAAAAATTTACATTTTAAATAACGAAGAATGAACCAAGGAATAAAAATGAAAGACAGCATTCACAATATTCATATCGTTGACGAAAAAGTTTTGATTACTCCCGCCGAACTGAAAAAGAAATTGCCGTTACCCGCCCATTTGCGCACGCAGGTGGAAACGCACCGTCGTGAAATCGCCGATATTATTCATAAAAAAGATCCTCGTTTGTTGGTGGTTATCGGTCCTTGTTCCGTGCATGATCCCGTTGCGGCGCTGGATTATGCAAGACGGTTGAAAGCGTTGTCGGAGCAATTGAAGGATCAGCTTTATATTGTGATGCGGGTTTATTTTGAAAAACCGCGTACGACCGTGGGTTGGAAAGGATTAATTAATGATCCGAAAATCGACGGCTCTTTTGATGTGGAAAGCGGTTTGCATATTGCCCGTAAATTGTTGCTGGATCTGGCGGATATGGGATTGCCGCTGGCGACGGAAGCGTTAGATCCGATGACTCCGCAATATTTGGCGGATTTATTCAGTTGGTCGGCTATCGGCGCACGTACCACCGAATCGCAAACTCACCGCGAACTGGCATCCGGTTTATCCATGGCGGTAGGATTCAAAAACGGCACGGACGGCAGCCTGGGCACCGCTATCAACGCCATGAAAGCCGCGTCTATGGGACACAGTTTCATCGGCATTAATCAACAAGGCCAGGTGAATTTACTGCATACCGAAGGCAATCCGGACGGCCATGTGATTTTACGCGGCGGGAAAGCGCCGAATTATGCGGCGGAATTCGTGAAAAAATGCGAAGAAGAACTGGAAAAAGCCGGTTTGGAATCCGCGATTATGATCGATTGCAGCCACGGTAACTCCAATAAAGATTACCGCCGTCAGCCGCTGGTGGCGGAGGATGCGCTGCAACAATTAATGCAAGGGGGCAAATCCATTATCGGTCTGATGATTGAAAGTAACATTAATGCCGGCAACCAATCGGCGGATCAACCGGTCAGTGAAATGAAATACGGCGTGTCCATCACCGACGCCTGCATTGATTGGGAAACCACGGACAGCCTGTTGCGTAAAATTGCGGGCGAATTGAAAAATCGCTAAAATAGCCCGAAATCAACGGTGGTCGCCGCTATGGCGAAGGGTTAAAAAACTCGCGTTTTTTTGACCGCACTTTATGCATTAACCGCTTTTAAGGACGCGGATTTCGCGTCCTTTTCCCGTATTTAGAGAAAATCGGAATGGAAGCACTGAAAAAAATCAGAAAAGAAATTGATGTCCTGGATAAGGAACTGATCGAGCTGTTTGCCAAACGTTTGGCATTAGTGAAAAAAGTGGGCGAAGTGAAACATAAACACGGATTGCCTATTTACGTACCGGAACGCGAAGCGGATATGCTGGCGGCACGCCGTCAGGAAGCGGAAAAAGCGGGCGTACCGGCCGATTTAATCGAAGACGTTTTACGCCGTTTAATGCGGGAATCTTATGCCAGCGAAAATGATTACGGATTTAAAACCGTGAATCCCGCCGTCAAGAAAATTGTGATTGTAGGCGGAAACGGCAAGTTAGGCGGTTTGTTCGCCCGTTTTCTGCGTGCTTCGGGTTATCATGTAGACGCCATGGGCAGCCGAGATTGGGAAAATGCGGGCAAAATTTTAGCCGGTGCCGATGTGGTGATAGTGTGTGTGCCTATCGCCAAAACGCTGGAAACCATTGAGCGGCTGAAACCTTATCTTACGGAAAATATGCTTTTGACGGATTTAACTTCCGTGAAGCGTCGTCCTCTGGAAAAAATGCTGGAAGTGCACAGCGGCGCAGTGGTGGGATTACATCCGATGTTCGGGCCGGATATTGCCAGTATGGCGAAACAAATTGTGGTGCGCTGCGACGGACGTTACCCCGAACGTTACGAATGGTTGCTGGAACAAATCGGGATTTGGGGTGCAAAAGTCTATCAAGTGGACGCCGCCGAGCATGATCACAGCATGACTTATATTCAGGCGCTACGTCATTTTTCGACTTTTGCCAACGGTTATCACCTTTCCCGTCAGCCTATCAAACTGGCGAATATTCTGGCGTTATCCTCACCGATTTATCGTCTGGAATTGGCGATGATCGGGCGCTTATTCGCACAAGACGGCGAACTTTACGCCGACATTATTATGGATAAACCGGAAAACCTGGCGGTGATCGAGAGTTTGAAACAAAGTTATGAAGAAAGTCTGAAATTTTTTGAAAACGGTGATAAAGCCGGCTTTATCAAAGCGTTTAATCAGGTACGCGAATGGTTCGGCGAATATTCCGAACAATTTATGAAAGAAAGCCGTCAGTTGCTGCAACAGGCGAACGACTATCGCCATCATAACTAATCCGGTACTTAGTTAAAGCCACCTTATAAAAGGTGGTTTTTTTAGGTTAATAAAAAAGTGCGGCGAAAAAACTTCACTTTTTTCGACCGCACTTTGGTTTAGAGCCATTATTTTATTCGAGCGTTTTGAGAGCCTTATTCCGCGTCTTCTTTCGCCCATTCAAGCGCACGGCGAACCGCTTTTTTCCAGCCTTTGTAACGACGTTCGCGTTTTTCGTTGTCGTTATCCGGCGTGAAGGTGCGTTCTACGCGGGCTTTGTCTTGTAATTCGCTTAAATCTTTCCAGAATCCGACGGCAAGACCGGCAAGATAGGCCGCGCCTAACGCAGTCACTTCTTTGACGACCGGACGTTCAACATTGACATCCAGAATATCCGCCTGGAATTGCATTAAGAAATTATTGGCGGTGGCGCCACCGTCCACACGGAGATATTTCAGTTTTTCACCGGAGTCGGATTGCATTGCTTCCAGCACGTCTCGGGTTTGGTAAGCGATAGATTCCAAGGTAGCGCGCACAATATGATTGCGATTGGCGCCACGGGATAAACCTAAGATTGCCCCGCGCGCGTACGGATCCCAATACGGCGCACCTAAACCGGTAAACGCCGGCACCACATAAACGCCGTTCGTGCTTGGTACTTTGGTAGCGAAGTATTCACTGTCGTAACTGTCGTGCACAATTTTGAGTTCGTCGCGCAACCATTGGATGGAGGCGCCGGCAATGAAAACGGAACCTTCAAGCGCATATTCCGGTTCACCTTTGGCGTTACAGGCGATAGTGGTTAACAAACCGTTTTTAGACGTAATGGCTTTGTCGCCGGTGTGAAGCAACATAAAGCAGCCGGTACCGTAGGTGTTTTTGGCTTGACCGGCGGTCACGCATAAATGACCGTAAAGGGCAGCTTGTTGGTCACCGGCCATACCGGCAACCGGAATACGCACGCCGCCTTTACCACCGATATTGGTCTGGCCGTAAATTTCGGAAGAATTTCTCACTTCAGGCAACATTGAACGCGGAATATTCAGGATTTCCAGCATTTTGTCATCCCATTGTTTGGTATGAATGTTGAATAACATGGTGCGGGAAGCGTTGGTGTAGTCCGTTACATGCACGCGACCTTGGGTTAATTTCCATACCAGCCAGGTATCTACCGTACCGAATAACAGCTCGCCGCGTTCCGCTTTCGCCCGCGCGCCTTCTACGTTATCCAGAATCCATTTGACTTTAGTACCTGAGAAATAAGGGTCCACCACTAAACCTGTGGTTTGACGGATATAATCTTCATAACCGTCCGCTTTTAATTTATCGGTAATATCGGAAGTGCGACGGCATTGCCATACAATAGCGTTATAAACCGGCGTACCGGTTTCTTTTTCCCATACGATGGTGGTTTCACGTTGGTTGGTAATGCCGATTGCGGCAATTTGATCAGAAGTAATACCGGCTTTTGCCACCACTTCGTTTAAGGTTGAACTTTGGGTCGCCCAGATTTCCATCGGATTATGTTCAACCCAACCGGCTTGCGGATAAATTTGTGTAAATTCGCGTTGGGCGATTTCTACGATGTTTGCATCGTGGTCGAGTAAGACGGCACGAGAGCTGGTCGTTCCTTGATCCAATGCAATAATGTATTTTTTGTCCATAATAAATTTCCTTCGGATGTTTATCGGATTAAATCGTTTATTTTCTATGCACATAGAAAGCCAGTTAACATTCTTTGAGCGTAAACGAACAAATTGCAGTCATACGTTAATCGAATATGCGCATAAATTAAATGGTTATTTTTCAAATTTTTGAACTTCGTCACAAAAATTTATCAACATTAAACATTTTTCGAAAAATAATGTGATCCAGTTAACATTTTAGAAAAAAAGAGATAAGGCGTTATTGCTTTATTGCAAGATAAAGCCAGATAATAACGCTCAGTCACATAAGTCTCTAAAATATTGCTTGATTGAAAACGAACGAAATTGCCGATTTATGTTTTTGAAAAAGAACATTATAGTTCATCAATAATATGGAGATTTTCTTATGAACGCTTATTTAGCCGAATTTTTAGGCACGGCACTATTAGTCTTAATGGGTAACGGCGTAGTTGCCAATGTGTGCTTAAACAAAACAAAAGGTAACGGTTCCGGTTGGATTGTGATTACAACCGCGTGGGCATTTGCCGTATATGTTGCGGTCGTGGCGACGGGGGAATATAGCGGTGCACATTTAAATCCGGCAGTCACGATCGGCGTTGCCGTGAAAGGTTCATTTGATTGGGCAATGGTTCCCGGTTATATTGCCGCGCAAATTGCCGGCGGTGTGCTTGGCGGATTCATCGTCTATTTATTCTACCGCGATCACTTCCTCGCTACAGACGATGCGGCTTCAAAACGCGCTTGTTTCTCAACGGAACCGGCAATTCGTAACTATGCAAATAACTTGTTCTGCGAAATCATTGGAACCGTTGTTTTAGTTTCTATCATCTTCTTTATTTCATCCGGCCATGTCATGTTGCCCGGTTCAGACACACCGGCACCGATAGGTTTAGGTTCAATCGGCGCTTTACCGGTCGCAATTCTGGTTTGGGCAATCGGTTTAAGTTTGGGCGGTACAACCGGTTACGCCATTAATCCTGCTCGAGACCTGGGACCGCGTATCGCATTAGCGTGCTTAGGTAAAAAACTCAACACACCGGCGGACTGGGCTTATGCATGGGTGCCCGTTGTGGGTCCAATGATTGGCGGTATTATTGCGGCAGTCGCTTATAATGCGATTATGTAACGGAATATTTCGGTCAAATTAAAAAGCCGTCTTTGTGAAAAGATGGCTTTTTTTACCTTATATTGGCATATTCTGAATATTTTATTGTGGTTATTTTTTATGACTGAACGTTAATCGCGTTACTTCATAGGCAAATAATACGGCGCCAAAGATCAGGATTAAATCACCGATCGTGCGTAACCAGCGCAATGTCTGGAGAAAATCCTGTTGTAGAAAACCCTCGCTACGGGCATACCATAACCCTTCGCTGATACTGGCGGAAACCTGGTATAAGCCGATTGGCAGTAAGCTGATGGCAATCATCAGTACTAAACCTGCATTCATTGACCAGAAACCTGTTTTCATGAGTTTCTCATTGAATTGGAAATCAGGTTTTAAGTAACGCGCTACAAGTAATACGAAACCTAATGCCAGGAACCCGTACACGCCGAATAGAGCGGCATGCGCGTGGACGGCGGTAGTATTTAAACCTTGCAGGTAAAATAATGAAATCGGTGGGTTAATCAGGAAGCCGAATACACCGGCACCCAACATATTCCAGAACGCTACAGCAACGAAGCACATTAAAGGCCAACGTAATTTTTGCATCCATGTGGTTCTATGTTGATATGACCAATGTTCATAGGCCTCATTTCCCAAAAGCACCAACGGCACGACTTCCAATGCGGAAAATACTGCACCGGCGGCTAATGCCGGTGTTGTTGTACCTGAAAAATAGAAATGATGTGCAGTTCCAGGAATACCGCCTACAAGGAACAGGCTTCCCGCCATCAATGAGGCGATGGTTGCACTATGATAGCTGACTAATCCCAGATTGTAGAAAATAAATGCTAATGCACAGGTCGCAAATACTTCAAAGAAGCCTTCCACCCATAAGTGCACGACCCACCAACGCCAATATTCCATTATCGTGATAGTGGAATGTTCACCATAGAATAACCCCGGTCCGTAGAAGAGTCCGACACCGATAATTGAAGCGATAAAAATGGCAAGTAAGTTTTTGTCACCGTTCTGTTTGAAAGAATGACGCGTGCATCGTAGCATCAACCATAACCAAACCAGGAAACCTACAAATAACAGTAATTGCCAGAAACGTCCTAAGTCTAAGTATTCATAGCCTTGATGACCGAACCAGAAGTTTAGTTCCGTAGGAATCCGGTGGCTCAATGCAAAGAAGTTACCGCTGTAAGAACCGATTACCACGAGCAATAATGCAAAGAACAGGAAATTTACCCCGAACTTCTGATATTTCGGATCTTTTCCGCCGTTGATAACCGGAGCCAGAAATAGGCCGGCAGTTAAAAAACCTGTTGCAATCCAGAACAAAGCGGATTGAATATGCCAGGTTCGGATTAAGGAATAAGGGAGCAGTTGAGAAATATCCAAGCCGTAGAATTTTTGACCTTCAACCGTGTAATGCGCCAATACACCGCCTAACCCGACTTGGACTACAAATAATGCCAAAGTCAGAAAGACATATTTCCCTAACGCTTTTTGTGACGGCGTTAAATTTAATTTTAACAGAGGATCGGTTGTCGGCGCTTCAGGCACTTTCTCATTATGATTGCGAAAGAAAGAATAGCCCCAGATCAGGAATCCGATACCGGCAATTAAGCAGACGATAGAAATCAGTGACCACATAATGTTTTCCGTCGTCGGTACATTATTAATCAAGGGTTCGTGTGGCCAATTGTTAGTGTAAGTGACTTCCGCATTCGGCCGGCTAGTGGATGCCGCCCAGGCTGTCCAGAAGAAAAAATCCGATAATTTCTGACGAGCTTCGGAACTCGGCAGTGTATTGTTTTTCATTGCAAAGGATTCACGGGTTGGAATCATTGATGGATCATCGCCATATAATTTATCGTAATAATCAGCGGTTTGACGAATTGCCTGTAAACGGGTATTGGATAATACGACATTGCCGTCTTCATTCACGCGGCTATGATGGCGATATTCTTCGCGTAAGGCAGCCTGTAACGCGGCTTGAGCGGTCGGATCTAATTCGGCATATGTTTTTTGAAACATGGTTTGTGCCGTAATATCCAGCCATTCGGTTAATTCGCGATGAAGCCAATCGGCCGTCCAGTCCGGCGCTTGGTATGCACCGTGCCCCAAAAGAGATCCCACTTCCATACCACCGGTTGTCTGCCAAGCGGTTTGACCGGCGAGAATATCGCTTTCCGTTATCACCGTTTCGCCGGTTTCAGACACATAAGCTTTGGGAATCGGTGGTGCCTGACGATAAACTTCAACGCCCATATAACCGAGTATCGTAAAGGTTACAGTGAGTACGATGACTAGGATCGCCCACAGTTTTTTATATTTTCCCATGGTTTACTCCTTAGAATAAGGTTAGTTAAAATTCTGTTGTATTCGGAAATGATTAATAAAATATTTTAATCAATCAAATACCTGACTAATTATATCAGGTATAAGGTGGCTAGAAACACCTAGAAATAAGTAAATAAAAAGTGCGGTTGAAATTTTAATTGTTTTTTTGACCGCACTTTAGTATTTCGCCGCAGTAATTTAAATAAATTCCAATTTATTCAGTCAATAAACCGGACATTAATGTATAAAATTTCTCTGCGTCCCAGGCGCTGCGTCCGATAAACAAGCCGTCGATATGCGGTTGGACGAATAATTCGGGCGCGTTTTCCGGGTTAACGCTGCCGCCGTAAAAGACCGGGATTTTATTCCCTTCTTTGCCGAACAATTCGATTAAACATTTAAACATTGTTTGATGACCGCCTGTTTAGCGTCGGCATAGTCGGCGGACGCCGACCCGACGTTTGCTCCGCATGTGCCGCTTGCTACCGCGCAATGCGCGACGGCTTCCATCATTACTTTATTCCTTTGCCCGTTTGTGGTGGCGTTCTTTGACCGTCAAATGCGCAAAAACAAATTGGGTATTTATTCGCCGGAAGGTTGGGCGGGTAAAGAAATGGCGGCCAAAGAAGGTTCCGCAGCCTAAGTTGCGGGCTTTCTTAAGATAAACATGAATTCGCGGACTGATTTCTGTCATGAGCGGAAATCAGTTCTTTCATTTGGTATTGATAACGTAAAAAAACTCTCGAATTTTTTACCGCACTTTTAGGGCAAACCGTTAGCATCGCCACAAGAGATAAAGTCGGTTTATGTTTTTTAATGAATCAGGCTTAAGGGTTATTTTCTTTTTGAGTTAAAAATCAGTAGAATACGCCCACGATTTTATGACTGAGAGACAAAAAATGAATGCATTGAACATCGCTATTGCCGCAGAGTTTGAGCTATGTGAGAAATTAACCGAATTTTTAGCGCAAAGCGTACTGGACATCGGCCGGGTTTCCGTTGTGGAAATCGTGCCGTTTAATGAAGAGCAGGGCGTGCGTTTTAACCAACGCGCGGTGGAACAGATTTCTCCGGATGAAGCGGATTGGTCGAAATTCGATTATTTGTTATTTGCCGGCAACGCCGGTCATGCGCCGCATATGGCAAATGCTGCGGAAGCGGGCTGTGTGGTGATTGATATGAAAGGCGTCAGCGCGGCGATTTCCGGTGTGCCGGTGGTCGTTCCCTCCGTGAATGACGGTGACCTGACGGAATTGCGGGCGCGCAATATTGTGGCTATGCCGGATCCGCAGGTGAGTCAGTTGGTGTTAAGCATGGCGCGTTTTATCGAAGAAAACCGGCTCAATCATGTTTTAGTCACCAGTTTGCTGCCGGCGTCTTATACGGACGGCGAAACCGTCGGTCGGCTGGCGGGGCAAACCGCGCGTTTGCTGAACGGCGTTCCGTTGGATGAAAACGAACAACGCCTGGCGTTTGATGTGTTCCCGAAAAGTGCGGGCAATTTAACGGCACAATTTCAGAAAATTTTTCCGGCGCTGAATGTGACATTCCACAGTATTCAAACGCCGGTATTTTACGGGATGGCGCAAAAAGTGACGGCGCTTTCGGATTATGAACTGGAAACGTCGCAATTATTGAATCAATGGCAACATAACGACTTCATTCAAGTGGAAGAACGGGTGATAACGCCGGTGCTCAACGGCGAAACGGAAAGCGATGAAGAAACGGTAAAATTGCATTTGGGTAACTTAAGTGCGGTGGAAAACGGCATCGAATTTTGGTCGGTGGCGGATGAGCAGCGGTTTAATCTGGCGTTTCTAACGGTGAAATTACTGGAAAAAATTGCGCGTCAGTTACATTGATTGGCATCGTCATGCAGCAAAAGAAAACCTATCCGGCGGATAGGTTTTTTGTTAGTTTTGGTTTAAATTTTTCACTGATTTGCGAATGACCAATTCGGGATGAATTTCAATGGTTTCGCGTTTGGAGGATTTATCCTGAATGCGCTCGAACAATAATTGTAACGCCCGTTCGCCCAAGCGGGCTTTGGATTGATGAATCGTGGTTAACGGCGGGGCGCTGAAACGGGAAATATGCACGTTATCATAACCGATAATAGAAAAATCTTCGGGCACGCGGAAACCTTTTTCCGTAATGGCGGAAATGGCGCCTAACGCCATTACGTCGTTACAGCAGAAAATCGCGCTAGGGCGGTGCGTTTGCGCCAGCAAGCGGTTCATACATTCGTAACCGTCTTCAGGTTCGAAAGATCCTTCCAGCAACCAATCGGGATTCATTTCCAGTCCGGCTTCATGCAATGCTTTTAAAAAGCCTTCGTAACGCTTCCGCGCCGTGGTTTTTTTCAGTTCTGCGCTGAGATAAGCGATCTCTTTGTGCCCGTTATCCACTAAATGTTTACCGGCTAAATAACCGCCTTCAAAACTGTTATCTAAAATCCGATCGGTGTTCGGATTCACCGGACCCCAGTCCATTACTACCATCGGCAAATCACTGAACGATTTCATTAAATCCAGGCTGTCCGCCGTGTATTCGGAGCACATCACTAAAATGCCGTCCACGCGTTTTTTTACCAACATTTCCAGGTGATTTTTAATTTTTTCGGGATTGTTTTGGGTATTGCACAAAAACAGAGAATATCCTTGGCGATAGCAGTGATCTTCTACTGCGTGAATGATTTCCGCAAAATACGGGGCTTCGCTGGTGGTGACGATCATACCGATGGATTTTGTCGTGTTCACTTTCAAACTGCGCGCCACGGCACTTGGCGAATAATGTAACTGTTCGATTGCGTTTAAGACGATTTTTTTGGTTTCTTCCGCCACATGGCGTGTGTCGTTAATGACGTGAGACACGGTTGTGGTGGATACGCCGGCTAATTTTGCGACGTCCTTAATAGTTGCCATAATGTTCTCCTTTGAGCTTTCGGCTATTATAAAAGCCGTTGTTAAATTTGTAAAAATAAAAGCCGAAATAATGATTCATTTATTTATTGATTTACATCAAACATAACGCTTTTTGATTACCCAAAATAATTTTACCTGATTATAATGATTGAAGTCATTTAAACATGTATACAAGTAAGGAATGTATTATGCAAATAACCAAGACAGCAGTAGCCGGCACACTGGAATCCAGTGATGCGCAAGTGCGTGTTGCACCTGCAAGTACAATTGAAATTGAGCTGAATAGTTCTGTAGGCAAACAATTCGGCGATGATATTATTGCGACATTGAAAGATGTGCTGAAACAGCTTGATGTGACTGCCGCACAAATTGTCGTTGAAGACAAAGGTGCGTTAGACTGCGTATTGCGCGCGCGTTTGAAAGCGGCGTTGTTACGCGCAACCGATGAACCGATTAACTGGGAGAAAGTGCTATGAGTCAACCAATTAAAATGAAATTGAGAAGAAGTATGCTGTTTGTTCCCGGTTCAAATGCGGCAATGATCAGTAATACCTTTATTTATCGTCCTGACTCAATCATGTTTGACTTAGAAGATGCCGTGGCATTAAAAGAAAAAGATTCGGCCCGTATGTTAGTTGCCCATGCGTTACGTCATCCGCTTTATCAGGATATCGAATGCGTGGTGCGCGTAAATCCGTTGGATTCCGAATTCGGTTTAGCCGATTTAAATGCTGTTGTCCGCGCCGGTGTTGATGTGGTGCGTATGCCGAAAACCGAAACCGCTAAAGACGTTGCGGATATGGACGCGGCAATTACCGAAATTGAAAAAGCATGCGGTCGTGAAGTGGGTTCAACCAAAATGTTAGCGGCAATCGAATCTCCGTTAGGTATTACTCAGGCAAACCAAATCGCTACGGCGTCAAAACGTTTAATCGGTATTGCATTAGGTGCGGAAGACTATGTTCGTAATTTAAAAACCGAACGTTCACCGGAAGGTATCGAATTGTTATTTGCTCGTTGTTCAATTCTTCAGGCCGCGCGCGCAGCCGGTATCCAGGCGTTCGATACGGTTTATTCTAACGCCAACAACGAAGAAGGTTTCTTAGCGGAAGCGGCGTTAATCAAGCAATTAGGTTTTGACGGTAAATCTTTAGTGAATCCTCGCCAAATCGAATTACTTCACAATTTATTTGCACCGACACAAAAAGATGTAGAGCAAGCGCAAAAAATTATTGATGCGGCGGAAGAGGCGAAACGTAACGGTTTAGGCGTCGTTTCATTGAACGGTAAAATGATCGATGCGCCGATTATTGATCGCGCGGAATTAGTGCTTGAACGTGCTAAACATGGTATTCGTGAAGAGTAAGGGAGATAATCACTATGACAACCAGAGAACAACGTATCGAAAAATTTAACGGCGGTAAACCTGTTTATCGGGCCGTGCCAAAATCAGAATCTCTCGCTCGTACCGAAAAAGATCGTAAAATCTGCGATTCCCTGGAAGACGCAATCCGTCGTTCGGGTCTAAAAGACGGCATGACCGTTTCATTCCATCATGCATTCCGTGCCGGTGATTTTGTGGTAAACATGGTGATGGATAAAATCGCCGAAATGGGCTTTAAAAATTTAACCTTGGCATCAAGCTCATTAATCGACAGCCATTTTCCGATTATCGAACACATTAAAAACGGCGTGGTCACCAAAATCTATTCGTCCGGTATTCGCGGTAAATTGGCGGATGAAATTTCTAAAGGGATCTTAAAAGAACCCGTTAATATTCACTCTCACGGCGGTCGCGTACATCTGGTGAAATCCGGCGAATTACATATTGACGTAGCCTTCCTTGGCGTACCGATGTGCGATAAATTCGGTAATGCGAACGGCTTCACCGGTAAAAGTATCTGCGGTTCATTGGGGTATGCCCGTACCGACGCGGAATACGCGGATAAAGTGGTATTATTAACCGAAGAATTCGGCGAATATCCGTTAAATCCAATCAGTATCGGTCAGGATAAAGTCGACCTGATCGTTCAGGTTGATGCGGTGGGCGATCCGAAAAAAATCGGTGGCGGTGCAACCCGTATGACGACTAACCCTCGCGAATTATTAATTGCCCGCAAATGTGCGGAAGTGATCTTCAATTCCGGCTACTTCAAAGACGGCTTCTCGTTACAAACCGGTACCGGCGGCGCATCACTGGCGGTAACCCGTTTCCTGGAAGATAAAATGCGTCGTGAAAATATCACCGCCAGCTTTGCTCTGGGCGGTATTACTTCCAGCATGGTGGCGTTACACGAAGCCGGATTAATCAAAAAATTAATCGATGTACAATCCTTTGATAAAGACGCGGCGGAATCTTTAGCCCGTAACCCGAATCATATTGAAGTTTCTGCGAATCAATACGCCAATTTCAGTTCTAAAGGCGCGTCCGTCGAACGTTTAGACGTGGTAATTCTTTCCGCATTGGAAATCGATACCAAATTCAACGTAAACGTATTAACCGGTTCCGACGGCGTGATTCGCGGCGCGTCGGGCGGTCACTGCGATACGGCGGCTTCCGCGCAAGTGGCAATCATTGTTGCGCCGTTGGTTCGCGGCCGTATTCCGACAGTGGTTGAAAATGTACTGACCTGCGTGACACCGGGTGAAAATATCGATATTTTGGTTACGGATCACGGTACGGCGGTTAACCCGAAACGCCCGGATTTAATCGAAGCGTTAACGGCGGCAGGCATCAAACTGTTCACCATTGAAGAACTTTGCGCCCGCGCTTACAGCATCACGGGTAAACCGAAAGATATCGAATTTACCGATAAACCTGTTGCGATTGTACGTTATCGCGACGGTTCGGTGATTGATACCGTATATCAGGTGAAAGAATAATTTTTGCATGATGTTGTGATGGCACAAGATGATCTTGTGTCATCCTTTTTTATTTAGTCGCGGAGGTATGATGAAAGATTTTCAAACGGCGGATCTTTGTGATGCTTATCCCGATGTCGCATCCTGCACCGTCGATTTCAAACAATACGGATTATGCAAAAAATTCTACGGCAGAATTCGTACCGTTTCCTGTTATTTAGACAACGTTTTATTACGCCGACTGGTGAGTCAGCCGGGAAACGGCGAAGTGCTTGTGGTAGACGGCAAAGGCGCGAAAGATTGCGCGCTGATGGGCGATAACATTGCCAGAATCGCCATGGAAAACGGCTGGGCGGGCGTGATTATTTTCGGTATGATTCGAGATTCGGTCGCCATCAATAACATGAATTTCGGTATAAAAGCCTTAGGTTCTAACCCTAAAAAATCCGCTAAAAAGGGGACCGGAAACGTGGATGTGACGGTGACTTTCGGAAACCTGAGCTTTACGCCTTCACATTTTGTTTACAGCGATGAAGACGGTATTATCGTCTCGGAAACCGCGCTTATTTGATTTATCGTATTCTTATAAAATGTTCAGCAGATTTTTCAAAACATTTTCATTGCAAGGGCAAGAAATTGCCCTTGATCAGCTTTTAGCCGCCCGAGAAGCGCGTGCATCGTTGCAACAACAATGTCTGGAAAAATATCGCCGGACCGTGCTTTCTTTAACCTTGCTCGCCGTCGGCGGCGTGAAGAAAAACGAATTGCTGGATTACGCCTTTGAAAAAGCGTTGCAAAATTTGACCGCACTTTTTACCGAATTAAACGTTCGGCCCACCGAATCCTTTATCCGACCGTTGCCAACCGGTCACGAAGCGTTATTTGTGTTACCGGTGGACGCGCCCTTATTGAAACGGGCGACAGTGCGACTGGAAGACGGCTCGCCTTTGGCCCGTTTATGGGATATTGATGTGATTGCCGCCGACGGACGCTTGCTCAGCCGCACAGAGTTCGATTTTCCGCCGCGCCCTTGTTTGATTTGCAGCGACGACGCCAAGGCCTGCGCCCGTTCCCGTAAGCACGGTTTCGAGGAAATTTACGCGGAAATGCAACGGCGTGTGCAGACCGCTTATTTTGCCGAACAAATTGCCGACGGTGTTTATCGCGCATTGGTGCGCGAAGCCCGTCTTTCGCCCAAACCCGGCTTGGTGGACAGCCTAACCAACGGCGCTCACAAAGATATGAATTTGCACACTTTTGAACAAAGTGCGACGGCTTTACGTCCTTTTTTTGCCCGATTTGTGCTGGCCGGAATGGCGAGCGCCAAGTTGCCCGAATCCGAGGTTTTGACGGGTATTCGTCCTTTAGGGCTGGAAGCGGAAAAAGCGATGTTCCGGGCGACAGCCGGCGTGAATACTCACAAAGGCGCGATTTTTGCTTTTGGCCTGGTTTGTACGGCAATCGGCAGAATATACGCCAATCATGACGAAGCCTCGGTAGAACGCATTTGTCGTTTGGTGTCCGCTTTCACCCAAGGTCTGACGGCGGAACTGGCGCATTATCCCGCTCATTTGGCGGAAACCGCCGGCGTGAAACTGTATCGCGAATTCGGTTTAACCGGCGCGCGCGGCGAAGCGGAGAGCGGCTTTGCAATCGTTCGGCGAAATTTTACTGTGTTGACATCCAATCAAACGGAATCCTTTGACAATCAATTATTAATCATGCTGTTAACTTTGATGGCGGAAAATCAGGATACCAACGTGGTGCATCGGGGCGGAATAGCGGGATTAACTTTCGTTCAACAGCGTGCCCGCGCGCTGCTGGAAGCGCAAAAAACTCATCAAAATCCGACCGCACTTTATGACGCGCTGACGGCATTTGACTCCGATTGCATCGAACGAAACTTAAGCCCGGGCGGAAGCGCGGATTTACTGGCGTTAACCATTTTCTTTCATTCTTTACAGCCGGCCCGAGATTAAGTTTTTTCTGCGAATTTGCCGTTTGCTGCAAAATAGAGTAGGCAAATGTGTTGCTTGCTGTTAGAATGCCGAAACTTATGGCAATTTTAGGAGCGTAACATGAGCGATTTAGGCTACGGCATTATGATGTCGATTCTTGCATTGGCGATTGTTGTGGGTTTGGCAGTCGCCATTTTCTAAAAAACAACGAAAAAAACGCCCGCACTTGAGGTAAAAGTGCGGGCGTTTTTTTGACGATTTTCTCATTATTCGGGAGCGTTGACATCCCGTTTTAAAATTTCCTCTTCCGGCATAGTTTGCAGGCGGGCAATGGCGTTGCGGTATGAAATTTCAAGGCTTTCCCGGCTGGTCGCCAATACGCCTTGGTCAATCAGATAACCGTCTTTTACATCGTAAACCCAACCGTGTAAGGACAGTTTTTTCCCGCGTTTCCAGGCATCCTGAATAATGGAGGCGCGCCCCAGGTTGTAAACCTGTTCGGCAACGTTCAATTTTGTCATCATATCCGCCCGTTTTTCCGGCGATAAATTTCCCAGTAAACTGCTGTGTTTGAACCAAATATCGCGAATGTGCAACAACCAGTTGTTGATTAAGCCCAGATCTTTGTTGGTCATGGCGGCATGAATCCCGCCGCAGTTGGTGTGACCGCAAATGATGATGTGTTCAATATCCAGCACGTCGACGGCATATTGCACCACGGACAGGCAGTTCAAATCCGTATGAATCACCTGGTTGGCCACATTGCGGTGTACGAACAATTCGCCCGGTTCCAGATTGGTGAGTTTTTCCGCCGGTACGCGGCTGTCGGAACAGCCAATCCACAAATAATGCGGCGTTTGATGTTCGGCGAGTTCGCGGAAATAATCGGAATTCTCTTCTTTCATGCGCAACGCCCAGCTGTGGTTGTTGGCAAAAAGTTGTTCAATTTTTTTCATGCATACTTCCTTTTTTCTTTTTATTTTTGATGAATTTCATAACATGGCACGTAAGCGTCGCCGGTCGGCAATTTCATTCGGTGTTGCTTAACGAAACTTTCCAGTAGTTTATCCATTTTTTTCATCAATTCGGGTGCGCCGTGCAGTTGAAATTTTCCGAATTTTTCAATTTGATCCTGCGTATCGGCTTTAATATTGCCCGCCACAATGCCGGAAAAGGCGCAACGTAAATTGGCCGCCAAATCTACCGCACTTTGGTTTAAATGAAGATTTAAATTCGCCATATTTTCATGAGTCGGTACAAAAGGCTGCTGGAAAGCGTAATCGATTTTCAACGACCAATTGAAGCAATAGCTGTCGTTATCCGCGTACCGCTGATGACGGACATCGCGCATGGCTTTTTGCATATGGCGTGCCACGGTGACGGGATCGTCAATAATCACGGTATACAGTTTTTGCGCTTCTTCGCCTAAGGTTTCCGCCACGAACTGATCGATGGCGGCAAAATAGTCGGCAGTTTCCTTCGGACCGGTCAGAATCAGCGGGAGCTGCTGCGCTTTATTGGCGGGATTTAGTTTAATACCGAGAATAAACATAAATTCTTCAAAAGTGCCGGGACCGCCTGCAAAAATGACAATACCGTGTCCCATACGCACAAAGGCTTCGAGACGTTTTTCGATATCGGGCATAATAATTAATTCGTTTACAATCGGATTCGGCGGTTCGGAAGCGATAATTGAAGGTTCCGTTACGCCGATAAAACGACTGTTTTTGACGCGTTGGTTGGCATGACCGATTGCCGCGCCTTTCATCGGCGCTTCCATCACGCCCGTGCCGCAACCGGTAATAATGTTAAGTTCGCGCAAACCGAGTTCCAATCCCACTGCGCGGCTGTATTGGTATTCCACTTCGCTGATGGAATGGCCGCCCCAGCAAACCACAAGATTCGGTTCTTTGTCGATATTTAAGGCGTTGGCGTTGCGCAAAATGCTGAACACTTGATTGGTGATGCTTTCGCTGTCTTGATATTTGTGCAACCCGAAACGTTGCATCATCGCATTGACAAACAAAATATCGCGCAAAACCGCAAACAGATTGTATTGGATATTGCGAATCATCGTGTCGTCGACGAAAGCGGTTTCCGGCGGATTATGCAGTTCCAGACTGACACCGCGTTCTTTAGCGACAAGATGAATATCAAAATTCTGGTATTTGTTTAATAAAGCGCGGCTGTCGTCGGTGGCGGCGCCGGAATTGAGTACCGCCAGCGAACAGTTGCGATAAAGTTGATAAAGGGAAGATTCAGCCTGACGCGTCAACTGACGCACTTCCAGATGGGAAAGCTGATCCATACTGCCTTTCGGATTAATATAGTAAATGTTGCTCATAATTATTGTCTCGCCAGACGAAAATTGTCCGGCACGGGTTCAAAATTGGATCGGAACGGATTGATGTCTAATCCGCCGCGACGGGTATAGCGCGCATATACGGTTAATTTTTCGGGCTTGGCATAGCGCATAATGTCACAGAAAATACGTTCAACGCATTGCTCGTGAAATTCATTGTGCTGACGGAATGACACAATATAACGCAGCAGTTTTTCGCGATCAATTTGTTTGCCGATATAATGAATCCGCACGCTTCCCCAATCGGGCTGACCGGTAATCAGACAGTTGGATTTCAGCAAATGACTGACGAGAGTTTCTTCCGCTTGCACGTTATTGGTGCAATCCGCTAACAAATCGGCGTTAAAGCCGTAATCCGAAATTTCAATGTCCTGATTGTCAATCACTTCGCCCGCGAGTTCGTGAATCGGCTGATTGGCGTAAAACGTTAAAAAATTTAACCGCACTTTTACTTCGCCTCGGGCGCAATCCTGCAAATCCCGCTGCATAACGTTCTGAACTTCAGCCATAGACGCGAATTTCGTTTGGTTAAAGCTGTTTAAATACAATTTAAAACTTTTCGATTCCACCAAATTTTCCGAACGAAAATCAATTTCCACATCCGCAATGGCAACCTGCGGCAAGCCTTTCGGATTCAGCCAGGAAATTTCGTAGGCGGTCCAAATATCCGCTCCCTGATTAAAAGGCTGCCGCGCGCTGATGCCCAAGCCGTCCCGATTTAGACGGCGCGGCACCGGTTGCAGTAAAGTGCGGTCGTATTTTGCTTTATATTCCGTTTTTTGCCCGAGCTTTAAGCCGCTCAGACTGTGGTCATCATAATTCATTTTGCCAATTCCAGGAGAAATTCGAAACAAGGCGACAATCATCGCATTTAAATGCAAAAAGGTCAAAAAGCGGCGCGGTTAACCGCCAGTTCCCGCCGCAAAGCGGGCAACGGCGGGCAAGCTCGGCGGCTGCGCTTTCGCCGCCGACGCGATAAAGATAATAAAACGTCGGAATGCCGGTGTGCCGTTCGATTTCCTGCGCTAAATAATAACCGTGTTTAAACAGATTGCCGCCGGTTTCGGAAATTTCCGCCAGCGCCTGCTGTTCCAATACGGCGCCGTTCATTTGCAGCTGATCGCAGGCCTGCCAGTTTTCCTGCCATTTGATCACATCCATGCTCAGATGCGGGAGTGCTTTCAGCTGTTTATACAACGGAATCGGCGCCAGCCGATCGCCGCTATGTAAAGGCGAACAGACCTGCAGATAAGTGGTGTAGAGCACTTGCCATTGCGGCTTGTCCGATGTAAAAGTGATATCGGAATTCAGATCTTCGCCGATAATCTGAAAACTGTCTAAAAACAGACCGCACTTTTCCGCCTGCGCCAAAGCGTTATTCACTTCAACGTTATTGTTTTCCGGCAATAAACTGGATTGTTCGGGGCAAATCACGCGCGCCGCCAAGCCGGTTTGGGTGTCCTGTTCCGCCGGAAAGACGGGAATTTCGCGACCGATAATCTGTCCGTTATAACGCCATTGGTCGATTACTTTATTCATCAAAGGCACTTTAGTCAGAGAATCGTCAGATGAACGATGTCGGAAAAAAACTTCAATAAGATACATTTTTTTGGCTATTTTCGTTAAAATGCCGTCATCTTAACCCATTGGAAAAATTTATGCCAATTCGACAAAAAACACGTCAAAATTTGACCGCACTTCAGGCGATTATGCATGAACTGGCGCTGTGGAAAAGCGTACCGCCCGGCGAAGAAGCCTTTCTCAGCGAGCAGCCGTTCGCCATCGATACCATGTCGGCGACGGAATGGCTGCAATGGATTTTCATTCCGCGCATGCACGCATTGCTGGACAGCAATCATCCTTTGCCGACGCAGATTGCGATTTCGCCTTATATCGAAGAAGCGTTGAAGGAACAGGAACGGTTGTCGGAGTTATTGCGACCGATCATTGAAATCGAACAATTACTGAAAAATCAATAATGCTGGAAATTTTATATCGCGACCAATATATCGTCGCCGTCAACAAACCCGCCGGCATGTTGGTGCACCGCAGTTGGCTGGACAGCCGCGAAACCCGCTTCGTAATGCAGACTTTGCGGGATCAAATCGGGCAACATGTTTTTCCCGTTCACCGTCTGGATCGTCCCACTTCCGGCGTATTATTGTTCGCGCTGAATAGCGAAATTGCCAATTTACTTTGTCTTCAATTTGAAGGAAAAACCGTGCAAAAAAGCTATTTAGCGGTGGTTCGTGGGTATCTGAACGGTGCCGATCGGATCGATTATCCGTTAAAAATTCAACGGGATAAAATCGCCGATAAATTCAGCCGGGAAGAAAAAGAAGCGCAAACCGCGGTGACGGATTACATCGGTCTGAATACCGTAGAAATGCCTTGGGCGGCGGGAAAATATCAGACTTCTCGCTATTCCCTGGTGCGATTAATTCCGCATACTGGCCGCAAGCACCAGCTTCGCCGTCATATGAAACATATTTTTCACCCGATTCTGGGTGATACTCAGTACGGAGATTTACACCAAAACCGTGCATTCGTCGATAAAACGCAGGTTTCCCGTTTAATGTTACATGCGGAAAAACTGGCGTTTCATCACCCGATAACGCAAATCCGCTTAGAAATACAGGCGGGATTTGATGAACCATGGCAACGGTTACTGCATCGGTTTGGTTGGGGAATATAAAAGTCTTAATTTTGAAAAGTCCAGTGGCTTTCGCAAAGGCTTGTTCCGTCGTATAACAGGTATCGGCGGTTGAGCCTGCGATCATCAATAACGGTTGATCAATCAATTCCGCTTGGTCGGTTGCGTCCCAAGTCATTAAGTCCAATAAACTGCTGGCGTTGAATTTGGATGGAAATGGGTTTTTCCATAATATTCGGCACCATCACGATACGATCCAGCTGGCATTTTTGCAATTTGCTCATCGCCTTTGCTTTCTAAAGTGCGAGCTTGTGCCGCTTGTTTTAAACGCTCTTGAAGTCGTTACCGCAGTTTTGCTTTTAGATGACCTAAAAATCTTTTTCGCTTGAAAAAGTGTGGTTGATATTTGGTTTTTCGTTGATAAAAATGTCGTAATGACTTGAAAATCCCCGAAGTAACGTACGGAGTTACGCATAGTATTGTTGCTCCGTAACGGTTTATTTCACCCGCAGTTATAAATAGCGAAAAAGACACCAAAGATAATCTTCAAATTAAGCAATCCGGCTTATTTTTTAATCATTTCACTCAATTTACTGTTTGTGATTAAATTACTTTATAATTGGAATTTTGGAAGTGTTCTGTGATAATTTTAAATATAATTGAAACTTTTTAGATTTAAGGGTGGAGTGTCAAGCATAAATGAAGGGAGTAATATGAAGAAAGATTTAGTTTATCGCCGGAAATACCTTGAAACGGTGCGTCCGTTTATCGGTAAAAGTTTGATTAAAGTGTTTACAGGGCAACGCCGTGTGGGCAAAAGTTATCTGTTGTTTCAGATTATGCAAGAGATCAAAGCTGCAGATAAAAATGCCCACATTATTTATATCAACAAAGAAGACTTGGCATTTAGCCACATTGCGACCGCTGAAAACCTGAATGATTTTGTACAAGAGCAGAAAAAGTGCGGTCAAAAAAATTACATTTTTATTGATGAAATTCAAGAAATTACAGGTTTTGAGCAAGCGTTGCGTTCGCTTTTATTAGATGACGAATTGGATTTGTATTGCACGGGCAACAATGCTCATTTGCTTTCACGGGATATTGCAGGTAGCCTGAGCGGGCGAGCCATTGAAATTAATGTCCATTCCCTTTCTTATTTTGAATTTCTTGAGTTTATGGAACTGGACGATAGCGATAAGTCAATGTCGCTGTTTTTGAAATATGGCGGTTTGCCTTATTTGAAAGACCTGCCCCTGCAAGACAATATTGTGTTTGAGTATCTGCGGAATATCTATTCCACCATTGCGATTCGTGACATTGTAAACCGTTATTCATTGCGAAATGTGCAATTTTTAGAGCAACTTACGCAATTTTTGGCGAGCAATATCGGCAATTTGTTTTCTGCTAAAAAAATCGCTGATTTTTTAAAATCGCAGAAAATTACCACTTCAAGCACACAGGTGCAAAATTATGCGGAATACCTTGCCAATGCCTTTTTGATCCACAAAGTGCCGCGCTATGATATTGAAGGAAAACGCATTTTTGAGATTGGCGAAAAATACTATTTTGAAGATTTAGGCTTACGAAACGCCCTGATTGGCTATCGGGTACAAGACCGTGGCAAACTACTCGAAAACTGCATTTTCAATCATCTTCAAATCGCAGGTTATGATGTCAAAATCGGCGGTTTAAATAGCCAAGAAATTGACTTCGTGGCAGAGAAAAACGGCGAGCGTATTTATGTGCAAGCCACGCTCACGATCAACGAAGAAAAAACGCTCGAGAGAGAATTCGGCAACCTGCTCAAAATTCAAGACAACTACCCGAAATATGTGGTCACGATGGACGAATTTGACGGCAATACTTTTGAGGGAGTGCAGTGTTTGAGTTTGAGGGAATTTTTGAAAATTATTTTGGATAGTTAAGGAAAATTTTTATGCAATTTAAATTATTTGAAAGAAGGGATAAATTTCCTAACAATGCTAAAAATTTAGTGTGTTTAACGGTAGATGGATGGAATGACTATTCCTTTGTCACTATGTTTTTTATGAATGTCTTTGATCATAATGGGGAAATGCATCGCATAGGAAATATTAAAATTGGCTTTAAAGGACAAAAAGAATCAATAGCGACTTATAAGAAAATTCAAGAAAACTTTCCTAATAACGTATTTGAATTACTACCTGATGATTTTTTCTCCCTTGGTCAAGATGTTGATTTTTATGTAGAACTAATGAAGTTACCTGATGGAATAGGAAAACAAATTCTAGATAAACTCAATGATATTGCTTTTAAACTTGAGATTTTTTCTAGTATCCAGAATGAATCTGTTCTTAATACTTCATTGATGAGAGGTATTAGAGAACAAACTATAACCGAGCAATTTAGTCGAGTTATAAATGGTAATGCACCATTAAGCGATTTTGAATTCTATTTCATTAGAGATGAAAAAGAAAAAATGGGAAATATCAGCCTAGAGTTTAAAGTTAAAGCTAATTCACAACCTAGTACAAATATACATGCAATTATAGGTAGAAATGGTGTTGGAAAAACAACGTTATTAAATGGAATGATTAAGTCATTTATTGATATGAAAGATGATTCTGAAGGTGCATTTCATAAGAGAGATCCATTTGGATTTTTTACTGGCGAAGAATTTAAAAAAATTGGTAATGATTATTTTAGTAATTTGGTTGCTGTTTCTTTTAGTGTGTTTGATCCGTTTATTCCTAATAATGATAAATCTAGTCATTATCACTATATTGGATTGAAAGAATCTAATGAAAAGTTAAAAGAGCCAGAAGCATATTTTGAACGTGATTTTTGGGAATCATTCTCTCTATGTAAGTCTTTTTTTGCGAAACGAGAACGATGGTTAAGTGCGATTCAAAATCTTGAATCAGATAATAATTTTGAAGAAATGAATTTAAGCGAACTCATGGACGACTCTTTCACTAAAGACCAGATACTGACAGTTGTTAAACGAATGAGCTCTGGCCACGCATCCGTATTGTTGATTATGACTCAATTAGTTGCAACAGTAGAAGAAAAAACTCTTGTTCTCCTTGATGAACCTGAAAGCCATTTACACCCACCACTATTATCTGCTTTTATCAGAGCACTATCTAATTTATTGGATAATAGAAATGGTGTTGCAATCATTGCTACTCATTCGCCTGTAGTTTTACAAGAAATCCCTAAATCATGCGTATGGAAAATTGAACGAACAAGAAAAAGAACGGATCCTTTCAGACCTCAGATTGAAACATTTGGAGAAAATGTCGGCGTTTTAACTAGAGAGGTTTTTGGTTTAGAAGTAATTAAATCTGGATTTCATAATTTATTAATCAAACAGGTAGAAACAGGAAAAAGTTATGACGAAATTCTTTTTGAATTTAATGAGCAACTTGGTACAGAAGCGAGGATTTTATTAAAAACACTAATTAGAATTCGAGATAGTAAAACTAATGAGGTGGCTAAATGATTCATTTAGATTTACCAAAAGAAATGCCTAGTTTCTCAGAAGTCATTGATTTATGTTGTACAAAAGACGTTGCGTACAAGCAAAGCGTCTTAAACGGAAAAAGTTTTTTACTGCAAGAAGCTGAAATTTATAAAAACTTAGCTATGAACAATGATTTATTCTTATTTGATACTACATTACCCAAGAATGAGATTATATTTGGAGATTTAAGAAATGAGCATATGGTTAGACTATATAAATATTGCTTAAGAAAGTGTCGATGTGGGGACATCTACGACACAATTATAAATCTTGCACAATCTGTAAAATGTCCGTTCTGCGGAGGAATAGGCAGGCCAACCCAAATAGATCATTTTCTACCTCAAGGTAGATATGGACATTTTTCTGTTTTTCCTGAAAATTTAATTCCAATTTGTAAAGATTGCAATACTGAATATAAAAAAGAGTTTTTCCCGACTCAAAAAGATAAGCAATTAATTCATCCCTATTTAGACGATCATGCCATTTTTGAAGAGCAATGGTTATACGCCGAATATATAGATGATGATTCGAATATTGGTAGTGTGAAATATTACGTTTCTCCGCCAGAAAAGTGGACTAATGAGAGAAAAGAAAAAGTTAAATTTCATTTTGAAACTTTCTATTTGTCTGCTCGATTTTCTGAGGTTGCAACAGGCAGCTTATCAGATTTACTAACCCAAATGCAGACTTATAAGAATGAAGGAAAAATAACAATAGAAGATTTTGAAATTAGTAGCATTGATTCAGTGATAAATAGAGAAAAAAGAGCTAATTCTTGGAAAAAAGCATTATTTTTAGCGGTAAAAGAAAAACTTCCAATTATATGGAGAAAAATTTGATCAAAAATGCCGTCTGAAACCCATTTTTAGACGGCATTCCTTTTTCACAAGCGGTCAAATTCTCCCAAAAACTTACCACAAACGCTTGAGTTTGAACGTTGGCTTTGCCTAAGGCTCCGAAGGAGCGAGCGAAGCGAGTAAAATCCAACCGCACTTCAAATATTACCCATGATACTCCGCCAACCATTTCACCATATTTGGATCACGGTGATTGAAGATAATTTCATCACGGTTGAGTGTGGCAATTTGGGCTAAATCTTCGTTGTCTAAGGTAAAATCAAAAATCTCACGGTTTTCGATCATTCGTTCTACTTTGACTGATTTTGGAATAATCGCTACGCCACGTTGGTTCAATCAACGCAACACCACTTGAGCCACAGATTTGCCGTGTTTTTGCGCAATTTGGGTTAAAATCGGGTTGCTGAAAATTTCAAACTTGCCTTCCGCAAGTGGTCCCCCATGCTTGTTGAAGGATGTCTAATTCCTTGTGGAAGGCCACTTATTCTTCGCGTTGAATCCATAATCTTGTGGATTGCCGTGCGAGTTTTTCACCGTTGTTTAAGGCGTTGGTGGAATGTTTGAAGTGAATTTAAGCGAGGTATCTAATTTGTTGGATGCAATCGTTTTCAGTCGAACTGTATAGGAATAACAATCCGCATGTTTCATATGCGGATTGTTATTTAGTTGTTCATTTATTTTTGACGCAATTCTTGAATTAATTTGACCGCACTTTGGCTTAATTCTGTGATTTTGGACCAATTTTTTTCTGCAATTGCCTCCGCCGGCAGCATCCATGAACCGCCCACAGTGGCAACGCAATTTAAAGCTAGGTATTCCGCTACGTTTTTAGCCGAAATTCCTCCGGTTGGGCAAAATGTCAATTGAGGCAGCGGTGCGGAGATAGCGCCAAGCGCTTTCGCCCCGCCATTGGCTTCCGCCGGGAAAAATTTGAGATGATCATAACCTAATTCCAATGCTTGCATCATTTCCGACGGTGTGGCTGTTCCCGGAATTAAACAAGTCGAATGAGATTTGGCATGTTGTAATAATTTGGGGGTTGCACCCGGGGAAATAACAAATTTTGCTCCATTTTTGACTACTTCGTCGTATTGTTCCGTTGAAATGACCGTACCGGCACCGACTAAGGCTTGCGGAAAAGTTTCGCTGATCAATTTGATGGCTTCAACGGCAATCTGGCTGCGTAATGTAATTTCAAAAACAGAAATTCCTCCCTCCAATAAAGCATTCGCCATGGGAATAGCATCTTCCAATTTTTTGATAACCATAACCGGTACAACGGGAGAAGCGGCAAAGACCGCTTGGGGTGATAAATTCCACTGCATAATTTTTTCCTCAAATTAAAATAAAACGGTTGCGCCTTCTTGGGCAGAAGAAACGTTTTTTCTAAATAACGCAAAAAGTTCCCGTCCACTATGATAATAGGCGGCGGATAAATCGGGTTGATAAGCTGAACGTTGTGATAAATCGGCTAGGCAATGAATAGTGCCTTTTTCAACATCAATTTCAACCATATCACCGGTTTGAATAAACGCTAACGGTCCGCCTTTCACTGATTCCGGACTCATATGGATAATCGACGGCACTTTTCCCGAGGCGCCGGATAAACGTCCATCGGTTACCAGCATTACTCGATAACCTTCTTCCATCACATTACCTAAAATTGGCATAAGTTTATGCAATTCCGGCATTCCGCGTGCCGCCGGGCCGCTATTCCGCACGACAATTACCGCATCTTGTTTTAACTGCCCGTTTTGGTAGGCACGAACAACCTCGTCTTGATCTTCAAATACCAAAGCAAGTGCGGTCAATTTTTGATGTGTTTTTTCTACTGCGCTGACTTTAATTACGCCACTGCCTAAATTACCGGAAACCATTTTCAGTCCGCCTTGCGGGCTGAAATATTGTCCGCGAGGTGCAATGACATCAGGATTTAAGCTGTCTTCAATGGAGTGATAAACAATTTCATTGTTTTTCAATGTCGGAATTTTGCAATAATCCTGCATGCTGCCATAAATCGGCGTAGCATCCAAATGAATTAATCCGCGATCGGCAAGTAATTTCATCAATAACGGAACGCCACCGGCTTGATGAAAATCATTAATATCGGCCGGTCCGTTTGGATAAATTCGGGTTAAAAGCGGAACGGCTTCCGATAATTGTGAGAAATCTTGCCAAGTTAAAATAAAACCGGCGGCGCGAGCGACCGCAATTAAATGAATAGTGTGGTTGGTACTTCCTCCCGATGCGAGAAGCGCGACAATTCCATTGACCAAACTTTTTTCATCCACCACTTTCGCTAACGGACGGAAATCATTGCCTGACGATTGGATTTTGAGCATCTGTTTGGCACAAAGTGCGGTCAATTTTTCGCGTAATTTGCTGTTTACCGGGACAAAAGCCGAACCCGGTAACATTAATCCCATCGCTTCAAATACCAATTGATTAGTATTTGCCGTACCGTAGAAAGTACAGGTGCCGACACTATGATAAGAATCATTTTCCATCGCTTGCAATTCATCCTTACCGATTAAACCGGCCGCATATTGTTGGCGCACCTGTACTTTATATTTATTGGATATTTTTGTTCCCATCGGGCCGCTAGGCACAAATGCGGTAGGCAAATGTCCGAATGATAAAGCGCCCATCAGTTGCCCCGGCGCGATTTTATCGCATATGCCGAGTAGTAAAGTGGCATCAAAGGTATTGTGGCTTAACCCAATAGCGGTGGCTTGTGCAATGAGATCTCGAGAAAACAAAGACAAATCCATGCCGGCTTGCCCTTGTGTAATACCGTCACACATAGCGGGAACGGCTCCCGCCACTTGAGCGCTATGTCCTAATTGTAGAAGTACAGATTTAATTTGATCCGGATAATCTTTATAAGGTTGATGTGCACTTACCATATCATTATAGGCGCTGATAATCGCCACATTCATCTTGGTAAAATTCAGAATATTTTGCTTTTCTTGACCACAACAGGTGGCGACAGTATGGGCTAAATTCCCACAACTTAGTCTGGCGCGTTGTTTTCCTTGTGCCAATTGCTGTTCAATTCGTTGTAGATATTGGGCTCTAAGCGATTGACTGCGAGCCAATATGTTATCGGTAACCTGCTTAATACGCGCATCCATATTCCCTCCTTAACCAAGTAACGGTTTGATAACTTGAACACAACGTTCTACAACTTCCTCAAAAGTAGCGTCGATATCAATCGGATATACATCGGTTTCATCTGCCTGAGGCACTTCTAACGTATCAAATTGACTACGCAACATTTCCGCTTTCATATAATGACCTTCACGTTGTTGCATACGTTTAAGCACCAAGTCAAAGTCTCCGCGCAAGAAAATAAATTTCACATCATTACTATCGCGGATTAAATCGCGATATTGTTTTTTTAGCGCCGAACAAACAATAATTCCCCGCTCGGATTTTTGTTCCAAACTAAAAGCCGCATCGCGAATACGTTCCAACCAAGGGGCGCGATCTTGATCATTTAACGGTTGACCGGAGCCCATTTTTATAATGTTGGCTCTTGGATGAAGATCGTCGCCATCAATCAGTTTCATGCCTAAACGACGGGCGACTTCCGTACCAATACTGGTTTTGCCGGTACTGGATACGCCCATTAAGATAAAACTCTTTCCTTTATTGTTACTCATACATATTTCTCCAAACAGTAAAACTAAGGCTATTTTAGATTGTTACCGGTAACAGTAAAAGGTTTTATTTCTATTTCATCGTGATTTTATGATCAAGATCACATTTTTTCTCAAAACAAGGGAATTTTATTGTGGTAAATAAAATAAATAGATTAAAAATCACCCAAAAAAGCACAAGGGTAGTTTTAAAATTTAGAAATTAAGTGATCTATGTCACAAATTTGATCAATTTATTCATTAATCAATTGCGAATATTTTTGTTATCGGTAACATTTGCGTTGTCGATAATTACTTTTCATATTAAATTACGGAGGAAAAAGTATGAGTGACGCAGCTTCGCTGATGTTGATTGCACTAAGTGCGGTCATTATTTTGCTTGTTTTGATCATGAAATTTAGAGTTCATGCCTTTGTCGCCTTAACGTTAGTCAGCTTGCTGACAGCTTTAGTTACCGGTATCGAAGTGAATAAAATTTTACCTACTTTATTAGGTGGCTTTGGTAGCACACTGGCATCCGTCGCCTTGTTGGTGGGTTTAGGCGCTATGATTGGTCGTTTGTTGGAAATTACCGGTGGTGCGAAAGTATTAGCCGACACGTTGATCAATAAATTTGGCGAGAAAAGAGCACCTTTTGCGTTAGGGATTGCCTCATTATTATTCGGTTTCCCTATTTTCTTTGATGCCGGTTTAGTGGTGATGTTGCCGATTATTTTTAGTGTGGCAAAACAATTCGGTGGTTCCGTATTGCGTTATGCGTTTCCTTCCGCCGGTGCTTTTGCGGTAATGCATGCTTTTTTACCTCCGCATCCGGGTCCGGTTGCATCCGGTGATTTACTCGGTGTTAATATGGGGTTACTCGTGCTTGTCGGCTTAATTTGTGCGATTCCGACATGGTATATTGCAGCTTATTTGTTCAGTCAATATTCCGGTAAAAAAATTCATGTTGAATTACCAAAAGCATTTTTAAATACCGGTCCGATTAATGAAACGGCGAACATGAACCCGCCAAGTTTCGGTAAAGTGTTATTCATTTTATTATTACCATTGTGCTTAATTTTATTGGATACCGGATTAAATACTTTAAGCGTGACCAAAGTGATTGACGGTTCGCAAACTTGGGTTGAGGCGCTGCGTTTACTTGGAAAAACACCGGTTGCACTTTTGATTACTTTGCTAGTTTCTATTGTGTTATTAAAAGAGCAACGCAGTTATGAACAAATTGAAAAAATCTGTGATAATGCGTTAGGTCCGATTTGTGCAATCGTATTGGTGACCGGTGCGGGCGGTATGTTTGGCGGCGTGTTACGTGCCAGCGGAATTGGTGAGGCATTGTCCGGCATGTTAGCAGACACCGGAATGCCGGTTATTGTCGCGGCTTTCTTTATCTCTCTCGCTTTGCGAGTAGCGCAAGGTTCCGCAACGGTGGCGCTTACCACAACTGCCGCTTTAATTGCGCCGACAGTTGCTGCGACAACAGGATTAAGCCAATTTGACCTTTGTTTTATCGTGATTGCCATCGCTTCAGGTGCAACCGCCTTATCTCATGTGAACGATTCCGGTTTCTGGTTAGTTAGCCGTTTCTTGGAAATGGATACGAAAACCACTCTAAAAACTTGGACAGTGATGGAAACGTTAATCGGGCTAGTTGGCTTTGCTATCGCTTTAATTGGTAGTATTATTCTATAAATTTTTATCAAAAAATGAAACGTTAAAATGGTGGCAATAAAGCCACCATTTAGACAGCTGATAAACCTACTTTTACAAGATAACCTGATAAAAGCGGGTTTATCAGCGGTCTGAGTACTCTAAAATTAGAGTGTTTTGTGGAATGAGATTGTTTTCAATCAAACTGTACAGGAACAAAAAAGCCTTGAAAGCGTTTATTTTCAAGGCTTTTTTCGTATTTGATAGGACGCTATCAAACTCATATTTGGTGGAGCTGGCGGGAGTTGAACCCGCGTCCGAAATTACTCTACCTTCAGCACTACACGTTTAGTCTGATCTTTAGTTTCATTTATCCCCTGCGGACAGACACGCGAAGAATAAACTAGCTTGATTCAATTTAGTGTTTCGATCTCCAAGCCGAAGCGTCCACACGATCTCGTTTAGGTTTGACTCCGCTTGATCCCCGTCTTACGAGCGGAAGCTAGGGAGCGAAGGCTAAATGCAGGTTATTAAGCTGCTAAAGCGTATTGTTCGTCGTTTGCGACTATTTTTTTGCGGTTTATTTACGAGGCCTACCGCACCTCGACGTGCACCTTGGGCTTCGCCAATCCCGTCGAATCCAGAATCAGCCCCAAAAAGTGCGGTCAGTTTAGCAAATATTTTTCAGGAAACCAAGTAAATTAATTGGTTTTGGCTATTCTTTCCACACAATATGATATTCGCGATCTTCTTCTTGATGGGAAATTAAAAATTTTGCAAAAATGTCGTCCATTTCATCGTTTTCATTGACTAATCCGATCCAAACTTCGGCATATTCTTCCGGGTCAATCAATACGCCGATTTCTTCATCCCAATTATCCGCCGTTTCCACAAATTCCACGGCGCCGCGATCTTCAAATTGCATATTAAACAGGAGAATATCCGCGGGATCTAAATTTTCAGGCGCCATTTCAAGAAAAATATCATAGGCGATATCAATGGCGGCGTCCGGATCAAGTTTTTTGATTTGTTTAGTCATGAGCGTTCCTAGATAATTGTGCGGATAAATTGAGCAATGCTGTCATCGTTATTGGAACCGATAACGCGTTTTGCTTGAGATTTGACCGCATCGTCCGCATTGCCCATAGCAACGCCCAATCCGACGGATTTCAGCATGCTGGTGTCGTTGTGGTTATCGCCGAAGGCAATAACGTTTTGCGGATCGACATTCCATTGTTTCAACAATTCGAGCAGGCGTCCGCCTTTGCTGTTGCCGTTGTTGGCGACATCGACGCGATCAATCCACGACCATTCGCAGCTGAATTCGGAAACCGGCAATTCTTCGACCGCACTTTCCATTGCCTGGCGATCCGGCGAACTGATTACGAACTTCCAGATATTTTCGGCAGGATTATCAATCAGTGCGTTAAAACTATCAATTTTCCGTACGTTCGGTCGCACCGCTTCCGGGCAACTCATTACCCATTGCTGGAATTTCTCCATATGCGGATTTAAACGGGTGTAATTCATGGCGTCACGGCTGTACATAAGCAAATGGGTTTGATATTTATCGGCAATTGCTATCACTTTATGGCATTGTTCCATAGAAAGCGGATTGGCTGATTTGACTTCATCGGTTTGCGGATAATAAATATAGGTGCCGTTACAGCAAATAATCGGAGTATCAAGCGCCATTTGGTGATAATAAGGTTTAACGGCGGTGTGATGTCGTCCGGTGACAAGAACGATTTTAAGACCTTTTTCACGCGCCTGCTGAATCGCTTTTCGGCTGCTTTCCAGAATTTCTCCCTGACCGTTTAATAATGTGCCGTCAAGATCAAAGGCGATGACTTGATATGTCATAATGTTTCCTTAATAAGAATGCTAAGTTGCCGTTCGTTTTGCGGCAATGATGGATTTCGCTTCGTAGTATAGGATGAAGTCCGAAAAAAAAGCAAGGCGAAATGCCTTGCCTGCGAATTATTCGGTGGGGAACATAAACGGATTCAAGCCGCTGCGACTAAAGTCTTTTTCTTCCATTTCAATATCGAGGAAGAGGCTGGCTAAGTCATCGGCGACGGGCTCGACGTAAGGATCTTTTTCCTGATAAACAGTTTTTAGATAACTGTGGCAATCGCCGCAGGCTTCGGCTTTAACCGCTTCTTTGTCGCTGTCGATGCCCCAGTATTCCAGTTTTTCGGATTGATCACAAATGGTGCATTTTGCTCGTACCACATTCCATTCGCTTTCGCACAACGCGCAATGCAAATAGCGCAACCCCTGATTGGAGCCGAAATGAATCACGCTGGCGACGGGCGCCGAATTGCAAACGGGACAGGTATGTAAATCTTCGCCGCTTTCCAACGTGGCGTGATGCGGAATGAATTGGGTCAGCTGTACCCAGTAAAGAGATAAGGCCGCCCAGATAAACACCGCTTTATCGCTGGCAACCTGAGAATATTCCTGCGCCAGAATCTTATCGGCTAATTGCTCCAGTTCTTCGGACGAGGCTTTTTCCAGCCAATCGATAGTGCCGAGCATTTGCTCATTGGCATTCGGTTTGATTTCAGCCAAAAGTGCGGTCAAATATTCGCGCCATTTTGCCTGGCGTTGCCAATGTTCTACGCCTAAAGGACGAATCTGATTAAAGGCGAATTCCGTTTTTTCCAACGGATTTTCCGCTAAGATAAGATTTTGCGCATCGACCACCTTCGCGGCGAATAACAGATAATCTCTGAACGGATGATTTTCCGCCAACTGACGCAAACGCTGAGCGCGGCGCGCATAAAGATTTTTAGGAGAAGAAAACAGCAACGGCGGGTTCTGGAATGAACTTGCCGCCTGTTTAATTTCATTTTCGGGAAGAATTCGAATGGCCATATTGTTTCCGTATGAATAAAAGTGCGGTCAAAAAAATGATAATTTTTTCCGCGGAATAAATGGACGCCGAAGCGCAACAAGGCATTCGGCATTTATGCAAAAAATTTTAGCGTATTTTGCCCGATTCTGCAGTACGCAATTATTACTAGGCTTTCGATAACGCAAAAGTGCGGTCAAAATTTGAAAGATTTTTTGACCGCACTTTAGGTTACGAATGAACAACCCGGATTAAGCCTGGGTATTTTTCTTGATTTCCTTTTCCAGTTCCGGCAGCACTTCTTCGCGATACCATTTCGGATGGTGTTTTTTCGCCCAGCGCACCGTTACCCAGCCTTCCACCATGGCGCGGATTGAGCCTTTCACCCAAAACGCCATGTACATGTGTACCAGAATCCCGGTGAACAGGGCAAAGGCGCTGGCCGCATGGAGCAGAATAGCGATGCGCAGCGTGGTGACGGAGAAGTAACCGGAGAAATATTTCCGCCACATGATTAAGCCGGTCACCAGTAAAGTGACCATCGCCAGAATCAGCGTCCAGAACAACATTTTCTGACCGAGATTGTATTTGCCGTTGTAAGCCACGTCGTGCTCGTTGCCTTTCAGCACTTCCACGATGCCTTTCGCCCAGCGGATGTCATTTTTCTCCGGAATATTATGATGAGCGTAAATAAACGCCATAATAATAAACGCGATGAACATAATGATGCCCGTAAACGGATGAACGGCACGCGCCAGTTGCGGTGTTCCCAGAATTTCGTGTAACCAGGAAAAATCCGGGAAGAAGAACGCCACCCCGGTGAACATAGTCATGAAAAAGGCAATCACCAAAAACCAGTGCGCGACCCGCGCCGGGAATTTATGCCGCAGGATTTTTGTATCCGGCGTGATTTCGGTCAGTTTTTCCTGCTTACTCATGATGTCCTCCTTTGCGCGTTTTCGCTTTCTTCTCGGCCTCTTCCAACGCTTCGAATTTGGTATGATGGTCGTCCACATCTTCTTCGTTGTTCGGACCGATACCGACATAATGCGCGATTTCGGCCAGCGCTAAACCGCCCATAGCGACCGCCGCCACCGGTTTTAAGATGTCTTTCCACAGTTTGATGGTGACATCAATTTCCGGATCTTTCGGTAAGCCGGAATAGAGTTCCGGTTTGTCGGCATGATGCAATACGTACATTACATGCGTGCCGCCCACGCCTTGCGGATTGTAAATGCCGGCATTGTCGTAACCGCGGGATTTTAAATCGGCGACCCGGGTTTCGGCGTAATGCAGCATTTCTTCTTTGGAGCCGAAATGAATGGCACCGGTCGGACAGGTTTTGACGCAGGCCGGTTCTTGTCCCACATTCACGCGATCCACACACAGCGTACATTTGTATACGCGGTTGTCTTCATCGTTCATTTTCGGCACATTGAACGGGCAGCCGGCGATACAGTAACCGCAGCCGATACATTTTTCCGATTGGAAATCCACAATACCGTTGGCGTACTGAATAATGGCGCCCGGCGCCGGACAGGCTTTTAAACAGCCCGGCTCGGCACAGTGCATGCAACCGTCTTTGCGAATGAGCCATTGCAATCGATCGTTTTCTTCCACTTCGCTGAACTTCATTACCGTCCATTGTTGGGCGTTCATATCGCGCGGATTGTCATATACGCCCACGCATTCTTCCTGCGGCGCGCGCAAATCGTTCCATTCGGAACAGGCGACCTGACAGGCTTTACAGCCGATGCAGGTGGTAACATCGATAAGCTTGGCGACTTCCACCACGTCTTTGCGGACTTGCGGCGGCGGAGTGACGCCGGAAGTAGCGGAGCGCTTGATAATGTTTTGTTCTTGTACCGTTGACATTACAGGGCCTCCGTGGTTTTTTCAATATTCACTAAGAATGTTTTAAACTCAGGGGTCTGCGTGTTTGCATCACCCACACGACTGGTCAATGTATTCGGTAAGAAAGCCTTACGACCGTCCGCAATGAAACCGCCGTGGAGCGGAATACCTATGGTGTGGACTTTTTTGCCGTCAACATCAAGGGATTTAATCCGTTTAGTTACAACGGCTTTAGCTTTAATGTAACCGCGTTTTGATGTTACTTTCACCACGTCGCCCTGAGCGATACCTTTTTCGTTAGCCAGATCTTCACTAATTTCAACGAATGGTTGCGGTTGGGCAATCATGTTGAGATCGGCGTTTTTGGTCCACCAGTGGAAGTGTTCGGTTAAGCGGTAGGTTGTGCCCACATAAGGGAACTCGCTCGCATCGCCGAAGCTTGCTTTGTCGTTATCCAAAATACGCGCCACAGGGTTTGAAATTACATTCGGATGAAGCGGATTCGTACCGATTGGGCTTTCAATAGGTTCGTAATGTTCCGGGAACGGACCGTCCACCATTTTATCCAGTGCGAATAAACGGCTTACCCCTTCGTTGTTCATGATAAACGGTGTCACATTACTATTTGGCGGAGCGGTACCGAAATCCGCGATATCAATATAGTTCCAGTTTTTACCGTTCCACTTGATTAACGGGCGCTTCGGATCCCACGGTTTACCCGATAAATCCGCCGATGCACGGTTATAAAGTACCCGACGGTTCGCCGGCCATGCAAATGCCCATCCCAGGGTATTACCTAAACCTGACGGATCCGAATTATCGCGGTTTTCCATTTGGTTGCCTTTCGGTGTCCATTGTCCGCAGTAAATCCAGTTTGCCGAAGACGTAGTACCGTCATCGCGTAATTGGGCGAAGCCTGAAAGCAAGTCGCCTTTCTTCGCGATCAGATTACCGTTCGTATCATAAAGATCTTCCAGCGCATAACCGTTATTTTCTTTCGCAGCTTCGTGCGGTCTTGGTTCTAACGGATTTCGATAATTCCATGTCATAGCTTTAATGGTATCCACGGAAGGGCCGCCTTCTTTTTCATACATTTCAAGCATGACTTCACGGATTTCAGAAAGAATATCCACATCCGGTTTCGCTTCTTTTGGCGGTTCCGCCGCTTTCCAGTGCCATTGCAGCCAACGACCGGAATTGGCAATGGAGCCGTCTTCTTCCGCAAAACAGACCGTCGGTAAACGGAATACTTCGGTTTGAATTTCGGCAGGGTTAACGTCGTTATATTCGCCGTGTTTTTGCCAGAATTCGGAAGTATCGGTTTTTAACGGATCCATTACAACCAGGAATTTCAATTTCCGCAATGCGGATGAAATTTTATTTTTATCCGGATAAGAAGCTAACGGGTTATAACCTTGGCAGAGATAACCGTTGATTTTGCCTTGATCCATTAAATCAATGTATTGCAGATGATCCATTTTCTTCTTGTATTGTTTCGGAAGATTATGGAAGCCGAATTCGTTTTCTTTGGTTGCGTTCTCACCATAGAAGGCTTTCAGCATACTCACCACAAATTTCGGCGTATTTTGCCAATAGTTAGTCTGACCTTCGGCCGCTGTTTTAGGTGTAATGCGGTTTAAGAAACTTTCTAATGAAGTATCGGTTTCGATCGGTAACGGAATATAACCCGGCAACATAGACGGGAATAAGCCCATATCCGTCGTACCCTGAACGTTGGAGTGCCCGCGCAATGCGTTAATACCGCCGCCGGCCATACCGATATTACCTAAAAGTAATTGGATAATTGCCATAGTACGGATATTTTGCGCACCGACAGTATGATGGGTCCAACCTAGGGCGTACAAAATCGTCATGGTACGGTTAACTGCCGCCGTTGAAGCAATGGTTTCGGCAAATTCCAGGAATGCTTTTTGTTTCGTACCGCAAACCCGTTCAACCATTTCCGGGGTATAACGTTCGACGTGTTTTTTCAGTAAATTGATGACGCACCGCGGATCTTGCAAGGTTAAATCGCGTTTCGGCTGGCCGTTTTCATCTAACTGATATGACCAAGTAGATTTATTGTAACTACGTGTTGCTTCATCGTAGCCGGTGAATAAACCTTCTTCAAAACCAAAACCTTCATTAATCAGGAAGCTTGCGTTGGTATAGTGTTTGACGTATTCATGCTGAATAGCGTCATGATCGAGCAAATATTTGATTACGCCTAATAAAAGCGTAATGTCCGTACCCGAGCGAATCGGCGAATAAAAATCTGCGACAGCAGCCGTGCGGTTAAAGCGCGGGTCAACTACCATTAATTTCGCACCGTTTTGTTTTTTCGCTTCGATTGCCCAGCGGAAGCCGACAGGATGCGCCTCAGCTGCGTTACCGCCCATTACAACGACAACGTTCGCATTTTTGATATCAACCCAGTGGTTGGTCATGGCACCGCGACCAAATGATGGAGCAAGACTTGCTACCGTTGGTCCGTGTCAGGTACTCGCTTGATTGTCAAGAACCAGTAAACCGAATGCCCGCGCCCATTTTTGGGAGATTAACGCGGTTTCGTTACTTGCGGCGGATGCCGTTAAGAAACCTGTCGTCAGCCAACGGTTAACCGGCGTTCCTTCCGCATTGACGGATTCCCAGTTGGCATCGCGGTCGTCTTTCAATAATTTAGCGATTCTGTGAATAGCGTCGTGCCAGGAAATGCGTTCCCATTTGTCGGAACCCGGTGCGCGATATTCGGGATATTGAATTCGGTTCGGGCTGTTGACGAAATCCAAAACGCCTGCGCCTTTCGGGCACAACGCGCCGCGACTGACCGGATGATCCGGGTCGCCTTCCACATGGATTAATTTACTGCGGGCATTCATTGCGCCGTCGCCCATGCTGTACATCAGCATACCGCAACCGACTGCGCAATATGTGCAGGATTGACGAGTTTCTTTTGTACGTAAAAGTTTATACTCGCGCGGCGCGGCCAGTGCAGCGGTCGGCATTAAGCCTAATGCTGCGACAGATGTTCCCGCCATGCCTCCTGCACAGACCTTAAAGAACTTACGTCTTGTGATCTGCATAGATAGTCCTTACTCCGGGATGAGGAGATGGGTTGTAAAATTCGTTATGGAAATGTTAATCAAAAGTAAAAAATACTTGGATTAATGGGCGTAAGAATACCTAGTTTTTCTCAGTAAATCTATAACTAATCTTGCGCATATCCGTTATTTTCTGTGATATAGGTCAAAATTTTAACAAAAACCTGTAAAAATTCGGTGAATAACGATGTTTGTCGTTCAATCGTTCCTCCGCTAAGTTTCGGGTTGTAGAATAACATAATACATTCTAGAATAATTAAAAAACATAACAAAAAAGGACCGCACTTTGCTCTCATCAACCATTACTCCCGTCGCTTTTTTCCAAAAATCCGGTGAAAAAAACGTTCTGCAATCCCAAAATGATGTTTTGGCGTCGGAAGTGCCGGTGGCTTTAGTGTACAACGGCATTTCGCATGCGGTGATGATGTGCACGCCGGCGGATTTAGCGGATTTTGCCGTGGGATTTTCCTTAACGGAAGGCATTATTGATAAACCCGCCGATATTTACGGCATCGACATAGCGGAAAATTGCAACGGAATTGAAGTACAAATTGAATTGGCAACCCGTTGTTTTGTGCGGTTGAAAGAAGTGCGCCGCAATTTAACCGGACGAACCGGCTGCGGTATTTGCGGAACGGAGCAGCTGGAACAAGTCAGCAAAAAATTGCCGAAAACCGCCCGCACTTTACGTTTTGATCTGAATTTATTGGACGCCTGTTTGGCTAAATTACAACAGGCGCAAATATTGGGTAAACAAACCGGCTCGACGCATGCGGCCGCCTTTTTTTCGCCGCAAGGTGAATTGTTGGCGATTCGGGAGGATGTCGGACGCCATGTGGCGTTGGATAAATTACTCGGCTGGCATGCTAAAAACGGTCGACCGCAAGGTTTTGTCTTCGCCACCAGCCGCGCCAGCTATGAAATGGTGCAGAAAACCGTAAGCTGCGGAATCGAAATGTTAGCCGCTATTTCTGCTGCGACGGAATTAGCGGTTCGCATGGCGCGGGAGACGGATTTGACCTTAATCGGCTTTGCCCGCGAGGGGCGCGCTACAATTTATACGGGAACAGAGCGTTTACAGATACGGGACGTCGAAAACGAGTAAAAGTGCGGTCAAATTTTGACGAGTTTTTTGCGATAACGGCATTCGATATCAACCGAATGCCGCTATTTATTTCATAAAATAAAAATTATTGATTTAACGTAGTATCCGTCCAGCGCTGAATCAAACGTTTGCTTTCTTGAGCCGAACCGAAACGAATCACATCAAGCTCAATGAAGTTGGCGATTGGCGGGAAATGGGTCTTGGGATAAAGCTTGGCGTGAACGTTTGCCGGCAGTTGATAGGAATTGGCTTCTCGCCAGTGCAGTTCCTGCGCTTCCGCCGTGAGCGCCCAATCGGTAAATAATTTGGCGTTATCTAAATTTCTGGCGCCTTTGATAATGCTGGTTGCGCCTAAAGTATAGCCAATGCCTTCGCAGGGTAGAATGCCTTCAACCGGTGCGCCTTTTTCCTGTTCGTGAAGATAAGCGTTCATAAAGCTGATATCCACCGTGACTTCGCCGGTTGCCAGATTGTTGGTCGCTAATCCGCTTTTGGAAAATTGCGCCACGTTTTTGTTTAATTCGGCTAAATAATCAAAGGCTTTATCTTCGCCCCACAATGCGACCAAAGTGGTGATAAACGAATAACCCGTGCCGGATACGCGCGGATCTGCGTACTGAATTTGGTTTTTGAAGCGGGGTTCCAATAAATCCTTGAAGCATTTAGGCGGCTCGATATTTAACGCTTTCAATTTTTTAGTATTGATACCGATGGCTAATTCCATTACGTAGATCACGGAAGTGTAATCGCCCCGCAGATCCATTAATTTTTTGAATTTAGGCATAATGTCTTTTTGGTTCGGGGAACGGTATTTTTCCAATAACCCGAGATCCGCCGCTTGCAGATGAGGTTCCAGAGTGCCGCCGTACCAGACATCCGCCTGCGGATTGTCTTTTTCGGTTTTGATTTTACCCAGCACGGTGCCGGTGCTGTTGCGGACGAATTGCGTTTTTACGTTGTATTTCTCACCAAAGGCCTGACTGATTTTCTCGCAAGCGGTATTTTGTACGCTGCAATAAATGTTCAGTTTGCCTTCGGCCTGAGCCGTTATTGGTAAGGATAAGCCGGAAAGCAGGCAAAGTGCGGTCGATTTTAGAAGAGTTTTTTTGTGGTTTGGATGTAAACGAATCATTGATTTGCTCCCGTACAGATAAAAACAGAACAAGTCAACAGCTAAACGGAAAAGCAAAATAAAAATTAGTTTCCTACGCCAGTGCTAACTGTATCAGGTTCCCGGGTATTTTCTCAGCCGATTTTTCGGCACCCCGACTAACGGAAAGTACTATAAATTGTTTGGCATTATTTGTAAATACGGGCGGATTACCGCATTGACAATTTATCCGCACTCTCTATAATCTAATGTAAATTTAAACAGATAACGAATAATAAGTTCATGGATATTTCAGAATTACTCGATGGATTGAACGATAAACAGCGTGAAGCGGTGGCGGCGCCTTTAGGCAATTATTTAGTTCTTGCCGGCGCCGGTTCGGGCAAAACACGGGTGCTTACCCATCGGATCGCCTGGCTGATTGCGGTGGAAGGTATTTCCGAAGGCGGCATTATGGCGGTAACCTTCACCAATAAAGCGGCGGCGGAAATGCGTCAGCGGATTGAATCCACGCTAGCCTTACATTCTTCCCGCCGGTTATTTGGTATGTGGGTGGGAACTTTTCACAGCATTGCTCACCGGGTGTTGCGCGCCCATTATGCCGATGCCGGCTTGCCACAGGATTTTCAGATTTTAGACAGCGAAGATCAGCTGCGTTTGCTGAAACGCTTGCTGAAACTGCACAATTACGATGAAAAAATGTATCCGGCGAAACAAGCCTGTTGGTACATTAATAATAAAAAAGACGAAGGATTACGGCCTCATCAGATTGACGATATGAACGATCGTCAGGAGCAGGAATGGATTAAAATTTATCGTCTTTATCAAGATACCTGCGACAGAGCCGGTTTGGTGGATTTCGCCGAAATTTTGCTTCGGGCCTACGAGCTGTTTTTGAATAAACCGTTGATTTTGCAAAATTATCAGCGCCGCTTCGGACAAATTCTGGTGGATGAGTTTCAGGATACCAATAAAATTCAGTACGAGTGGATTCGTTTGCTGGCGGGAAAAACGGGAAATGTTATGATCGTAGGCGATGATGACCAGTCAATCTACGGATGGCGCGGCGCACAGGTTGAAAATATTCAAAAATTTCTGGATGATTTTGAACGGGCGAAAACTATCCGATTAGAGCAAAACTATCGGTCAACCGGCAATATTTTACAGGCCGCCAATCAATTGATTTCCCATAATAGCAACCGTTTGGGCAAAGATCTTTGGACGGAAGACGATAAAGGCGAGCCCGTCGGTATTTATGCCGCCTTTAATGAACTGGACGAAGCCTTATTCGTTTCTTCGCAAATTAAAAGCTGGTTAGAAGACGGCGGTAAATTAGATGAATGTGCGGTGTTGTATCGCAGCAACAGCCAATCTCGCGTGTTAGAAGAGGCTTTAATCCGCGCGCAGATTCCATACCGAATTTACGGCGGCATGCGATTCTTCGAACGTCAGGAAATTAAAGATGCGTTGGCCTATTTACGGCTGGTTAACAATCGTTATGACGATGCGGCGTTCGAGCGTGTGATCAACACGCCGACCCGCGGAATTGGCGATCGGACGCTGGAAACTTTGCGCCAACTGACAAGAGAACGTCAGATTACTTTATGGCAGGCCACTCAGGTCACCATTCAGGAAAATAAACTGACGGGACGCGCCGCCACCGCATTAATGCGTTTTGTAGAGTTAATCAATTCTCTGGTTCAGGAAACGGAAGAAATGCCGTTGTTTGCACAAACGGATTTTGTGATTAAGCATTCCGGTTTGTATCAAATGTATGAACAGGAAAAAGGCGAGAAGGGCGAAGTGCGGATAGAAAATCTGGAAGAATTGGTGTCCGCCGCCCGCGAATTCATCAAGCCGGATGAAGCGGACGAGATGTCCGATTTAACCGCATTTCTGACTCACGCTTCGCTGGAAGCCGGCGAGGAACAGGCGGGCCCGCACCAATCTTGCGTTCAAATGATGACGTTGCATTCGGCTAAAGGTTTGGAATTTCCGCGCGTGTTTATGGTGGGAGTGGAAGAGGGCATTTTCCCGAGTTTTATGTCTGTGGAAGAACCCGGTCGCCTGGAAGAGGAACGCCGTTTGGCTTACGTCGGCATAACCCGCGCGAAGAAAAAGCTGACCGTTTGCTATGCGGAAAGCCGTCGTTTGTATGGTAAAGAAGAACGTCATATTCCGTCACGTTTTATCAATGAATTACCGGAGGAATGCGTTCAGGCGGTGCGGTTACGCGGTACCGTAACCCGTGCCTATAACCGGTTCGCGGCAGGACAAAGTGCGGTCAATTCCGGACGAGTTTTTACCGCCGATGATAATGAATGGAAAACCGGGCAAAAAGTGCGTCATGCCAAATTCGGGCAAGGGACGATTATTAACGTGGAAGGCTCGGACAATAATACGCGCTTGCAAATCGCTTTTCAGGGGCAAGGGATTAAATGGCTGATTGCCCATCTGGCAAAATTGGAAAGGGTTTAAATTGCGAGAAAAGCATATAAAAAAAGAAGAGGATAACCTCTTCTTTTTCGTTCGTTTAGCCGGCTTAGCATTGCAAAATATGGCGAAAAATCCCGGCGATTTTTTGCGGATCTTTCACGCCTTTGCTGCTTTCCACGCCGGAATTTAAGTCTAATCCGAGACATTGCTGCGCCAGTGCGGATTCAATATTATCCAAAGAAATACCGCCTGCCAGCATAATTTTATGTTTTAACCGTTCAGGAATTTTACGCCAATTGAAAGGTTTACCGGTGCCACCTTGCTGATTTCCGATTTTACTGTCCAAAACGTAACGATCCACATGCGGAATTTCGGTAAAAGCTTCGCTGCCTGAAAAAACATCGTCATTTTTGACCGCACTTTTAGTGGCATTTTCGGTTTCCGTCTCAATCGAAACCGCTTTCCAGATTTGAATGGACGGCGGCAATACGGCACGCAGCTCCGCAATAAATGCGTTATTTTCCGAACCGTGCAGCTGTATCGCGTATGCCTTCAATTGAGAGGCGATTTTCACAATAAAATCAATGGCTTGATTTTGAAAAACCGCCACGAAACGTAACGGCGCCGCGGTTGTCAGTTCCTGCGCCTGACGCAATGAAAGCTGCCGCGGCGAACCTTCGGCAAAAATCAATCCGCCGTATAAAGCGCCGTTGGCATAGGCGGTTTGTACATCCTGCGGGCGGGTTAAACCGCACACCTTGTTTTCGCCGAAAATCACGGCCCGCACCGCATTATTCAAATCGTCACTGCCCATTAAGCTGCTGCCGATAAGAAATCCGTGGGCGCAATTTGCCAGCATTTTAACCTGTTGATGGCTGTAAATACCGGATTCGCTGATAATTCGCACATCGGCGGGAATTTGGGCGGCATATTTTGCCGTCAGATTTTTTACTCGATTCAAATCGACGGTCAAATCGTGTAGATTGCGGTTGTTCACCCCGATAATTTGGGCGTTTAATGCCAGCGCACGTTCAAATTCCGCTTCATTCGCGGCTTCCGTCAACACGCCCATGCCGAGTTGATGAGCAAGTGCGGTTAATTTTTGATAAGTTTCGTCATCAACCACGGAAAGCATCAGCAAAATCGCGTCAGCCTGGCTGTAACGGGCAAGGTAAACTTGATATTCGTCAATGATAAAATCTTTGCATAACACCGGTTGAGTGACGATGTCACGGACAATTTTGAGATAACGGAAATCGCCCTGAAAATATTTTTCATCCGTTAACACGGACACCGCCGTCGCATAATGTTTATAAACATTGGCAATCTCTTCCGGCTTAAACTCGTTGCGAATCAATCCCTTAGACGGCGACGCTTTTTTGCATTCAAGAATAAACGCCGGTTGACGATGAGAACCTCGGCGCAAAGCGTCGTAAAAACTGCGGTCGGATTTTTCAATGTTTTGTTGAAAACTTTCCAGCGGAAATTCCGCCTTCTTATTTTTCACCCATTCGATTTTATCGAGCACGATTTTTTGTAGGATGGTCGGCGCGGTGTTTAATTTCATTCTTTTTCCTGCTGTTTTCTTACGATTTAATCATTTTGTCTATTCTGCAAATTAATAGGCGGCAAGTTTTTCCAAAGTTTCAAAAGCGAGCCCGCCGGCGAGTTGCGCCAGAACCTGTTCGGCGTTTTGTTTAATGTTCTCATAGCCGAACAGTTTCATCAATAATGCGGTATTCATGGCAACGGCCTGATTTTGTTCATCGGTGCCGCGACCTTGTAAAAGTGCGGTGATAATTTGAGCGTTTTCCTGCGGTTCGCCGCCGCGCAGGCTTTCCAGCGGTTTGGCGGTGAAACCGAAATCTTGCGGAGACAGCTCATAATATTCGATTTTGCCGTCGCGCAATTCCGCTACTTGGGTTTTACCGTGAATAGCGACTTCGTCCAGGCCGCTGCCGTGCACAATAATGCTGTGTTCGTGATTTAAACGTGCGTTGGTTTCCGCGTAAGGTTGCAGTAATTCCGGGCTGTATACGCCCAATAGTTGACGTTTGGCGTGAGCAGGATTAATCAACGGGCCGAGAATATTAAAAATTGTGCGGGTTTTTAATGCCTGACGTACGGGAACGGCGTGTTTAAAGCCGGTGTGATATTTTTGTGCGAACACAAAGGCCAAACCGATTTCGTCCAGCGCCCGGCGAGCTTTTTCGGCGCTCATGTTGATGTCTACGCCCAGGCAGGAAAGTAAATCGCTGGCGCCTGTTTTACTGGAGACACTGCGGTTGCCGTGTTTGGCGATTTTTAAACCGAGGCTGGCGGCGACAACGGCGGAAGCGGTGGAAATATTAATGGTGTTGGCGCCGTCGCCGCCGGTACCTACAATATCGGCGAAAGGATAATCCGGGCTTGGAAAAGGTTGAGCGGCGGCTAACAGCGCGGTGACGGCGCCGGTGATTTCGTCGATGGTTTCGCCGCGTAATTTTAAGGCAATCAGCGCCGCGGATAATTGTTCGGGCGCCACTTCGCCGTTTACCACGGCGCGGAAAAATTCGGCGGATTGTTCCTGTGTCAGCGATTGGTTGTTAAACAGCGTCGCAAGAATTTGGTCGAGTTGCATAATATTTTCCTTTTTATCGAAAAGTGCGGTCAAAAAAAGCAACGTTTTTTTGACAGTCAGCCATGTCAAACGGGGCTGAGTCCGAGAAATCCTATAAGTGATTCCGGGTTAAAATTAATGTGTTTGTCGAGCTAATAACCAATCGATACTTTGTTCCAGTAGTTTTGAACCTTGTACCGTCAGCAGGCTTTCCGGATGAAACTGGAAAGCGCAAATCGGTAAATCGCGGTGACGAATCGCCATGACAATGCCGTTGTAGTTCGCATTAACAATCAATTCTTCCGGCAAGTCGCTGCCCATTAAGGAATGATAACGGGCGACCGGCATCGGATTTTGCAGCCCGGCAAACATGGCTTGATTATCATGCTGAATTTTGGAAACTTTGCCGTGCAATACTTCGCCCGCATGCACCACTTTGCCGCCAAAAGCTTCAATTAACGCCTGATGACCTAAGCAAATACCGATAATGGGGACCGAATTTTTCACCCGTCGGATTAACGGCAGCATGTTGCCCGCTTCGGCAGGCGTGCCCGGGCCGGGCGACAGAGCCAGGATGGTGTCGGGTTCGCGGCACATTTTCTCCAGTAAATCCAAATCGCAGTCGTTGCGGTAGATTTTTACCTGATGTCCGAGCGTGCGGAATTGATCCACCAGATTGTAGGTGAAGGAGTCAAAATTATCTAAAAATACGATGGTGGCCATTTTCATTTCCTTATGCCTGACGATTGGTTTGGATAATGGTGTTTAACACGGCGCGCGCTTTGTGTCGGGTTTCGTCTGCTTCCATTTGCGGATCGGAATCCAACACCTCGCCGCAACCGGCTTGCACATGGGCGATTCCGTTTTGTACAAAAGCGGAACGAATAACGATGCAGGTGTCGAAATTGCCGTCGGAGGACAGGTAACCGACCGCCCCGCCGTAACTGTGTCGTTTTTGTTTTTCTGATTGATAAATCAGCTGCATAGCTTTAATTTTAGGCGCGCCGGTAAGGGTTCCCATGTTCATGCAGGCTTGATAAGCGTGTAGGGCGTCCAGTTCGGGGCGAAGCGTGCCCACTACGCGGGAAACCAAATGCATGATGTGAGAATAACGATCCACTTGCATCAGATCTTTTACCTGACGAGTGCCACTTTGGCAGACCCGTGCTATGTCGTTACGAGCAAGATCCACCAGCATGAGATGTTCCGCCAATTCTTTGTGATCCAAACGCATTTCCAGCTCTAAACGGGCATCCAGTTCAGGATCGATATTGCCTTGAGCGTCAAAACCGCGCGGACGGGAACCGGCAATCGGGTAAATTTGCAGTTCGCGGTTGTCCGCACTGAATTTCAAAGCGCTTTCCGGCGACGCGCCAAATAGCACGAATTCATCGTCCTGCATGTAAAACATATAAGGGCTCGGATTATTCCGTTTCAGATTACGATAGGTGGCCAAGCTGTTCGGACAAGGCAGAGAAAAGCGACGAGACGGCACAATTTGGAACACATCCCCGATATAAATATGATGTTTAAGAGCGCGGATAATATCTTTGAATTTTTCGTCTTCGATATTGGTTTTGACATCCGTATCCGCCGCAATAACGGCGGGAACCGGTTGCAAATTGCACATTTTGCGGGAAATTTCCACCGCACTTTGTTGCAACGCAACACATTCTTTCGAACTGAAACAGAAGGTTTGCAAGGTCGCCTGTTGAATCGGGTGGTTAAAACAGAGTAAATTTTCCGCCAGATAGAACACGTAATCCGGGCAACTGAGCCCGTCGTCCTGCAATTCAATACCGTTCATAGGAATGAAATTCGCCACTAAATCATAGGCGAATAATCCGCCGAGAAAAATCGGTGTTTGGCTGTGAGCGTACAAATTATTGACCAGCCGCAAACCGTCAAATACGGTCGCCGCCTGCAATTTAGTGTCTTCGTCCAGATTTTGATCCAAGGGCGCAAAGGAAGCGGTTAATTCGTGATCATTGATGTGCGTTAATTTGGCGAGTTTTTTTAGTTTATCCTGTAAATGAATCAATACCGCCGCGCCGTTATCGGTTAATGCTTTGAAGTTAACGGTTTGTCCGGAGCAGGAAATTTTCACGGCAGCGTTCACCAACAGCAGGCTTTTTAAGCTGTTTTTGCTGGAAATTTCGGCGCTTTCGAGTAACAAATTGTTGGTTTTATCGCCGCATAAAGTCGTAAATACCGCGGCTAAATCGTTATGGTAATCCACGGATTGAGTGAAAACCTGAATATAGGGTTGAAACATGCGAATTTGTCCTTCTGAATTATTTTGCACTATTAAACTAGTACATGAATTATTTGTCAAGCATTGAAAACATTTTTTGAAATTAAATAGCGAAAAGTGCGGGCAAAATTTCGCATGTTTTTTTATATTATGTCGGCGGAATAAATCCGAGCCGGAATTTTTGCCTACTTCGGCAAAAAAGAGTATTATGCGTGCCTATTTTTAAAGGACGACATCCACTATGAAAGCATTAGAAATTGCCGCATTGACCAAGTGTTACAAAAATGGTGTGCAGGCGTTGCACGGCATCGATCTTAGCGTAGAAGAAGGAGATTTTTATGCCTTGCTTGGTCATAACGGCGCGGGCAAATCTACGACTATCGGCATTATCAGTTCGTTGGTAAATAAAACCGGCGGAACGGTTAAGGTTTTCGGTTATGATTTAGATAAAGATCCGGTTCAATTGAAGCAGAAGATTGGTTTAGTGCCGCAGGAATTCAATTTTAATCAGTTCGAAAAAGTGCGGGATATTATGATCAATCAGGCGGGTTATTACGGCATTCCCCGCAAAGCGGCGTTAATTCAGGCGGAAAAATGGCTGAAAAAGCTGGATTTATGGGATAAGCGCGAACAGCAGGCTATGCGCCTTTCCGGCGGAATGAAGCGACGTTTAATGATTGCCCGCGCTTTAATGCACAATCCGAAATTGCTGATTCTGGACGAACCGACCGCCGGCGTGGATATTGAACTGCGCCGTACCATGTGGCGATTTTTGCGTGAGTTGAATGAACAAGGTACCACCATTATTCTCACCACCCATTATTTAGAGGAAGCGGAAATGCTGTGTCGCCATATCGGTATTATTCAGCAGGGCAGATTGGTTGTGAATATGCCGATGAAAGACTTACTGGCGAAACTGGAAACCGAAACCTTTATTTTGGATTTTGCCGATAACGGGACGTTGTCACAAATCGAAGGTTATCCTGTGCGCCGGCTGGATGAAAAATCTATTGAAGTGGATGTACATCGGGAAAAAGGCCTGAACGATTTGTTTGCGCAATTAACCGCGCAGGATAAACAGGTTGTCAGCATGCGTAATAAATCTAACCGGTTGGAACAATTATTCATTAGCATGGCGTTAAACAAACCGAACGGAGGCGAACAATGAGATTGGGCTGGATCGCATTTTGTACCATTCTACGCAAGGAAATTCGTCGTTTTATGCGGATTTGGGTGCAAACCATCGTACCGCCGGTGATTACCATGACGCTCTACTTTGTGATTTTCGGACAGCTAATCGGCAGCCGTATCGGCGAAATGGGTGGGTTTAGCTACATGCAATTTATTGTGCCCGGGCTGATTATGATGTCTTCGTTGACAAACGCTTTTACCAATGTGGCGTCGTCGTTTTACAGTACAAAATTTGCCCGCAATGTGGAAGAGCTGCTGATTTCACCTACATCGCCCCATGTGATTATTTTAGGTTATATGATGGGCGGAATGGTGCGCGGCATTTGCATCGGCGTGCTGGTAACGATTGTGTCGTTATTATTCGTTTCCTTTGAAATTCATGCCTGGAGCGTCATTTTTGTGACGTTGTTACTTACCACGGCAACCTTTGCCTTAGGCGGCTTAATCAATGCGGTTTTCGCGCATTCTTTTGACGACATCAGCATTGTGCCCACTTTCGTGCTGACGCCGTTAACCTATTTGGGCGGAGTGTTTTATTCCATTGCTTTGCTGCCGCCGTTCTGGCAGGCGGTGTCAAAACTCAACCCGATTGTGTACATGATTAACGGATTCCGCTATGGATTTCTCGGCATCAGCGATGTGCCGCTGGTTTATACGTTTGCCGTGTTGTCGGTATTTATTTTGGCATTATACGGTTTCGCCTATTATCTGATTAACCGCGGTATCGGGCTACGCAGTTAAAAGTGCGGGCGATTTTTTTCATGTTTTTTTATTTATAGCGAGGAGATGTTATGTGGTCTGATATTGCCGTGGGCTATGGCATTTTTATTCTGGAAATTTTAACGATTTTATTAGTGGTGGCGGGCATTATCGCCATGATTTTTGCATTCAAACAACGCCAACCCGCTTCCTACGGCGAGCTGAAAATAACGGATTTGTCGAAAGAATATGCCGATATATCGAAAAAATTGCAGCAATTCCATTTGACCGAAGAGGAATTGAAACAAGCGGAAAAAGAGGAGAAGAAAGCGGAAAAAGCGAAACGTAAAAAAGGCGAAACGGTTAAGCGCGAACACAAACCTACTTTATACGTATTGAACTTTAAGGGCGATATTCAGGCTTCGGTGACGGCGGCGTTGAGGGAAGAAATTACCGCCGTTTTATCCGTAGCGAATCCTGAAACCGATGAAGTTCTGCTGCGGCTGGAAAGTCCCGGCGGCGTGGTGCACGGTTACGGCCTGGCGGCTTCCCAATTAGCGCGTTTGAAACAAGCGGGAATTAAATTAACTGCGGCGGTGGATAAAGTAGCGGCGAGCGGCGGTTATATGATGGCCTGTGTGGCCGATAAAATTGTGGCGGCGCCCTTTGCGATTATCGGTTCCGTCGGTGTGGTGGCGCAGGTGCCGAATATTCACCGTTTACTGAAAAAACACGATGTGGATGTGGATGTTATGACGGCCGGTGAATTTAAACGCACCGTGACGATATTCGGTGAAAATACGGAAAAAGGTAAACAAAAATTCCAGCAGGAACTGGAAGAAACCCATGATTTGTTTAAACAATTTGTTGCTCAAAATCGCCCGCACTTGGACGTGGAAAAAATTGCGACGGGCGAACATTGGTTCGGTCAGTCGGCATTGGCGCTGGGGTTAATTGATGAAATAGCGACCAGTGACGATGTTATTTTGCAGGCAATAAAAGAGAAAAGTGTGCTGGAACTGCAATTTAAACAGAAAAAATCCTTAATTCAGAAATTGGGTAAGCAGGTGGAAGAAAGTTCGGAAAACCTGTTACTAAAATGGATGTCGGAATCGAAACGGATGTTTTTTTAATTTTATCGACAATTATTTATATTAATTGACGTTAAATGTAAAAAAATAAAGATTTTGTATATTTTATTAAGTAAAACAATATTTTTGAGTTTACTTTGTAAAGCGTTATGGCTAGTATTAACCGGCAAATTTTATTTGAAGCGTTAAATGTTAATGTTTTTAACTTAAGGGGTAATTAAATGAAACTATCACGTTTATTTTTATCAACAACGGCGGCAATGGTTTTAGCCGCATGCGGAAACTTAAGCGACATCACGGAAGACGGTCAACCGGCCGGTGATACGCCGGAACAGGCAATGGCTAATTTAGTGTGGCCGAAAATTGATAAAGCCCGTTTTAATCATGACGGTTCGCAGTTCGGTTCTTGGCCGAATTGGGATAATGTGCGAATGGTTGAACGCGGCATGAATAAAGATCAAATCGCCAACTTGTTGGGGCGTCCGCATTTTTCCGAAGGATTATACGGCGTTCGCGAATGGGATTATGCTTTTAATTACCGCGAAAACGGCGTACATAAAATTTGTCAGTATAAAGTCTTGTTCGATAAAAATATGAATGCGCAAAGTTTCTTTTGGTATCCGAACGGCTGTAACGGTAATTCGTCATTTAATCTGAGTGCCGATTTCTTGTTTAATTTTGATCAGGAAACGTTAACGGAAGAAGGCAAAAAAGTGGTGGACAATGTAGCCGAACAATTGAAATCCTCCAAGGCAAAAGAGGTTTCCGTTGCCGGTTATACCGACCGTTTAGGCGCTAAAGCTTATAATCTGAATTTATCGCAACGCCGCGCGGAACGTGTTAAAAACCGTTTAATTGAACAAGGCGTGACGGCGCAGATTGATGCGAAAGGTTATGGTGAGGCGAATCAGGTGAAAGCTTGTAAGGATGAGCGCGGACAAGCGTTAAAAGATTGTTTGCATCCGAATCGTCGCGTTGAAATTAAATCTTCAGGTACGGTGTTGAAACAGGCGGTCGGCGGCCAAATGAACGGCGGTTTAACGGGACCTACACCGCTTTATAATAAATAGTTTAATCATTAAATTAAGTCTGCATTTTATAATCGGTTAAACCGAATTGTAACATGCAGATTTTTTATTTTTTGTCTCTTAAATAGGAATAATTCCCATTTATAATTATAAGTTATAAAATTTGCGATATTTATGTAAAAAAGTTGTTATATCTTGACTTAAATCAACGTATTTTCTTATTAAAAGCGTAGCATACGCTTCTATTAACCACGTCTTTTATGCGTGAATAGGAGTGATATATATGCAACGACATGACGGATTCGTATCTGCGTTAAATTCGGTATCCCGCCGAGATTTTATGAAATTATGTACCGCACTTGCGGCAACAATGGGGTTAAGTTCAAAAGCGAGTGCCGAAATGACTAATGCACTCACAAATCCGCAACGTCCGCCTGTCATTTGGATTGGCGCACAAGAATGTACCGGCTGTACCGAATCTCTTCTCCGCGCCACCCATCCGACTATCGAAAATCTTGTTCTTGACCTTATTTCACTGGAATACCATGAAGTGCTGTCCGCTGCATTCGGAGAGCAGGCGGAAGAAAATAAACACCGTGCCTTAGAACAATACAAAGGGAAATATATTCTGGTTGTGGACGGTTCCATTCCGGTCAAAGACGGCGGCATTTATTGTATGGTTGCCGGCAAACCTATTATTGAACATATTAAAGACGCAGCGAAACATGCTGCGGCGGTGATTGCTATAGGGTCCTGTTCCGCTTGGGGCGGCGTGCCTTCAAGCGGCGGTAATCCGACGGGCGCGACCAGTTTGTCCGGTGTATTGCCGGGTGTGCCGGTGATTAATATTCCGGGCTGTCCGCCGAATCCGCACAATTTCCTGGCAACCGTGGCATATATCATGACTTATAAAAAATTGCCTGAAACGGATAAATTAAATCGCCCGTTATTTGCTTACGATCGTCTTATTCATGAAAACTGTTATCGCAGACCGCACTTCGATGCGGGCCGTTTTGCCAAAGAATACGGTGATTACGGACATCGTCACGGTTGGTGTTTATATCACCTTGGTTGTAAAGGGCCTGAAACCTATGGTAACTGTTCAAGTCTGGATTTTTGCGATGTCGGGGGAAATAACTGGCCGGTAGGCATCGGTCACCCTTGTTACGGTTGTAATGAAAAGGGTGTCGGTTTTACCAAGGGTATTTTTGAATTATCTTCAGTAGAAAATCCAACGCCTAGGGTGAATAAACCGGATGTCGGTAATCAGGAGGGGAATGTCGCTTCAATGACGGCAGTGGCCTTATTAGGTGGTGCCGCGGCCATTTTAGCGGGTGTAAGCGTGGTGACGTTAAAAGAGTTAAGCAATCAACGTAAAGCTCGCGAGCTTGAAGAAGAACGAAAAAACGCTAATCATGAATAAAAACCAAGCGGGTGAAAAAATGAATAGACGTAAATTTATTAAAAACAGCTTGCTTGGCGGAATAGGCGCTACTATTCCGGTTGTTAATTTGCAGGCGGCTGAAGTTCCGGAAAGCAAGGTTATTCCCAATGCATTGGGAATGCTTTACGATGCGACGCTTTGTGTCGGTTGCCAGGCTTGTGTGGCGGAATGTCAAAATATTAACGGTACGGCCGTCAATCCTGACGGCGAACAGCAATGGTCAAACAATGACAAATTATCGCCGTTTACCCGCAATATAATCCAGATTTGGTCTGATGGAGACGGTTCGCAGAAAGATAAAAAGGAAAACGGTTATTCCTACATTAAAAAGCAATGTATGCATTGTGTGGAACCGAACTGTGTCAGTGTTTGTCCGGTTCAGGCGTTAACTAAAAATCCGGTTACCGGTATTGTCCAATACGATCCCGACATTTGCACCGGTTGTCGTTACTGCATGGTGGCTTGTCCGTTTACCGTGCCACAATACGATTACAACAATCCGTTGGGACAGATCAGCAAATGTGAATTATGTAACCAAAAAGGTGTGGAACGTATTGATCAGGGAAAATTGCCGGGTTGTTGTCATGTTTGTCCGACCGGTGCGGTGATTTTCGGTTCTCGTGAGGATTTACTGGCGGAAGCCAAACGACGTCTTTCTTTAAAAGTCGGGGAAAAATACGGCTATCCGCGTCAGCATATTCATAGCCAGGATAAAAACACCGCAACGGTAGCGGAATATGTTCAGCATGTGTATGGTGAATTTGAGGGTGGCGGCACACAGGTTTTAGTGATCAGCGGTGTTCCGCAGGAAAATTTAGGACTGCCTGCATTGGATAACGAAGCGACGGGCGCTCGCGCCGCACATTTACAACATACCCTTTATCGGGGCATGGTATTGCCGTTAGCGGCATTAGCCGGATTGACCTTCATCACTTATCGCAATATGAAAGGTGATCACGAAGAACAATATAAGGAGAACAGCCATGAATAACGTTCGTCCTGTCGGTGGGAAATTGATTACGGCATCGATTCTCTTTTTTGCCCCGTTGGCATTGATTTGTTTAATTCTTATTGTGAAACGGATGTTCCTCGGTATCGGTTCGGTAACGGCATTAAACGGCGGTTATCCTTGGGGATTGTGGATCGCCTTCGATTTACTCGTGGGTACCGGCTTTGCCTGCGGCGGCTGGGCGTTAGCCTGGGCGGTGTATATTTTTAATAAAGGAAAATATCACGCACTTGTTCGTCCCGCATTGCTTGCCAGCTTGTTCGGTTATAGTCTGGGCGGTTTATCCATTACTATTGATATGGGGCGCTACTGGCATTTGCCGTATTTTTACCTGCCGGGGCAATTCAATACCAATTCTGTTTTGTTCGAAACCGCCGTTTGTATGACGATCTATATTTTGGTGGTGACACTGGAATTCGCCCCCGTATGGCTAGGTTTCTTCGGGTTTAAAAAATTATTCAACAAATTGAATAAAATCATGTTTTTCGTGATTGCTCTGGGGGCGCTGTTACCGATGATGCACCAATCGTCCATGGGCTCATTGATGATTGTTGCCGGTCATAAAGTTCATCCCGCTTGGCAAAGTTATGAAATGTTACCGGTATTTTCCTTGCTGACGGCATTCATCATGGGATTTTCTATTGTGATTTTTGAAGGTTCGCTGGTGCGTGCGGGGTTAGCAGGTAAAACACCGGATGAACGCCACTTGTTCACCAAGTTAACGCGCGTAAGTGCGGTCTTAATTGCGGTATTTTTACTCTGCCGTTTCGGTGAACTGATTTATCACCACAAATTGAATTATGTTATCGGATTATTTAAATTCGAAGCCTGGATGTTTTGGGCGGAAGTCTGGTTAATGACCTTGCCGTTACTGACCCTGTTCCTCGGGGAAAAACGTTCCGACGGGCGCTGGTTATTTATCTCCGCCTTAAGTATGTTGCTGGGCGCCGCTTTATGGCGTATGGATTATTCCTTAATCATGTACGATCCGGGTAACGGTTATAAATATTTCCCGTCCGCACAGGAATTGTTAATTTCAATCGGTTTCGTGTCTATTGAAATCTGTGCGTATATTTTAATTATTCGGTTATTCCCGGTTCTTCCGGTGTTAAAAGAAGCACAAAAAGAAAAATCGGAACAAGCTATTGCACAAAAAATCGCACGCAGCGAACAATTAAGCCGCTAATAAGAGAACATAAAAAATGAGTGAGAAAAAACGTATTACTATTGACCCTATTACCCGTATCGAAGGGCATTTACGCATTGATTGCGAAATTGAAAACGGTGTCGTGACCAATGCCTGGTCAACAGGAACCATGTGGCGCGGGATGGAAAATATCGTAAAAGGCGCGGATCCTCGCGATGCCTGGATGATCATGCAGCGAATCTGCGGCGTTTGCACCACGGTCCATGCCATTTTAAGCGTGCGGGCGGTAGAAGACGCTATCGGCGCCAAGGTTCCGGTGAATGCACAATATATCCGCAATATGATTCTGGCGGCGCACAGCATTCACGACCATATCGTGCATTTTTATCAGCTTTCCGCAATGGACTGGGTGGACATTACCTCCGCGCTTAAAGCGGATCCGGCTAAAGCCTATGAAATATTGAAAGGCATATCAACCTGGTCCTTAAACAGTGAAAACGAATTCCGTAACGTACAGCAAAAAATCCAAAAATTGGTAGACAGCGGGCAATTAGGCATTTTTGCTAACGGTTATTTCGGTCATCCGGCAATGAAACTGCCGCCGGAAATCAATCTGATTGCCGTTGCGCATTATTTGCAGGCATTGGAATGTCAGCGCGATGCAAACCGGGTAGTGGCTTTATTAGGCGGTAAAACGCCGCATATCCAAAATCTGGCGATTGGCGGGGTAGCCAACCCGATTAATCTGGATTCTGCGGCGGTATTGAATATGGAACGTTTAATGTATGTGAAATCCTGCATTGATCGCCTCAGCGATTTTATCAACCAAGTGTATAAAGTAGATACCGCAGTGATTGCCGCTTACTATCCTGATTGGCTGAATTACGGCGAAACTTCTCGTAATTATTTAGCCGTGCCGGAATTTCCGATTGACGCCGATAATTCTAAATTCCTGCTTAGCGGCGGTTATATCGAAGACGGTGATATGAGCACCTTCCAACGCATAGACGAACAAAAAAGCGATTTCGTGATAAAAGGCATTAAAGAAAGCGGCAAACACGCCTGGTATGAAGACGACGAACCGCTCGAACCTTGGGAAGGTTTAACCCGTCCGAAATACACCGGTTGGGATGAAAACGGCAAATATTCCTGGGTGAAAGCGCCGTCGTTCTACGATAAAGTGGTGGAAGTGGGGCCGTTGGCCTATTTACTGACTAACCTGGCGGCGAAAAACGAATTAACTACCGCGCATTTCAGCCAGTTAAAAGGGTTGTATGACACCGTAACCGGCAACAATTTAAGCGTGGAACAGCTGCATTCAACGTTGGGACGCATTATCGGTCGTACCGTGCATTGCGCCGTGTTAAACGACATTTTGGTCCAACAATGGCAATTGCTGATTGATAATATCGGCAAAGGCGACAACGTGGCCTATTTAAAATGCGCCATTCCGGAAAGCGGCGAATTTAAAGGCGTAGGTTTCGGTGAAGTGCCGCGCGGTATGCTGTCGCACTGGGTGGTGATTAAAGACGGCAAAATCGAAAATTACCAGGCGGTCGTTCCGTCCACCTGGAATTCAGGCCCGCGCAATCACAACGACGAGCCGGGACCTTACGAACAATCGCTCATCGGCACGCCGGTTGCGGATCCGTCCAAACCGTTGGAAGTGGTGCGCACCATTCATTCCTTCGACCCTTGCATGTCTTGCGCCGTGCATGTGGTGAACACGGAAAACGGCGAAACCACAGAAGTGAAGGTGCTGTAGTGAAACCGTTGATTCTGGGCATCGGCAATATTCTGCTGTCCGATGAAGGCGTCGGCGTGCGAGCGGTTCAGGCGTTGGAAAAACGTGCGGAAATTTCACCGCACTTTTCCGCCCGATACGATATTGTCGACGGCGGCACCTGCGGCATGGAATTGCTGGATACACTGGCGAATCGCGAGTATGTCGTCGTCATCGACGCCGTACTGGCGGGGAAAAAGCCGGGCGAAATCCTAGTGCTGAAAGACGAACAGGTTCCCGTCTTTTTTTCACGAAAAATATCGCCGCATCAACTGGGGTTGTGCGATGTGCTGTCCGCCTTAAAGCTCACGGACGAATATCCGAAAAATCTTTGCTTAATCGGCGTTCAACCGGATTCTCTGGAACCGAACATCGGTCTCACCGAAACCGTGGAACACGCCATGCCGGCCGTTTTTGTTCGGCTTAACCGCATTTTAACCGAATACGGCTTGCCGACGTTGGATCATTAAAACTCACTATGTATCAACACGAAAAAACATCGCAAAATTTGACCGCACTTTCAGGCGCAACCGGGTTTCGGGAGAATCCTGTCGCGCTTTTCCAAAGAGAAATGGAACGTGCGCGCCCGAATATGAATTCGCTTCCGTTCTTCCGCGAAGAGATTCCATGTTATTGCCCGCCTTTTGTTTTGCTGGATAACCAATGGATTGGCACGGCGCTCACGCCGTGGATGCTAAGTTTAGTCATTCTGCCAGGTCCGAACCAAGAGTGGGAATCGAGAAGCGTAGGGGACAAACTCGGCGTAGCGTTGCCGTACAAAACGCTGATGTTTACCGTCAGCCAATTGCAACAAATCCCTTATTATCTCAGCCATTCGCTGGCTTCGCCGTTAGATCGGAATTTGACGGCGCAACAGGCTGTTCAACTTGCCGACGATTGCCTGAAAATGGCGTTATCTTTCCCGCTGAATCGAACGCCGCCTGATTTAAATCGTCGAAATATTTTGCGGGCGATGATAAAATGACGCCGTTACGATTGAGGATGAATTTATGTGTTTAGGTGTACCGGGGCAAATCGTCGCCATCGGAGACGACGCTTTCCAGCTTGCCACCGTTGATGTGTGCGGCGTTAAGCGTGATGTCAATATCTCGCTTATCTGCGACGAAAGCCCGCAACAACTGCTCGGCAAATGGGTGCTGGTTCATGTGGGATTTGCCATGAGCGTTATTGACGAAGACGAGGCAAAACAAACTCAGGAAGCGTTAATCGCCATGAGCCAATTAGAACATGAAGTCGGCGATTTCCTGGGATTAAATCAAAAATAGCATTACCAAGTGCGGTCAAAAATCCGATTGATTTTTACCGCACTTTTTTGCGTTTTGGGTGTTCAATAAATCATCAGATTCTTACTAAAATTGATCTAAATTAATAAATATTTCGTTTGTTCAGTATACATAAATTTACATTATAATTATATTTCATTACATAAATTTACAATTTACTTGTATACAGAGGTAACTGAATGAATGAACCTTTCGTTGCTCATATTCGAGAAGTTGATAAGTATCAACAAGCTGTCCAAACCCACCTGACTGAAACTGCCGCTATTGCCCGCGAATTGGCGGCAAAGTTAGATTTACCTGAAGTGGGCGAGTTGCTTGGGTTAATGCATGATTTTGGCAAATATTCTCAAGCGTTTCAGGAATATATCAAAGCGGCCACAGGCGTGAATCCCGATGTCGATGTGAAAGATACGCTGCCGAACGGCAGTAAAATTGACCACTCCACGGCAGGCGCGCAATGGGTGTATAGCCGTCTGAAAAAGTTTGGCGCGCCAAACGGCATCGGCGAATTGATCGGGCAAATGTTGGGCTTGTGCATTGCCTCACATCACGGGGCGGGGTTGATTGACTGTTTGAACCCTGAAGGCGAAGCGGTTTGGTTGAAGCGCTTTTCAAAAGACGATGTGCTCACGCATTTGACCGAATGCGAGCAAAATTCTGATGAACCGGTCAAGCGGCAAGCGGTGGGTTTAGCAAGTAAAACTTTGATCGACCAAATGGTAAATGCACTTAAACCCATTGTACGACCAATGGTTGATTCTTTTCAGAAAGAACGCCCGACGGGAAAGATTGAGACCTCCCATACAATTGAGGAATTTTATCTTGGCTGTCTAACCCGTTTTTTATTCAGTTGCCTGATTGATGCCGACCGTATCAACAGTGCAGATTTTGAACGCGAAGAGCAAAAGGATTTGCGCTGTTTTACCCAAAAGCCGAATTGGCAGGAAGCGATTGATAAGTTGGAAACCCATTTAGGCAATTTTGAAATCCGCTACCCGATTGACCAAATCCGCCGCGAGATATCTGATGCCTGTCTGAAACGTGCTGCTGACCCGCAAGGCATTTATACGCTTACCGTGCCGACCGGCGGCGGTAAAACTTTGGCGAGCCTGCGCTATGCCTTGCACCATGCGCAAAAGCACAATCTTGACCGCATTATCTATATCATTCCCTACACATCCATCATCGACCAGAATGCAGGAACTGTTCGCGAAATTTTGGGCGAAGATTGGGTTCTGGAACACCACTCCAACCTTGATCCCGAAAAACAAAACTGGCAGGACAAGTTGCTTGCCGAAAACTGGGATAAGCCGATTGTGTTTACCACCATGGTGCAGTTTCTTGATGCCTGGTTCGGCGGCGGCACACGCGGTGCGCGGCATATTCACCCGATGACCCGCAGCGTACTGATTTTTGACGAAATCCAAACCTTGCCGGTGAAATGCGTGCATTTGTTCTGTAACACATTAAATTGGTTAACCCAATTCGGCAAGTCCAGCGCGGTATTGTGTACCGCTACCCAACCGCTATTGGATAAGCTGCCCAAATCGGAATTCGGCGAATTGAAATTGGCAGAAAATGCCGAAATCATGGGTAAAAACGATCAATTAAACAAGCTGTTCGACGACTTATCGCGCGTGGAAATCCATTATCAACCCAAAGCCGGCGGTTGGTCGCTGGCCGCAGCGGGTGAATTTTTATTGACGCAGTTTCAGACGGCCTCAAGTTGCCTGTTTATCGTGAATACCAAAAAATGGGCGCAGGATTTGTACCAATACTGCCAACAGCAAAACGTGCTGCCCGAAGCCCTGTTTCATCTCAGCACTAACCAATGTTCGGCGCACCGCAAAGCTATTTTTGATGAAATCAAAGGCCGTCTGAAAAATAAACAGCCCGTGATTTGCATCAGCACCCAGTTAATCGAAGCCGGCGTGGATATTTCGATGGCTTGCGTCATCCGCGCTTTGGGCGGCTTGGATTCCATTGCCCAAGCGGCGGGGCGCTGCAACCGGCACGGTGAAAAAGACGGCAAAGGGCAGGTATATGTATTGAATCTGCAAGAGCCGAGTTTGGCGCAGGTGTTGCCCGATATTCATCAAGGGCAAATCCATACCGAGCGCGTTTTGCGTGAATTCGTAGGGCGGGATATTTTGCAGCCCGCTGCCATGCAGCAGTATTTCCAATACTATTTTTACAACCGCAGCGGCGAGATGAGTTATCAGGTAAATCAGAAAGATAAGAATGATGGGTTATTACATTGGTTAAGTGATAATTGTTTTAACGCAGGTGCAAAATTTAAAGGTCGTCTGAAAAACGATATTTTGAGGAGTAGAGATTTACATCCGTTACTTATGCAGTCTTTCAAAAGTGCGGGGCAAATATTCCGAGTGATTGAAGCACCAACCCGCGCAATGATTGTACCGTATGGCGAAGGCAAGGCATTGATTGGCAAACTGTGCGGCGAATGGGATCCCGCCGAAATGCGCTGTGCTTTGCAAAAAGCCCAACGCTACAGCGTGAACGTTTTCCCGAATGTTTGGGATAAATTGCAAAAAGCCCAAGCCGTCCATGAAACCATCGAAGGTTCGGGCATTTATTATCTGAACGAACGCTATTACAACAACGCATTCGGCTTGTCTTCGGATGAAACAAGCGACATGACTTTTTACGATTTATAAGGAGCAATATGGACTATAAAAACCATAAATTCAGTTTCCGCGTGTGGGGGCGGCAAGCCTTATTTACTGACCCCGTAACTAAAATCGGTGGCGAAAAATTTACCTATCAAGTGCCGACCTACGAAGCCATTAAAGGCATCGTAAAAAGCATTTATTGGAAACCAACCTTGATTTGGCATATTGACCGCGTCCGCGTGATGAAACCCATCCGCACTCAAAGCAAATCCACCAAGCCTCTGGACTGGAACGGCGGCAACACTCTGGCTATTTACACCTTCTTGCAAGACGTGGAGTACCAAGTGGAAGCCCATTTTGAATGGAACGAACATTGGGCGGAATTAGCAGGCGACCGCAATTTCGGCAAACACGTCGCCATTTTCGAGCGGATGCTGGCACGCGGCGGACGGCAGGATATTTTCCTCGGTACGCGAGACTGTCAGGGCTATGTGGAGTTGTGTGAATTCGGCAGCCCAAGTCGAGACGGTAAAGCAGGCTTTTACGATGAAATCGACAATCTCGATTTCGGGCTGATGTTCCACAGTTTCGGCTATCCCGAAGAAACGGGCAAGCACGAGCTGGTCAGCCGTTTTTGGCAAGCGAATATGCAACATGGCGTGATTGAATTCCCAAGTATAAACGATGAGGCAGGCCGTCTGAAAACCCGCTTTATCCGCGAGATGAAACCTGAAAAACCGTTTAAACGCGGTGAAAACGTGAAGCCTGTGGAAGATGAAGCCAAGGAGTTGGGATTATGAGTTGGATGAAGAAACTTTACCTCACCTATGAATATGTTCAAGAACAAGGTTTAGATGATGAAGATTTGGCACTGCCGTTTCATATGTCTAAGGCGGTTCATTTAAAGGTTATCTTAAATGATAAGGCGGAGCTGGTTGGTTTTGAGCGATTTGAAGGAAAGAAACAAGTTCCGATACAGGTAACGGAGAAATCATCCAAACGAACAGGTTCAACCATTGCTCCTTATGCTTTGCACGATGGATTGCAATACATTGCTAAAACATCGGAAAAATATTTAACAACAGAATATTTTTCAAAAGTAGCTGAAAAAGAGAAAGGAAATAAATGGAAAGGCTTTCTTTCTGGGTCTGATGAGGTTAAGCAGAAGTTTGTTGATGCGGAAAAGGCAAAATATAGAGAGTGCTTTTTATTTTATGAAAAGCAATTGTCCGCCTGGGTTGAAGCAAATCATTTGCAGGAAATAAAAATTGTTTTGCAATATATTCAAAAAGGCTCGCTGATTGAGGATTTGTTAGAGAAAAAGGTTTTTACTTTAGAAAATAATATCCTGCTAGCAGGGAAGGATGATCCTTTTAACTTCACTATTGTATGGGCTGTGGAAATGGGTGATCTGCATTCAGATCTGTGGAATAAGTCTTGTATTCAGAATCAATGGATTGAATATCAAGAAAGTCAAATAAAAGGACGTCGCCAAAAATCCTTATGCAACATCACTGGGGAATTAGATTATCCAACAGAAGCTTATCCAAAAATAAATGGCAACGCAAAATTGGTTTCAGCTAATGATGATACAGGATTTACCTTTAGGGGCAGATTTTATGGAGATAAAGATAATGGAGCTAAATCGGAATTAGGTAGTCAGGCTGTGATCTTGGGAAATAGTGCTTCACAAAAAGCATTTAGCGTACTGAAATGGCTGATTGATCGGCAAGGAATACGAAATGGTAAAAAAGGCAAACAAGTGATTCTGGCTTGGTCAAGTAATTGTATATCCGATGAAGATAAAATTTTATCTAATTACTATCAAAACGATGATATTTATACTTCTTTATTTTCAGAAGGCAATATTGATCAATCTGCTGATCTTGGTCTAAAAGCTGCGGAACAATTAAGGAGAAAATTCCTCGGTTATAAAGAAAAATTAGCCGCGAATGAACAAATTTCCTTGTTAATGGTTGATGAACCATCAAAAAATGGTGGCAGAATGTCTTTAACGTTTTATCAGGAGAAACTAAGAGATGATTATTTCCGAGATTTAGAGGCATGGCAAGACGATTTTTCTTGGTATCAAGAATATAAATCTTCTTGGATTTTTGCTGCTCCATCCTTGGAGCGTATTTCGGAAGCAGTTTTAACCAAAACAGAATTTGAAGATAAAGATCGAAAAGCAAGAAAACAGCTTTATTCTAGACTTTTACCAGTCATTGCTGGTGGTGAATCCGTACCAATCTCTTATGATTTAGTACAAAAAAGTTTTCAGACGGCCTGCAATCCTTATGCAAACCACCGCCCAGAAGATGGGGAAAAAATTCGTGAAGCTAATTGGCAACGCAATATCGGCGTCGCCTGCGCCTTATACAAAGGCTGGCGCGCCCGTCATCAAAATCCATCACAACGGAGATCTTACCCTATGAGTTTAGATACAGAAAGTCGTTCACGCGATTATGTGTTTGGCAGATTATTAGCAGTCGCTGAATACTTGGAACGAACAGCCTTAAACATAACAAATGAAATACGAGCTACGAATGCTGAGCGTTATATGCAACGTTTTGCAACGCAACCTTACCAAACTTGGAAACAGCTTGAAGAAAATTTGAAGCCATATAAGGATAGATTACGAAAAGATTACCCTGTGAAAGTCTCCGAAAAATCTGTTTTGACCAACCCGCTTGGATTCTTGATTAATCGGGAAAATGAAATAACTGAATTGGTCTGTGTATTGGATGAGTTGCGACAATCGGGTTGTGAGCTAAATAAGCCGTTAGAAGCAGAGTTTCTGCTTGGCTACCACAGTCAAAAAATGGCTTACCGCAATAAAAAGAATGCTCAAGCACAGCAAGATGAGCAAGACGCAATCAAAACCGCTGAATAACCCTAAACATTGAAAGGAAAACAACATGAGCTTAACCAAAAAAATCGACTTTGCCCTGATTCTTAAAGTCACCAACGCCAACCCCAACGGCGACCCCTTAAACGGCAACCGCCCACGCGCCGACTTCCAAGGCTTCGGCGAAATGACCGATGTTTGCCTAAAGCGTAAAATCCGCGACCGCCTGCAGGATGAAAAACAATCAATTTTTGTCCAAGCAAATGAGCGAAAAGATGATGGCATGGTAAGCTTAAAAAGCCGCTACGATGCTTTTATTAAACAATTAAAGGAGAACCAAGAGAATACAGATGGAACGGACTTATTGGGGGACGAAATAGGTAAAAAAAACAAGAAGAAATCCACCCAGAAAGATTTGAAAAAAGATGAAATCGCAAAAAGGGCTTGCCAAAAGTGGTTAGATGTGCGTAGCTTCGGGCAAGTTTTTGCATTCAGCGGTAAAGATGAAGATGGTGTATCTATTGCTGTACGCGGTCCAGTTACCGTTCATTCGGCATTCAGTATTGAGCCCATCAATATTACCAGTACTCAAATTACCAAAAGCGTGAATGGTGATGGTGATAGTGATGTGAAAAAAAGTTCCGACACTATGGGCATAAAACACCGCGTGGATAGCGGTATTTATGTCGCTTTCGGCGCCATGTCGCCGCAACTTGCTGAACGCACCGACTTTTCCGACACCGATGCCGAAACCATCAAAACCGTGCTAACCAAATTGTTTGAAGGCGATGCCTCATCTGCCCGCCCCGAAGGCAGCATGCAGGTGCTGAAACTGATTTGGTGGGAACATAACTGCAAAGCAGGGCAATACTCGTCCGCCAAAGTGCACGATAAATTAAGAAACTTAATTGAAGAAAATCGTGAAAATCTTACGGCTGAAAAATTGCACGGCTTGATCAAAGAAGAGGTGCTTTCATTATCTGGAGAAAACGGGACACTCAAACCAGAAATTATTGACGGCTTCTAAATGACGGAAGATTTCCAAATTACCACGCAAAACCCACCGCTTGCAGGCGCAGGGGAACGGGATTTGCCCACCGTTTCCCTCTCCGCCCTGCAACACTACGCCTTCTGCCCGCGCCAATGCGCGTTGATTCACAACGAGCAGGCGTGGGCGGAAAACTATCTCACCGCGCAGGGGCGTTCGCTGCACGAGCGGGTGGATTCGGGCGAGCCGGAAACGCGCAAGGGCGTGCGCTTTGAGCGCAGCGTGCATGTGTCGGCGCAGCGGCTCGGTATCAGCGGCATTGTCGATATGGTGGAACACGATTTGGCTTCAGACAGCCTGAAGCCTGTCGAATACAAACGCGGCAAGCCCAAACCCGAACCGTTCGACGAAATCCAGCTTTGCGCTCAAGCGTTGTGCCTTGAGGAAATGACGGGGCAAACCATCAGCGAGGGGGCGCTATGGTATATGCAAACCCGCCACCGCGTGCCGGTAGCGTTTTCAGACGGCCTTAGAGCGCAAACACTGGCCGTTCTCGCCCAAGTGCGCGAACTCTTGGCAAGCGGGCAAACCCCGCTGCCGGTGTACGGCAAACGCTGCAAAGCCTGCTCGCTGGTGGAAGTTTGCCAGCCGAAGTTGTTGGAACGGGATCGGTCGGTGGGGTATGTGGCGGGGTTGTTTGAATAGACTTTTAATATTGAGGGAGAAATTTTATGCCTATCAAAAATATATTACAAGAAAGACAGATTCAATATTTATGTCATTTCACAAGACTAGAGAATCTTGAGTCAATCTTAACTTATGGATTAATTCCTAGGAGTAACTTATATAATTCAGTATTTAATCCTAATCCTAGTTTACACGTTAGTGGATTATTTAATGATACAGTCCGTGCTGATGAAAAAACAAATGCTATTTGTTTATCTATAACATTTCCAAATAGTAAAATGTTCTATAAGTTACGCAAGGAGCAAGAAAATTCTCAGTGGGTGGTGATTGTTTTACATTCGACTCTCTTGGTAAATAAAAATTGTGCCTTTTATCCCACTAATGCTGCAAATAATAGTGTTCGGCATTTTGATATTAGTAATTTTCAAGGGGAGAGTGCTTTGCAAAAGCTCTTTGATGGTACGGATGAAGAACGAAAATCTCTTTTATCAAAAGACCCAACAGATGTGCAAGCTGAAGTACTCGCATTTGATAATATTGAAATTAATTATATAGCTTGTTGTGTATTTAATTCAGATGTCTTGATAGATTATTTTTCGAAAAGATATACAAATTATCGGTTTTATTCCTTGCAAAACCAATGGGGGTTATTTGATGATAGGCTACGAGCTAGACAGCATAATTTTATAGGGTGTTAATTATGGCAGTTCGTCCAATTTTTATTCCAAAGCTTGAAGGTGATTTCTTAGTAAAAACCCAAAATATAGATTTTGAGTGGTTTCCTGGTCTTTCGGTTTCTCAAAAACAGAAATCAATAGATTCACTACATACGGAAGCTAAAAAGCTTGAAGGTATAGAAAAAGTTTTAGAAATTTCAAGTAAATCTAAAAACAAGTTAGGTATTGCCTTAAGTGCTTTTAATCTAATGATCAAAAGTACAAAAGGGAAACAAGTGAGTGTTGAATGTGTTTTTCAAAGCAGTAAAGTTTTTGAGGGAGATATTCAATACTTAGATTTGCTTGAAGTATCATCAAGAGAAGCAAAGAAAGATTCCAGATTAAAATCATCAGGAAGGGTAATCGCTTTTCGTACATATGGTAAAAAAGATAAAGAGTGGAAAACTGAACCCATTACAGCCTATTATGATTGGCTGTATGTTAATGCTTTAAATCAGCATACAGAATTTCATAAGGAACTTCTTGAATATTCTGCATTTAGTGATATTGAATTTAATCCAGAAAAATCTCTCAATTGCCAGGCATATTCGGTTGCGCTTTTTTGTTCCTTGTTTAAACGAGGGATTTTAAAAAAAGCCTTAGAATCTCAAGAATTTTTTTTATCTTTATATGAAGATTACAAAATTGATAATTCCTATACTTCAAGAAAGCAATTAGGAATGTTTTTGTAAGCAGACATTTAAAACTAGCAAGCGTAGGGTGTGTGCCTTTGGGTACAGGTTGTCTGCTTTTGGTTCTACGCCGTCTGAAAACCTGATTTTTCAGGTAGCCTTAAAAGCCGCCAATAGATAAAACGCGTGCGTAGCTTGTGTTACACACATGGAGTAGGTCGGGCATTTATGNNCATAAATGCCCGACCTACTAAAACCGTTTTCAGACGGCCTAAACAACAAGCCGTTCCAAAAACAAAAGTGCGGTCAAAATCAAGGGAGTTTTTCAACCATGCGCAAACTTCAAAACACCCTCTACATCACCACGCAGGGCAGTTATCTGCATAAGGAGCGGGAAACGCTGGTAGTGGAGCAGGAGCGCAAAAAGGTGGCGCAGTTGCCGGTGCATTCCATCGGGCATATTTTTTGTTTCGGCAATGTGCTGGTGTCGCCGTTTTTGATGGGGTTTTGCGGCGAAAACAATGTGAATCTGGCGTTTTTTACCGAAAACGGGCGTTTTTTGGGGCGCTTGCAAGGGCGGCAGAGCGGCAATGTGTTGCTGCGGCGGGCGCAATACCGGCTGTCGGAGCAGAATCCCGTGCCGATTGCGCGGCACATTATTGCGGCGAAGATTCAGTCGGGCAAGCGGGTATTGCAGCGGCGGCTGCGTAATCACGGCGATCAGGAGGAGGTGCAGGCGGCGGTGTCGGCGCTGAATTTTAGTTTGCAGCAGTTGAAGCGGGCGGAAAGTTTGGAGCTGATCCGCGGGATTGAGGGCGATGCGGCGGCGCGTTATTTTGGTGTGTTCCGCCATTTGCTGCGCGAAAACAGCGGTTTTGCCTTCGATGGACGCAACCGCCGACCGCCGCGCGACGGGGTGAATGCGCTGCTGTCGTTTGTGTACAGCATTTTGGGCAAGGACATCAGCGGCGCGCTGCAAGGCGTGGGTTTGGACCCGCAGGTGGGTTTTCTGCACGCCGACCGCCCGGGGCGCGACAGTTTGGCGCAGGATATTCTGGAGGAGTTCCGCGCGTGGTGGGCGGACAGGCTGGTGCTGTCGCTGATTAACCGCGGGCAGATTAAGCCGCAGGATTTTGTAACCGAGGCGGGCGGGGCGGTGAATATCAAGCCGGAGGCGCGCAAGCTGTTGTTTCAAACCTTGCAGGCGAAAAAGCAGGAAAAGATTGTGCATCCGTTTTTGCAGGAAGAGGTGGAAATCGGATTGTTGCCTTACATTCAAGCGATGTTACTGGCTCGCCATTTACGCGGCGATTTAGCGGAGTATCCGCCGTTTTTAATGCGGTAATGATTAATAAAGTGCGGGCGAAATTTTTAAAGTTTTTTGGAGTGGATCGTTTATGATGATGCTAATTACCTATGATGTCTCTTTTGAAACGGATGGCGGCGAGGGCAGGTTGCGTCGAATTGCAAAACATTGCCTGGATTATGGCGTTCGCGCGCAATATTCCGTGTTTGAATGCGATGTAACGCCCGATCAATGGGTGGCTTTAAAGGCCAAACTTCTCAATACTTATGATCCTAAATGCGATAGTTTGCGGTTTTATCATTTGGGCAGCAAATGGCGCAATAAAGTGGAACATCACGGCGCCAAACAAGCGGTAGACGTATTTAAGGATACGCTGATTTTGTAATTCGCTAACCTGTAGTTATCAAAAAAAGCCAAGCGGTTAGCGATAAGAAAAAGTTCTTTAACAATCAGGACTTTAGAAAAATGAAGTATAGTAAAAAGAGCTGTGTTATACTTCGCATCACTTCCTAAGTAGATGTTTGGCGAATTAGGGCCTGCAAAGCCTTATAACGCAAGGCTTCAAAACCTAGGGAGCAGCCGCCTTCAGGCGGCTGTGTGTTGAAACTGGTATTGCGCAACCAAGCTTGATTTAATAATTTGCAGCCGCCTTCAGGCGGCTGTGTGTTGAAACTGCAATTCAAACAATCGGTAATAATTTAGACATGCAGCCGCCTTCAGGCGGCTGTGTGTTGAAACCGCAGGAAAGTTTGATTATTGACGCTGCTGTGGGGCAGCCGCCTTCAGGCGGCTGTGTGTTGAAACATGCCGATCAAACTACGAATACTCGCACGTAGATGCAGCCGCCTTCAGGCGGCTGTGTGTTGAAACAAAGTAACATTTTGCCTGATAAGCAAGCTGGTGCCAGCAGCCGCCTTCAGGCGGCTGTGTGTTGAAACTCCCATACAATGACAACCGGCGGTTTTCCGTCCTGCAGCCGCCTTCAGGCGGCTGTGTGTTGAAACAGTTAATTTTCACCCGGCCAAGTAAAACGGATCTCGCAGCCGCCTTCAGGCGGCTGTGTGTTGAAACATCAACACATACGCCGGCACCGTTGAGGACACTGGCAGCCGCCTTCAGGCGGCTGTATGTTGAAACGGTTCAGTTGGCTGGACGGCAAGCGAATGTAGAAGGCAGCCGCCTTCAGGCGGCTGTGTGTTGAAACGCTTTTGGCGCGGGCGAAAACGGCTTTTTGGTATGCAGCCGCCTTCAGGCGGCTGTGTGTTGAAACTCGATGTTGCCGTTTCGCGGCGGCGATGTGGACTTGCAGCCGCCTTCAGGCGGCTGTGTGTTGAAACACAGTTATTGAAGGTAGCCGTAAGGACTTCCCTAAGCAGCCGCCTTCGGGCGGCTGTGTGTTGAAACACCTCGATAACCGCCGACACCAACACCAACAAGTGGCAGCCGCCTTCGGGCGGCTGTGTGTTGAAACGGAGCTGTCACGCACCGCGCCGGCGCGCGCCATTTGCAGCCGCCTTCGGGCGGCTGTGTGTTGAAACCAAGATTTGCCTTTTTCGGTCAGTCGGATTAAATGCAGCCGCCTTCGGGCGGCTGTGTGTTGAAACGTGGAATGCCGCTTCGTCGATACACACAACCCCCTGGCAGCCGCCTTCAGGCGGCTATAAAGAGTCAGCGGGAAATCGCTGTAGATTTGACTTCTACTGCCATTATAAAAGGGCAGGTGACTGCCCTTGTTTTTATCTTTTTAGATTTTGATAAGAATCTGTGTTTATAGATATCGTTCTTAAATTTTATCGTCCAACAATAATTCCACTAATCGTTTTGCCAGTGGGACGTAATGGCCGCTAAAGCGGTGGCTGAAATTAAGCAAATAATAAAGTTGGTAAACCGGTTTTCTGCTTGCGTAGTTTTCGTCAATCGGGAAAGTGCGGTCATAATTTTCATAGAATTCGTCCGGAAACGGTTCGAATAATTCGGTGAAAGCCAGGTCGCATTCGCGATCTCCCCAATAGCAGGCGGGGTCGTAGGCATAAACTTTTCCGTCAACGGAACCGACATTTTCAATCCATAAATTGCCGTGTAATAACGACGGCTGCGGTCGGTGTTTGGCTAATTTTGCCGCGACGGTATCTACGATGACTTTGATGGAACCGAAATCCAGTCCTTTTTCTTTGCAGATTTGTAATTGCCAGCCGATACGTTGATCGGAGAAAAATGTCGCCCAGTTTTCCCGCCATTCGTTAGGTTGATAGACGGGGCCAAGCCAGGTGTCGTAATCTAAACCGTAACGTTCGGAGTCTTGGCGTTTGTGCAACGTGGCTAATGCTTTGCCGAATTCGGCAAATTGTTCTTTGGTGACAGGCGCGAGCTTTAACGCTTCAAGCAATAAAAAGCTGTGATTTTGTGAACAACCGACGCCGTAAACCTGAGGCACGTGAATCGTATTTGTTTTGGCAAGCAATTGCAGCTGATCGGCTTCTGCGCGGAACATGGAGCGGTAAGATTTTTCGTTCAATTTCAGGAATACCGGTTGGATTCCATCGTTGATGACCCATGCTTCATGCATTTCGCCCGTATGCACTTTGTCTTTTTCTTTGATGTTGTAATACGCACCAAGTTGATCGGCTAAGACTTGAGATACAGATTTCCACATAATTGCCTCCTAAACTACAGGTCGATTAAGATTATCTTGATAATACAAATATTTTTATCAATAATCTGTGACGAAGTTCAAACTTTCGAGGTTTAGCTCGGCTGAATGGAGGTGTTATGAAATTATATATTTATGATCATTGTCCTTATTGCGTTCGCGCACGGATGATTTTCGGGCTGAAAAATCTTCCCGTCGAACAGATAATACTGGCCAATGATGACGATGCCACGCCGGTAAAGCTGGTGGGGAAAAAAGTGGTACCGATTTTGCTGAAAGACGACGGCACCGCCATGCCGGAAAGTCTGGATATTGTCAAATATGCGGATGAAAATTTCGGTGAGAAAATCCTTGATGAAACCGTGCGTCCGGAAATCGATGCCTGGATGAAGCGGGTAGGCGGTTATTACAATCATTTGTTGCTGCCGCGTTTTGTTCAGCTCGGCTTGGGCGAATTTTCCAGTCAAAGTGCGGTGGATTATTTCACCAAAAAGAAAACGGAATTTATCGGTGATTTTGCCGAAAATCTTGCCGCCAGCCAGCAATACATTGATCGTTTGAACCGGGATTTGCCGGAATTAAGCCAATTGCTGAAAGCGCAAGATAAAGCCAACGGCGAACAACTTTCATTGGAAGATATTATGCTTTTCCCGATGTTGCGTAATCTCACTTGTGTGAACGGTATCGACTGGTTGCCGAATATTCAAGGTTATATTGAGAAAATGTCCGCGTTAAGCCGGGTGCCGCTTTACACAAATCGCGCGATTTAACATTCAATCCCGTAAAAAACTGTGCTAAAATCGACCGCACTTTTACTGTACATGGTAGGTACAAAGCAAAAGTGCGGTGCATTTTCGCACCTTTTTTATTTATTGTTACGCACAAGTCATCTTTCGTATGGATGACCACTGTATAAGGATTCAACATGCCAATTATTACTTTACCCGACGGTTCACAACGTCAATTCGATAATCCCGTTTCCGTTCTTGAAGTCGCCCAATCGATCGGCGCAGGACTTGCCAAAGCCACCATCGCAGGCCGCGTTAACGGCGAACGCCGCGACGCTTGCGATATAATCAGAGAAGACAGCACGCTGGAAATCATCACCGCAAAAGACGAAGACGGCTTAGAAATTATTCGTCATTCATGTGCGCACTTGCTTGGTCACGCCATTAAACAATTATTTCCAGACGTGAAAATGGCAATCGGTCCGACTATCGAAAACGGTTTCTACTACGATGTGGATTTAGATCGTTCATTAACCCAGGAAGATTTGGACGCCTTAGAAAAACGCATGCTCGAACTGGCGAAAACGAATTACGACGTAGTAAAACAACGCGTAACCTGGCAAGAAGCGCGCGATACCTTCGAGAAACGCGGCGAACCGTATAAAATGGCGATTTTAGATGAAAATATCGCAAAAGATGATCACCCTGCGTTATATCATCACCAGGAATATGTCGATATGTGTCGCGGTCCGCATGTGCCGAATATGCGTTTCTGCCATCACTTTAAATTAATGAAGGTTGCAGGTGCGTACTGGCGTGGTGATAGCAAAAACAAAATGTTACAGCGTATCTACGGCACGGCTTGGGCGGATAAAAAACAGTTAAACGAATATTTAACCCGTTTGGAAGAAGCGGCAAAACGCGATCACCGTAAAATCGGTAAAGCTTTGGATCTTTACCATATGCAGGAAGAAGCGCCGGGTATGGTGTTCTGGCACAACGACGGCTGGACGATTTTCCGTGAATTGGAAACCTTTGTGCGCACCAAATTAAAACAATACGATTACCAGGAAGTGAAAGGTCCGTTCATGATGGATCGCGTGCTTTGGGAAAAAACCGGTCACTGGCAGAATTACGGCGATTTGATGTTCACCACTCAATCGGAAAACCGCGAATACGCCATTAAACCGATGAACTGTCCGGGTCATGTACAAATCTTTAATCAAGGATTGAAATCCTACCGTGATTTGCCTATTCGTATGGCGGAGTTCGGTTCCTGTCATCGTAACGAGCCGTCCGGTTCTTTACACGGCTTAATGCGCGTACGCGGATTTACGCAGGATGACGCCCATATTTTCTGTACCGAAGATCAAATTGAAAGCGAAGTCACCAGTTGTATTAAAATGGTTTACGATATGTACACCACCTTCGGTTTTACTAAAATCGCGGTGAAATTATCCACCCGTCCGGAAAAACGTATCGGTGCGGACGAAATGTGGGATCGCGCGGAGCAAGGTTTAGCCAACGCGTTGGCGCATAACGGTTTGCAATATGAAATTCAGGAAGGTGAAGGTGCGTTTTACGGTCCGAAAATTGAATTTGCATTGCGCGACTGCTTAGATCGCGAATGGCAATGCGGAACGATTCAATTAGACTTTGCATTACCGGGTCGTTTAAATGCGTCTTACGTGGCGGAAGATAATGATCGTCGCACGCCGGTCATGATTCACCGTGCGATTTTAGGTTCGATCGAACGCTTTATCGGTATCATCACCGAAGAATACGCCGGCTTCTTCCCGGCATGGCTGGCACCGGTACAAGCGGTGGTGATGAACATTACCGACAGCCAGGCGGAATACGTGCAAAAAGTGGTAAAACAACTTTCCGACGCCGGTTTACGCGTGAAAGCGGATCTTCGTAACGAAAAAGTCGGTTTCAAAGTGCGTGAACACACCTTGCGCCGCGTGCCTTACATGTTGGTTTGCGGCGATAAAGAAATCGCCGACGGCAAAGTTTCGGTACGTACCCGCAGAGGGGCGGACTTAGGCGCTTACAGCGTAGAAGATTTCATTGAAATTCTGAAAAAACAAGTGCGCGGACGCGAATTGAAATTGTTGGGCGAAGCGTAAATTTATGCGATTAACGAAAAGTGCGGTCAAATTTGACCGCATTTTTTTGTAGCGGATGATTAAAACTGTTCTTTCCAATATCCGATCCATTCTTTCAGCAATTGCATGTTGGCGGCAAGGGCGCCGGCTTGCGGGATGAAATGCATGGTGTTGAGTTCATAGCTGTCGGGAATAATGCCGGGGCCGACTCTTGCCGGTAAAACTTCGAAACCTTGTTGTTCAAACAGCATTTTGGCGCGTTTCATATGCCATTGATTGGTGACGAGAACGATGCGCTTAATGTTTTCCCGTTCCAGAATTTCTTTGCTGTAAAGGGCGTTTTGTTTGGTATTGGTGGAATGTTCTTCCAGCCATTTAGGCTGAACACCGAAGAAAGTAAAAAATTCCTGTCCCATTACTTTGGCTTCGGAATTGCCGTTCGGGCTGGCGCCGCTGATGAGAATCGGTAATTCCGTTTCTTTGTGCAAATAAGCGGCGTAACGCATGCGTTCCAGCACTAAACCGGGTACGGTGAGAGTGTTGAACAGTTCTTTGCTGTCCCGCAATCCGCCGCCCAAAATCACAATTGCCTGGGCTTTGCGGTAATCGTCCGCCGTTAAATGATCTTCCTGAGTGAGGCTGTTATTTAGGCGTTCTGCCGTATAGGGAATGCTGAACGCATACAAAATAATAACGCTTAAAAGTGCGGTCAGAAATGCGAGTTTTTTGAAACGGAACAGCCGGAGAAAAAAGGCTAATACCAATAAAATGAGCACGTCGAAAGGGGGGAGAATAATCGCGGTAATCAGTTTTGTCATATCAATCATAACGATGCCTTGGTTGAATTATTTGCCCGTATTATTCCGTAAAAACGGGACGAACTCAATCATTAAAATACTGTCCAACAGGCAGTTGAAGTGCTAAAATACGCCGGTTTTTAAAAGGAAGTTTATGAATCCGATTCTTGTTGAATTAAAGCAAAAATTGCAGAAAATTGAAGAACTTATCATTGATAAAAATGATGTGGTTTATTTTGATTATCCGCTTCATCTGAATGTGGGCGATTTGCTGATTTATGCCGGTACCGAGCAGTTTTTCAGAGATTATCAAATCAATATTACTTTAAGACGTTCGCTGCAAGCATTTGATATTCGGGAAGCCAAAAAGCATATCCATCCGAACACGACGATTTTATGCCACGGCGGCGGAAATTTCGGTGATCTTTATCCGTTAATCCAGAAAATGCGTGAAGAAATTGTGACGGAATTTCCGCACAATCGTGTGATTTTATTGCCGCAGACCGCGCATTTTTCCTGTCGGCAGGAAATGGAAAAATCCGCCGTAGTGTTTTTCCGTCATCAGGATTTACATTTGTTTGCGCGCGATAGCAAAACCTTTGAATTATTCGGCGGACGCTTTTCTGATAATGTATATTTATCGCCGGATATGGCGCACCAGTTATATGGTTCGTTGTCCAATAAACCACAGCGGGAGCATCCGCATCGGACGCTTTATTTTTTACGTAAGGACATTGAAAAAAGCCATATTGAAGCCGAAATTCAGGCGACATTACCGAATTTAGACAATGTGAAAGACTGGGAAGATATTTTGTTGCCAAGCGATCTCAAATTTGAATTATGGTGCAGTCGTTTTTCCAAATTAGCCAATCGCTTCAATCTGGCATTTGTGAAAAATATAATTAACCGGCTTTGGTATCGACACGCATTAAACGTGATTACCCGTTGTCAGGATATTTTCCTCGGTTATGACGAAGTGATTACCAGTCGCCTGCACGGTCATATTTTTTCTTGTCTGTTAGGTTTACCGAATCAGGTTTGTGATAATTCTTACGGGAAAAATACCGGCTATTTCAATCAATGGACGAAAAATATCGAGTATACTCAACTCTATGAAAAGTAATCGTCATTTTATCATGCTGATCGGCGTGACAATTCTGAGTATGGGGCTCACGATGGTGAGCTCTTTTGTGTTGGCACGTATGTTGTCGGTGGACGATCGCGGTTTGCACCAACTGTTTATTACCACGGTATCTTATGTCGTCACGATTGCGACCGGCGGCTCGGGCTTTGCTTTGGCGCTGTCCATGCGCAATAAACGTTACCTTAACTGGCGACGGTATTTTGCGACCTTTATTGCCGCCGCCGTTGTGGTGGCGTTGATTGCCGTGGCGTTGTTCGATTTTACTCAATTCGAATTTTTATTCGTATTTAATGTGATTTTAACCGCGATTCTGACAATTACCTTAGAGAAAAGTAAAATTGATCCGCGACTTAAAATTTATCGCGCGCTGACGCTGCAACAGCCGGTTTTGCTGGTGGCAATTTACGGCATAACCTATTTATGGTTGGGCGAACAGCCGTTAAAGACCGTTATTGAATTGTTGACTTTATTCAGTTTTATTCAGGCGGCGGCTTGTCTTTTTTATCTTTATCGTATCGAAAAATCCTTTCTTAAAACGGAAAATCTGCGTGAAATCGACCGCACTTTTTTCTTAAAAACCTGGTTTAAGCAGAATCTGTATCAGATTTTCGGCGCCACGACCTCCAGCCTCGATAAATATTTAATCGCCATTTGGCTCGGGCATTATTATTTAGGGCTGTACACCGTATGTATTGCCTTTGACGCATTATTAACCAAATTTATCAATATGCTGACGGATTATTATTATTCCGGATTATTGAACAATTTAAACCGGATCAAATCCGTATTGGCTGTGATCGCTTTGCTGAGCGCGGGCGCCGTTATTTTAACGCCGTTACTGGCGGAACCGATTATTCGGTTCTTTTTCAGTACGAAATACGTGGAAGTGGCGCCGGTGCTGATTTGGTTTATTCTGAATTCGATTATTGCAGGCTTGTCCTGGCTGTTATCGCAAAATATGCTGATTCAGGGCAAACAGGTGTTGTTGTTTACCCGACAAATTATTTCCATCGCCGTATTCGTCGGTTTATTTTATGCCTTAAAAGATTATCAGCTTTATGGCGTGGCGTATGCCTTTATCGGCGGCAGTTTGACCCGACTGGCCATTTCGATTGCGTATTATTTTAAATATCCGGTTAACTCCGTAACGTTGGAAAGTAAATAACATGAAAAAATACTTAATTTCTCTCGAAAAAGACGCGCAACGCCGGGAATTGTTCTTTTCTCAGCCCGATACGTCCGATTTCGAAGTTTTCAATGCGATTAATACGATGGGATTATCGCAGGCGGAATTAGAAAAGACGTTTGATTTTGCCGCGTTTAAAAACGCTTATCACCGTGATGTCACAAAAGGTGAAATCGGCTGTACGTTAAGCCATTTGAACGTGTATAAAAAAGTGATCGAAGACGACGCGATCGACGAGCGGGATTATGTTTTAGTCTGTGAAGACGATGTGCTTTTTGCGGAAAATTTTAATGAAAATCTGACCGCACTTTTACAGGAAAATCTGACCGCGGATATTATTTTGGTGGGGCAATCCAAAATTCCGAGTTTTGATGATAAAGAATTAGCCGTCAATTACCCGACCACTTTCGGCTTTTTGCAAAAGCCGGTGGGAAAAACGAAATATCGCTATGCTTATCCGTATCGGAATTATTTCGCCGGCACGGTGGCTTATTTAATCAAGAAATCCGCCTGTCGCCGTTTTTGGCGTGAAGTGCAGCGGTTACCGGCGACTTATTGGCTGGCGGATGACTTTATTTTGTTCGGTCAACAATTCGGTTTGGATATTTTAGTGGTGCGTCCGCTGATGGCGATTGAAAACCCGAATTTAACCAGTAATCTGGAGGCTTTACGCGGTTCGTTAGATAATAATATGGCGAAAAAACTGATGAAATTTCCGCTGAAAAAACTATTGGCGATTACGAGAAATTTATCATGTCTGCATTGATTAATTTATTTTATCTTTACGATCCGTGGCTATTTCACGTGATTCGCATGAGTTTGCTGATCGGCTTTTTATCTTTGTTGTGGCTGGGCTACAAATGGTACAAAAAAGAGACAAGGCAAATTTTCATTCCTTTAGATAGCTTGTGGGTTTGCGCGGCGCTGATCGGCGTATCGGTGATTCCGATTCTGATTAACGGCACCTCGGAATTCGGCGTAATCGGTATGTATGTAAAATCGCTGGTGGTTTTTGTGTTTGGCATTGTGATTTACAACGTATTTTATTGCCATTCGGAAGGAAAACCGCAATTTATCCGCGATGTCAATATCGGCATTGGCGTGCAGTCGGGGCTGGGCGCTCTTGCTTTGGCGGGAATTCCTTTATTTATCGCCGTTGCGTTAGGCACCAATTCGGATATGGGCGGACAGCTGCCTCGTTTTATCGGTTCCGAACAGGAATATCGATTGTATAATTTTACTTCGTCCGCTTTTTTTCCGCTTAGCGCTTTTTATCTCATGCTACTGCATTTTTTATTGGCGTACGGCGAAAAAAATGAAAAATTAAATACGGTTTATGTGTTTCTCATTTTAGCTATCGGGCTGATTTCAGGCAGAACTTTTTTTATTTTCTCGGTGGTCAGTCTGGCGGTGTATTTCAGATTGCGTTATATCCCCGCTATCGCCGCGTTTGCTCTGCTGGTTTTGTTTTTTGCTTATCGGTATCCTACGCATCCTTATGTGGCGCATGCTTTGGAGCCGCTGATTAATCTGATTCACGGCGGAACCAGCATCAGTTCGTCCACGGATACGTTAATGGATAAACATTTATTTATGCCCACTGTGAAGCAATTAATCATGGGAGACGGTCAATATTATGTGGTGGGGCGTACGGCGCGCAGTTATTACGGCGGCTCCGATTCGGGCTTTATCCGTCAGGCATTGTATGGCGGCGTAGGTTACATTTTGGCCTGTTTTTTATTTACCGCTTATTTTGTGAAACGAATTGCCGATAACTGGTTTAACGGCAGCTGGAAATTTATTTTATCCACCTTGTTTTTATTAAGCGTGTTGAATATTAAAGCGGATACTTATGCCTATCCGGGAATTATGTTAACGTTTTTAATGTTTGTTTCTTTATTCGGCAATAAAGGAAAAATTTTAGAGAGAAGCTGATGTTTAGTATCATTGTTCCGTCTTATAACCGAAACGCACAAGTGAATGCCTTATTGGCGAGTCTGGAAAATCAGACGGTAAAAAATTTTGAAGTGATTGTAGTGGATGACTGTTCAAAAAACGTGATAAAAATTGACCGCACTTTTGCTTTTCCGGTGAAGCTGATTCGTAATGCGCAGAATGGCGGGCCGGCGAAAAGCCGTAATATCGGTGCGGAAAATGCGCAGCACGATTGGCTGTTATTTTTAGATGACGACGATCGTTTCGACGACCGGAAATGCGAAATTTTAGCCGAGCGCATTACGGAAAATCCTACGGCAAACTTCGTTTATCATCCGGCAAAATGTGAGATGGTGAACGAAGGTTTCAGCTATGTCACCAAGCCGTTTCAGCCGGATTCGCTGAGCCTGGAAAATATGCTGCTTGCGAACAAAATCGGCGGAATGCCGATGATGGCTATCAAAAAAGACTTCTTTTTTCGGTTAGGCGGTTTATCGACGGATTTGAAATCGCTGGAAGATTATGATTTTGTGCTGAAATTGGTGTCCGATAGCGATTTGAACGCGTTGTATGTGGACGAACCGCTGAGTTTATGCGCCTTTCATACCAAACGTTCCAGCGTTTCCACCAATACTGAAAACACGGAAAAAGCCATTGAAGCGATTCGCCGCCGATATGTGAAAACGCCGCAGCAAGCGCACAATTTCAAGCTGAATTCGCTGTATATGCTGGCGTATCCGAATGCGATGAATTTATCCCGCAAGGCGGCGGGTTATTATTTTGACATGTTCAAATTAAGTCGCAGTTTAAAACATTTGGTGATTGCCGTCGTGACATTTATTTCGCCTAAGCTGGCGATTAATTTAAAAAGATTTGTATGAATATGAAATTTTCTGTTTTGATGTCCTTATATTTTAAGGAAAAACCCGAATATTTACGCGCCAGTCTGCAAAGTTTAGCGGATCAAACCGTGCCGGCGGATGAAATTATTTTAGTCTTGGACGGGCCGATTACCGCCGAACTGGAAAACGTATTGGACGAGTTTCAGACTAAATTGCCGTTAAAAACCGTGCCGCTGGCGCATAATGTCGGCCTGGGAAAAGCCTTAAACGAAGGGATTAAGGCGGCCCGCAACGAGTGGCTGTTCCGCATGGACACGGATGACATTTGCAAACCGGAACGTTTCGCCAAACAAGTGGAATATATCGAACAACATCCTGACGTCGTCATGTTCAGCACGCAAATTGCCGAGTTTGATGAAGATCCTAACGTCATTATCGCCGAACGTCGCGTGCCGACGGAATATCGGGATATTGTGAAATTCAACCAAATGCGTTCGCCTTTTAACCATATGACGGTAGCCTATAAAAAATCGTTATTGCAGGAAGTGGGCGGCTATCAGCATCATATGTTCCTGGAAGATTACAATTTGTGGAACCGCATTATTGCCACGGGTCATAAAGTCGGAAATCTGCCTGACGTATTGTTATTGGCTCGCACGGCGGGCAACGCGATGTTCAGCCGCCGCCGCGGCTGGGTTTACGCGAAAAGCGAATGGAAGTTGTATCGGTTGAAGCAACGGCTAAAAATCCAAGGTGCCGTCAGCGGTTTTATGACGTTCCTTGCCCGAACCTTACCGCGTTTAATGCCGGTTTCCGTTGTTAAAATGCTATATAAATTAATGAGAAAGTAAAAATGAAAACGTTGTTAAAATTGACCGCACTTTTAACCGGTGTGGTTATTGCCGGCTGTTCTTCCGGTTCTTCGAATCCTAAAACCGTTCATTCTGCAAACGGTAACGCCGGCATGGTTCAGGCGGATTTATCGCCGTTAGGCGCGGACGCAACCTATAACGCGCCGCGTACTCTCGATAACTTCAATGATTACGTGGTTTTCTTAAAACGAAAAGCGGCGGGGCAGGGTGTGTCCAAAGCCGTCCTAAGCCAGCAGAACAATATTCGCTATATTGATGCCGCCGTACGTTTGGATCAAAAGCAGGCGGGACTGGCGGAACGCCGTAAAAACCAACCGCCTTTGCCGCCGAATCCCAACGGCGTCACCAATTATATTGCAAAACATTTAACCCAGGCCAAAGTGGATAAAGCGGAAGAAAATTACTGGGATGTTCGCACCCAGTTGCAAAACGCCAGCCGTCAATACGGCGTGCCGCAGGAATATTTGTTAGCGTTGTGGGGCATGGAAAGCAGCTTCGGTTATTATCAGGGCGATTATGACGTGCTTTCCGTGTTGGCTACTTTAGCTTTTGACGGACGTCGTGAAAATCTGTTCGGCAAAGAATTTATTAACGCCATGAAAATGCTGGAAGCCGGTCATCTGAACCGCGCACAAATGCAGGGGTCTTGGGCGGGAGCCATGGGACAAACCCAATTTATGCCGAGTTCGTATCTGAATTATGCCGCAGACGGCGACGGTGACGGCATGAAAGATATTTGGAGTAACGAATACGATGTGTTTGCTTCCATTGCCAATTATCTTCACAGCGTCGGCTGGGACAGCAATTTGCCTTGGGGCGTTGAGGCCACATTAAGTCAGCCGCTGGATTTATCTCTTGCCGGCACGGAAAAAGGCAAAGCCCGTTCATTAAGTCAATGGCAGAGCATGGGCGTGAATATCAACGGATTTAACGCGGCGCGAACCGACGCGTTAGCCTCAACGGATTTGTGGTTGGTGCGTCCGGATAAGGAAGTGGGCAGGGCATTTTTAGTCACAAATAATTTCCGTACGATTTTAGACTGGAACCGCTCCAGTTATTATGCGTTAAGCGTCGGAATGTTCGCCGATCGCATCAAGGCGGCAACAGGCTTGTAATTTAATTCGGAGTTCGGGTATTATGCCTGAACTCCTTTTTTATTTTTATCAAACAATATTCAACACGACCGATAAGGATACCATTATGAAAAAATCCATTTTAGCTGTTTTTTTGACCGCACTTTTGGCGACTTCCGCTCAAGCGGAGAGTTCCTCGCCGGATACATTGAGCAAAATTCTTAAGACCAAAGAAATTAAAGTGTGTTCGCCGGGGGATTACAAACCCTTCAGTTTTGATAATAACGGCAAATTTGAAGGGATTGATAACGATCTCATCGACAAACTGGCGGCAAGTCTGGATGCCAAGGTTACCATTGTAAAAACCACCTGGAAAACGTTAATGGATGATTTCACCGCAGGCAAATGCGACATCGGTGTCGGCGGGATTTCCATTACCCTGGCGCGCCAGCAAAAAGCGTTATTTTCCGAGCCGTATTTTACCAACGGTAAAACTCCGCTGGTTCGTTGTGAAGACGTGGATAAATATCAAACGGTGGAACAAATTAATCGTCCGGAAGTCAGAATCGTAGCAAATCCTGGCGGCAGTAACGAAAATTATGCGCGCACGGTGCTGACCAAAGCGAATTTAACTATGAATCCTGAAAATCTAACGATTTTCCAGCAAATTATCGATAAAAAAGCCGATGTTTTCGTGACGGAAGCGGCGGAAGCCATTGTGAAATCTCACGAGCATAAAGGCGTGTTGTGCGGAGTCAATCCGGACAAACCGTTAAAACCGGCGCAAAACGGTTGGATTGTCCCGAACGGAGATTTTCGTTTTAAAGAATATGTGGATCAATTCTTCCATTTGGAACGTCAATCCGGCGAATTGGACGCTATCATCAACAAATGGTTGCCGCGCGATTAGTTCGTATTTATATTAACCGAATGCTAAAAAATCCTCAGCGTAAAACTGAGGATTTATTTTTTCAACAAATCTTTTAGCCCGGCTTTCATGGCTGACATTTGAGATTCGTAGAGCGCTTTGCTTTCACGCTCGTCAATCATATAAGAAATGGTTTCCGACAACGTCATATTCATTTTGCGGGAATATTTAGACAAGCGCGACCAAACGCCATATTCCAAATCGATGGATTTTTTCTTTGTGGACTGTTTTTCCGCGTTGAAGAAACGTTTACGGCGGGCGCGAATTGCCTGATCCAGCTTAATCACCAGATTTTCCGCCATATTTTCGGCAATCCAGCTTTCAATTTGTTCGGGATAATTTTGTGCATCCAGCAATTCCTTTACTTTGGCGTCCGCTAGGCTGCGTTCTTCATAACGGGTAATCGCTTCGCCGTCCCGGCTTTTTTTGATGAGATAGCGCCATTTCCATTGCGCTTCCTGGTTTTTTAGTTTTTGATATTTCATTTTTCGTCCCTTTCGTGACGTGGTAACTGCGATAAATATACCGGTTTTCGGGAAAATATGCCAGTCATTTTTAGACGGCGGGCGGAATGTGTGCGATAATGCGCAATCAATAAAATTCAGCACAAGAGAACTCACGTGAACCGATTTGAACAAGCCCTGAACTGGCAAGATTTAACGCCGTCTTTATGCATTGATAAACTGCCTCAAGACAACGTCACATTTTTTGATTTGCAGCCCCGCGTCAGTTCGGCGCTTTTGCAATTCTTGCAAAATTCCGACCGCACTTTACTGGTGCTGAAAGCGGATGATCAGGCGAAATACATGCCGTTATTGGAACGGTTTATTGGAGCTCATTCGTTTTCTGACGATGATGAGAAAATTCACGGTGTAAATTATGTCATAGAACAGGCGGATAGCTTTTCTTTTGCCCGCGTGCATGCCGAACTGGCGCAATCGACGCAGGATAATTTTGCGGCGAAAAAATCCGTCGGTTCCGCTTTATATTTTGATCAAAACCGCTTATTGGGCTCCATTCGGGTTCATCCTATGTCTAAGGATATTCAGTTAAATGCGGGATTGGTGCACGAGCTGAACGGCGGTGTGTTGATTCTCAATCTGGCTGCCTTGTTAGATAAATTTGAATTGTGGCAACGCCTGAAACAAATTCTGCAGACGCAAATGTTTGATTGGTATTCCGCTCATCCGTTTAAACCGCTGCCTTGTGCGATTCCAAGTTATCCGTTGTCGCTGAAAGTCATTTTGTTGGGCCAGCGCGAGGATTTAGCCGTGTTTTCGGAGCTGGAACCGGATTTGTTCCGATTCGCGGATTATGCGGAAATCGAAAGTTATTTCGCCATGGAAGACGAAACGGCGCATTGTCAATGGGCGAAATATGTGCGGGATTTTGCCGTTTCGCAGCATTTGCCGGTTCCCGATATGGCGGGGCTCATTAAGCTTTATCAGTTATTGGTGCGGGAAAGCGAAGATCGTCAGCTGATCAATATTTCGCCGACCATGCTGAAAAATTGGCTGACGAAAGCCGGGTTGTCGCATAAAAATACCGGCGACAAGGGCATAAGTGCGGGAGATTTTGAACGAGTTTTTCAGCAAACTCAATATCAGCAGGGATTTTTGCGCGAACAAGCCTATGCGGATATTTTGCACGAGCAGGTTTACATTCCCACGGAAGGCGAGGAAGTCGGGCAGGTTAACGGTTTGTCCGTGGTGGATTATGCCGGTGCGCCGTTATCCTTCGGCGAGCCTTCGCGCATAAGCTGTTTAGTCAAATTCGGTGACGGTGAAATCATTGATGTGGAACGCAAAAGCGAATTGGCGGGCAATCTTCACGGCAAAGGCATGCTGATTGCGGAAAGTTGTCTTGCCGGCATATTACAGTTGCCGTCGCAATTGCCTTTTTCCGCTTCGCTGGTGTTTGAACAATCTTACGGCGAAATTAACGGCGACAGTGCATCTCTGGCGGCATTTTGCGTGTTAACCAGCGCGTTGTCCGATGTGGCTATTCCGCAATCGATCGCCATCACCGGCACTATTGATCAATTCGGTCTGGTTCATGCGGTAGGTGGCGTAAACGATAAAATTGAAGGCTTTTTTACTATTTGCGAACGCCGCGGCTTAACGGGGAAACAAGGCGTCATTATCCCGGCGGCGACAATTAATCAGCTGAGTTTAAGCGAATCCGTACAAAGTGCGGTCAGAAATCAGCAGTTTTTTATTTGGGCGGTGGAAGACGTTTATCAGACCGGTAAAATTTTATTTGCGCGGGATTTGGTGGAAGAACCGGATAAAATTTATACGGAAGATAACCAGCCGTTAGCGCGTTTAATTCACCAACGTATTGAATTACATGCGGATTCTCCGCGTTTTAGCTTGTGGCGCGCATTATTGGGTAAAAAGTAACTGGTTAGACCAATTCAGCGTACACGTGTTAGCTATTTTTATTTTTGAGGGACTCTGTTAGAATGCCGCCGTTACGATATGCAAGGCGTATCCTTTATTTATCTGTTATTAGGGAAAATTGAAATGACAAACACCTGTACACCGAATCACAAAAGCTCGTACACTTACGAAGATTTATTAGCCTCAGGTCGCGGTGAATTATTCGGGCCGAAAGGTCCGCAGTTGCCGGCGCCAACAATGCTGATGATGGATCGCGTGGTTGAAATGAACGAAACCGGCGGAAATTACGGCAAAGGTTACGTGGAAGCGGAATTAGACATTAAACCGGATTTATTCTTTTTTGATTGTCATTTCATTGGCGATCCGGTGATGCCTGGCTGCTTGGGGCTGGATGCCATGTGGCAGTTGGTGGGCTTCTATTTGGGCTGGATTGGCGGCGAAGGCAAAGGCCGCGCTTTAGGCGTAGGCGAAGTGAAATTCACCGGTCAGGTGTTGCCGACTGCGAAAAAAGTGACTTACCGCATTCATTTAAAACGCGTGATCAATCGTAAGTTAATCATGGGTGTGGCGGACGGTGAAGTGGAAGTGGACGGCCGAGTGATTTATACGGCGACGGATTTGAAAGTCGGTTTGTTCCAGGATACGTCAACATTTTAATTGGTTTAAAACAGACAAAAGTGCGGTCAAATTTGACCGCATTTTTTTGCTTCATGACAAATAACGGCTACAAATACGCCGCCATAATGATCGCATTTTCCCGTTTGCCGTCGGGGGTCGGATAATAATTTCTGCGTACGTCCACTTCATTAAAATTCAGTTTTTCATACAAATTTATCGCACGGCGATTGCTTTCCCGCACTTCTAACCACAGGGTTAAAACGCCTTTTTCCCGTAATTGCTCCATTAACGCCTTAAGCAAGGCGTAACCTAATTTTTGCCCTTGAAAATCCGGATGAACGGCGATATTGAACAAAGTGGCTTCATCCAGCACGGTTTGGCAAATGGCAAAGCCCGCAATCCGATCATCCGAGAGAATTTTCAGATTGTGATAACGGCTTCCCGTATTGTTTTTTAACGTGCCTAACGACCAGGGCACTAAATGAGCGGCACGTTCAATGGAATATAGGCTTTCCATTTCGGATTCGTTCACAGGCTCGATATGAATTGCGGACATCATTTTCTCAATCGGTAAAAATTGTGTGTAGTTTACCTTAATTTTATCGAAACGGAAATTTTCGTTTTCACTCAAATTTTTTTGAATTTGTGATCTATCTAACAAAAATTTTGAGCCGTTTCCGTTAAATTAACCCATAATGTAAATTACCATTCAATAATAAGGATTGCGCTATGAAAAAACTCATTAATTCCGTGGAAACGGTTCTGGATGAACAATTACAGGGATTAGCCAAATCCCATCCGAATTTGTTGGTGAATACGGAGCCGGTTTATGTCCGTCGCGCCGATGCGCCGGTTAGCGGCAAAGTGGCATTGATTTCCGGAGGCGGCAGCGGACACGAGCCGATGCACGCAGGATTTGTGGGAAAAGGAATGCTTGACGGCGCTTGTCCCGGTGCGATTTTTACCTCACCGACGCCGGATCAAATGTTTGAATGCGGGTTAAACGTAGATAGCGGTGAAGGCGTGTTGTTGCTGATTAAGAATTATACCGGCGACGTGTTGAATTTTGAAACGGCGACGGAATTGTTAGCGGACAATGGCGTAAAAGTGGCAACGGTGCTGGTGGACGATGATGTGGCGGTGAAAGACAGTCTTTATACCGCAGGGCGCCGCGGCGTAGCCAATACCGTTATTCTGGAGAAATTGCTGGGTGCGGCGGCGGATAAGGGTTATAACCTGCAACAACTTGCCGAGTTAGGCTATAAATTAAATAACAACGGACATTCCATCGGGATTGCGTTAGCTGCGTGCACCGTGCCGGCAGCGGGCAAACCGTCCTTTACGCTGGCTGAATACGAAATGGAATTCGGGGTGGGAATTCACGGCGAACCGGGAATTGAACGCCGAACTTTTGACAATCTGGATAACACCGTGCAACAAATGTTTGATACTTTAATCGCCCACGGCGATTACCAACGCACCGTGCGTCGTTGGGATGCGGAAAATCAGCAATGGAATGAAGTGCAAGACAGCAAACAAGCTTTGCAAAAAGGCGATCGGGTTATCGCTTTGGTGAACAATCTGGGGGCGGTGCCGCTGTCCGAACTTTACGGCGTTTATAATAAGTTGGAACAAATTGCGACGGCGTTCGGGTTGAAAATCGAACGCAATTTAATCGGTTCTTATTGCACATCATTGGATATGCAGGGCGTGTCGATCACCTTATTGAAAGCGGATGATGAAACTTTGGCGTTGTGGGACGCACCGGTCAATACGCCGGCATTGCGTTGGGGAGAATAAACATGATCGGCAAAGCGCAAATTTTACGATGGCTGGAAAATTGTCGGCAGGCGATGAACGAACAGCGGGATTATCTGACGCAGCTTGATACCGAAATCGGTGACGGCGATCACGGCTTAAATATGCAGCGCGGTTTCAGTAAAGCCGCTGAAAAAGTCGCCACGGTGGCGGATAAAGATATTGGCACCGTGCTGAAAACCGTGGGCATGACGTTGCTCTCCCAAGTGGGCGGCGCCAGCGGTCCGTTATACGGCACTTTTTTCATCAAAGGGTCGCAAAGTGCGGTCGGAAAAGAGGAAGTTTCTGCGGAAGAACTCATCGCCTTATTAAAAAGCGGCGTGGAAGGCATTATCAGCCGCGGTCGGGCGGAATTAGGCGACAAAACCATGTGCGACGTTTGGTTGCCGGTTATCGCCGAATTAGAGGCGAATAAAAACCAACCCGAAGTGCCATTGCTTGAAAGTGCGGTCAAAAAAGCGGAAGAATCCGTTACCGCAACCATTCCGTTAGTGGCGAAAAAAGGGCGCGCGAGTTATTTGGGCGAACGCAGTGCGGGGCATGCGGATCCGGGCGCGACGTCCAGCATGCTCATCATCAAAGCCTTAGCGGATGCCGTGAAAGGAGAATAATATGGTCAGTTTGGTCTTGGTTTCTCATAGTGTGAAGTTAGGCGAGGGATTGGCGGAAATTTTGCATCAAATGACGCAGGGCGATTGTAAAATTGCGGTCGCCGCGGGCATTGATGATGCGGAAAATCCTATCGGCACGGATGCCGTCCGCATTATGTCGGCGATTGAGTATGTTTATTCGCCCGACGGCGTCGTGGTGCTGGTGGATCTCGGCAGCGCGATTCTCAGCGCCGAAACCGCGATAGATTTATTGGACCCGGAAATGGCGCGGCACGTTGTTATCAGCTATGCGCCTCTGGTTGAAGGTGCCTTTGCGGCTGCCGTTTCGGCGTCCGGCGGTGACAATTTGGCTACCGTGTTGGCGGAAGCCGATTCCGCAGCAGAATTAAAACGGCAGCAAGAACATAACTAACAAGTTCAAAGATAAAAACAGAAAAGGACGGTCAATTCCGTCCTTTTGTTTCATTAATTCATTCCGAATTAAGGATATTTAATTTCAATCACTTTGCCCGTTTCGCCGTCCCAATCAATGCAAGCGATGGTGGCGGGATGAAAACTGACGGTGTTTCGACCGCAAAATTCCGTGACAATTTCGCCCACCAGCGGTAAGTGGGAAACCAGTAAAATGCTGGCGTCTTCCTGATCTTCCGCCAGCGTTTCCAGATAATTACGCACCAAATCCGTGTTGCCGTAAGGCGTGATGGCGTCCCAGGTTTCGGCGCGGCTCGTTAAACTTTGTCCGAAGGCGGCATTAATTTGCTCAAACGTTTCCAGCGCGCGTGCATAAGGGCTGACAATGACTTTATCAAGTGCGGTAGAATTTAGCCAAGTTTTTAACCATTGACTTTGCTGAAAGGAACTGGTTTTACCAAACTGAGTCAAATGTCGGTCTTTATCGGAAGGTGCCAGCATTTCCGCTTCACCGTGGCGCATAACGATAATTCTCATAGTAACATCCTGTGTAGAAAATTTGGCGATAATCTAAAGGACTTCGCAAGGAAAAGCAATGCATTTATCGCGATTTTTATGCTAGAATGCAGCGATTTTTTATTGCCCACGGAAACGAAAAATAACAATGAAAGACAGTATTATCAGCAAATTGGACAGCCTTGCGGAACGCCATGAAGAACTTCAGGCGTTATTGGGAGAGGCGTCAATCATTAACGATCAGGATAAATTTCGCGCTTATTCCAAAGAATATGCCCAACTTGAAGAAGTGGTCGGCACGTTTACCCGTTGGAAAAAACTGAATCAGGATATTGAAGACGCGCAGCTTCTGCTTGAGGATCCTGATATGAAAGATATGGCGCAGGAAGAAATCGAACAAAACAAAGCGGAAATCGAACGGCTTGAACAGCAGTTGCAAATTTTATTATTACCGAAAGATCCGCATGACGACTATAACGCTTATTTAGAAATCCGCGCCGGTACCGGCGGGGACGAAGCGGGGATTTTTGCCGGAGATTTATTCCGTATGTACAGCCGTTATGCGGAAAGCAAACGCTGGCGCATTGAAACCCTGAGCGCAAATGAAAGCGAACAGGGCGGTTATAAAGAAATTATTGTTAAAGTGATTGGCGAAGGCGTGTACGGACAGTTAAAATTCGAATCCGGCGGTCATCGCGTACAACGCGTACCGAAAACCGAAAGCCAGGGACGAATTCACACTTCCGCCTGTACGGTGGCGGTAATGCCGGAATTGCCGGAAACCGAACTGCCGGAAATCAATCCGGCGGATTTACGGATTGACACTTATCGTTCGTCCGGTGCCGGCGGTCAGCATGTTAACACCACGGATTCCGCCGTGCGAATCACCCATATTCCCACCGGCATTGTAGTGGAATGTCAGGACGAACGTTCGCAACACAAAAATAAAGCGAAAGCCATGTCCGTACTGGCTTCGCGCATTGCTCAGGCGGAACAGGAAAAACAAGCTCAGGAACAGGCGGACACCCGCCGTAACTTGCTGGGTTCCGGCGACCGTTCGGACAAAATCCGTACTTACAACTACCCGCAAGGTCGTGTGACCGATCATCGTATTAACCTCACGGTTTATCGTTTGGATGAAGTGATGAACGGCAAAATCGATGAACTGATTCAACCGATTATCACCGAATATCAGGCGGATCAGTTGGCGGCGTTGTCGGAAAGTAATTAATCCGGTTTCATCGCGGGCGGATTTATGGATTCGCTTCGTTGAAACCTTAATGTCGAGAATTTTTTATGTCGTTTGAATTGGACAAACCCGATAATTCCCAAAAAGACGCAACTTTTACCGCGACGTTTACCACGATAAACGGCAATATTCCGTTAGCCAGCCGTTTTAAACGCTGGATAGCGTCATTGATAAACAGTGTCATTCTGGCGGTATTTACTGGCGTCGGTTCTATCGATCCGACCGGTATTTTATTGGCGGCGGCTGTTGTCGGTTATCTTGCCTTGCAGATTTGGTACATGAAAACCTATCAACAAACAATCGGCAAGCGGTTTTTGGGCATTAAAGTGATTGACTACACAACTTATCAGCCGTTACCGTTGGATCGCTATATCTTTCGCGAAGGCGTTGAATGCGTGTTAGGCGTGCTTTCCCTGACTATTTTTAGCGCGATTTGCGCCTTTATCAATAAAGAACGCCGCTCTTTTGTGGATCTCATGTTTTCAACCGTCGTCGTTAAAATCGATTAATCCCATGAATTATGCAGACTGGCTTGCTTATGCAAGCCAATTTTTATCACAAAATCTGAAAAACGATCCTCATCTTAATGCCGGACTCGATGCGAACTGGCTGTTGCAAGCGGCGGTGAAAAAATCGAAGTCGCAAATTATGGCGTTTTCCGATACGCAACTGGATGAAAAAACGTTGCAAAATTTGACCGCACTTTTAACCCGTCGGGCGGCAGGCGAACCCATTGCCTATATTTTGGGCGAAACGGAATTCTGGACGCTGAATTTAGAAGTGTCGCCGCATACGCTGATTCCTCGCCCGGATACGGAAATATTGGTGGAACAGGCGTTGGCGCGCATGCCGTCTAAAGATGGAGTGGCGATTTTGGATTTAGGCACGGGCACGGGCGCGATTGCGCTTTCGCTGGCAAAAGAGCTGAAAAAGCGCGGTCAAAAATATCGGATTTTCGGCGTAGATTTGATGCCGGAGGCAGTGGCGTTGGCGCAGCGGAACGCGGTGCGTAATCAGTTGAACGATGTGGAATTTTACCAAAGTTCGTGGTTTGACAATGTAAACGGGAAATTCGATCTGATTGTCAGCAATCCGCCTTATATTGATCCGGCAGACGAACATTTAACACAAGGCGATGTGCGCTTTGAACCTTTGTCCGCCTTGATTGCCGAAGATCAGGGGTACGCGGATTTGCGCCATATTATCGAACGGGCGCCGCATTATTTAAATCCGCAAGGTTGGCTATTGCTTGAACACGGTTGGCAACAAGGTGAAAAAGTGCGGGCGATTTTTGCTGAGAATTTATGGGAAAAGGTTGCAACGATGAAAGATTATGGCGACAATGAACGGGTGACTTTAGCAAAATTAAGATAAAAGAAGATTGATGAAATACGATAAAACCGTACTTTACCGCGAAATGGAAAGCTTTTATTTAACCACGACGGAAGATGAAGGTGACGATTTGCGTACCGTTCGGAGCATAATGGGCGGATTGGTTCGCAAAGCGCGTAAAGCGATTCCCGCCGAGGATAACGTAAAAGAGAAAATTCATAAATTGCTGCAATTAATGTACGGCGATTGGGGATTTTATTGCGATCGCGAAACCTATTTCCGGGCGGAAAATTTATACCTAAGCTATGTTTTGCGCACCAAACAAGGCATGCCCGTCAGTCTTGGTTGCATTTTGCTGTATTTGGCGGAAAAACTGGATTTACCGATCTATCCCGTATTGTTTCCGACTCAGCTGATTTTGCGGGCGGATGTAGAGGGGGAAACGGCATTTATTGATCCGTGGAACGGCAACTATGTCAGTCGGGACGATTTACAAAAGCTGTATCAAGGGGCTTTCGGTTTTGGCGCGACATTAACGGCGGAGGATTTGGCGATTGCCGATCCGAAAGAATTAACGGAACGTTTTGCCCAGTTGGCGAAGAGCACCTTAATTCGTGAAGAACTGAATTCTGCGGCGCTGAAATATATTGAAAGCCGGTTACGTTGGAAAAAAATAGTCAACAAATCGGAGGATCCGTACGAACGTCGGGATCGCGGATTGGTGCTGGCACAGATGGGCGCCTATCATGCGGCAGTGGAAGATTTACAGTTTTTTGTGGAGCACTGCCCGGATGACCCGACGGCCTATATGTTAATGGCTCAGTTGCCGGAAATGAAAAAAGAAATCAGCGGCGAGTTGTTGAATTAATCAAGGTGATAAGCTCACTTTTACCCAAGGAAAAATTATGACCAATAAAATTGTAAAAATCGGCAATATCAATGTGGCAAACGACAAACCGTTCGTGCTGTTCGGCGGCATGAACGTATTGGAAAGTCGCGATATGGCAATGCAGGTGTGCGAAAAATACGTAGAAGTGACCAATAAACTCGGAGTGCCTTACGTATTTAAAGCTTCTTTTGACAAAGCAAACCGTTCGTCCATTCATTCTTACCGCGGCCCCGGCATGGACGAAGGGTTGAAAATCTTCCGGGATTTGAAAGAAACCTTCGGTGTGAAAATTATTACCGACGTACATGAAATTTATCAATGTCAGCCGGTTGCCGAAGTCGTGGATGTGATTCAGCTGCCGGCATTTCTGGCCCGTCAAACGGATTTAGTGGAAGCCATGGCACGAACCGGCGCCGTGATTAACGTGAAAAAACCGCAATTTTTAAGCCCGGGACAAATGGGCAATATCGTGGAAAAAATCGAAGAATGCGGTAACGATAAAGTGATTTTGTGCGATCGCGGCGCTAATTTCGGTTATGACAATCTGGTCGTGGATATGTTGGGTTTCGGCGTAATGAAAAAAGTGTCAAAAGGCTGCCCGGTGATTTTTGACGTAACTCATTCGTTGCAATGCCGTGATCCGTTCGGCGCTGCGTCCGGCGGTCGTCGCGAACAGGTGACGGAGTTGGCGCGGGCAGGTATGGCGGTGGGTATTGCCGGCTTATTTTTGGAAGCGCATCCGGATCCGAACAACGCGAAATGCGACGGTCCGTCAGCCTTGCCGTTGTCGGCGCTGGAAGGCTTCGTCAGTCAAATGAAAGCCATTGACGACTTAGTGAAATCTTTTCCGGAATTAGATACCTCTAAATAACTTCAAAGTGCGGTCAAAATTTTCGCTGTTTTTTTGACCGCACTTTGCCTTTATCGAATTCCGGCTACAATCTTTTGAAGCCAAGGAGAAAAGCATGAAAATCGTGTTTCTTGACAGCACGGCGTTGCCTAAGCACCTGCCCATTCCGCGGCCGGATTTTCCCCACGAATGGGTGGAATATGAAACGACTGTGGCGGAACAGACGTTCGAACGCGCCAAAGACGCGGATATTATCATTACCAGCAAAGTGGTGTTTAAACGCGAATTACTACAACGATTGCCTCAATTAAAGCTGATTGCCTTAACGGCGACGGGAACGAACAATATTGATTTGGCGGCGGCCAAAGAATTGGGTATCGTGGTAAAAAATGTCGCCGGTTATTCCTCCGTTACCGTGCCGGAACATGTGCTGGGTTTGATTTTTTCTTTAAAACATAGTCTGCATTTGTGGTATCGCGATCAGCTGGAAGGCAAATGGGCGGACAGCAAACAATTTTGTTATTTCGATTATCCGATGCAAGATATACGCGGCGCCACGTTGGGCGTGGTCGGCAAAGGCAATTTAGGTTCCGAAGTCGGAAGATTAGCTGAAGCCTTAGGCATGCGCGTGCTTTATGCGGAACATAAAAACGCCGCCGTTTGCCGTGAAGGTTACACGCCGTTTTTCGATGTGTTGGCGCAATCGGATATTGTCACGTTGCATTGTCCGTTAACTTCGGAAACTGAAAATCTGATTAACCGGGAAACCCTGTCACATTTCAAGCCGAGTGCGTTTTTGATTAACACGGGCCGAGGTCCTTTAGTGGATGAACAGGCTTTATTGAATGCGCTGCAAACGGGAAAACTAGCCGGTGCAGCGTTGGATGTGCTGGCGAAAGAACCGCCGGAAAAGGATAATCCGTTGATAGTTGCCGCGAAAACCTTACCGAATTTAATCGTCACGCCGCATGTTGCCTGGGCGTCCGACAGCGCCGTGACGACCTTAGTTAACAAAGTGCGGGAAAATTTAGAAGAGTTTTTTAGAACAGGGAAATAATGAATTTAGGCATTTCTCTTTTTATCGCTTTACGTTATTGGCGGGCGAAAAGTGCGGATCGTTTTGGCCGCTTGGTCACGAATTTAGCCAGCGCCGGCATTGTGCTGGGCGTGATGGCGTTGATTATCGTACTTTCGGTGATGAACGGTTTGGAACAGTACCAGAAAAAACAAGTGCTGTCCGACATTCCCCATGCGATTGTGATGCCGAAGGACGAAGCGCGCATTCCGCGCAATGAAAACCGGAATGAAACGTTTCGGGCATATTTGTCAGAAAATAAAAATATTCTGCAAAACGTTACCTTGATTAACACCACTAATGTTATTTATCAAACGGTAAACGGCGTCAGCGCCGGACAAGTCATCGGCGTGCAAAGTCCGACCGACGATAAACTGTTGTCATACCTGAACAAAACGCAATTCGACAGCCTGCTGCCCGAAGGCGAATTTAAGCTGATTATCGGTTCGCAACTGGCGAAAAAATTAAACGTCGGAATCGGCGATAGAGTGCGGTTGATGCTAACCGAGAATAGCCAATATACGCCTTTCGGACGCGTGCCGGCGCAGCGTTTATTTAGGGTAAGCGAGATTTATTTTGCGGAAAACGAAGTGTCGGGCTTCGAAAGTTTCGCTAATATTGCGGACATCGGGCGTTTAATGCGGATTAAGCCGGAAGAAGTGCAGGGCATGCGTTTGTTCTTAAAAGATCCGTTCCAAATTACCGAATTGCCCCGAATTTTCCCTGAAAATCAATGGAAAATCGTCGATTGGCGCACACAAAAAGGCGAATTTTTCCAGGCGGTACGTATGGAAAAAAATATGATGGGTTTATTGATTAGCCTGATTATCATGGTTGCGGTGTCAAATATCATTACATCGCTCAGCCTGATGGTGATAGATAAACAGGGCGAAATCGCCATTTTACAGACTCAGGGTTTAACTAAACGTCAGGTGCGTTGGATTTTTATCTTACAGGGTTTGCTTGTCGGAGCGGTCGGAACCGTTATCGGCGCCGTTTTAGGCGGACTTATTACTTTGAATCTTGATACGATTTTAAATTTCATCAATCCGACGGGCGTATTTTTACCGACGGAAATCAGCATAACGCAAGTGGCGGTTATCGTCGCATTTTCTTTGGGATTGGCGTTATTGTCGACAATTTATCCGGCGTATCGCGCAAGTAAGGTCGAACCTGCGGAAGCGCTTCGGTATGAATAAGTGCGGTCAAAAATTGACATGTTTTTGAATATCCGTCCAATGTATAAAACTCAGCCGCCGTCGGCGAAATTAGGATTGGATTAAATAGAAAATAAAATGAACAATACATTATTAAACTGCAAAAATATCACCAAATATTACACCGAAGGCACGACTCAAACCCAAGTGCTGAAAGACGTGTCTTTTTCTTTGGATGAAAAAGAATTGGTAGCGATTGTCGGCAGTTCGGGGTCGGGCAAAAGTACTTTATTACACACTTTGGGCGGGCTTGATCAGCCCACCGGCGGAGAGGTGTTCATTAAAGGTCAGTCCTTACAAAAAGCGACGCCGGATCAATTAGCCAAATTGCGCAATCAATACCTTGGCTTCGTGTACCAATTTCATCATTTGATGGCGGATTTTACCGCATTGGAAAACGTGTTAATGCCGATGCTGATCGCGAACCGAAATAAAACGGAAGCCCGCGATCGCGCTGAAAAAATGCTGCAGTCGGTGGGATTATCACACAGAATTTCTCATAAACCGTCCGCACTTTCCGGCGGCGAACGGCAGCGGGTGGCGATAGCCCGGGCGTTGGTGAATAACCCTGCGTTAGTGTTAGCGGACGAACCGACGGGGAATTTGGATCGCAAAACCACGGAAAGTATTTTCGAACTGATTCAACAACTTAATCGCGAACAAGGCATTGCATTTTTATTGGTTACCCATGATTTGCAGCTGGCGGAAAAATTACAGCGTCGCATGATTATGCAGGACGGCGTATTGCGCGCGGAGTCATAACGGATGAACACCCCATTTTTTATCAGCTGGCGCTATCAGCGGGCTAAACAGAAGAATCGATTGGTTTCTCTGATTTCCTTTTTTTCCACCTTGGGCATTGCCTTGGGCGTGATGGTGCTGATTTTAGGTTTAAGTGCGATGAACGGCTTTGAACGGGAACTCAATAACCGGATTTTAGCGGTGGTTCCTCATGGGGAAATTACTGGCGCCGACGAACATAGCGTTCGAGACGCGGATTTACTGGAAAAACGGTTGCAAGCCGTGCCGCAGATTCAGGGTGTTTCGCCTTTTATTTCTTTTACCGCATTAATTGAAAACGGCGCCAAAATGAAAGTGGTTCAGGTAAAGGGCGTAGATAAAAAAACGCAGGACCAAGTCAGTTCGTTGGGCAAATTCGTGTTGAATAACGGATGGACGAATTTTGAGAAAAACGGCGGATTAGTGTTGGGTTATGCCATTGCCAGGGAATTGGATGTGCAGGAAGGAGACTGGGTCACCTTATTAATTTCGCAGAACAATGGTGACGAAATGGCGCAACCCAGCCGCGAACGTATTCAGGTCAGCGGTATTTTACGTTTGGACGGTCAGCTCGATCACAGCTATGCGTTAATGTCTAAAGCCCAGGCGCAGGCCTTTCTAGGGTTGACGGCAAATCAGGTTTCGGGCGTGGAAATAAAAGTGCAAAATCCGTTCCGCATGCAGGATATGGATTATTCTTCCCTGAATGATTATCCTCAGCTGTTGAATCTGCAAAACTGGCAGTCGAAATTCGGTTATATGTATCGCGACATTCAACTGATTCGCACGGTAATGTATATCGCCATGGTGTTGGTGATCGGTGTGGCCTGTTTCAACATTGTTTCCACATTGATTATGGCGGTGAAGGATAAAGCGGGCGACATCGCCATTATGCGCACTTTGGGCGCCAACAGCGCTTTTATTAAACGCATTTTTATCTGGTACGGTTTACTGGCGGGCATGAAAGGTTGTTTGATCGGCATCGTGCTCGGCATATTTTTTGCCTTAAATCTGACCGCACTTATTCAAGGACTGGAAAAACTTATCGGTCATAAATTGTTGTCCGACGGTATTTATTTTGTCGATTTCTTACCGAGCGAATTGCATTGGCAGGATGTCGTGCTGGTTTTAGTGGCGGCATTGGTGCTGAGCCTGATTGCCAGTTTATATCCCGCCGGTCGGGCGGCGAAATTACAGCCCGCACAAATTTTAAGCGGATATTAGGGAGAGCTCTTTGAACTAGTTTACTAGTGCATAAATAAGTGATACATTGATGATGTTTAACGATTGCACCCGTAAAAGTGCGGTCAAAAAAATGAACATTTTTTTAAATCGGTTTTTCACATCATGCAATGCCGCAGACAAATCTATCCTGCATTGCTGATAAATTTGATTCGTAAGAGAGTTGATTATCATGGTTAAAAAACAAAACGAAATCCGCATTGCCAACGATGACACCCGCATTGCAAAAATTGAACAATTACTGCCGCCGGTGGCGTTGTTGGAAAAATATCCGGCCAGCGAACAAGCCGTTAAAACCGTCAGAACCGCTCGTCGCTACGCCCATGAAATTATTCATGGCGAGGACGACCGCCTGCTTGTGGTGATTGGTCCTTGCTCCATTCATGACACCAAGGCGGCGCTGGAATATGCCAACCGTTTAAAACCGTTGCGCGATAAATACAAAAACACGTTGGAAATCATCATGCGCGTATACTTTGAAAAACCGCGCACCACGGTGGGCTGGAAAGGGTTAATTAACGATCCGTATCTGGACGATACTTATGCCTTAAACGACGGTTTGCGCATGGGACGCAAATTATTGTCCGATATTAATGATCTCGGTTTACCGACCGCCGGCGAGTTTTTAGATATGATTACTCCGCAATATGTAGCGGATTTCATGAGCTGGGGCGCAATCGGCGCACGTACCACGGAATCTCAGGTTCATCGCGAATTGGCTTCCGGCTTGTCTTGCGCCGTCGGTTTCAAAAACGGCACGAACGGCAGTGTGAAAATTGCGTTAGACGCGATTGGCGCGGCAGAAGCGTCTCACCATTTTCTGTCCGTAACCAAATTCGGACATTCCGCCATTGTTTCCACCAAAGGAAATAACGACTGTCACATCATTTTACGCGGCGGTGATCGCGGCACCAATTATGACGCGGAAAGCGTTGCCGCAGTCTGTAAAAATATCGAGAAAACCGGGCGCATTCCTCATGTCATGATTGATTTCAGCCACGCCAACAGCAGTAAACAATTCAAAAAACAAATGGACGTGTGCAAAGACGTGAGCGAGCAAATTGCCAACGGCTCAACCCAAATTTTCGGCGTCATGGTGGAAAGCCATTTGGTCGAAGGCCGCCAGGATTTACAACCCGGCAAAGAACTGACTTACGGTCAAAGCATTACTGACGCCTGCATCGGTTGGGAAGATACGGAACTGTTGCTTCAACAACTTTCCGATGCCGTCGCGGCAAGACGTAAAGTGAACGGTTAACTCGGCACAATAAAAGTGCGGTGAAAAATTTACAGATTTTTGACCGCACTTTTTCTTTTTGGCCCTTAAATTTGCGCTAAATTTAGCGTATCATTACCCGTAATTTTCAATTCATCCAATCCGATAATTTATGGCTCGTCAACCTTCACAATATTTACCGCAGGAACGCGATCAACAAACCGCGCAAGTGGCTATGCCGCCGCATTCCATTGAAGCCGAACAGGCGGTGCTGGGCGCAATTATGCTGAACAACCGGCATTGGGAAAATGTGGTGGAACGCGTAATTGCCGATGATTTTTATCTTGCGGCCCATCGCATTATTTTCCAGGAAATGGAAAACTTGACCCGTCAAAATCAACCTATCGATTTATTGACGTTGGATCAAGCGCTTAAAAACAAAGGCATTATTGAAGATGTGGGCGGATTCGCTTATCTGGCGGAATTATCCAAAAATACGCCAAGTGCGGCGAATATTAACGCTTATTCCGATATCGTACGGGAAAAAGCGATTCTGCGCGATTTAATCGGGGTGAGTAACAACATCGCCCAGCGCGCTTATTCGCCGAAAGGAAAGGACGTCAAGGAAATTCTCGATGAAGCGGAACGGGATGTGTTCACCATTGCGGAAAAACGCACCACGCAAAATGAAGGTCCGGAAAACGTGGTCAATATTTTGGAGCGCACGATCACCAAAATCGAAACGCTGAAAGCCATGGGCGCCGGCAATAACGGAATTACGGGCGTGACCACCGGATTTGTGGATTTAGACAAGAAAACCGCGGGATTGCAACCGTCGGACTTAATTATTGTGGCGGCGCGTCCGTCTATGGGAAAAACCACTTTTGCCATGAATCTGTGTGAAAACGCGGCAATGGCAAGCGATAAACCGGTGCTGATTTTTAGTCTTGAAATGCCGGCGGATCAAATCATGATGCGTACTTTGGCGTCACTTTCCCGCGTAGATCAAACCGCTATCCGTACGGGGCAAATTGAAGACGACGGCGATTGGGCAAAAATTTCCAGCACCGTGGCGTTGCTCAGTGAAAAATCCAATATGTACATCGATGATTCCGCTGGATTAACGCCGACGGAATTACGTTCCCGCGCTCGTCGGGTATATCGCGAGCGAGGAGGATTAAGCCTGATTATGGTGGATTATCTGCAATTGATGCGGGCGCCGGGATTTGATAACCGAACCCTTGAAATCGCCGAAATTTCCCGCTCGTTGAAAGCGCTGGCAAAAGAATTGGAAGTGCCCGTTGTGGCGTTGTCACAATTAAACCGAACCCTGGAAAACCGCACCGATAAACGCCCGGTGAATTCCGATTTGCGTGAATCCGGTTCCATTGAACAGGACGCGGATTTAATTATGTTTATTTACCGTGACGAGGTGTATCACGAAACCACGGAAGAAAATAAAAACGTGGCGGAAATTATTATCGGTAAACAGCGTAACGGCCCGATTGGGCGGGTACGTTTAACCTTCCAGGGACGGTATTCGCGCTTTGACAACTATGCGGGCGCTTTACCTTTTGACGACAATTATTAGAAAATACTTTCGAAACCCAAAGTGCGGTGAAAAAATTCATCGTTTTTTGACCGCACTTTAATCCATATGAAAACAGAAGAAAACATGAAACCAGCAACAGCCAAAATCAGTTCGGTCGCTCTGAAACATAATCTTAAGTTAATCCATCAAAAAGCGCCCGACAGCAAAATGATCGCCATCGTCAAAGCCAACGCCTACGGACACGGCGTAGAATTTGTAGCGTCAACCCTGGAGGAGCAAGTGGACGGTTTCGGCGTGGCGCGCATTGAAGAAGCCTTGACTTTGCGTTCGAAAGGCATTATTAAGCCGATTTTATTGCTGGAAGGCTTTTTCTCAGCGAAAGATTTGCCGATTATCGCCGTGAATAATATTCAAACCGTGGTGCACAACCGAGAACAGTTGGAGGCGTTAAAACAGGCGAAATTACCGAATCCGGTTAAAGTTTGGTTAAAAATTGATACGGGCATGCATCGTTTGGGCGTCGCGTTGGACGAAGTGGATGAATATGTCGACGAGCTGAAAAAATGCCCGAACGTGGATTCGCAATTAGGTTTTGTCAGCCATTTCAGCCGTGCCGACGAGTTGGATTCCGATTATACTCAAATCCAGCTGAACCGTTTTTTACAGGCAACGGAAGGTAAAGCGGGCGCTCGTTGTATTGCGGCTTCCGGCGGTATTTTATTTTGGCCGGATTCTCACCTTGAATGGATTCGTCCCGGCATTATTATGTACGGCGTTTCACCCACGGATACGCCGAGTTCCGAATTCGGTCTGATTCCGGTCATGACGCTGACTTCATCGTTAATCGCCGTCCGTCGGCATAAAGCGGGCGAGCCGGTCGGATACGGCGGAACCTGGGTAAGCGAGAAAGAGACCAAAATCGGTGTGATTGCCATTGGTTACGGCGACGGCTATCCGCGCAATATTCCCGACGGTACGCCGGTGTACGTTAACGGACGCATCGTGCCGATTGTAGGACGGGTTTCTATGGACATGATTACGGTGGATTTAGGAATGGATTGTACGGATAAAGTAGGCGACGAAGTCATTCTGTGGGGCAAAGAATTACCCATCGAAACCGTGGCGAAACACATGGGCATGTTAAGCTATGAGTTAATGACAAAACTGACGCCGCGCGTATTGACCGAATATGTTGATTAACGCACGTGAGATTATCGGTAAAATCCGTATCCGTTTAAGTTATAAGATGTTACTATCGTGACAAATCCGGTTTTCAATTTAATCCAACTCGAAAAGGAAAATACTATGCAAAATATTAATCCGACGAAAACAGCGGCATGGAACGCATTAGAGAAACACAAAGCCGAATTGGCGAGCTCGACGATTCAGGATCTTTTTCAACAGGAATCCAATCGTTTTGCGGATTATTCATTAACGTTCAATGATGAAATTCTGGTGGATTATTCTAAAAATAAGATCACCCGGGAAACCTTAAAATTATTACGTCAATTAGCGCAGGAATGCGCTTTGGACGAAGCCAAAGAAGCCATGTTCAGCGGACAAAAAATCAACCGAACGGAAAATCGTGCCGTATTGCATACCGCCTTACGTAACCGTTCGAACAATCCGGTGCTGGTTGACGGCAAAGATGTGATGCCGGAAGTGAATGAAGTTCTGGCAAAAATGAAAGCGTTCAGCGAACGAGTGATTTCCGGCGAATGGAAAGGCTACACCGGCAAAGCCATTACCGATGTGGTGAATATCGGTATCGGCGGTTCTGACTTAGGCCCTTACATGGTGACCGAAGCGCTGCGTCCGTATAAAAATCATTTAACCATGCATTTCGTTTCCAATGTTGACGGTACGCATATTGCGGAAGTATTCAAGAAAATTAATCCTGAAACCACTTTATTTTTAGTGGCGTCAAAAACCTTCACTACCCAGGAAACCATGACTAATGCGAAATCCGCTCGTGATTGGTTCCTGGCTGCGGCAAAAGACGAAAAACACGTGGCGAAACATTTTGCGGCGCTTTCGACCAATGGGACGGAAGTGGCAAAATTCGGTATCGACACCGACAATATGTTCGGTTTCTGGGATTGGGTCGGCGGACGTTATTCGTTATGGTCGGCTATCGGTCTTTCCATTATCCTTTCCGTGGGTTTTGAAAACTTCGAAGCCTTACTAAGCGGTGCGCATGAAATGGACAAACATTTCCGCAATACGCCGATTGAGCAAAATATTCCGACCACACTTGCATTAGTGGGTTTATGGAACACCAATTTCCAAGGCGCGCAAACCGAAGCCATTTTGCCTTACGACCAATATTTACACCGTTTTGCCGCCTATTTCCAACAAGGCAATATGGAATCCAACGGTAAATACGTGGATCGTAACGGCAATGTCATCGGCAATTATCAAACCGGACCGATTATTTGGGGCGAGCCTGGAACCAACGGCCAACACGCGTTCTATCAATTAATTCATCAGGGAACGACGTTAATTCCTTGCGATTTCATCGCACCGGCGAAAAGCCATAATCCGCTGGCGGATCACCATAACAAACTGTTGTCTAACTTCTTTGCTCAAACGGAAGCGCTGGCATTTGGCAAAACCAAAGAAACGGTGGAAGAAGAGTTTTTGAAAGCAGGTAAAACCTTAGAAGAAGTTAAAGAGGTGGTGCCGTTTAAAGTCTTTACCGGCGACAAACCGACCAATTCCATCCTGTTACGGGAAATCACGCCGTTCAGCTTGGGTGCATTGATTGCCTTGTATGAGCACAAAATTTTCGTGCAAGGTGTGATTTTCAACATCTTCAGTTTCGACCAATGGGGCGTGGAATTGGGCAAACAACTGGCGAATCGCATTCTGCCGGAATTAGCCGGAGATGAAACCGTTACCGGCCACGACAGCTCAACAAACGGTTTAATCAACCGATTCAAGGCATGGCGTTAAACTAATCCTTAGGATATAAAAAGTGCGGTCAAAAAATTCGTTGTTTTTTGACCGCACTTTTGTTTTTATCAATCAATTATTTTTCTTGAATGATCAAACGGGAGTTGATCGGTTGTATCGGACGATTGTTATGACCAACCATGGCTTCTATCGCTTGAATTTGCGCCGGACCGGCTTCGACCGGTGTTTCAAGAATGACCCAAGTGACCCCTTCGGTACAAGGCGGCGTAGTCAGCGAACCGTTTAAACGCAAATGGGTGGATTTTTTCGGTAATAACCCCTGAATGTCCGACGGTTGCTGCAGAGTAACGGATTCACCGCTTTTTAACGACTGCCGCACAATCGGCGCCAATGCCGGATTGTCTTTCCCCGCTTTAAAAATTACCGCCAAGACGGCAAGCTCACCTTGCGAAGATTGATGAACAAAATGGGCTTCCATAGGGAAATGTTGTTCTTTAAATGTGTGCTCACTCGGCGTATGGAAATGAAATTGTTTCAGCATAAAAGTTTTGTCATCGATACGGATAGACGGCGATTGATCAATATTGGATGCCTGTAATGTATGTCCGTTGTTTTCCAGTTTAAGCGAAAGTGCCGGATAACTGATTTTTAAATCCTGACGTTGAACGGGAATAGATTTCGAAATGTTCACGGGCGATTGATTTTTACCGATTTTGCAGGTAATAAACTCCTGGCTTAACTCTCCCCAATTCTCAGGATTACCTTGCCCTGAATACCCCCAATGATGATGCCCCTGTGCGGCATAAAGGGGGAGTGAGATAAAAATGCTCATGGATAACAGGAAACGGAATGACTTCATAATATTCTCCTTAGTGACAAATGAGAAAAGGGCAAAAGCTCTAAAAAACGTAGGGCATTATAGTAAGAAATCATTTTCATCGGAGTATTGATTTCAATCAATAGTTCAGGGATTAGCTTAAGTTTTACTAAAAATCCGCGCTAAAGTGCGGTGAAATTTTTGTGTATTTTTATTTCATTTGTATTGATAAGCGGACAGATTGTCATCGCCGTTAAACGGATTTGACTTTCCACATACAGTAAAAACTGATCAGCACAATCACCACCGACAGATAAAATACCGAGCTGTATCCCCAATGTTCCGCAATGAGCCCGGCAAGCGGACCGCCTAAAATCCAACTGCCTTTTGCCGCATTTCCGAATAAAGTGGTGGCGGCGCCCATTTGGCGCGGCATAAGGTCCTGAAAATAAACCATGCCGAGCGTAGCGATAATGCCGATAAAAACGGCGTTTAAAACTTGCAACGCAACAAGCTGCCAGGCTTCATGCAGAAAAAGCAAGAGCAAATTAAAGGCGAAACCGGATAAAAGTGCGGTCAAAATTAAGACCTTTTTTCGGAAAAACTTAGTGAGATAACCGCCGATCAGCATGACGGGAATTTCCAGACCGGCGGCCGTTCCCATTAGCGTTCCCGCCAGACTTTCCGGCAAATGCAGTTCGTGAATGCTGTATAACGGCATAGAAATCATATACATACTGTTGCACATCCACATCAGAAAACAGGCTGTGAACAAATAAATAACGGATTGACGGTTATTGGTCGGTGCGCTGATTGGCGCGGATTCGGTTTTCAGAATTTGCTTTCGGCTGATTTTGGGCAACATGGTGGCGGTTAACAGCGCGCACAGTAAAAATGCCAGTCCCGCCACCAGATACATATAGTGAAATCCCCAATTCAGCGCGATAGCGAACGAAACCGGCGGACCGATAATCCACGCCAGTGAAATTTGGGTACGCATAATAGTGGTGAACATTACCGCTTCCCGTTGGCTGTGTTCCGCATATTCGCGGGCGAACGCGAAAGATTGCGGATTGGAGGACGAACCCAATCCCAGAAAGAAGGTGCCGAGAAACGCCAGCACGTAATAATTCCGGTTGAAAGCGAAAATAAGACTGCCGAAAATAGCGATTAAGCAGCAGCCGATGATAATTTTCCGGCGATCGTCCTGTTTATCGGAATAACGGGCGACCATTTGGCTGATCAAGATTCCCATGATTGCATTGACGGCATAAAAAATGCCCACCATCAAAGGAGAAACCTGAATTTCCCGCGATAAAAACAGGCTGAGCGTCGGCATTTGGAAGGCTGAGGCCGTGCCGGTTAAAAACGCAATCAGCAGAAAAGCGAAGGCAACAAGATTGGCCGGTTTGTGATGTACTTGCATAATGAAACCGAATGAACAAAAGTGCGGTCATTTTAACGCAAATTTTTGTGCGCCTACAGCGGAATTCCGTTATAATCGGCATGCGTTTATCTAGGTAAGGCAGAAAATGAAACTTCAAGCAAACGGTAAAGTCTTAGATTTATCCCAACCGCAAATTATGGGAATTTTGAATTTTACACCGGATTCTTTTTCAGATAGCGGAAAATTTTTCAGTTTAGACAAGGCGCTGGTTCAAGTAGATAAAATGCTGAATGAAGGGGCGGCAATTATCGATATCGGTGGTGAGTCTACCCGTCCGATGGCGGACGAAGTCAGCGAGCAGGAAGAGATTGATCGCGTCATTCCCGTTGTGGAAGCCGTGCGTCAGCGTTTCGATTGCTGGATTTCGGTGGATACGTCAAAAGCGGCGGTTATGCGGGAATCGGCGAAAGCGGGGATGGATATGATTAATGATATTCGGGCTCTGCAGGAACCGAACGCATTGGAAACCGCAGCGGAACTGGCGTTGCCGACCTGTATTATGCACATGCAGGGGCAACCCCGTACCATGCAGGCTGCGCCGCAATATGACAATGTGGTGGAAGAGGTATTGCAATTTTTGCAAAATCGGACCGCACTTTGTTTAAAAGCGGGAATGAAGAATGAAAACATTATTTGGGATGTCGGCTTTGGCTTTGGTAAAACCGTTGGCCATAATTACCGATTATTGCAACAATCCGCCCGTTTTGCGGTGCACGGTTATCCGGTTTTAGCCGGACTTTCGCGCAAATCCATGATTGGTGCGGTATTGGATAAACCCGTTGATCGGCGCGTTATCGGAAGTGTGACCTGCGCATTGCTTGCGGCTCAAAACGGCGCAACGATTTTGCGCGTTCACGATGTGGCGGAAACCGCTGACGCATTGAAAATCTGGCAGGCGACGGTCAATGCATAATGGATTTTATCGTCAAAAATAACACATTAAAATTTTAACCGGTGGTTTTCCACCTTTTTCTAAATAAGGAATAAAAAACATGGCAGAACGTAAATATTTCGGTACTGACGGCGTGCGCGGTAAAGTGGGTACGTTTCCGATTACACCTGATTTCGCATTAAAATTGGGCTGGGCGGCAGGTAAAGTGCTGGCAACTCACGGCTCTAAAAAAGTGCTTATCGGAAAAGACACCCGTATTTCGGGTTATATGCTGGAATCCGCACTGGAAGCTGGTTTGACGGCAGCCGGTTTGTCCGCCGTCTTTGTCGGTCCGATGCCGACACCCGCGGTAGCTTATTTAACTCGCACTTTCCGTGCCGAAGCGGGCGTGGTGATTTCCGCCTCCCATAATCCCTATGACGATAACGGAATTAAGTTTTTCTCTGCCGAAGGGACTAAATTGCCGGATGATGTGGAAGAAGCCATAGAAGCTTTACTGGAACAACCGATGGATTGCGTGGAATCTGCCGATTTGGGGAAAGCCAGTCGGATTAATGATGCCGCCGGTCGTTATATTGAGTTCTGTAAAAGTACTTTCCCGACTTCATTAAGTCTGGAAGGTTATAAAATCGTCGTGGATTGCGCACATGGCGCCACTTATCATATCGCGCCAAGCGTATTACGCGAATTGGGTGCCGAAATTATTGAGATCGGCACCAAACCGAACGGGGTAAATATTAACGAAAAATGCGGCGCAACGGATATTAAAGCGTTGCAGGATAAAGTATTGGAAGTTGGGGCTGATGTAGGGCTGGCTTACGACGGTGACGGCGACCGCATTATGATGGTGGATCATTTAGGCAATAAAGTGGACGGTGACCAGATTCTTTATATTATCGCCCGCGAAACTTTGCGCGCCGGTCACTTAAAAGGCGGGGTCGTCGGAACCTTAATGAGTAATATGAGCCTTGAAATCGCCTTAAAGCAACTGGGTATTCCGTTCTTACGAGCCAACGTGGGTGATCGTTACGTATTGGAAAAAATGCAGGAAAACGGCTGGAAATTGGGTGGTGAAAATTCAGGTCATATTATTATTCTGGATAAAAACACCACCGGTGACGGTATTATCGCTTCATTAGCCGTATTAACCGCTATGGCTCAACATAAATTGAGCCTGCACGAGCTCACCGGCGCGGTAAAATTATTCCCTCAAGTGTTAATTAATGTTCGTTTTGACGGCGGTGAAAATCCGTTAAACAGCGAAAAAGTGAAAACCGTTGCAGCGGAAGTGGAGCAACGATTGGCGGGCAAAGGCCGTATTTTGTTACGTAAATCCGGTACGGAGCCGTTAATTCGTGTGATGGTTGAATGTGAAGACGCCGTTTTGGCGCAAAAATCGGCGGAGGAAATTGCCGAAGCGGTGAAAAACAGTTAAATTGTTCAAAAATTTAACAGTTGAAAAAGTGCGGTCGAAAAAGCACTTGTTTTGCTAAGAAAACTCGTTATAATTGACCGCACTTTCCGAAATGAATACCTAATATTGCGACTATAGCTCAGTTGGTTAGAGCACCACCTTGACATGGTGGGGGTCACTGGTTCGAGTCCAGCTAGTCGCACCATTTTTCTTGTAAATCCCAAATTTGTCGGTTTGGGATTTTTTATTTTCTAAACTTTACTTTCCACATAAAAAATACGTGATTTTTTAATAAGTTAGTATTATCATTAAGCACATTTCAGATTAATCCATAGGCGAGATAAGGACAGGTATGCAAAACCTTAAACAAATTACAGAACAAGCCCGGGCGGCACTTGACGAATTACAGGATAGAGGCGTTGATGCTTTAGAAAATTTCCGCGTGGAATATTTCGGTAAAAAAGGACATTTCACTCAGTTAATGCAAGGTTTGCGTGACGTTTTACCGGAAGAGCGTCCTGCCATGGGCGCGAAAATTAATGAGGCGAAGCAAGCGATATTAGAAATTCTTAATGCGAAAAAAGAGCAAATCGAACAGGCGGCGATGAATGCTAAATTAGAACAGGAACGTATTGATGTCAGCCTGCCGGGACGTAAAGTGGAAGTGGGCGGATTACATCCGGTTTCTATTACCATCGGACGCGTGACGAAATTTTTCTCCGAATTGGGTTTCAGTGTGGAAAGCGGTCCCGAAATAGAGAGCGATTACTATAATTTCGATGCGTTAAACATTCCGAAACATCATCCGGCGCGCGCGGATCATGACACTTTCTGGTTTAATCCCGAATTATTACTGCGTACTCAAACTTCCGGCGTACAAATCCGTACTATGGAAAAAATGCAGCCCCCAATCCGTATTATGGCGCCGGGGCGGGTATATCGTAACGATTACGATCAAACTCACACACCGATGTTCCATCAAATCGAATTGCTGTATGTGGATAAAAATGCAAACTTTACCGAATTAAAAGGATTGTTGCATGATTTCTTACGCGCATTTTTTGAAGAAGATTTACAGGTTCGCTTCCGTCCGTCTTATTTCCCTTTCACTGAACCTTCGGCGGAAGTGGACGTTATGGGAAAAAACGGTAAATGGTTGGAAGTATTGGGTTGCGGAATGGTACATCCGAACGTATTACGCAATGTGGGCATTGATCCGAACGAATACAGCGGTTTTGCCGTCGGTATGGGGGTCGAACGTTTAACCATGTTACGCTACAACGTAACGGATTTACGTTCATTCTTTGAAAATGACCTGCGTTTCTTAAAACAATTTAAATAGGGTTTTTCCCCATGAATCAATATTCGTTGATTACTCTGATCGCCTGTTTTTTAAGCGGTTCGGTAATGGCTTCCGGTAATACGCAAACATCGGAAGAAACCCGTCCCGTCGCATTTTTGCAGGTGTTGGATGCCAGTGCGACACAGCCGAAACCGATGGAAGGCAATCGGTTTTCCAGAAAGGATAAACGCCGACTTTGTGTGGTTGTGCGAAATGTTGAGATTCAGGAAAACAATCAATTGATTGAAAATATCAAAGCGCCGGCAAAAATTACCATGGAAGCCAATAATGCCAGATTAATTGCCGATACGGACGGCAAAGGTTATCAGGCTGTTTTTGAAATCCCTCATACAGAGATTAAAAATGATGTGATAGTTCAATGTTGGGAATTTGGAAAACAGGATCCTGTCGGTGAATATCATGTCGATGTACAGTTTAATAATGTGGTCTTTAAAAATCTGAAATTTGAAGTCCTTCCGTAATGAATAAGAGAGAATAGAATGAAATTTAGTGAAAATTGGGTGCGTCAGTGGGTTGATCCTGCGATTAACACAGAGCAATTATGCGAACAAATTACCATGTTAGGTCTGGAAGTAGACGGTGTAGAACCGGTTGCCGGCGAATTCAGCGGGGTGGTCGTGGGGGAAGTTGTCGAATGTGCACAACATCCCGATGCGGATAAGTTACGCGTAACCAAAGTTAATGTGGGCGGCGACCGCTTGTTGGATATTGTATGCGGCGCACCGAATTGCCGACAGGGCTTAAAAGTTGCCTGTGCAATGGACGGCGCGGTGTTGCCGGGGAATTTTAAAATTAAAAAAACGAAATTGCGCGGTCAGCCTTCCGAAGGCATGCTTTGTTCTTTCAGTGAATTAGGTATATCGGAAGATCACAGCGGTATTATCGAATTACCGGCGGATGCGCCGATTGGTCGTGATTTACGTAAATATCTTGATTTGGATGATAAAGCAATCGAAATCAGCCTGACGCCGAATCGTGCGGATTGTTTAAGCATCGCCGGCGTGGCGCGGGAAATCGGCGTGGTAAATCGTATGTCCGTCAACGAACCGGTCGTTGACAGTATTGAGCCGACTATTTCGGATAAAATTGCCATTAATGTTTCCGCACCGGAGGCTTGTCCTCGCTATTTATTGCGTTTGGTAAAAAATATCAACGTGAAAGCGGCAACACCGATGTGGATGAAAGAAAAACTTCGTCGCTGCGGTACTCGTTCAATCGATCCGGTGGTGGATATTACCAACTACATTTTGTTTGAATTAGGTCAGCCGATGCATGCTTTTGATGCGACAAAAGTGGTGCAACCGGTACAAGTCCGGATGGCGAAAGAGAACGAAGAACTCGTTCTATTGGACGGTAATACGGCAAAATTACAAAGCAATACTTTAGTTATCGCCGATCAAAACGGTCCGCTAGCAATGGCGGGAATTTTCGGCGGAGCGGCAAGCGGCGTAAATGCCGAAACCAAAGACGTGATTTTAGAATCGGCATTTTTTGCTCCGTTAGCGATTACCGGTCGCGCCCGCCAATACGGTTTACATACCGATGCCTCTCACCGTTTCGAACGCGGCGTGGATTTTCAGTTACAACGTAAAGCAATGGAAAGAGCGACCGCACTTTTATTAGAAATTTGCGGCGGTGAAGCCGGTGAAATTTGTGAAGCGGTCAGCGAACAACATTTGCCTAAATTAAAAGAAGTGCAATTACGTCGTAGCAAATTGGATGCTTTATTGGGGCATCATATCGAAACGGAAACCGTTACCGATATTTTCCACCGTTTAGGATTTGCCGTGCATTATGAAAACGATATGTGGACGGTAACATCGGCCAGCTGGCGTTTCGATATTGAAATCGAAGAAGATTTAATTGAAGAAGTGGCTCGCATTTACGGTTATAACAACATTCCGAATAATGCGCCGTTGGCACATTTAAAAATGCGTGAACATAAAGAATCGGATTTAGATATCGATCGAATTAAGACCGCACTTGTGTCCGCCGATTTTCATGAGGCGATTACATATAGCTTTGTCGATCCGAAGATCCAAAGTTTGTTACATCCGTCCGTTAAACCGTGGGTATTGCCTAATCCGATTTCCAGTGAAATGTCGGCAATGCGCGTTTCTTTATTAACCGGCTTATTGGAAGCGGTGCTGTATAATCAAAATCGTCAGCAAACTCGCGTGCGTTTGTTTGAAACGGGGTTACGTTTTATTCCCGATACCAAGGCGGAATTCGGCGTTCGCCAGGAGTTGGTCTTTGCGGCGGTGATGACCGGTGCAAAATATAACGAACATTGGGCGACCAAATCCGAACCGGCTGATTTTTATGACTTAAAAGGCTATATTGAAAATCTGTTATCCTTGACCGCAATCGGCGATAGAGTTAAATTCGTAGCAAAAGTTTTGCCGGCATTTCATCCGGGGCAATCCGCAGTCTTAATGTTAGATGACGAAGAAATCGGCTGCATAGGTCAGATTCATCCGAGCATTGTGCAAAAATTGGGATTAAACGGTAAAACATTTGCGGCCGAGATTTTAGTTGAAAAAGTTTCTCGACGTAATGTCGCAACGGCAAAAGAAATCTCTAAATTCCCGGCGAATCGTCGTGACCTGGCATTAGTGGTTGCGGATAACGTACCGGCGATTGATATTATTGATGCATGTCGCGCCGTCGGCGGTGAAAAATTGGTAGCAGTGAATTTATTTGACGTTTATCAGGGTTCCGGTGTGGCGGAAGGCATGAAGAGCCTGGCTGTCAGTCTGACTATTCAGGACACGGAAAAAACCTTGGGCGAAGAAGATATTAACGGTGTTATCTCTGCAGTATTAGCCGAATTAAAACAACGCTTTAATGCAACTTTGAGAGATTAATTATGACATTAACGAAAGTCGAAATAGCGGAAAACCTGACGCGAAAACTTGAGCTGAATAAAACCGAAGCGAAAGCGATGGTGGAAAGTTTCTTTGAAGAAATTCGGGCGACGTTGGCTGATGGAAATGATGTAAAATTATCGGGATTCGGTAATTTTGAATTAAGGGATAAAGCCTCCCGTCCGGGGCGAAACCCGAAAACCGGTGAAAATGTGCCGGTTTCCGCTCGTCGGGTTGTGGTGTTTAAGCCCGGCCAAAAATTGCGCGCCCGAGTAGAAAAAGCAAAACTGAAAGGTTAAACGGCAGGCTAAGGATGGCTACCCGGTTAATGGGTAGCTTTTATATTCTTACATGAGGGAATAATATGGGTGTGAAGCGGTTAAAAACATTAATGTTAATAGCGGTGTTAAGCCTTCTGAACGCCTGTTCCACGCTTTCGGAAGAATACGACGGCATTAATTACAAAGGGCAAATCGACGACCCCATTATGGCGATTACGCTGCTAAGCGAACAGCAGCGGGAATGGGCGGGAACACCTTATCAGTTAGGCGGCACCACCAGAGACGGCGTGGATTGTTCCGGTTTTACCCGAACGACCTTTATGGATCGTTTCAATATTTCTCTGCCGCGCACCACCACAGCACAGTCGCAATACGGTAAAAAGGTGCCTAAAGATTTAATTCAAACCGGCGATTTAATCTTTTTCAAAACGGGACGAGGACCGAACGGTTATCACGTGGGAATTTATGTGAAAGATGACAAATTCCTGCATGCATCCACGAAAGGCGGCGTGATTTATTCGTCGATGAATAGCCCTTATTGGCGTAAAGCTTTTTGGCAGGTGCGCCGGATTTAATACGAACCGATAACAAAAGTGCGGTAAAAAAATTTAACGTTTTTTTACCGCACTTTTTGTTTTGCCGCCGTTAAATTAAGCGGCCAACAGATTCGGCAAGCGGTAAACCGCATAACAGAAAATCAAGAAGATGACCGCCAGCACCGTTTTTTCGTAGCCATTAACGTTGAATTTTCCGTGGAAGCGGTGGTTAGAGTAGAGATACAACAGAATCCCCGGTACATACAGCACCACGGAAAGCAACAAATATTGCAATCCCGCCGCATAGACAATCCATAAACCGTAAAGCGACGCCATAAAACCCGTCAATTTCACATACCAGGCGGCGTGAGTTTGGAAGGACAACTTAAACAAATAAGCGCCGATTAAGAAGTACGGAATCAAAATCATCGAAGTGGAAATCAGCAGTAACGTGTTGTAACTTTGCTCGAAAACCAGCACCAGAATTAAACAGAATTGCACGATAAAACCGGTAAACCAGAGAGAATTGATCGGCACTTCATTATCGTTCAATTTATTCAGAATTTGCGGAAACGCGCCGTTTTGTGCGCCGCGATAGGGAATTTCCGAAGAATACATGGTCCAGCTGATGTAAGAGGCTAAAACGGAAACAATCAGGCAAGCGGTAATTATCACTTTGCCGCTTTCGCCCATCATTGCGTCGAGCAACGGCCCCATGGACGGATTCGCCATATCGGCAATGGTTTCTCGCGGCAAAATGCCTAAAGAAAGGACGGTGATCGCCACATATAACGCCAGCGCGATCAGAATGCCCAACACGGTCGCCAAGCCCACATCCGTACGTTTTTTGGCGTGCGCCGACAGCACGGAAGCGCCTTCAACGCCGGTAAACACCCAAAGCGTAATCAGCATGGTATCTTTCACCTGATCGCTTACGCTATTACCCAATGCGGTGGCTTTGATGTCGGATTTGAAAACGTCTGCGTCAAAATAGCAAAATCCGAGCAAAATAAACAATACCAAGGGCGCGACTTTAACAAAAGTTGCCGCCAGATTCACCGCGGCCGCTTCTTTAATACCGCTGGCGATTAACGCATGCACCAGCCAGACGATGACGGAAGCGCCGATAAAGGCCGGAACGGTGTTGCCTTGTCCGAAAATAACTTGCTGTGCCGTGTCCGTAAATACGCCTAAGCCTTCAAACGCCACGGTCAGATAACCGACGATGCCGATCGTGGCGCATAACCAATAACCCCAGGCGGACATAAAGCCCATTAAATCGCCGAATCCCTCGCGGGCGTAGGTGTAAATGCCACCGTCCAGTTCGGGGCGAAGCCGGGAGATAAAGAAAAACGACAATCCGAGAAAGATAATGCCGATGCCGGTAATCAGCCAGCCGATAGAAATGCCTTCGGCGCCCGCCACGGCCGCCATATTTTGCGGAAGACTGAAAATTCCCGAACCGATCATGGAACTTAAAACCAGCGCGGTTAAAGAAAGCAACCCGATTTTTTTATTCGACATAATATTTCCTTATATTGCATGCCCGACCGCAAAAGTGCGGGCGATTTTTCCATGATTTTTTATGAATTCAGCTTATCGGCCAAAACCCGAATATGCTCGACGCCGATACCGCAACAACCGCCGATAATAGATGCGCCTTGCGCTTTCCATTTTTGCGCCCAGCGCAAATACGCCTGCGGATCTAAATCTTTGCGCACTTCGTCTAAACCGTCGTTGGCGGTGGCGTCTTTCGGCTGCGGCGCAAAAGCATTGGCGTAAGCGCCCGTTTTAATGTGAACGGCATGATTTTCGCTCAGAATTTGACGAGTGACATCCAAAGCCCGCTCGATAACTTCAGGCTGACAGCAATTAAATAAAATCGCATCCACACCTAATTCGATCATCTTTTTCACCGCACTTTTGACGCTTTCGCCCGAACGCAACTGCGGTTCCGGCGTCGGCTCGTCATCGGTTAAGGTAAAAGACACCCACAACGGACGATTATCTTTCGGCAATAACGGTTTAACGGAAACCGGCTCGATAATGGCGCTTTGGGTTTCGCACAACCAAATATCCACATGAGGCGATAAACCGTCGATAATCGGCTGAGCGATTTCCGCAAAACGGTCTTTTTCAATGAGATCCGCTCGGTAAGAACCGAACATCGGCGGCAGCGAACCGGCAATTTTTACGGATTTGTTCGAATTTTTGACCGCACTTTTAGCCAGCCGACCGGCCAAATCCGCCAGCATTTTGGCGTCCGCATGAAAACGCTGCTCACCGATATGGAACGGCACCACCGCGTAACTGTTGGTGGTGATAACGTCGGCCCCGCCGGCGATATAATCTTCATGTACCTGTTGCACGGCGGAAGGTTTTTCATACAGCGAGAGAGCCGACCATTCCGGCTGTTTGAACGGCGCGTTTAACCGCATAAGTTCGCGGCTCATGCCGCCGTCGAGAATGGTGATTTGCATAATTTTTCCTTAAATCCATCGTCTGACGGATTGTTTGTATTGTAAAAAAACGCGACCGAATTTGCGTTCAAGCGCTTGTTCTTCGGGTTTAATCTGAAAATAAGTGAGATAAAGGACGAACAAAATGATCACGATAAAACCTAACGGGCTTTCGCGCCAAATTGCCCAGGCGGTAAGCCATATCACGAGGCTGAGATACATAGGATTACGACTTATCCGGAAAATGCCGTCGGTTACCAGCGTTGAACTGCGTTCGGGCGATTGCGGGCTTAACGTGGTTTTCTGTCGCATAAAGGCAAAAAAGCCGGCGGCGGCAAAAACTGTGCCAATCAGCAATAACGCACCGCACAGCCCGATACGGACAGCCGTCGAAAAGGGCAGTGGAAATGCCGGCAAGCAGGCGATAAGCGCAATGCCGAGCAAAAATAAAAACGGAGGCGGAAGTTTAAGTTTCATAAAAAATCACGTTAAAAATAACCGCACTTTAAAGCATTCAAAGTGCGGTCAAAATTTTAAAAGTTTTTAGACGTTGAAACGGAAATGCATAACATCGCCGTCCTGAACAATGTAATCCTTTCCTTCCAAACGCCATTTGCCGGCTTCTTTGGCGCCCGCTTCGCCTTTGTTATCAATGAAATCCTGATAAGCGATGACTTCGGCGCGGATAAAGCCTTTTTCGAAATCCGTGTGAATCACCGCTGCGGCTTTCGGTGCGGTGGCGCCGACGGAAACCGTCCAGGCGCGCACTTCTTTTACGCCGGCGGTAAAATAGGTTTGCAGATTAAGCAATTTGTAACCGGCGCGGATGACGCGGTTTAAACCCGGTTCGTCAATGCCTAAATCTTGTAAAAACTCGGTTTTTTCTTCGTCGTCGAGTTCGGCGATTTCCGATTCGATAGCGGCACAGACCGGCACGACGACGGCACCTTCTTTTTCCGCAATTTCGCGTACGCGATCCAGATACGGATTGTTTTCAAAACCGTCTTCGTTGACGTTGGCGATATACATGGTCGGTTTTAAGGTTAAAAAATTGTAACTCTTAATTGCCTGAAGTTCGTCTTTATCCAAGCCGACGGAACGAATCATGCCGGCGTTTTCCAGAACCGGAAGAATTTTTTCCATCACGGACAATTCAAATTTCGCTTCTTTATCGCCGCCTTTGGCGCGTTTTTGCAGACGCTGAATCGCGCGTTCGCAGCTGTCTAAGTCGGCTAACGCCAATTCCGTGTTGATGGTGTCGATATCGTCCGCAGGGTCGATTTTGCCGGCAACGTGAACGATGTCGTCATTTTCAAAACAACGCACTACATGACCGATCGCGTCGGTTTCACGAATGTTAGCTAAAAATTTATTGCCCAAACCTTCGCCTTTACTGGCGCCCGCCACCAATCCTGCGATGTCCACGAATTCCATCGTGGTCGGCAATACGCGTTCGGGTTTGACGATTTCAGCCAGCGCGTCTAAACGCGGATCCGGCATCGGCACCACGCCGGTATTCGGTTCGATGGTGCAGAAAGGGTAGTTTGCCGCTTCAATGCCGGCTTTGGTTAACGCGTTGAAAAGAGTGGATTTACCGACATTCGGCAAACCGACGATACCACATTTAAATCCCATTTTTTGTTCCTGTTGTAAAATGATGACGCGCATTGTGATGCGGGTCTCGGTTATCAATTCGGCGAACGTTTAACATGCGCGCCGTTAATTTAAAATCCTACTAAGCTTTAAAGCCGTTTAAGCGGTTTGTCGCTTTGGTGACGCCGTCTTTCAGCAGAATTTCCACACAAGCGGCGGCTTCGTCCAGCGCTTTATCAATCAATGCCCAATCATCCGGCGAAGGCTTGCCTAATACGTATGAAGTAACCAGATTTCTGTCGCCGGGATGTCCGATACCCACGCGCAAACGATAAAAATTTTTGCTATTGCCTAATTGGGCGATGGTGTCTTTCAATCCGTTATGTCCGCCGTGTCCGCCGCCTTGTTTAATTTTTGCCACGCCGGGCGGAAGGTCTAATTCATCGTGAGCCACTAAAATTTCTTCCGGCTGAATGCGATAAAAGGAAGCGAGTGCGCCGACGGCTTTGCCGCTTAAGTTCATGAAAGTAGTCGGGACTAAAAAGCGAATTTCCTGTCCGCCGATCAGCGCGCGAGCCGTTTTACCGAAAAATTTGGCTTCGTCTTTCAGGCTAAAATTAAAACGACGGGACAGGCGGTCAATCAGCCATTCGCCGGCATTATGGCGGGTATCCGCATATTTATCGCCGGGATTGCCTAATCCGACGATTAATTTGATTTCAGACATATTAGCTTCCGATTGTCAAAAATAGGGGCGTATTTTAGTTTAAATCCGTATTTTTTTCAATGAGATATTATTGTCGTCAAACTGCGAATGGCCTTGTCGCCCCGAGGTTGCCGGCTACTTTTTCCGTTACCGATATGCTATGCTTTCGGCAAAATTCATTTTAGGGAAATATCATGCCGTTTTTTGATACGCATACGCATTTGGATTATCTGCATCATTTCAGCGGCGAACCGCTGGAATCGTTGGTTCGGTGCGCCGAGGCCGGCGGCGTGGAGAAAATACTGGTGGCGGCGGTTTTGGCGCGGGATTTCAAAACTATCGAAAAAATGACCGCATTTTATCCCGATAATTTACGTTATGGAGTGGGATTGCATCCGCTTTATATTAAAGAGCATAAGCCGTCGGATTTGGATGAATTGGAATGTTATTTGTCACAACGTCACGAAAGATTGACGGCGGTGGCGGAAATCGGACTGGAAAGGGCAAAGCCCGAATTGATGACGGCGGAATTATGGCGCAAACAATGTGATTTTTTCGACGCGCAATTACAGTTTGCGAAACAATTCCGGCTGCCGGTGAATTTACACAGCCGTAAATCTCACGATCAGCTTTTCGCTTTTCTCAAACGCGTTCGCTTGCCGGAATGCGGAGTGGTGCACGGTTTTTCAGGCAGTTATGAGCAAGCCAAGCGGTTTGTGGATTTAGGCTATAAAATCGGTGTCGGCGGCACTATTACTTATGTGCGGGCGAATAAAACCCGGCAGACGATCGCCAAACTACCGCTGGACGCTTTGTTACTGGAAACGGACAGCCCGGATATGCCGGTTTTCGGGTTTCAGGGCCAGCCTAATCGCCCGGAGCGGATTAATCGGATATTTCAGGCGTTATGTGAGTTGAGAACAGAACCGGCGGAAGAAATTAAAGCGGTGATTTGGCAAAATTCGCTGACCATGTTTGCATAACGGTCGATAAATTGAAATTTCTATAAAAGTGCGGTCAAAAATTGAGAAGTTTTTTAAAATTCGTTCGATTTAAAACGGTGTACGATTTGATTCGCCGAGCCCCGCCAGACAAGGCTTGGGTCAGCCTGTTCCTGAATAAATTTTCCGTCTATCAAAACATCGATATAGGGTAGCATTTGGCGTTGATAATCGTCCAATTCTCCCAGCGTATAACCCGTCCAAACCCAAATATCCTTATCGGGACATTCGCTTTTAACCCGTTGAACGAAAGGAAGCAATGTTTCGACGTTACGCGGATGCAGCGGATCGCCGCCGGACAGCGTTAATCCCTGCCGCTTAATCCGCGTGTCTTTGAGATCTTTGATGATTTGCTCTTCCATGGCGTGATCAAAGGGCACGCCGGCGCCGAACGACCAGCTTTTCCGGTTGTAACAGCCCTTGCAGGCATGGGGACAACCGCTCACGAAAAGCGTGCAACGCGTACCTTCGCCGTTTACGATATCAACGGGATAATATTGGAGGTAATTCATTTTCTTTTTTAAAAGCAACAGCTTCCCAATGAAAGAGGATATTTTGTTTAGACGGAAAAATTAAATTTTAAGTCGATAGCAGAAATCAAAAAAACATTCAAAAATTTGACCGCACTTTAAGGCAAAGTGCGGAGAAAATTCCTTCGATTTTGACACGCTTTTTGAACGACATTTTTAAGAAACGCTTTTTCGCGAATTTAAACGTTTTGCGTTAAGCAATTTTGTCGCAAAAAATAAGCGGCAAAATCAAGGGGCTTTCAGTTACATGTGTTTAACCCGGCGTTTCACTTCTTCCTGTTTCCCCGGATTAAACGGGCGGGCGTCCGGACTGCCCAGGTATCCGCAAACCCGGCGGGTGACGGAAACTTTTTCGCTGTCATGATTGCCGCATTTCGGACAGGTAAATCCTTTGCTGGTACATTCAAATTCACCGGTGAAACCGCATTCGTAGCATTCGTCAATCGGTGTGTTGGTGCCGTAATAAGGTACGCGGTCGTAACTGTAATCCCAAACGTCTTCCAAGGCTTTCAGATTGTGCTGAATGTTCGGATATTCGCCGTAACAAATAAATCCGCCGCTCGCCAATGACGGATAAGGCATTTCGAAATCCAGTTTGTCATACGGATTGACTTTTTTCTCCACGTCCAGGTGATAACTGTTGGTGTAGTAACCTTTGTCGGTAACACCGTCGATAATGCCGAATTGTTTGGTATCTAAACGGCAGAATCTGTCACATAAATTTTCACTCGGCGTAGAGTAAAGACTGAACGCGTAACCGGTTTCCTTCGCCCATTCTTTGGTGGCGGAACTCAGTCGTTCTACGATTTTGATGCCTTTTTCGCGCAGCATTTCGTCATCGAAGATATGCCCGTTGTTATAAAGTGCATTAATGGTTTCATGAATACCGATGTAACCCAGTGAAACGGAAGCCCGTCCGTTTTTGAAAATTTGCGCCACATTGTCGTCCGCTTTCAAACGTACGCCGCATGCGCCTTCCATATAAAGAATCGGAGCTACACGAGCTTTGGTATTTTCAAGACGCGCAATACGCGTCATTAAAGCTTTTTTCGCCAGTGCCAAACGCTGTTCGAGAATTTCAAAGAAACGTTTTTCATCATGTTTGGCTTCAAGTGCAATGCGCGGCAGATTTAAACTGACCACACCTAAATTATTCCGTCCGTCATGAATTTCTTGCCCGTTTTCTTCGTATTTTCCTAAGAAACTGCGACAGCCCATCGGCGCTTTGAACGACCCTGTCACTTTTACCACTTGATCATAATTTAAAATATCCGGGTACATCCGTTTTGAAGCACATTCCAGGGCAAGTTTTTTAATATCGTAGTTAGGGTCGGCAGGCGATTGGTTAACCCCTTTCTTTATGGTAAACACAAGCTTAGGAAAGACCGGCGTTTTGTGGTTTTTACCTAAACCGCGAATACGGTTGCGTAAAATGGATTTTTGAATTAAACGTTCCTGCCAACCGGTTCCCAAACCGAAACCGAATGTCACAAACGGGGTTTGACCGTTCGCGGTGTGCAGAGTATTGACTTCGTATTCGAGCGATTGGAAGGCATCAAAGCATTCTTTTTCAATACGCGCTTTTGCGAAGCCTTCGGCATCGGGAATTTGCCATTCTTCGGCGATTTTCAGCAGTTTTTCGTAACTAAGCTGCACATACGGCGCCAACACTTCGTCAATGCGGTTAATGGTCGTGCCGCCGTAAATATGGCTGGCAACCTGAGCAATAATTTGCGCGGTTACGGCCGTTGCGGTTCCGATGGATTTCGGTGGCTCGATTTCCGCATTGCCCATTTTGAATCCTTTGGTCAGCATGCCTTTTAAATCAACCAACATGCAGTTGAACATTGGGAAGAACGGAGCATAATCTAAATCGTGATAGTGGATTTCACCGCGTTCATGGGCGTCAACCACGTCTTTAGGTAACAAATATTGTTTGGCATAGTGTTTCGCGACGATGCCCGCCAACAGATCACGTTGAGTCGGGATGACTTTCGAATCTTTGTTGGCGTTTTCGTTTAACACCGCCATATTGGTTTGTTCAATTAACCCTTCGATTTCCTTGGTTAATTTACTGCGTTTTTCGCGCGCGGAATCGCGATCATGACGATATTCAATGTAAGCACGGGCAACCTGCGGATAAGAACTCGCCATCAATTTATTTTCAACAATACGTTGAATATGGCTGATGTCGATTTCGTTTTGGTAATGTTCGAAAATCTCATCGCAAGCCTGCTGACCGATTTGGTGATAATAACGCTCATCCTGTACATCTACCGCTTTTGCCGCTTTCTTAATGGCATTAATAATACGCTGAATTTCAAAGCTTGAGCGCGATCCGTCACGCTTAATTACATAGAATGAAGTCATAATAGTTACCTATATGTAGTGTTTGTTTGAGGTGGTCTATACTATATATAGATCAAAACAGGAATTCAACAACAATTTAGGTATCTTCATCACAATATCGTGGATATTCGTTCGGATAAAACTACAAGATATAGTGTTAACCCAAGAAATAGCGCCGAATGCGGGCAATCGTTCGGCTAAACGGGAAGTAAGAAAGTGCGGTGAAAATTTTTCATTTTTTTCCCGCACTTAGATGAACAAGATTAATTCACTTCTTTAAAATGAATCAGATTTTCCTCGCTGAAATCCGAAAATTCATCTTCATCAAATTGCGCAAGCGTCGGCAATTCTTCCTTATCAAAAGCGATATCGCCTTCAACGCCGGCTAAGCGTTGTCCTCGACGAATGTTCTTAAAATCAAATAAATTCGCATCGCATAAATGGGATGGCGTCACGTTTTGCATAGCGGAAAACATGGTTTCCAGACGACCGGGATATTGCCGATCCCAAGTATTCAGCATGTCTTTTACCACCTGGCGTTGTAAATTCGGCTGTGAACCGCACAGATTGCAGGGAATAATCGGGAACTGCTTTGCCACCGCATATTTTTCAATGTCTTTTTCTTTACAGTAAGCCAGCGGGCGAATCACGATTTGTTTGCCGTCGTCACTGATTAGTTTCGGCGGCATGGATTTCAATTTTCCGCCGTAAAACATATTCAAAAACAGCGTCGCCAGCATATCGTCGCGATGATGGCCCAAGGCGATTTTGGTGGCGCCCAATTCTGTCGCCGTGCGGTATAAAATACCGCGTCGCAGTCGGGAACAAAGAGAACAGGTGGTTTTGCCTTCCGGAATTTTTTCTTTCACGATGCCGTAAGTGTTTTCTTCCACAATTTTGTAGTCGACGCCGATACTTTCCAAATATTGCGGCAACACGTGTTCGGGAAAACCCGGTTGTTTTTGATCCAAATTCACCGCTACAATATCAAAATGAATCGGCGCACTGAGTTTTAAGTTCAGCAAAATGTCCAGCAAGGTGTAGCTGTCTTTTCCGCCGGACAGACACACCATCACTTTATCGCCTTCTTCAATCATATTGAAATCCGCAATGGCGTTGCCTACGTTGCGGCGTAAACGTTTCTGTAATTTGTTCAGGTTATAAATCTGTTTTTTGGCTTTTTCCGTTTGTTCCGTCATAGCATTTTTCTTTATCAATAAAATGAAAATCCTGCGTATGGTACGGTTTTATTCGGAAAAAGCAACCAAGAAAATGCGAGAAAAGCGATTTGAAAAGGCATAAAGTGCGGGCAAAATTTTGCCTGTTTTTTGTGAAAAATCAAGCTATAAGATCTTTCCGAATTCCTGTATAATCGGCAATATTTTTGTTATTTAAATTCTGTTTTGTGAGAATAATGACATGTCCGAAACATCACAAACTCTTCCCGAACTGGTTTCCTGGGCGCGCGAACGAGAGTTCTCGTTAAGCCTGAATACCGAACGGTTGTCCTATTTGCTGGCAATTGCGTTGTATAACAACGAACGCTTTGACGGCGAAATGCAGGAAAGCGATTTGGTAGATATTTTTCGTCACGTATCGAAGCAATTCGCTCAATCCGAAAACATCGCCACCCGCGCCAATAACGCCATCAACGATTTGGTGAAGCAGCGTTTTATTAATCGTTTCAGCAGCGAATTCACCGAAGGCTTGTCTATTTATCGCCTAACACCGCTGGGCGTGGGCGTGTCCGATTATTATATCCGTCAGCGTGAATTTTCCGCGTTGCGCCTTTCCGTGCAGTTGGCCATTGTTGCCGATGAAATCCAACGGGCTTCCGAAGCGGCGGAAGAAGCGGTGCGACGGGAAGAAGACGAATATTACTGGCGTCGTAACGTATTTGCTCCGTTGAAATATTCCGTGGCGGAAATTTTTGACAGCATTGATTTGTCGCAACGCATCATGGATGAAAATCAACAAAATATTAAAGAAGAAATCGCCGAACTGCTGACCAAAGACTGGCAGGCCGCTATTGCCAGTTGCGAGCGTCTGCTGGACGAAACTTCCGGTAATCTGCGCGAATTGCAGGATACGCTGAATGCGGCGGGCGACAAATTACAGGCGCAATTGTTGCGTATTCAGGATTGTGTCATCGGGCAGAGCGAACTGTATTTCATTGATCAACTTATCGTGGATTTACAGTCCAAACTTGACCGCATTATCAGTTGGGGACAACAAGCGATCGACCTGTGGATTGGTTATGACCGCCACGTACATAAATTTATACGAACGGCGATCGATATGGATAAAAACCGCGTGTTCAGCCAACGTTTACGCCATTCCATTCGCGGTTATTTCGATGCGCCTTGGTTCCTGTGGACGGCGCAGGCGGAACGATTAGTGGATTTGCGCGACGAAGAATTAGCTTTGCGCGACGAAGATGCCCTTGGCGAATTGCCGGAAGAATTAGAATATGAACAGCTTTCTGATTTACATGAACAAATTGTCGAAACCATGCAGGCGTTGTTGATTCATCAGCGCGAACATAATCAGCCAATCGATTTAAGCCTGGTGTTAAAACAACAACTCGACAATTATCCGCTTTCCCGTCATTTCGATGTGGCGAGGATTATCGTGGATCAGGCGGTACGTCTGGGCATGGCGAGTGCCGACTTGTCGGGCGTGTATTCCCAATGGCATGAGATCAACGATTACGGCGCGGAAGTGCAGGCAAATGTAATTGATGAATATAAATAATTGAATGCAGGGCCGGTAAGCCCGCTTACGGAAATATAATTATGAACGAAAATCTTCAAGACTTAATTTCAACCAAATTGGCGGCGGCAATCGCCAATCCGCTGTTTCCTGCGGTAGACAGCCAGTTGCGTTCAGGCAGACACATCGGACAGGAACATCTTGACAACTACGCCTTTCTGGCGGATTTCCAAAACGAGCTGGACGGTTTTTACCGTCGCTATAACGTGGAACTTATTCGCGCGCCGGAAGGTTTTTTCTATTTACGGCCGAAAGCCACCACATTGATTGCCCGTTCGGTATTGAGCGAGCTGGAAATGCTGGTCGGTAAAGTGTTGTGTTATTTGTATCTCAGCCCGGAGCGATTGGCGCAACAGGGCATTTTCAGCGTACAGGAAGTGTACGATGAATTATTAAATCTGGCGGACGAGGCGAAATTGCTGAAAGCCATCAATTTGCGCGCCAGCGGTTCGGATTTGGATAAGCAGAAATTAGCGGAAAAAGTGCGGGCGGCAATCGGACGCCTGCGCCGGCTGGGGATGTTGCATACGGTCGGCGAACAAAACAGCGGGAAATTTACCATTTCCGAATCCGTATTCCGTTTCGGCGCGGAAGTGCGAGCCGGAGACGATCCGCGCGAAGCGCAATTACGTTTAATCCGCGACGGGGAAGCGGCGACGCCTGAATCGCTTGCCGCAGAAAAGAACGCGGCGGAAGATGAAAGTGCGGTGGAAAATGAAGAAGATTTTGAAGATGACGATAATCAAGAAGGAGCGGAATAATGGCGGATTTTGAATTAGAGCAAGATGTGCTGGAAACCGAAGCGGTCGTAGAACAGGCGGAAACGGCGGACGATGAAAAAACGATTGAAAATTCTCCCGCACTTTCGCCGTTCAGCGTGCCGGCTGGCGTCGAGCGCGGCAAATTCCGTTCGCTCACCTTAATTAACTGGAACGGTTTTTTCGCCCGTACTTTCGATTTGGATGAACTGGTGACCACGCTATCCGGCGGTAACGGTGCGGGAAAATCCACTACCATGGCGGGTTTTGTCACCGCCTTGATTCCGGATTTAACCTTATTACATTTCCGTAACACCACGGAAGCCGGCGCCAGCGGCGGTTCCCGTGATAAAGGGTTGCACGGGAAATTGCGCCCAGGCGTTTGTTATGCCGTGCTGGACACGATTAACTCCCGTCATCAGCGCACTTTAGTTGGCGTTCGTTTGCAGCAAGTGGCGGGACGGGATAAGAAAGTGGATCTCAAAACTTTCAGCATTCAGGGCGTAGAATTGTCGTTAAATCCGACCGCACTTTTCACCGAAGCCGTCAGCGAACGTCAGGCGAAAGTATTAAATTTAACCGAAATTAAAGACAAAATCGACGAAATTGGCGGTCAATTCAAGCAATATCATTCCGTTGCCGATTATCACGGCATGATGTTCGATTTGGGCATTATTCCGCGCCGTTTGCGCTCGTCGTCCGATCGCAGCAAATTCTACAAATTAATCGAAGCTTCTCTCTACGGCGGGATTTCCAGTGCCATTACCAAATCCTTGCGCGATTATTTGTTGCCGGAAAATCTGGGCGTGCGCAAGGCCTTCCAGGACATGGAATCGGCTTTGCGGGAAAACCGTATGACGTTGGAAGCCATTAAAATGACTCAGGCGGATCGCGATTTGTTTAAACATCTGATCACGGAAACCACCAATTATGTGGCGTCGGATTACATGCGCAACGCTAACGAGCGTCGGGGCAACATCGAAACCGCGTTAAATTTCCGTAAAGAATGGTATAACGCTAAATCGGAACAGAATTTATCTCAGCACCGTTTGGTGGATTTAAGCCGTGAAGCCGCCGAGCTGGCGGAAAGCGAAAAGGTGCTGGAAGTGGATCACCAAAGTGCGTCCGATCATCTTAATTTGGTGCTGAATGCCTTGCGTCATCAGGAAAAAATCGAACGTTATCAAGATGATGTAAACGAGCTGACGGAAAAGTTGGAAGAACAAAAAATGGTGGTGGAAACCGCCGGCGAACAAGTGGAAAGCAGTCAGACGCAATTTGAGCTGATTGAAACGGAAGTGGATCAAATCCGTTCTCAGTTAGCCGATTACCAACAAGCCTTGGACGCGCAACAAACCCGCGCCTTGCAATATCAACAGGCTATTCAGGCGTTGGAAAAAGCCAAAACTTTGTGCGGATTAGCGGATTTAGCGGTGAAAAACGTTGACGAATATCACGAAGAATTTGCCGCGCAAGCGGAAACCTTAACGGAGCGCGTGCTGGAACTGGAACAGAAAATGTCCATTTCCGAAGCGGCAAAATCTCAGTTCGATAAAGCTTATCAATTAGTCTGTAAAATTGCGGGGGAAATGCCGCGCTCTGCGGCGTGGGAAAGCGCTAAAGCCTTATTACGAGAGTTTCCGACCCAAAAAGTGCAGGCGGCGCAGACTCCGCAACTGCGGGCAAAACTGCATGAGCTGGAACAACGTTATGCACAACAACAAAGTGCGGTACGTTTATTAACCGAATTTAATCAACGCGCAGGACTGAATTTAACCGATGCCGACGAATTGGAAGAATGTTACACGGAACATGAAGCCATTATCGAGGATTTAAGCGGAGAACTGTCCGCCCAAGTGGAAGAACGTTCGACTTTGCGTCAAAAACGCGAACAGCTGACGGCGCTTTATAATGATCATGCGGCAAAAGCGCCGGCATGGTTAACGGCGCAAGCCGCCTTGGAGCGTTTGCAAGAGCAGTCCGGCGAGCGTTTTGACGACAGTCAGGATGTGATGAATTTTATGCAGACGCAGTTAGTGAAAGAGCGCGAATTCACCATTCAACGCGATCAACTCGAGCATAAACGTCAGCAACTGGATGAGCAGATTTCCCGTTTAAGCCAGCCGGACGGCTCGGAAGATGCGCGGTTGAACCTGTTGGCGGAACGATTCGGCGGCGTGTTGTTGTCCGAACTGTACGATGACGTGCCTTTTGAAGATGCGCCGTATTTTTCTGCACTCTACGGACCGGCCCGCCATGCTATTGTTGTGCGCGATTTGAATGCGGTGAAAGCGCAGCTGTCCGAACTGGAAGATTGCCCGGACGATTTATATTTAATCGAAGGTGATCCGTCCGCCTTTGACGACAGCGTGTTAGCGGCGCAGGAACTGGAACACGGGGTTGTGGTGCAGGTTTCCGATCGCGAAGTGCGTTATTCCAAATTCCCGGATATCCCGTTATTTGGCCGTGCCGCCCGTGAAAAACATCTGGCGGAGCTGGAGGCGCAGCGTGACGAAGTGGCGGAAGCTTATGCGCAACGCGCTTTCGACGTGCAAAAATGTCAGCGTTTACATCAACAACTCGGTCAATTTGTCGGTTTGCATTTAGCCTTAGCGTTTCTGCCGAACCCGGAAGAAACCATGCGTGAGATTAATGCGGAACGTAACGAAATCGAGCGAGAATTGACCGCACTTTCAACGGGTGAACAACAAATCCGAATTAAATTGGATGCGGCAAAAGAAAAAATGCAACTGCTGAATAAACTGATTCCGCAACTTGCGGTGATTGCCGACGACGGTTTGCAGGATCGTATTGACGAAACCCGCGAACAATTGGATTTAGCGGAACAGGACGAGATTTTCATCCGCCAGCACGGCGCGACGTTGTCACAATTAGAGCCAATTGCCGCTACATTGCAAAGCGATCCGGAAAATTACGAGCGCTTAAAAGAGGAGTTTGCCCAAGCCGTCGCTATGCAAAAACAAGCGCAGCAAAAAGCCTTTGCCTTAGCGGACGTAGTACAGCGCAAAGCGCATTTCAGTTATGAAGACAATGTGCAAACTGAAAGCAACGGATTAAACGAACAGCTACGCGTACGTCTGGAGCAAATGCAGGCGCAGCGTGACGCACAACGCGAACAGCTCCGTCAAAAACAGGCGCAATTTGCTCAATATAATCAGGTCTTTATTCAGTTACAGAGTTCTTTCAACAGTAAAAATGATTTATTGAAAGAATTATTAGCCGAAGTCAACGAATTAGGCGTGCGTGCGGACGAAGGCGCGGAAGAGCGGGCAAGAATCCGTAAAGACGAACTTTATCAACAACTCTCCGCTAACCGCCAGCGTCGTTCTTACATTGAAAAACAATTAACTCTTATTGAAAGCGAAGCGGAGAATTTAACCCGTCGCATTCGTAAAGCGGAACGGGATTATAAACAGCAGCGGGAACTTGTGGTTGCGGCGAAAGTAAGTTGGTGCGTAGTATCTCGTTTGTCGCGTAACAGCGATGTGGAAAAACGCCTGAATCGTCGTGAATTGGCGTATTTGTCGGCGGACGAATTGCGTTCAATGTCGGATAAAGCGCTTGGTGCTTTACGTCAGGCCGTGGCCGACAATGAATATCTGCGCGATGCTTTGCGTCTTTCCGAAGACGGCCGTAAACCCGAAAATAAAGTGCGATTCTTTATTGCCGTGTATCAACATTTGCGTGAGCGTATCCGTCAGGACATCATTAAAACCGATGATCCGATTGACGCCATCGAACAAATGGAAATCGAGCTCAACCGTTTGACGGACGAACTGACCGGCCGTGAACAAAAACTGGCGATCAGTTCCGAATCGGTGGCGAATATTATGCGTAAAACCATTCAGCGGGAACAAAACCGCATTCGCATGCTCAATCAGGGATTACAAAATATCGCTTTCGGACAGGTAAAATCCGTGCGTTTGGTGGTGGATATTCGCGATACTCATGCGATGTTACTGGACGCGTTATCCGGTGATCAGGAAGAATATCAGGATTTATTTACGGACAATCGAATGACTTTCTCCGAAGCCATCGCGAAGTTGTATCAACGCCTGAATCCGCATATCGACATGGGACAACGCACTGCGCAAACTATCGGTGAAGAATTACTGGATTACCGTAATTATCTGAATCTGGAAGTGGAAGTGTATCGGGGCGCGGACGGCTGGTTGCGGGCGGAAAGCGGCGCACTATCCACCGGGGAAGCCATCGGTACGGGGATGTCGATTTTGCTTATGGTGGTTCAAAGCTGGGAAGAGGAAAGCCGGCGTCTGCGCGGCAAAGATATTCTGCCTTGTCGTTTATTGTTCCTGGACGAAGCGGCGCGCCTGGACGGCAAATCCATCAGCACATTATTCGAATTATGCGAACGTTTGGATATGCAATTATTGATTGCCGCGCCTGAAAATATCAGTCCGGAAAAAGGAACGACCTATAAACTGGTACGTAAAATTTCAGGCAACCAGGAACATGTTCACGTAGTCGGATTACGCGGATTTGGGGGGGCGGCTTAAAAACAGGCGAAAAAGTGCGGGAAAAAATACGTTAATTTTTGACCGCACTTTTAACGCGCCGCCAATAAAAAGGAAGTTGTATGCATTTTCTTGTTTTAGCGATTTGTTGCAGCGTATCGGTTTCGGTGCTGTTTAAACTGTGTAAACGCTTTAATGTGGTGACGGAACAGATGATTGCTTTTGGCTACATCATGGCGTTGTCGCTGAGTTATTTTCTATTACGTCCGGATTTTAACGGATTGAGTTTTACCGAATTTTTTATTCAAAGCGAAGCCAAGCCGATTTTTCTTACTTTAGGCGTATTGCTACCGGTGGGATTTATGGTGATGTCGAAGGCTATCGAATACGGCGGAATTGTACGTACTGACGCCGCTCAGCGTTTAGCGTTGTTTCTGCAAATTATTGCTGCGGTGGTGATTTTTGGTGAAACGTTGACGGATTTGCGGATTGCCGGCGTGGCGCTGGCGTTTTTAGCTTTGTTCTGTTTACTGTTCAAACCGGCGGGGACGGTGGGCAATATGGCAAAAGCCGCGTTTGCACTGGGCGGAGTGTGGTTGATTTGGGGAACGTCGGGCATTTTGTATAAGAAAATCGCTTTAATGGGCGGTGCGTTTCCAACCAGTTTATTTATTGCTTTCAGCCTGGCGGCCATGTTGATATTCTCTTATCTGATAATTAAACGCACTCGTTGGACGGTGCCGAGTTTTGTCGCCGGAATGTTGTTGGGATGCCTTAATTTCGGCAATATTTTATTTTACATTTATGCTCATCAGCATTTTAAAGAAAACCCGACCATTGTATTTGCCTGCATGGACATCGGGGTAATTTGTTTAGGTGCGGTTGTTGGTGCGTTATTCTTCAAAGAACGTATCAGCAAAATCAATAGCGCCGGCATCGGATTCGGTATTTTGGCGATTTTCTTGCTTTATGGCGAAAAATTATTTGCCTAGATTATCTTCAACATATTGAAAATTTAGGCAAAAAGTCTATGATTTAAGCGTGGGTTACCCACATAAATTAAGGAGAAACATTATGGCACTCGGTTGGTATGAACTTAAATCGGCGAAAGACGGTCAGTTTATGTTTAATTTGATTGCGGCAAACGGCCAAATCATTTTAACCAGTGAGCTTTATAAAGCCAAAGCCTCTGCGGAAAACGGTATTGAATCCGTGCAGAAAAACGGTTTGGATGAAGCAAATTTTGAATTCAGAACCACAAAAAGCGATCAACCTTATTTCGTGTTAAAAGCGAAAAATCACCAGGAAATCGGGCGCAGCCAATATTATTCTTCACAAGAAGCCGCGAAAAACGGGGTGAAATCCGTGATGAATAATGCCGCAACGACGGAAATCAAAGACAAAACCGCCGAATAAACAAAACCTAATAACAGAATCTGTATCTTTTTAGGTACAGATTTTTTTATGAAATTATCACAAAATTTTATGAGCTATTTCACCTTTTTCATTTACGACTATGAAAGTTTCGGTATTAATCCGGCCACTGATCGTCCGGCTCAATTTGCCGGTATTCGTACCGATGCGGATTTTAACGTCATCGGTGAACCGGTCATGCTGTATTGCAAGCAAACCAACGATTATTTACCTTCGCCGGAAGCAGTGATGGTGACCGGTATCACACCGCAGGAATGTAATGAAAAAGGTTTGCCCGAACCGGAATTTGCCGCCGCCGTACTGGCCGAATTCAGCCGACCTAATACTTGCGTCATGGGTTATAACAACATTCGTTATGATGATGAAATGACCCGCTATACCTTTTATCGCAATTTTATCGATCCTTACGAATACAGTTGGAAAAACGGCAATTCCCGTTGGGATTTGCTGGACGTGGTGCGCGCCTGCTACGCTTTACGTCCTGAGGGCATCGAATGGGCGTATGACGACGACGGTATGCCGAGTTTCCGCCTGGAAAAACTCACAGAAGCCAACGGTATTGCCCATGAAAATGCGCATGATGCCATGTCGGACGTATACGCCACCATCGCCATGGCGAAATTGATCAAACGGAAACAGCCGAAATTATTTCAGTATTTCTTTGAAAATCGCGGTAAACGGGAAATTGAACGTCTTATTAATGTGGCGGAAATGACGCCGTTGGTGCATGTTTCCGGCATGCTGGGGAATTACCGCGGAAACTGTAGTTGGGTAGCGCCTGTGGTTTGGCATCCCGTGAACCAAAATGCGGTGATCGTCTGCGATTTAAGCCAAAACATCGACGATCTCCTCAATAAAAGTGTAGAAGAGTTACGAGCGGCATTGTACACCAAAAAAGAAGAACTGGAAGCGCAAGGTAAATCTCCCGTGCCGTTAAAACTGGTGCATATCAATAAATGTCCGATTCTGGCGCCGGCCAAAACGTTATTGCCGGAAAATGCCGAACGGCTGGGTATTGACCGTCAATTTTGCCTGGAAAATCTACAAAAACTACGTCAATCCGCCAAAGTGCGGTCAAAAATTGAAGAGATTTTTCGCGAAGAGCGCCAATTTGAACCGAGCGATAATGTGGAAACAGAATTGTATAGCGGATTTTTCAGTAATAATGATAGAAATAATTTGGCTATTTTACGTCAACTGCCGCCGGAAAAACTGGCGGAACACGGACTGACTTTTGAAGACAAACGAATTCCCGATTTAATTTTTCATTATCGCGCCCGCCATTTCTTCAAAACCCTGACTCGCAGCGAGCAGTTACAGTGGGAAAAATATCGTCGTCGTAAATTGGAAAAAGAGGCAACGGATTTCGAACAGCGCATGCAAAATTTGGTGATGGAATATACCGGTAATGAAGATAAATTGGATCTATTGCAACAGGTTTATACGTATGCATCAAAATTACTGTAATGCCAAATACCGCTTTTAACGGTTTGAATAGTATATTATTTATTCAAATCTGTTGCGTCTTTGTACATTTGCAGAAAGCGAATCAAAAAAAGATTGACCAAACAATCAATTATTCGGCAATATAAAAAAGACTATTAGACATCAGGGGCCGTTTATTTTCAGCAAAACGCGTGACTCTCTAAAAAACGCAGCGAACGACCCGATTACATCAATTAAACAGACCTAAAAAATCATCAGGTAATAATTATGAGCAAATCCCTGGTTATTGTGGAATCACCGGCCAAAGCAAAAACCATCAATAAATATCTCGGTAATGATTATATTGTAAAATCCAGTGTCGGACATATCCGCGATTTACCTACCGCGGGCGCCTCTTCGGGAGAAAAAGCCAAACCGGTTTCTACTAAGGGTTTAAGCACGGAAGAAAAAGCCAGAATTAAAGCGGAAAAAGAACAAAGCGCCTTGGTGAAACGCATGGGCGTGGATCCCTATCACGATTGGAAAGCCAATTATCAAATTCTTCCCGGCAAAGAAAAAGTGGTTGCCGAATTGAAATCTCTTGCCAAAAAAGCCGATCATATTTATCTGGCTACCGACTTGGATAGAGAAGGGGAAGCGATTGCCTGGCATTTACGCGAAGTTATCGGCGGAGACGAAAGTCGATTCAGTCGCGTCGTATTCAATGAAATTACTAAAAACGCAATTAAACAAGCGTTCGAAAAGCCGGAACAACTCAATATCGATCGCGTAAACGCCCAACAAACCCGCCGCTTTCTCGACCGCGTAGTGGGTTTTATGGTTTCGCCGTTACTGTGGAAAAAAGTGGCGCGCGGTTTGTCAGCCGGCCGGGTACAGTCCGTGGCGGTAAAATTATTGGTGGAACGGGAACGGGAAATTAAAGCGTTTCAACCGGAAGAATTCTGGGAAGTGGCGGCAGATTTATTTACGGCGCATAAAGCCGCAATTCGCCTCGACGTTACGGCATTTAAAGGCAAAAAATTCTCTCCTAAAAATGCGGAGCAGGCACAAAGTGCGGTAGATTTTTTAACTAAATCTGAGTTTATCGTATCGGATTTGGAAACCAAACCGACCACTTCCCGCCCGCGTCCGCCGTTTATTACTTCAACTTTACAGCAAGCCGCCAGCACAAGACTCGGCTTCAGCGTAAAGAAAACCATGATGCTGGCGCAACGTTTGTATGAAGCGGGTTACATCACCTACATGCGTACCGATTCTACCAATTTGAGTCAGGATGCTTTGGGCATGGTGCGCGGTTACATTGAACAGCATTTCGGCGGGAATTATTTGCCGGCAAAACCGAATTTTTATTCCAGCAAAGAAAATGCGCAGGAAGCTCACGAAGCGATTCGCCCTTCCGATGTGAACGTGTCCGCATCTCACTTGTCCGGTATGGAAAAAGACGCCGAGCGTTTGTACGATTTAATCTGGCGTCAATTTGTCGCTTGTCAGATGCCGGCGGCACAATATGACAGCACGACATTAACGGTCTCTGCCGGCGATTATGAATTGAAGGCGAAGGGGCGTATTTTACGCTTTGACGGTTGGACCAAAATTCTGCCGCAAATGGGTAAAAATCCGGAGGATCAGGAATTACCTGCGGTCGCTTTACAAGAAAAATTAACCCTAAACAATGTGCAACCGACCCAACATTTCACTAAACCGCCGGCACGTTTTACGGAAGCCGCATTAGTAAAAGAGCTGGAGAAACGCGGAATAGGTCGCCCTTCAACTTATGCCACCATCATTTCTACCATTCAGGAACGCGGTTATGTACGCACGGAAAACCGTCGTTTTTATGCGGAAAAAATGGGAGAAATCGTTACCGATCGTTTAAATCAGTCTTTCGGCGAATTGATGAATTATGACTTTACCGCCGGCATGGAAGATATGCTGGACCAAATTGCCGACGGCACGAAAAACTGGAAGGCGGAATTAAATCAATTTTTTAAAGATTTCTCCGGTCAATTAAGCAAAGCGGAATTGGACGAACTGGAAGGCGGCATGAAGCCGAACAGTATCGTGCCGATTGATATTGGCTGTCCGACTTGCGGGCGCAAAATGGCTATTCGAACCGCCAGCACCGGCGTATTTCTCGGTTGTACCGGTTATGCCCTGCCGCCGAAGGAACGATGTAAAACCACGATGAATTTAATTCCGGAAGCGGAATTGCTTAACGTATTGGACAGTGAAACCGAGACCAAAGCATTGATGGCGCGGAAACGTTGTCCGAAATGCGGTTCGGCTATGGACAGCTATATTCTGGATTCGCACCGTAAACTGCATATTTGCGGTAATAATCCGAATTGCGACGGCTATCTTGTGGAAGAAGGCGCTTTTAAAATTAAAGGTTATGACGGCCCGGTTGTGGAATGTGACAAATGTGGCGCGGATATGCACCTGAAATTGGGACGGTTCGGTAAATATATGGCCTGTACGAATTGTGACAATACCCGTAAAATTCTGAAAAACGGAGACGTGGCGCCGCCTAAAGAAGAACCTGTTCACTTTCCGGAATTAAAATGTGAAAAATCCGACGCTTATTTTGTTTTACGCGACGGAGCAAGCGGTGTGTTTATGTCCGCTCATAATTTCCCTAAATCACGGGAATCCCGTCCGGCGAAAGTGGCGGAATTGGCGCTATATCGCGAACGTCTACCGGAAAAATTACAATATTTGGCCGATGCGCCGCAAAAAGATCCGGACGGCAACGATGCCTTAATCCGTTTCAGTCGTAAAGAAAAGCGACAATATGTTTCGTCCGACGACAAAAACGGCAAACAAACCAAATGGATTGTGGATTTTGTCGATGGGAAATGGGTTGAACGCAGTAAAAAATAATCCGGATACAGCAAAAGTGCGGTCAAAAACGGCCGCGTTTTTTGTTATCCGAAAGCCGTGATAGCAACAGAAAACGCCCCGATAGCGGGGCGTTAGTTAAGATTAGAAATTCGCGTTACGCGGTGAGCGAGGGAAAGGAATCACATCTCGGATATTTTGTACGCCGGTGACGTAAACAATCAGACGTTCAAAGCCCAGACCGAAACCTGAATGCGGCACCGTGCCGTATTTGCGCAAATCGCGATACCACCAGTAATCATCCGGATTTAAGCCCATTTCAACCATACGTTTGTCTAACACGTCTAAACGTTCCTCACGTTGCGAACCGCCGATGATTTCACCGATTCCCGGCGCTAATACGTCCATTGCCGCCACGGTTTTGCCGTCGTCATTTAAACGCATATAGAAAGCTTTAATATCTTTCGGATAATTTTTCACCACGACCGGAGATTTAAAGTGCTCTTCCGCTAAGTAGCGTTCATGTTCCGAAGACAGGTCGATTCCCCAGGAAACCGGGAATTCGAATTTTTTGCCGGATTTCAATAATACCTCGATCGCATCCGTATAGTCGATTTGCGCAAACGGTGAATTAACGAAGTGTTCCAAACGGTTAATTACGTCTTTATCCACGTGTTTGACGAAAAATTCCAGATCGTCACGACGTTCCGTCAATACGGCTTTAAACACATATTTCAACATATCTTCCGCTAATTTTGCGTTATCGGCCAACGTGGCGAAAGCGATTTCCGGCTCTACCATCCAGAATTCCGCAAGATGGCGGGTAGTGTTTGAGTTTTCCGCTCGGAATGTCGGGCCGAAAGTATAAATCTTACTTAATGCGCAAGCGTAGGTTTCACCGTTCAGCTGACCGGATACGGTTAAAAACGCTTCTTTGCCGAAGAAATCCTGGCTGAAATCCGCTTTGCCTTCCGGTGTGCGCGGTAAGTTTTCTAAGTCTAAAGTGGAAACGCGGAACATTTCGCCCGCACCTTCCGTATCCGACGCCGTGATGAGCGGCGTTGCCACCCAGTAAAAACCTTGTTCGTGGAAAAAACGGTGAATCGCTTGCGCTAAGCAGTGACGAACACGGGCAACGGCACCGATAATATTGGTGCGCGGACGTAAATGCGCCACTTCGCGCAGATATTCGATAGAATGGCGTTTTGCCGCCATCGGATAAGTATCCGGATCTTCCACCCAGCCGGTAACTTCAACGGTTTCAGCCTGTAATTCAACCGCTTGGCCTTGCGCCGGCGATTCGACCACCGTTCCCGTCACAATCACGGAACAGCCGGCGGTTAAATGTAAAACTTCGGCTTCATAGTTTGCGATGTCGTTATTGATAATAGCCTGGATAGGGTTAAAACATGAGCCGTCGTAAACGGAAAGGAAGGAGAGGCCGGCTTTTGAATCGCGGCGAGTGCGCACCCAACCGCGAACGGTTACTTTTTCACCCACGGCAACCTTGCCTTGGAGCACATCAGCAATCGATGCAATTTTTGTCATTTTTATCTCCGAAATTTTGAGTCAATATTTGGTTTGAAAATGTGTGGTAGTTTACCTTAAATTAACCGAATTACCAAAAACTAATGTGATTTTATTCTTCATTCGCAGACAGGATTTCCGGATTGATCCGGTGTTGAAAAATATCGGCCAAAAATCTTTTGATTTTCTGACCGCACTTTGTTGTCTCCGGTTTTTTCTTCAATGAGATTTTGCTAGAATACGCCAATTATTTTTACCGAGATTTTAAAATGACAATTTCAGCGGAAGCAAAAAAAGTCCGGGACGCTTTAATCGAGAAGGGCATCGAAACGCCTATGGTCGATTTGCGGCAGGATAAAAACGAACGTCGTATCGCCATTCAGCAGAAAATGCGCGAAGTGATGGAACTGATTGGACTGGATTTACGGGACGATAGTTTAGAAGAAACGCCGGTTCGTTTGGCCAAAATGTATGTGGATGAAATTTTCAGCGGTTTGGATTATGCCAATTTTCCTAAAATTACCAATATCGAAAATCGCATGAAAGTCAGCGAAATGGTGTTAGTGAACGATGTGACGTTAACCAGCACCTGTGAACATCATTTTGTGACTATCGACGGTTTGGTTTCCGTCGCCTATTATCCGAAAAAATGGGTTATCGGATTATCTAAAATTAACCGAGTGGTCCAATTTTTCGCTCAACGCCCGCAAGTACAGGAGCGCTTGACGGAACAGATTTTACTGGCGTTTCAGACCATTCTGGAAACGGAAGATGTGGCGGTTTACATGAAAGCCACCCATTTCTGCGTAAAATGCCGCGGTATTAAAGACAGCAACAGCTATACCGTTACCTCCGCTTTCGGCGGCGCTTTTTTGGGAGATCGCGAAACCCGTAAAGAATTTCTTTCTTTGGTGAATAAATAAACCGTTTGAAAAATTAACTCTATAGAGTAGTTTCAAAATAAAAGCCTCACAAAATTTGTGAGGCTTTTATTTTGTTATATCGGTAGCACCTATAGTGCGAATAATCCTAACATTGCACCGCAGGCTAAAGAGACGAGCGATAATACCCAAAGGCGCGGAGCACAGAATTTCAGCATATCTTTAATTTCAACGCCGGCCAAACCGCAAGCCAAGAATGTCGTAGCGGCATGCGGTGTAACAAGAACGCCGTAGTTTTTAGAAATTAACATCGCCATTGCCATATCCTGACCGCTGACGCCGAATTGTTCACCGACACCGATAGCTAACGGCATTAAACCGAAGAAATAGGAATCCGTACCCAATAACATGCCGATTGGCACACCCAACACACCGAAGACATCTTGCAGATGACCGCCGATGGCGTTCGGTACGATGCTGATTAAAATCATCGCCATATTTTCCATCATTTTGGTACCGCTCAAGACACCAAGGAAAATACCGGAAGCCAATAAAATCATCGGCATGGTTAATGCGGTATCCGCATGCACTTTAATCGCTTTCGCCTGTGCTTTGGAGCCCGGGAAGTTTACGATCAACGCAACGGCTAAACCGAACATGAACGCGCCGTACAACGGGATTTTAGTGAAGCAGAGCAAACCGATGACTACGGCGGTTAATAGCGCATTAAACCAAAGTAATTTCGGACGTTTCATCGCTTCTAAGTCGGCTTTGCTGGTTCCGCTATCGGTCGGCACCAGAGTTTCGTCAAGTTCCGCCGCTTTGCCTGTCGGATTAAGCCCCGCGCCGCGACGTTTTTCGATAAGTCCCATATAACCGGCAAAGACCACAAGGATCACTAAACCGACAATTTGCAATGGGATTAATTGTTTCCATAATTCGTTTACATCGGTATTCAATACCACACCCACACGTGCGACCGGACCGCCCCACGGCACCAGGTTCATGATACTCATAGCGGCACCGATAATACATAACAGCACCACCGGGCGTATATGCAGTTTCTTATAAACCGGTAGCATAGCCGGGATGGTAATTAATAAAGTGGAAGCCAGCGCACCGTCCAAATGGGCGACAACCGCAATTAAGGCCGTTGCAATGGTAACCAGCATAATATTGTTACCGGCTTTTTTCGCCAGCCAGTTTACCATCGGATCAAATAATCCGACGTCGCCCATCAAAGAGAAATAGACGATGGAGAAAATGAACAATACCGCAGTGGACCAGGTTTTCGACACGCCGTCTTTAATAAAGCCGAAAATTTCTACTGGGGTAAAACCGCAAATCAGCGCGGCAATAATCGGCACGATAACAAAAATCGGCACCGGATGGGTTTTTGATTGAATCAATGCCCAAACAATGACCACAATCATTAAGATACCAACAATACCTAAAAACATATGATGGATACTCCTCAATACTTTGGTTAGACGACTATAAAAGTCATAACGGAGATGACAAAACTGTCAAATATTCAACGCCCAGATAACCTTTATGGAGTATCTGAAAATCGAACGGTCGTATCATAGGGGATTTGTTAAATCACGTCCAATGAGACAAATTGAATTTGTGATGTAGATCATAAAATTTATAGATAACACTAGTCATTTAGATGAATTAATCACCAATTATGCGGTTTTATATCGGTTAAATGATGGGCATAGGCACAAAATGCTTAAAAAGTGCGGGCAAATTTTGCGAAGTTTTTTCGACTCTTAACGAAACCCGGCCGCTTGCCTTTCGGCAAAACTCGCCTTATCCTAACCGCGGAACATCATCAGCAAATGACGATTTGTTTATCGGCAAATATCGGCAAGAGCACTTTACATTATTTAGCGAACGGCAAGTTTTATACTACCGACGATAGTTTGGAGAGGAAATAATGGAAAAAAATTTCGACATTAATGAACAAGGACACAGTATTCGCTGCAAATTATTTTACGACAAAGATCCCCATGCGGCGGAAAATATCGTGCTGATTTTGCACGGTTTCGGTTCGAGCAAAGATCTGAAATCTACCGATAAATTCGGCGAGCGTTTAACGACAAAATACAAAAACTACGCGGCGATCGCTTTCGATTTTCCGGCGCACGGCAGTGACGCCCGCAAGAAATTGACGGTCGCGGAATGCTTGACTTATATATCACTGGTGGTGAATTACGCCAAGGAAAAACTTCATGCCAAGCGTCTGTATGTTTATGCCGCCAGTTTTGGCGGTTATCTCACGTTAAAATATATCGCCAAACGGGAAAATCCGTTTACCAAAATTGCGCTGCGCGCACCTGCAATACAAATGTTTAAAGCGTTTCAAGGCAATATGACTGAGGATGAGCGCGACAAAGCGGCGAAGGGCAAGGAAGTTATGCTCGGTTTCGAGCGTAAAATAAAAATCGGCAAGGATTTCCTGGACGAGCTGGAACAAGGCGACATTCAGCAATATGAATATTTGGACGAATCGGAGAATATTCTGATTATCCAGGGTAACGCCGATAAAATCGTGGACATCGCCGCATCGCAGGCTTTTGCGGAAAATAATATGATTGAGCTAATCGAGGTGGACGGCGCCGATCACCCGTTTTCGAATCCGAAACATATGGATTTGGCGATAGGTAAAGCGGTGGAATTCTTTGCTCCTTAAATGTGAAAACCGGAAAAGGTTTTAAGTTCAATCAATGACATTATGCCCGGTTTTATCCGGGCTGATTTTTCTATTTATCTTTTCATCTATGCAACATAATCTTTAATTATTGTGACTTGTTGCAATTTTATCTTCAATTAAAATAGGCGCATCCATACGCAATAGGGCGTAAGAACAAATAAGGAAAATTTATGTTACAAGTTAGAAAAGCGAACGAACGCGGCTATGCAGATCACGGCTGGCTAAAAGCTAATCACACATTTTCATTTGCGGGCTATTATGACCCGGCGCATGTTCATTTTTCACATTTGCGTGTCATTAACGAAGATTTTGTGGCGCCGACCATGGGATTCGGCACCCATCCGCACGACAATATGGAAATTCTGACTTATGTGCTGGAAGGTCGAATTGCGCATAAAGACAGTATGGGCAATGTGAAAGAATTTAACGCCGGCGAATTCCAGTTTATGTCGGCGGGCAGCGGCGTAACCCATTCGGAATTTAATCCGTCGAATGACGAAATGCTGCATCTTTATCAAATTTGGATTATTCCGAATGTTAAAGATAACGCACCGCGTTATGATCAACGCCGTTTTGCCGATGAAGAAGGCGCAACCTTGATTCTTTCGCCGACAGGCGAGGGCGAATCGTTCCGGGTTTATCAGGATATGAAGCTTTGGCGTTATCAATATAAAGCCGATCAAACGATTGATATTTCACTTAATTCTGCAAGAAATTACTGGTTGCAAGTCGTTAAAGGCGAATTGAAGGTGAACAATATTGCGCTTTCCTCATCGGATGCGGTCGGTATTCGGGCGGAAGAACGGGCAAAAATCGAAACATCGAGCGATGTGGAATTTTTATTGTTCGATTTAAAATAGTATCTTTCCATTTTTGCAAATTTATTTTGCAAAAATATATCTTGTTGCAAATTTGAATTTAAATAAAATATGCGACGAACTTAACATAACTTAACAAGGAAACTTATGAATAGCTTATTCGAAAAACTCTCATCAGCATTAAGCCCGGTAATTTTATTGATTAGCCGCGTGGTAATCGGTTATTTAATTCTGTTACACGGTTTGCAGAAACTCACAGGCGATATGCCGTTGCTTTCGCTCATGGGCGTAGGCGGCTTGATTGAAACCGTGGGCGGCGCGCTGATCATTTTGGGTTTATTCACTCGCGCGTCAGCATTTTTATTAGCCGGTCAAATGACCGTGGCGTATTTGATGTTCCACGCAAGCGCGGCGACTTTCTTCAACCCGATTGCGAACCAAGGGGAGCCGGCGGTGCTTTTCGCCATGGCATTCTTGTTCATTTTCGTAACCGGTGCGGGAAAATTCTCCCTTGATGCGAAAATCGCCAAATAATTTTCTTTAATTTAGCGCTAAAGTGCGGTCAAAAAATGTCGCGTTTTTTGACCGCACTTTTTATTTGTCCCGTTGACCAATTTTCACAACCTCCGGCCGTTTTATTTCATTGGCGTTCGCCTGGCTTTGTACGCTTTAATTCGCAAACTTTTTTCGTACCTCATTCATATTTCTAGAAATTTTGAATCTGAACTCATGCGGTAAATGCGGGTCTATGAGTAGAACGACAGTAAAAAAGGAAAGTAAATTCATGCAAAAATTAGCTAAATGGACCGTCGCATTAGGCGCGATGGCGGCGGTAATGAGCGTATCGGCGAAAGATTTCGCCATTTACGATATGATGGATTATGTAGGCAAACCGAAAGATCTGACTTCGCAGAAAATCTCAAGAGCGATGTTGATTTACGAATCCGAATTGGTGAAGCCGGATCCGACGGGCAAACGCAAACACGGCGTGCTAAATCTGGAAAAAATCATGGAATTGGCGCGTCGTTCGCGAGCGGAAGGGCACACCGTGATTTCTACGGATATCGAGTCCTGGTTTGGCAATAAAGGCGGGCAGTTGTTGTCGCCGGATGAATTGCGTCATGATTTTGAGCTGATGTTTAATATTTTTAAACACGAAAATCCGAATGCAATCATCAGTAATTACGGCTTGCCGACGGAAAGTCTGAGCGTTATTCGCCATTACCGCGGCGAGGCGCCGTATCAGGTTTCGCACGATAAATGGAAAGAATTCAATAAACGCCGCAATCAATCCGGCGCGATTTCGGATTACGCCAATCCGGTGCTGTATATTGTCAATCCCGACGTGACAACCTGGGAAAAAGATGTCAGTCTCACGGTGCAGGAAATTAAAAGCCGCAATCCGAAGAAAAAAATTATCGGCTATATCTGGCCGCAATATTATTCCGCCAAAAACAGCGGATATTTCAAGCAGTTTATCGACCCGAAAGTTTGGCGCCAAATGCTGGAAATTAGTTACAAATACACGGACGGCGTGATGATTTGGTCGGATAAACGGGATGAAAACGACAAAATCGTCCGTTGGGAAGACCCGCGAGTGCAGGCGATCATGAAAGAAACCCAGGCGTTTATCCGGGCGCATAACAACGATATTAAAGTCGTGGGCGTGCAGAAAAAGTAATCGTCGGAAAATATAAAGCCGTCGTTTCCGTTGCCTCGGCGTAACCGGAAACGACGGTTTTTTTATGCAAAAAACTCAACAAAAATTGCCCGCACTTTTATGGGTTCAACCCATGATTATTCAAAGCAAATAACAAAACCGCAGTCAAATTCCGTTTCCAGCAAGCGATATTGCGGTTTTAATACCGGGCCGCAGGAATTGGAACCGATACCGCTCATTTTGTAATCTACGCAAAGTACGGTGGAATCGCATTCCGTCAACTCATAATCATGGGCTTTAGCCGTTAATTCTTCCTGAGTATAAGGCGAAAGATTGAAGCTGAACGGGCGGGTAGAGGAAACCCACAAATTATTCAGGCGAACGTAATGACAACCGAAATGGCTGCCGTTTTCCTGCGGTTTAAGATAATGGGTGTGATTTTCCGCCGCGTTCGTCGCATAATTGCCCAAACGCGCCAAATGGTGTTTGTCCGAATAACTTTCCTGCGAGCCGTAACCAAAATATTGCGCCTGCGCACGGGTTTTCGGCAGAAAGAAACGTAAACCGAAACGCGGTAAATATGGCAGATGAGCGGGGCGTTCAGCGTGAATTTCAACGGACAGCTGCCCGTTTTGATGTAACCGGTAAGTCACCCGCAAGGTTAAAATCCGGCTTCTGGAAGTGGCAACCATGGCTAAAACCGCTTGAATAACGACCGCATTTTCCGTTTGTTGCCAGGTCACAGAATAAGCGCGGCTGTAAGCCTGATGGTAGCCTGCGTTTTGCCATAATTCGCGAATTAAGCGATCGTTATCCGTCGGCGCACGCCAGATATTAAACTCCAGCGGTCGCTCGATTAGCGCTTTTCCTTTTTGTAGAATTTCGGTAAAAATGCCGCGATCTTTATCAAAAATATAATGATAATCCCCATTTTTAACGGCTAAACTGCGCGCGGATTCAATCACCGCAAAAGGCGTAAGTGCGGGCGATTTTTTAGATATTTTCGGTAGAACCAAATCTTTGTCATGAATGACAATTTGGTCGAATCCGTAACAATGGTCGGGTTCCAGCAAATCGGTTTTGGCGGCGGCAATGTATTCCAAGTCCAAAGTGGTAAACTTTCCGCGATAATCCGGCAAGCTCAACGGCAAAAGTGCGGTCCGTTTCGGCGCACATTTTACTTTACATTCGCCTTGTTCTACGGTTTCGCCGTTTTCTTTTACGGCATAACGAATCGTAACGGCTTCGTCTAATTTCGTGAAATCCCAATAATTTTTCACTTCAATCCGATTGCCGCTGAGACGGGCGCGAATCGGTCGGTTGACGTTTTTCAGTTCTAACAGATTGCTGTGCGGAATACGGAGCGGCGAAACCAAACCGTCCATGCAAAAGTTGCCGTCATTCGGTGTGTCGCCAAAATCGCCGCCGTATCCCATCCGTCCGGAATTGTCGGGCAGATACGGCGCGTGATCGCACCATTCCCAGACAAATCCGCCGCAGGATTTATCATATTTTTCAAACGATTGCCAATAATCTTCCGCGTCACCGTTTGAGTTGCCCATGGCGTGGCTGTATTCGCATAACAGGTAAGGTTTGGCGGTTTTGGCATCCGTGCAATAAGTGTCTAAAGATTCGGTGCCCGGATACATTTCACTGTAGAAATCTAAATGGGATAAATCGTTTTGGTGTTGGCTGTGTTGATAAATTGAACTTTCGTAATGTACTAAACGGCCGGCGTCCCGTTGTTTAATCCACGCCGCGGCGGCTTCGAAGTTCTCTCCGTAACCGCTTTCATTACCGAGAGACCAAATCACTACGGAAGTGCGGTTTTTATCCCGTTCTACATTGGCAATCGTGCGGTCTAAAATCGCCGCTTTAAATTCCGGCGCGCGGGCAAAATAGCAGAAATTATCAATAGTTTGCTGCCGTATTTGTTCGTCGCGGTTAATTCGTTGATTATTCAGAAAAATACTTTGTTCCGGCGTTTCCACATAAAGCATGCTGGCACCGTGACTTTCGATGTCGCTTTCTGCAATCAGATAAAAACCGTACCGATCGCACAACTCGCCGAACCAAGGCGCATTAGGGTAGTGCGCAGTGCGAATGGCGTTGATGTTGTGCCGTTTCATCAATTTAAGATCAAGCAACGCTTGCTCACGGGAAATCGCGTAGCCTGTTTTCGGATCGCTGTCGTGACGGTTAACACCCTTAAATTTAATCGGTTGACCGTTAATTTTCAGCACGGCATTGTCCACATAAATTTTGCGGAATCCTATTTTTTGCTCGATAATTTCGTTGCCTGTTTGCATGGTTAATCGGTAAAGCTGCGGATTTTCGGCATTCCATAAAATCGGGTTATCCAAAACAAGTGAAAAATCTACCGCACTTTGATGCGCAATTTCCGCTCCTTGCGGATCATAAAGCACAAATTCGACCTTTTGTTTTTCACCTGAAAATTGGGTTTCAACGGTTAAACTCGCTTGGCTGAAATCATCAACTAATTCACTTTTAATAAAGAAATCCTGCAGATAATTTTTATCGCGTTCTAACAAGTAAACGTCGCGAAAAATGCCCGACATGCGAAATTTATCCTGATCTTCCAAATAACTGCCGTCACACCATTTCAATACCACCGCATCCAACACGTTTTTGCCCGAATTCAGATGATTAGTGATATCAAATTCCTGCGTACAATGACTGATTTGCCCGTAACCTGCAAATTGTTGATTAATATACAAAAACAGGCAGCTGTCCACACCCTCGAAATTTAACAAATAACGTTTATTAGGATTTTTAGTCAAGCCAAATTCGTGGCGATAATGCCCGCAAGGATTGTTTTTTGGTACGAAAGGCGGATCAAATGGGAAAGGGTAGTTAATGTTGGTGTAATGATGGCGGTCAAAACCTTGGGTTTGCCAGTTAGACGGCACGGGAATATTACTTTGTAGAGGCAAATGCAGGAAATTTTCAGGTAAGTTCCGTACGCTGTCATAATAAGTAAAATCCCAGTTTTTACCGGAAAGTGCGGTAAAAAATTGCGATGTTTTTCGCGTTAATTGGTCAGGTTGTTGATTGGTTGCAAACGGCACAAAATACGCATGATGAGGTTGGCGATTAACCTGTAATATTTCAGGATTTTCAAAGTATTGCGGTAAAATCATGCTGGACTCCTTAACGTGATTGCACGTTGCATTTTTGTAATTGATAACGTTCGCTGAACGGCATTTTGTCTGTAAGCGTGAACGCCGAAATGATGGTAAATGTAACAGCTATACAGCCTAAGATAAAGTAGGTGTGTTGAAAGCCGTATAAGTCATAACCTGCACCGACAATTGGCGATACAATCATATTGCCTATTTGTTTAGTGAAATGGCAGGCAACGAGATAAATAGTAGCGGAAAAGTGTAATTCGAAAGTGCTTGCGATGTATTTGAATACACCCACGAGATAAAACGGCACTTCAAACATATGCAGAGTTTTGAGCACCACAACATGCCAAGCTTCGGTAGCGAATGACGAACCGATAATACGAACGCTCATGATGGAACCTGCAATGAGTAAAGCGTTTTTCGCACCTATACGATTAATGACGAGCGGTACAAAGAACATAATCAGCGCATTTAGCATTTCCCCTGCCGTGGTAACATAGCCAAACATTTGAATGCCTTCTGCATGAGAAGCAAAAAAAGTGTTAAAGAAATTCCCGAACTGTTGGTCGAAAATATCGTAAATACATGCTACTCCGACCACATATGCTAATAAAGCCCAAAATTTAGGACGCTTGAAAATGATGATTGCTTGCTTTAGCGTAACGGGATTTTTATTGCTGACAAGCTGTTCCACGACTTTTGCCGTTGAACTTTCTGTCGGCTTCGCAAGAAAAATTAACACCAGCAATACGAGTGATGCCGCAGAACCGAGCCAAAACACATAGTTGGGATTGGAACCGTAAAGATTGCCGGCAATCGATGCACAAATCGCCCAACCGAACATTCCAAACATGCGGGCGCGACCGTATTCAAACCGACATCGACGGCTAACGCGTTCAATATAGGCTTCGGAAGCCGGCGAGCCCGCCTGGAACACAAAACCGATATACGCCCCGCCTACAATGGAACCTAACCAAACGTTGGTTTTGAGCAGGGGAGCAAACACATAAATAAAAAACGGTGCGTAAAATACAAGTGTGACGGCTAAAATCCACAGTAAATGTTTTCGGATACCAAGTTTATCCGATACATACCCAAATACAGGCTGAAAACAGAGTGCGAAGAATGACATCATGGCGAATACCATTCCGGCATCTTCACCGGACAAACCGTTAATATCGCCCAGCCAAATCCCAAGAAACGGGTAGCAGGTTGCCATAATAAAGAAAAACACGAAAAAATAGCCGCTGAATAGCCAATAATTACGGTTAGATAAATAATAGTCTTGAGTGGCAGAATTTTCCATTTTTAACTCCATTTATTGAGTTCTCTAAAATTGCAACTAATGTTAACGTTATCATTTAATTTAAACAAACAAATAATTCATATTTTGTGATATTTATCACAAATTTTAACGTTAACATTTATAAAAATGTGAAGTGGTTCACATTTTTTAGTTAACGTTAACAATAAATTTAGAAAAAAGGTATTATGGGTAAAAGTGCGGTCAGAAATAGGAGAGTTTTTATGGCATCACTCAAAGATGTGGCCCAATTAGCGGGCGTATCGCTGATGACAGTATCGCGTGCACTGAATAATCCCGATAAATTATCAGATAAGACTTATCAATCCGTTAAACGCGCCATTGATCAACTTGGTTATGTCCCCAATTTCGCTGCACAGAATATTAGGGGAGTAACGGGGAAAACAATCGGGGTGTTATCTCTCGGTACTGCGACCACACCGTTTTCTGTAGAAATTTTATTAGCCATAGAAAAAACAGTCCGTAAATTTGGCTGGCATTCATATGTCATTAACACGTTTGAAAATGATGAAGCCGAAATGGAACAAGCAGTGGAACAACTTATTTCCCATCGGCCAAACGGCATCATTATTGCGCGTAACGGCTTAAAAACCGTACAAGTTCCAGAAAAACTGCGTCAATTCCCCATAGCTTTAGCAAATTGCGTGACGGAGGATTTACCCGTAGCAAGCTATATTCCTGATGATTACCAAGGACAGTACAAAATCGGTAAATTATTAGTGGAAAAAGGTTATAAAAAACCGCTATTCCTGCATATTCCTCATAATTATATTGCGACCAAAGCCCGTAAAAAAGGCTTTGAACAAGCATTTTTTGCGGAAGAAACAGATAAAAGTGCGGTCAAAATCAGCCATTATTTTATGCAGGCCGACGGCGAAGATTATTTTGAGGGAGCAAAACCGCTAATAGATTTGCTACAACGTCACAAAAAATTAGATTATGACGTGATTGTCTGCGGCAATGACAGAATTGCGTTTGTTGCGTATCAGCTAATGCTCAGTCACGGATATCGTATTCCTGAAGATATTGCCGTAACGGGATATGACAATATGGTCGGCATTGCACGTCTATTCATACCGCCATTAACCACAGTAGAATTACCGCATTATGCTATGGGCGAGCAAGCGGCATTACATTTAATTGAAGAACGCGAAGATACCGAATGCCACAAGATAACTTGCCCATTAATTATGGGAAAATCTTGCTAAAAAATTAATTCTACCTGGAAAAATATCTAAATTCTTCAGATTCATCTGCATAAAATCCGATGATATTTTATTACACAAAAGTGAATGATTTTTTGTGTAACGCCGTCGTTTTTTATTTTTCTAATTTTCCTTTTCAAAAATCAAAACACATTTATCAGCACAATCAGTTTATAAATAAAGTTAATTGATAAGAGAGTAATAGTAAATTTATTTCCGTGATATAATGCATACATTATTTAACATAATATACATTATGCGAATTCAGTTACAGGGGATTAGATATTTCCCTGTAACAAAAAAAAGCACCTTTCGGTGCCGTTTAAAATAATTTTTTACCAACGTCGTTGTTTACTTTTCAATGGTAAATAACCAATCGTCTTGCGACGGCATTTGCAAATAAAAACCGTTTTGTTTAATTTGTTCCATCACTTCCTGGTTATCCGCATTTATAAGTGTTTTTTGGCCGGCTAAATTAAAAAGCATGACAAACGCCGGCGTGCCAAAAGCTTCGCGTAATGCACTTGGTAAATCGGAAAAATCATCGCGTTTTGCTATATACAAGTACATCCCTTCTTTCTTTTTACTTTTATAAATTGCACATAACATACAGAATTCCTTGAAAAAATAAAAAATCCCAAGGATTCTATAATCTCTTGGGATTTCTTGTAAAGAATTAATGCCAAAATTATTTAGAAGTGTCTTTAACTTCTTTATTTTGTTCGGAAACGGCGTCTGCTGCTTTTTGTGAAGCTGCTTCTCGCATTTCAGTGGCTTTAGCTTCTGCGGCATCTTTCATTTCATTGGCTTTTTCCATTGCCGCGTCTTTCATTTCTGCTGCTTTTTCTTCGGCTGAATTTTTCATTTCAGTCGCTTTTTCCATCGCCGCATCTTTAATTTCGCCGGCTTTTTCTGCCGCAGAATCTTTTATTTCATTGGCTTTATCTATTGCAGCGTCTTTCATTTCACCCGCTTTTTCAGACACAGTGTCTTTTGAATCAGCCATATTTTGATTCACATCTTGAGTTGTTTGCGTTGCCGCATCTTTCACTTCGGCAGTATTATCTTTTTTTGCTTGATCACAAGCAGTTACCGCAAATAAAGCGCTCAACACCAATGTTGCTAATAATGATTTTTTCATTGTTTCCCCTAATCTTAAGTAATTATATCTAATGATATAAGTATTTCGACATTGTATTATGATGAATATAGCTGACTGAAATATAACAAGATATTTGTTATAACCAGCATATTCGTAAAATTAGACTATAATAAACGGCGTAAAGTTCACTGTTACGCCGTTTTTATTGCTCGAATTGAAGATTATTTATTCTTCGATAGAACGCAATAATTCGTTAATTCCCACTTTACCCAGTGTTTTGGCGTCTACTTTTTTCACAATGACCGCGCAATAAAGACTGTATTTGCCGTCTTTTGACGGAAGGCTGCCGGAAACCACAACGGAACCCGCAGGTACGCGACCATAATGGATTTCACCGGTTTCGCGATCATAAATTTTAGTCGATTGACCGATAAATACGCCCATGGAAATCACACAGCCGTCTTCAACAATCACACCTTCAACCACTTCGGAACGCGCGCCGATAAAACAGTTATCGCCGATAATCGTCGGATTGGCTTGTAACGGTTCTAACACGCCGCCGATACCCACACCGCCTGATAAATGAACATTTTTACCGATTTGCGCGCAAGATCCCACCGTTGCCCAAGTATCCACCATGGTGCCCTCGCCTACATAAGCACCAATGTTAACGTAAGACGGCATTAAAACCGCATTTTTTGAAATGTACGCACCTTTGCGCACTGTCGCCGAAGGCACGACACGGAAACCTTCCTGCGCAAAACGTTCTTCGGTATAGCCGGCAAATTTCAACGGTACTTTGTCATAATATTTGGTTTCGGCACCGTCAATGAGTTCGTTCTCATTAATGCGGAATGATAATAAAACGGCCTTTTTCAGCCATTGATGCGTTACCCATTCGCCGTTAATTTTTTCGGCTACACGGAATTTACCGCTGTCTAATCCCTCGATCACTTCTTCAATCGCCGCTCTTGTCGCCGCATCCACTGTTTTAGGTGTAATATCGGCACGGCGTTCAAACGCTTCTTCAATGACTGCTTGTAAGTTTGACATAGTATTTCCTATAAAAAGTTAATGAAAATTCGCCGTTAATGTTACCATATTTTCAGCAAAACTCACCTGTTTTCTGCATTCGGACGACGGCTTAAATTGAGTTAACATTATTGTGACATCGTCACTTGATAACCTTGTATTTTACAAAAACGATTAAAAATTTAACCGCACTTTTTTGTCCGAACTGCCGCCGATTTTATTGATTATGATAAAATTAATGCGTTGATATATAATATTAAACGTCTTTGGTAGATATAATTCAGTAAAAATAATGCGTAATTTTAACGCAAAAAACTCTCAATTTTTTCACCGCACTTTTTAGGATAAAACAAAATGGATACTTTAGAATTATTGCTACATCGCCGTTCGAATAAAAAGCTGACGCATCCCGCGCCGAATGCCGAGCAGCTGGCGCAAATATTTCAAGCCGCATTTCGCGCACCGGATCACGGCAAATTACAGCCTTATCGCTTTATTGTTATCGAAGGCGAAGGGCTGAAACGGCTTGAAGTGTTATTAAAAGCGGCGGCGCAAGAGCTGAATTTAGATGAAAAACAAGCGGCGAAAGCGGAAAAAATTTGCGGACAACCGATGGTCATTGCGGTCGTCGCAAAAATTGATAAAACTATCGAAAAAGTGCCGGACTGGGAACAAATGTTAACCGCAGGTTGTGCGACTTACAGCATTCAGCTGGCGGCGCAAAATTTAGGTTTTGATAATGTCTGGATAACCGGAAAATGGGTGGACGGTTCTGCTCTGCGTCAAGCCTTTGAATGCGGCGCTACTGATAAAGTGATAGCATTGGTTATGCTGGGGACGGCGAAAAGTCAACCGGATAAAGAGCCGAAACCTGTCAACCCAGACAAATTTGTGCGCTATCTCTGAGCGTACGATGAAATTTGCAAAGCGGATAAATTTATCCGCTTTTTTCGTTTAATTTTTCGTTTAATTCCGTCCAAATCGGTGTGACGTTTTCAGGTAAAAACAATGACTTACCGATTTCAATCCAACCGCAGGGAAAATGAAAATCCGAACCGACGGAGCCTAACAGTCCGAATTCATTTGCCCAACGCGCCAGTAAATGACGCTGATCCGGCGTTTGTCCGCAACCTGAAACTTCAATGCCGTCCCCACCCCATTGTTTGAATTCGTCAATTAAACGTCGCAACCAGCGGTTCGTCATGGTGTAACGCAAAGGGTGAGCCAGCACGGCCAGACCGCCCGCCTGATGAATAGTTTCAATCGCAAGCGGAATCGTCGCCCAGCCGGATTTAACAAAGCAAGGCTTACCCTGGGCAAGATATTTTTTGAATGCCTGAGCTTCATTTTTCACTTCGCCTATCTGCACCAAATAACGGGCGAAATGCGCGCGGGTGACTTCTCCGTCCGCCAGTTTTTTCGCGCCGTCGAAAGCATTCGGAATGCCGACTTTTTCCAGCTTTAACCCGATTTCCAACGCGCGTTGATGACGCACTTGCGCCTGTTGCTGCAAAAGTGCGGTCAAATTTTGATGAGTTTTATCAAATCCTAATCCCACAATATGAATGCCGCGGTTTTCCCATTCCGTTGACACCTCTACCCCGTTAATCAACCGAATTCCTGCGGATTTCGCCGCAATTCGGGCTTCTGCCAATCCTGAAACGCTGTCGTGATCCGTCAGCGCCAATACGCTAACCTGCTGTTCGGCGGCTCGTTGAACCAATTCCGTCGGTGTTAATGTTCCGTCTGAAGCGGTGCTGTGGGTGTGGAGATCGTAAATTTTTTCCGTCATATTATGGCAATTTAAGATGTAGGATGGCGCATAACAGAAAAGTGCGGTGAAATTTGACCGCACTTTTTGCTTTGCACGAACGCTATTTGATGGCTTGCACCAAAGCTTTGACTAATGCGGGACCGTGATAAATCAATCCGGAATAAATCTGTAATAATTCGGCGCCGGCCGCCATTTTTTCCCGTGCGTTTTGCACGCCGTCGATACCGCCGCTGCCGATAATCGGAATGTCGCCTTTCAGTTCCTGATGCAAACGGCGAATGATTTCCGTACTTTTATGTTGCAACGGTTTGCCGCTTAAACCGCCGATTTCCGTTGCATGTTTCATGCCTTGCACGGTATCGCGGGAAACCGTGGTGTTGGTCGCAATAACGCCGTCCATTTGATGACGGCGAACCGTATCGGCGATTTGCACTAATTCGGCTTCTGTGAGATCTGGCGCAATTTTCAACGCAATAGGAACATATTTGTTGTACTGATCCGCCAGGATTTTTTGCCGCTGTTTGATACCTTTCAGCAAATCGTCCAATGCGTCACCGTATTGTAAAGTCCGCAAATCCGGCGTATTCGGAGAAGAAATATTCACCGTAATGTAATCCGCATAATTGTAAGCTTTATTCAGGCAGAAAATATAATCGTCTTTGCCGTGTTCAATAGGGGTAATTTTATTTTTACCGATATTGATTCCCAAGGTGCCGTCATAATGGGATTTATTGACATTTTCGATAAGGTGATCGATACCGTAATTATTAAAACCGTTGCGATTAATAATTCCTTCCGCTTCCACAATCCGGAATTGACGCGGTTTGGCATTGCCGTCCTGAGCCAACGGCGTAACGGTACCCACTTCGATAAAGCCGAAGCCCATGGCGCCGAAACCGTCAATCGCTTCGCCGTTTTTATCCGCGCCGGCGGCTAATCCGATAGGATTTTTAAACTTCACGCCCATGACCGTTTTTTCCGCTCCCTGCGGGCAAGCGAGCAACGCTTTCAATGCGCGGTTCAACAGCGGATAGCCGGCTATATGCAACGCTTTTATCACCAGATCGTGAGCGGTTTCAGGTTCTAACGCAAAAATGCCTTTCCGAATAAGTGAATATAACATTTTATGTTCTCTACGTTTCTCTATACTTTACGGTTAACTATAAAATTTGTTCGCTCAGGCGTTTAACGCTTTGTCAATTTTTTCGTATAAATCTTTAGACAGATCTTCCACTTCGCTTAAACGTTCCAGTGCGCGTTTCATTAAGGTCTGACGCTGGCTGTCATAACGATTGAAGCGAATAAGCGGTTCGACTAAGCGCGCCGCCACCTGCGGATTGGTTTCGTTCAGCTTAATCAAAATGTCGGTCAGGAAGCGATAACCCGAACCGTTCGCGGCATGAAACGCTTTTAAATTTTGGTTGGCGAAACTTGCCACCAACGCGCGTAAGCGATTCGGATTATTAAAGTTGAAACTCGGATGCAGCATGAGATGCTGCACCAATTCCAAGACATTGCTGTCCGGACGGGTTGCCTGCAAGGCAAACCATTTATCCATAACCAGTCCGTCATGTTGCCATTTTTCTTCAAAATCGCGCAGTAGGTTTTCACGACAGCCTAGCTGAGCTTTGGTTGCCGCCGTTAATGCGGCCAGCGTGTCCGTCATGTTATTGGCATGCAGATAATGCTTGTTGACAATTAAATTGCCGGTTTCCGTGAAAGCTAAGTATTGCAGGCAAATATTTTTCAAACTGCGCAAGGCAATGTCCCGAATATCGATACGATATTCTTCCTGCTGAATGGCATTATAGGTTTCAAGTAGTTGAGCTCGTAAATTTTCCGCAATAGTACGTTGCATAAAATCGCGCACGGCAACAATGCCGTCCGGATCAATGGTTTTGAATAGCTCGGCAAATTCCGTTTCTTTCGGCAAAGTCAGAATCAGCGTGGTAAGTTCCACATTCTCTTTGTAATTGGCCAACACGTGGGAAAGTGCGGTCAAAATTTCCGCAGAAAATGTGAGTTCTTCACCTTGCTGACTGGCGGTTAAATTGCGGCGCAATTCCGCGGCAAACAGCATTTGCATCGCGTCCCAACGAACAAATTCGTTTTGTGCGAATTTCAATAAGGTAATCAGTTGTTCCGTGCTGTAATGATAATCCAGCTTCACCGGCGCCGAAAAATCACATAATAACGCCGGCACGGGACGTGAACTGACGGAATGGAATTCAAATACCTGCTCTTTTTGTGTTACGTTCAGGACATCACTTACCACTTCGCCGTTGTTCAGCAAGGTAATCGGAATGCCGTTTTTGTCGTATAAGGCGATTTTTAACGGAATGTGCAAATTCACTTTATCCATTTGATCCGCCGTCGGCGGCGTCAGTTGCGAAACAATCAGCTGATAAGTATGTTTTTTCTCGTCGTAGCTGTCGGAAATCGTTAATTTAGGCGTACCGGATTGACTATACCAACGGCGGAATTGTGTTAAATCCACGCCGGATGCGCGTTCCATCGCCGAAACAAAATCTTCGCAGGTGGCAGCTTTATCGTCATTTTCCGCAATATAAAGCTGCATACCTTGTTGGAAGCGTTTTTCACCTAGTAACGTGTGCATCATACGAATGACTTCCGCCCCTTTTTCATAGATGGTCATCGTATAGAAGTTATTCATTTCCAACACTTTTTCCGGACGAATCGGATGAGACATCGGACTGGCGTCTTCGGCAAATTGCGCGGTGCGCAGGAATTTGACGTTATTAATGCGATTTACCGCACGGGAACCGGTATCCGATGAAAATTCCTGATCGCGGAACACCGTCAATCCTTCCTTCAAACTTAATTGAAACCAATCCCGGCAAGTGACGCGGTTACCGGTCCAGTTATGAAAATATTCATGTCCGATCACCGATTCAATCGCCAAATAATCTTCATCCGTCGCCGTTTGCGCATTGGCAAGTACATATTTGGAATTGAATATATTTAGACCTTTATTTTCCATGGCGCCCATATTGAAGAAATCTACCGCCACAATCATGTAAATATCCAGATCGTATTCCAGTCCAAACCGCTCCTCATCCCATTTCATGGCTTTTTTCAGGCTTTGCATCGCCCAATCGGCGCGATTCAGATTGCCGCGATCTACATAAAGTTCCAATGCCACTTTGCGTCCGCTGCGGGTGGTAAATTCATCTTGCAACACATCAAAATCACCTGCGACCAATGCAAATAAATAACTCGGTTTCGGGAACGGATCCTGCCATTCCACCCAATGTTGACCTTTATCCGATTCACCGCTTGCAATACGGTTTCCGTTGGAAAGCAAAATCGGATAACGGGTTTTATCCGCAGTAATTTTTACCTGATAACGCGCCAATACGTCCGGGCGGTCTAAAGAATAAGTAATCTGGCGGAAACCTTCCGCTTCGCATTGAGTACAAATTCCCTCGCCCGATTGGTATAAACCTTGTAATGAAGTATTTTCGGCGGGCACCAGAATTGTCACAATTTCGAGCTCAAAATCTCCCGCACTTTCTTCGGGTAAAGTCAAAGTTAAACTTTCGCCGTCTTGTTTATAAGCGGAAAAATCGCTACCGTTAAATTTAATTGAAGCGAATTGGAAACTGTGGCCGTCTAAACGCAGGGTTGTGCTTTCGGAATTAAGACGTTGGAACCGGGTTTTAGCGGTAACCACGGTGTGTTGCGGATCGAGTTGAAAATCAAGGAAAATATCTGTTGCGGTGAAATCAGGGGTTTTATAATCTTTGCGGTATTTAGCTTTCGCGTGCATAAAAACATCCGTTAAACGATAAAAAATTTCTGTTTAGGATAAATTTTTTAAGGCAAAGTTGCAAAGTATTTTTAAATTTTCATTGCGGCAAGAATCCTGTAAAATCTTGTCTTACGAAAATAAGGAACAGTCATGAAAAAAGATATTCGATTTTATCTTATCCGCCACGGCAGAACGGTTTGGAACGAACAGGGCTTAATGCAGGGATGGGGCAATTCCGACCTGACCGAAGAAGGCGTAAAAGGCGCAAAACTCACGGGATTGGCGCTAAATGATGTGCCGTTTGTCGCCGCCTATTCAAGCTGTCTGCAACGTACTATCGATACCGCCAATCATATTTTAGACGGACGGAACGTACCGCTTTTTCAGCATAACGGGTTAAACGAACATTATTTCGGTTCTTGGGAAGGCACTAATGTGGAATTAATCCGTCAAACCCAAGAATTCCAACAAATGGTTTCGGATCCGGTTAATTACAAAGCGCTGACCAACGGCGGCGAAACCTGGGAACAGTTAGCCGACCGCACCACGAAAGCCATCGATGACATTATCCAAATTCATGATAACGGCAATATTTTAATCGTGTCTCACGGGCATACCGTGCGTTTATTAATGGCGATATTCGGCGGCGCCACCTGGCAGACCCATCGCGATCCCGGCAGAAGCGAAGCGATGAAAAATACGTCGATTAATATCGTACGTTACGTTCGAAACGGACAAGCGGATTCGGGGCGATTTATCGTGGAAAAAGTTAACGATACCCGTCATTTACAATGATGAAAAAGGCGCTTAATGGCGCCTTTTCATTTTATCTGATTTTCACAATAACTGTAAAAATTCGCCTACAGTGTGAAAGGAACCGAATAATATCACTACGTCATTTTTATGGGATTTTTTGACCGCACTTTTTACCCCCTCTTGCACCGAACGGCAGATTTCCGGGCGTACGTCAGGGGCGATTGTCCGAAGTTTTTGACTTAGCGACTCCCCTGTTTGTCCGCGATCGCCCGTTAAGGTGACGCAAATCCATTCGTCTATAACCGGTAACAAAGGCGTCAGCACGCCGGCGGCGTCTTTATCCTTCAAAATTCCGCAAACCGCAATAATTTTGCCTGAAATCCGAGAACGAAGTGCGGTCAATTTTTCGCTTAAATATTTTGCGGCATGCGGATTGTGCCCTACATCAATGATAAATTGCGGTAAAGCCTCTACAGGCTTGTTTGTTAATTCCGCAAGGGTTGATAATTGTGTCGATTTAATCGTTTGAAAGCGTCCGATCAATTCCACTTCCCGCAAAGATTGACGGATAACCGCTTCCGAAATATTAAAAGGCAACGCTTGAACGGCAGCTAATGCTGTCGCCGCATTGGGCAACGGAATGTCGCAAAACGGCAAATTTTCTAACCGCACTTTAGCATTTTGCCATGTCCAGGATTCCGCCTGCTGTGTAAACGACCAATCGGCATTTCTACGTGAAACCGCACATTTCAGTTGCATTGCCTGTTCCAGCATGCTGTGCGGACAATCAGGCTCTCCGATAATCACGGGCTTACCGGCACGGAAAATACCGGCTTTTTCGAATCCGATTTTCTCGCGGGTATCGCCTAAAAAATCCACATGATCGATATCGACACTGGTAATAATCGCCATGTCGGCATCCACAATATTAGTGGCATCCAAACGACCGCCCAACCCGACTTCCAAAATTGCCACGTCAACTTTGGCCTGCTTGAATAAATGCAATGCGGAAAGCGTACTGAACTCGAAATAAGTGAGAGATTGACTTTTGTGTTCATTAATAAAAGCAAAAGATACGGTGTGTTGTGAATCCGGTAATTCCTGATTTTGGATTCTCACTCGTTCGTTATAACGAAGCAAATGCGGTGACGAATAAACACCAACCCGATAACCGGCATTAATCAGCATCGTTTCCAATAAATGACAGGTCGTTCCCTTGCCGTTTGTTCCGCCCACAGTCACGACATAAGGTGCAGGACGTAATAAATCCAACTCCTGTGCAACGGTTTTAACCCGTTCCAGACCCAAATCGATAGCTTTAAAGTGGCTATTTTCCAAATAAGAAAGCCACTCGTTCAGTGGCGAAGTGGCTTTTAAATGATGTTGCATGATTTTACCTAGTCAGCAATAATTTCAGGTTCTAAAAATGGTGACGGTTTATTCATTAACTTGCTCAATATACTGGCTAGTTTTTCACGCATTTCAGAACGTTTGACGATCATATCAATGGCGCCGTGTTCCAACAAAAACTCGGCACGTTGGAAGCCATCCGGCAATTTTTCACGTACGGTTTGTTCGATAACGCGCGGACCGGCAAAACCGATTAAAGCTTTCGGCTCGGCGATGTTTAAATCACCTAACATGGCGAAACTGGCGGATACGCCGCCCAAAGTCGGATCCGTTAATACGGAAATGAACGGTATGCCTTTTTCTTTCATTTTCGCCAGTACGGCACTGGTTTTTGCCATTTGCATTAAGGAAATTAAGGCTTCCTGCATGCGGGCGCCGCCGGAGGCGGAAAAACAGACGAAAGGACAATTATTTTCCATGGCTTTTTCTGCGGCGCGAACAAATTTTGCTCCGACTACGGAACCCATAGAACCGCCCATAAAAGCGAAATTTGATGCGGCGGCCACAATCGGCATGCCGTATAATGTACCGGACATAGCAACCAATGCGTCTTTTTCGCCGGTATCTTTTTGTGCGGCGGAAAGACGATCTTTATATTTCTTTAAATCTTTAAATTTTAAAATATCTTTCGGTTCTAAATCCGCTGCGATTTCCGTCATGCTGTCTTTGTCCAGCAGGTATTCCAAACGCTCGCGGGCGTCAATACGCATATGATGACCGCATTTCGGACAAACTTCTAAATGGCGTTTTAACTCATCGCGATATAAAACCTGTTCACATGCCGTACATTTCGTCCACACGCCTTCCGGCACGTTTGCCCGGCGGGAATCCGAAGACGGCTTTTTGCTAAAAATTTTATCTATCCAGCTCATGTTTAACCTGTTAATCAATGAAAATTCAGCGTATTAAACCACAATTTCCGGCATTATGCCAGTAAGCTTTAATCGGTCGTTAATTTAGCTGCGCATCCTCTACTAAATTGTCGCATTCCCATCCTTGATATTCCCCGGAAAACTCTTTTGCCAGATATTCAAAAGATTCCACATAAACGAAAATATCGCTGTTATCCAACGTCAGTTCCTGCTCCAGTTTTAATATGTAGACCTCGTCATCCTCGTCATCAAGACGCACGGGCTGATCCGTGTACTGAATTTGATTAAACGGAATATCGCTTAATCCCATTTTTTCGATAAAAGCCTGCATTTTTTCTTTCTGATCGAAATGGAAGCTATGTTCTACCAAATAGGTATCGCTTAACGAACGGTTATTTTGTGTCAGCATTTCAATCACTTCTTCCGTCGCATTAATTTTCATTTCTAACGGTGAAGGCAGCAGAAAATCAAAATACAAATCCCAATCCCCATCACGCTGAACTTCTACATTGTCCACTTCTTCAAACTGTGCCAGGACGGACTGAAATGCATCGCTGTCCCGGGTATAAAAATACAAACGCGCCATACCGTCGCTGATAATATGCCCGGCAAACAAAGTATTCGGTAACGCGGATAATTGGGTTAATACCTTAAAAATTTTACGAATTAGCGTTTGGTATTCATCCGCTATCGGCAATCCGCTTTCATCCTGTTGATAAGGCAATGAAAATTGCACCACAGAACTTAACTGCGGATTCGGATAAGCGGTAAATAAGGCAAGGTTTGCGGTAAAAATCGCAATGTTATCATTCAATAATGAACGATAAGTTTGCCAGTTTTGTTCCTTTTCCGTATCAGTCATCAGCTAAATACCGCCCAAATCGGTGCATGATCCGAAGGTTTTTCCATGCCTCGGATAGTTAAGTCAATGCCGGTTTCCGTGCAATGTTCCGCTAATTTTGTATTGGCCAAAATATGATCGATTCGCAACCCGCGGTTTTCGTTAAAGCCTTTGGAACGATAATCGAACCATGAGAATTTGTCGCTTACCGTCGGATTCAATTTGCGGAAAGTATCTTCTAAACCTAAATCGTATAAATGCTGATACCATTCCCGTTCTTCCGGTAAAAACGAACATTTGCCCGTGCGCAACCAACGTTTACGATTTTCTTCGCCGATGCCGATATCCAAATCCGTCGGACTGATATTCATATCGCCCATAATCACTACGTTATCGCAAGGCAAATCCTCCGCCACATAACGACGTAAATCCGCATAAAATTTTGCCTTTGCCGGAAATTTGGTTTCGTGCGCGCGACTTTCGCCCTGCGGGAAATAGCCGTTAATCACGGTTAAGGAGCCGAAATCCGTATCAAAATCCGCCATAATAATGCGGCGTTGCGCATCTTCGCCGTCGGTCGGAAAACCGCGACGCACGGCTTTCGGTTCCTGCTTGGTCAATAACGCCACACCGTAATGGCCTTTTTGCCCGTAATGAAAAACGTGATAACCCAAATCCGCTACAAGTTCATAAGGAAATTGTTCGTCCGCCACTTTGATTTCCTGCAAACCTAAAATATCAGGCCGATGAATATCAATAACTTGTTCTAACTGATGAGGTCTGGCGCGCAACCCGTTAATGTTAAAGGAGATAACTTTCATAACATTCCTAATTGGTCAAAATTGCCGGTTATTATACTGGTTTTTCGCACAATTACGAAACTTGATTATAAAATCTTTTTGCCGTTTTAAGACCGAACATATTCCTAAAAAAACGATCATTTTTGTGACCGCACTTTTATGTTATGATCGCGCCGATTTTTTGGAAAAAGGATAAGCTTATGTCTTTACTTTCGCTCGAACAGGCATTAGAACAAATGCTGTCCGTCTTACCTTCCCCGACAAAAACGGAAACCCTTGCCATCCATCAGGCGGCCAATAGAATTTGTGCAAAAGATATGATTTCGCCGATTAACGTTCCTTCTTTTGATAATTCGGCAATGGACGGTTATGCCGTCCGTTTGGCGGATTTAGCGCAATCCATGACGCTGTTCGTTGCGGGAAAATCCTTTGCCGGCAAGCCTTTTGAAGGAGAATGGAAAGCGCAAACTGCGGTCAGAATTATGACCGGCGCCGTGATTCCGGAAGGTGCCGATGCCGTAGTTATGCAGGAAGAAGTTAACGTGAATGCCGACGGTTCGGTAACCTTCACTACTCTGCCTAAATCAGGCCAAAATATTCGCCGTATCGGTGAAGATGTAAAACAAGGTGATGTCGTGCTAAAAGCCGGTACAAAGTTAAACGCCGTGTCGTTGCCGTTGCTCGCTTCGTTAGGTATTGTAGAAGTCGACGTATTTACGCCGTTAAAAGTTGCCGTGCTGTCCACCGGCGACGAACTGGTCCCTGTCGGACAACCTTTAAAGCAAGGGCAAATTTATGATACCAACCGATTCGCCGTAAAACTTATGCTGGAAAAGTTACACTGTGACGTATTGGATTTCGGTATTTTGCCGGATAATCAAGCCGAATTCGAAAAAGCCTTTCTGACGGCGCAGGAACAAGCGGATTTGGTGATTACCAGCGGCGGCGTTTCGGTGGGCGAAGCGGATTTCACCAAAACCGTACTTGAAAAAGTCGGACAAATCAACTTCTGGAAACTGGCGATTAAACCCGGCAAACCTTTTGCCTTCGGCCGTTTAAATAATGCGTGGTTCTGCGGGCTGCCGGGCAATCCGGTATCCGCTTTAGTCACGTTTTATCAGCTTGTTCAACCCGTTATCGCCAAACTATCCGGCTTAACCTATTCGCAACCCACACGACTTCAGGCCGTTGCCGCGACTAAGTTGAAAAAATCACCTGGGCGTTTGGATTTCCAACGGGGTTTTTATCATGTCAACGAAAACGGACAGTTGCAGGTTCAACCCGTAGGCTTCCAAGGCTCGCATTTGTTCGGTTCTTTTGTGAAATCCAATTGTTTTATCGTGCTTGAACGGGAACGAGGCAATGTGGAAGCCGGTGAAACCGTAACGATTGAATTATTTAATGAATTATTGGCATAACCCATGGCTGAGTTAAGTTATCAAGAAGAATTGCGTTACAACCGTCAAATTATTCTGAAATCGGTGGATTTTGACGGACAGGAAAAATTAAAAGACAGCCGCATGCTGATCGTCGGTCTGGGCGGTTTAGGTTGCGCCGCCGGCCAATATTTAGCGGCCGCCGGAGTGGGACATTTAACGCTGCTGGATTTTGATACGGTAACCTTGTCGAACCTGCAACGGCAAGTGTTACATAACGATAGCCGGCTGGACATGCCGAAAGTGGAATCCGCCAAAATTTCGTTGGAAGCGTTAAATCCTCATGTTGAAATCCGCACCGTTAACGGTTTGCTCAGTGAAGAAAAACTATCGGAAATCGTACCGCACTTTGATGTCATTTTGGATTGTACCGATAATGTCGATGCCCGAAATCAGCTTGATCGCTGCTGCGAACGGGCAAAAATCCCGTTAGTTTCCGGGGCGGCAATTCGTTTTGAAGGGCAAATTTCCGTCTTTACCTACGAACCGCATACGCCGACTTACCGCCGGTTAAGCCGGCTTTTCGGCGATACCGCCTTAAGTTGCGTAGAAGCCGGCGTAATTTCGCCGATTGTGGGCGTCGTCGGCGCATTGCAGGCATTGGAAGCCATCAAAGTGCGGTTAAAAATCGGCACGAATTTATGCAGTCGCTTATTGATGATCGACGGATTGAATATGACGTTCCGGGAAATTAACCTTCCCTCTCAGTAAAATATTTTAAGGAAATGCTATGACGGCAAAATTTGATTTATCCGATGTGGAATTTCATTCTTTCCATTGGGATAATTTCAACCGCGACGTATTGAATGCCCATAAAAAAGTGATGGCTCATTTCGGACTGAACGTAATTTACACGGAAGAAAATATGGAACACGGCGAATGGCTTGATCGCGTCATGAGCCGGGCGACAAAAAATGTTGTGGCGATTATAGAACCGGATTGTATTCCGCTTAATCGCGAAATTATTGAACAGTCCGCGGAATTCGTATACAAAAATAACACTTTTCTGGGGCCGGCTCAGGCTTCCAATCATATTTATCCCGGCAGCCATATTTTCGCGTCACCCGCTTTCTTTTTTATGGCGACGGATTGCTATAAACGCATGGGATTTCCTTCGTTTAAATTAAATGATCGGTCCGACGTAGCGGAAGAAGTTGCCTATCGGGCGGAAAAATTAGGCGTTCCATACCGCGCCTTATATCCGACACATTACGAGCGGGAGCCGTTGGAAGGCATTTGGCGTTTAGGTAATTACGGATATTACGGGATCGGAACGGTTTTCGCAGGCAGTATTTATCATCTGTTTCAAAGCCGTTTCGAACAAAATGTTAAACTCTTTTTACAACATTGCGACGAAGTGATAAACGACCGTTTTTCATTGGACGCATTCCGTTGCTCGACGGTATTGTCGCCGCCCGAACGTCAAATGCCGTTACCGAAACCCAAACCGCTTGTTAAACGCATCCGAAAACGGCTTAAACGGGGTTTGTATACTAAAAATAAATTTATTTAAAAGGCACAATACGACGTTGAAGTTTAAGATATTTACGATACGGCGTCGTCACGATTTTCCGAACAGCATCAAAAAGCGATTTCGGTTCGATATAAGGACGCACTTTTTTAAGGTGTGCCCTTTCCATTTCCAGACTGCTCAATAACGTTACATTGTTTTTATTATAAAACGAATCCTGCACGCAAACCGCCGGATAGAGCTGCACAAGCTGAAAATCCGGATTTTTCAGTAAATCGTCAAATAAAATCAAATCAATCGCTTTTAAGGTATGCGCCAGTCGCGTTCTAACATAACGTAATAATGCTTTCGCTGTGGCATGAGAAATGATATAACCCGCCATACCGATATGCGCGCGGCCGACCGTCAACCGCATAAATTGACGGGATTGATAAGCTTCTATTTGAGGTAACGGTTTAAAATTGGTCTTTCCTAACGCCGTTTCCAGTTTAAGAATAGTCGGCCGTGATAAATCAAAACGCGCTTCAAACCATTGATAATCGGACAAAAAATCGCTTGCATTTTCGCCCAGTAAAATATCATCTTCAAAAATGGCGATATAAGGCAAATTTTCATCGAGACATTTCTGCCATAAAGAAACATGGCTCATAAAACAGCTTTTTTCACCTGCCGTTAAGTGTTCCGCTTGTTGTAAATTCGGGACAAAACGACGCATTGCGGCGTCTAAGCCTGCATCAGGCGAAATAGCGTCAAAAAATTCAAACGACACATTCTGTTTTTGAAATACGTTTTGGATGTGTTGGCGTCGAGAAACCGCTGTCGGTAAACTTATAACATAATTTACATTATTCAAACGACGATCCTTTAAGAATACAGTACTCAGCTATAGTTATTATTAAAGTCGCTATTATACATATTTTTTAACTTTTAAGTAAAAATAAAGTAGAATACGTTTATTTTGGATTAACTTAGGATTTCGTATGGCCCGCAAACCCGTAGAACTAGATTTTGAATCCGCGCTGATACAACTGGAAGCGGTGGTAACCAAATTAGAAAGCGGCGATTTACCGCTTGAAGCCGCCTTAAAAGAATTTGAAGCCGGCATTAAATTGGCCAAACAAGGACAAGAACGGTTACAACAGGCGGAACAGCGAATTCAGATCTTGCTGCAAAAAAGTGATACTGCGCCTTTAACGGATTATTCCGCGGACGAATAATATGTACGATTTTCAACAAAATTTATCACAAATTCAGCAGCGAATTAATGCGTTTATGGAAACCCAATTCGACGACATTCACGCCTCCGGTTCGCCACTGGCGGAAGCGATGAAATACGGGTTATTGCTTGGCGGAAAACGCATTCGTCCGTTTTTGGTTTACGCTACGGGAAGTATGCTTGGTGCGGATTTAAACGCCTTGGACCATGCGGCGGCGGCTATTGAAAGCGTCCATGCCTATTCATTGATTCACGACGATTTGCCGGCAATGGACAACGACGAACTGCGCCGTGGTAAACCTACCTGTCATATTGCTTTTGATCACGCAACGGCAATTTTAGCCGGTGATGCGTTGCAGGCATTTGCCTTTGAAATCATCGAAAAATCTACCGCACTTTCCGCACAACAAAAGTTAAATCTGGTGCGGGAATTAAGCCGTGCCGCCGGCGTTCGGGGCATGTGCTTGGGACAAAGTCTGGATTTAATATCGGAACACAAACAAGTTACGCTTGCCGAATTGGAGTTCATTCATCGCAATAAAACCGGTGCGTTATTAACCGCTGCCCTGATGATGGGATTCATTTGTTCGCCGCATTATGAAAATTATGAACTGGCGTGCCGGCTAAAGCGTTATGCGGAAGCTATCGGACTGGCTTTTCAGGTGCAGGACGATATTTTGGATATTGAAGGTAATCAGGCGGAAATCGGTAAAACCGTGGGCGCCGATTTGAATCTGGATAAAAGTACCTACCCTAAATTACTCGGATTGAACGGTGCGAAACAGAAAGCACAGGAACTCTATCAAAGTGCGGTCAAAAATTTAGATGAAATTTCTTTTGATACCACGGCATTACGCGCATTAGCGGAATTTATTGTTCATCGTAAAAATTAATTATTATGAAATACCCTTTACTTTCTTTCATTAATTCGCCGGACGATTTACGCACCTTAGGCAAAGAACAATTATCGCAGGTTTGCGATGAATTACGGGCTTATTTGCTCGAATCCGTCAGTCAAAGCAGCGGTCATTTGGCTTCCGGACTGGGATGTGTGGAATTAACCGTCGCCTTGCATTACGTTTATAAAACACCTTTCGACCAATTAATCTGGGATGTGGGACATCAGGCTTATCCTCATAAAATTCTGACGGGACGCCGCGACAAAATGTCGACTATTCGCCAGAAAGACGGGCTTCATCCGTTCCCGTGGCGCGAGGAAAGCGAATTTGACGTGTTAAGCGTCGGCCATTCGTCAACCTCCATCAGTGCCGGATTAGGCATTGCCGTCGCCGCGCAAAAGGAAAACGCCGGACGCAAAACCGTGTGCGTAATCGGTGACGGCGCGATTACCGCAGGTATGGCGTTTGAAGCGCTGAATCACGCCGGCGCATTACATACTGATATGCTGGTTATTCTCAACGACAACGAAATGTCGATTTCAAAAAATGTCGGCGCGTTGAATACTCATCTTGCTCGCTTATTTTCCGGATCGTTCTACTCTACGGTGCGCGACGGCAGTAAAAAGATTCTGGACAAAGTCCCGACCGTAAAAAATTTCATGAAGAAAACCGAAGAACACATGAAAGGCGTGATGTTCTCGCCCGAAAGTACCTTGTTCGAAGAACTCGGTTTTAACTACATCGGACCGATTGACGGTCACAACATCGAGGAATTGGTTGCCACCCTTAGCAATATGCGCGAATTAAAAGGGCCGCAATTCCTGCATGTTCGGACTAAAAAAGGAAAAGGCTACGCGCCGGCGGAAAAAGACCCGGTTCGTTTCCACGGCGTACCGAAATTTGATCCGATTTGCGGCGAATTGCCCACATCCGGCACAACACCGACCTATTCGAAAATTTTCGGGGATTGGTTATGCGAAATGGCGGAACAAGATCCATATATCGTGGGCGTCACACCGGCGATGTGTGAAGGTTCCGGCATGGTGGGATTTTCCAAACGTTTCCCGGAACAATATTTCGACGTTGCCATTGCCGAACAGCATGCCGTAACCTTTGCGGCGGGTTTGGCCATCGGCGGTTATAAACCGGTGGTGGCGATTTATTCCACCTTTTTGCAACGCGCTTATGATCAGCTGATTCATGATGTGGCGATTCAAAATCTTCCCGTTCTGTTCGCCATCGATCGCGCAGGCGTTGTGGGGGCGGACGGGCAAACCCATCAAGGCGCATTTGATATCAGTTTTATGCGTTGCGTACCGAATTTAATCATTATGACGCCGAGCAACGAAAATGAATGCCGTCAAATGCTGTATACCGGTTATCGTTGCGGAAAACCGGCGGCGGTGCGTTACCCTCGCGGCAATGCCGTCGGTGTGGAACTGGAACCGTTACAGGAATTAGTGATCGGTCAGTCAAAATTGATTCGTGAAGGTAAAAAAATCGCAATCTTAAACTTTGGAACGCAGCTTTCTTCGGCAATCCACGTCGCCGAAAAATTAGACGCGACAGTGGTGGATATGCGGTTTGTGAAACCGATTGATGAAAAGCGCATTTTAACCGTAGCCCAAAACCATGAGCTGATTGTGACGTTGGAAGAAAACGCCATTCAGGGCGGCGCGGGTTCCGCAGTGGCGGAAGTGCTAAATTCTCATCAAAAATCGACCGCACTTTTACAGCTCGGATTGCCCGATTTCTTCATTCCTCAAGGCTCGCAACAAGAGATTCTGGCGGATTTGGGACTGGACGAAAAAGGCATTGAAGAAAAAATCCGACATTTTTTTACAATTTGTTGAAAAAATCTTGAACTATTCTTTATTGGACGAGTCTGAGATATTGCTAGTGCACTGCTATTGAGAAATATCAGTTGTCTTTTTTAAATTTTCTTAATTTTAAGATTCGCCGCTATCCTGTTGATAGCGGTTTTTTTATGGTTGATTTTAAGATAATTCCGCCAGCAGCTCATTCACGAATATCGGCACGATTTCCGTCGCTTTCCCGTATTTTTGCCGTGAAAACTGCGAACGCGTCAAACTGGGCTCCAGATTTAATTCTATGGTTTGCGCTCCGAAACGATTGGCTTCCTGCACAAATCCCGCCGCCGGATAAACATTGCCGGACGTACCGATAGCGATAAAATAATCGCATTCGGAAAGTGCGGCGTAAATTCGGTCCATTTCTAACGGCATTTCGCCGAACCAAACAATATGCGGACGTAAACGATGAGGCGGCGAACAACAATCGCAACGATCCTGTTCCGCCACATCCCGTTCCCAATGATAGGTTTTCCCCGACCATTCACAGCGTACGGTCAATAAATCGCCGTGCATATGAATTAAATTTTTCGATCCGGCCCGCTCATGCAAGTTATCCACATTTTGCGTCACCAAGAGAAAATTATCGCCTGCCGCCCGTTCCAATTCGGCTAAGGCAAGATGCGCCGCATTGGGTTTCACAGCCGGATCAAAAAGCTTTCTCCGTCGTTCATTATAAAAATTCTGTACTAAAGTCGGATTGCGCAAAAAACCTTCGGGTGTCGCGACATCATCCACTTTATGGTTTTCCCACAAACCGTCTGCCGCCCGAAAGGTGCGAATCCCCGATTCTGCCGAAATTCCCGCGCCGGTCAGCACCACTATTTTTGGTTGTTTCATCTTAATCTCCTTATTCCGATTCATTCTGCGGAGGAATTTCAGTATATAACGTTCGCAGAGAAAAATCTTTCAACACGCGCTTATTAGCTTGAATAGAAAAATGGATAAACAATGAAAATTAACGCCAAAAGCATAATTTCACAAAAAAGTGCGGGCAAAAAAACGAAAGAATTTTTGCCCGCACTTTTGTATGTTGGTGGGTCGTGAGCGATTCGAACGCTCGACCGACGGATTAAGAGTCCGCTGCTCTACCACTAAGCTAACGACCCAAGAGAGACTTGAATTTAAGTGGAACGAATTCTATCACATTTTTTCAGCGCTGTATCAAATCAACCTCAAATTCCGTCATTTATTTATAAAAAGGATTAATTTTCGGGATATTCTTCAATCACAACAGGCAGTTCAAGAATTTTATCCAAGCGGGAAACAATAAGATTTACCGTTGTATTCGGGCGGGTGTTACTGATTAACTCCATCATCTGCGCCGGCGATTCAATATCCGCATCACCGTATTTAAGAATTAAATCGCCCGGGCGGATTCCTGCTTTGGCGGCCGGTGAACCGGCTTTAATATTTTCCACTAAAATCCCTTTGCCGAAATCGCGTTCTTGTCCGTTGCTGTAAAGAATATTGGTGCTGATGCCCAAATAACCGCGAATGACCCGGCCGTCGCGAATGATTTTGTGCATCACATCATTGGCGACACTAATGGGAATGGCGAAATTCAAGCCTTCCGCAATGTCATTCGGATTTTTGCCGATACTCAATGTGCTGATGCCCACCAATTCGCCTAGTGAGTTAATCAGCGCGCCGCCGGAATTGCCGCGATTAATCGAAGCGTCCGTTTGGATAAAATTCTGACGGCCGACGGTTTCGCCAATCGCATTACGTCCGGTGGCGCTGATAATGCCTTGTGAAACGCTCTGCCCTAAGTTATAAGGATTGCCGATAGCTAACGCCACATCTCCCACATGGACCGGCCGATCGGGATTTTGCGGAATAGTCATTAAATCATCGGCCCGCACTTTAAGCACCGCCAAATCCGTCAGACTGTCCGCTCCGATTAAATTCGCTTCAAAAGCGCGTCCGTCTTGCAACGCGATGATAATTTGATCCGCACTTTGAATCACATGTTTATTGGTTAAAATATAACCGTCTTTCGACATAATCACGCCTGAACCCAGGTTATTGGTAGTGACGTCACCGGCATCCAGATTGGCTTCGCTGCTGAAAGATTGGTTATACACATTCACCACGGCGGGCGAGGCAATGCGCACGGCCTCTTTGAAAGACATCACTTCGCCGTTTAATTGCATCGGCGAACCGCCGGTGAGTCGGGGGAGAACAAATAAAATTAAACCGGCGCAAACCAAGCCGATTAAAGCCGATTGTAATAATTTTTTTATCATACTGATTTCCTTGTATAGACGGTTTTTAAATCTTCGCCGATTTTGACCGCACTTTGTAACGTCCATTGTGGTGCGTCGGCAAGACGGGTCACATGAGGCAGTTTGCATAGCCCGCGAGCTTGCTCACCGAGCAATTTCGGTGCGATATAAATAATCAATTCATCCGCCAGATTTTGTTCGATTAATGCGCCGGCCAGGGTTGCCCCCGCTTCCACCCAAAGCGTATTCATCTGACGGCGGCCTAATTCCTGCATAAGCGCAAAAAGTGCGGGAGAATTTTCCGTTGTTTTTAATCGAATGTGTTCGCAAAATGTCGGAAATGCCGACATATCCCGCGCGTTTTCACTGACCAACCAAACCGGCGATTCAATCTGAAAAAGCCGGTGATCCGGCCGCACCCGATGTCGGCGATCTAAAATCACTCTAACCGGCTGACGTAAATCCGCCGGCGAATATTCCGCCTGAACCTCTTGCGGCAACTGTTCCCAACGCACATTTAATTGCGGATTATCGGCGAGCACGGTTTCGGCGGTGGATAAAATCGCCGACGCCTGCGCGCGCCCTTCCTGTACGTCCGCACGGGCGATTTCGCCGGTAATCCATTTACTTTCGCCGTTCGCCATGGCTGTCCGCCCGTCCAGGCTCATGGCCAGTTTTAGCTGTACGAACGGTTTTCCCGTCCGCATACGTTTCAAAAATCCCCGATTAATGTTTTCGGCTTTTTCTTCCAATAATCCGACCGCACTTTCAATGCCGGCATCCCGCAACATCTGTAAACCTTTGCCCGCCACCTGCGGATTGGGATCCTGCATGGCGGCAATCACTTTTGTCACGCCCGCCTGAATTAACCCTTGCGCACAAGGCGGCGTGCGCCCGTAATGGGAACAGGGTTCTAACGTGACATAAGCCGTGGCGCCTTCGGCGTTTTCGCCGGCATCTCGCATTGCCATCACTTCAGCATGGGGTTCGCCGGTGCGGAAATGAAAACCTTTTCCTACAATTTTATCGTCTTTAACTAAAACACATCCTACGACCGGATTGGGTGTGGCGGTAAAGCGTCCTTGGCGGGCTAAATCAAAGGCAAGCTGCATATAAGTCTGATCTTGCCGGGTAAATGTTGTCATTTTTGACTCTTCTTTAATTTCTCAATTTCTTTGGTGAATTCATTAATATTTTCAAAACTGAGATAAACCGAGGCAAAGCGAATGTAGGCAACTTTATCCAGTTTTTTTAATTCGTCCATTACCAAATTACCCACTAATTTACTCGGCACTTCTCGCTCACCGGTAGTTTGCAATTGATGAATAATATGGCTGACGGCCTTTTCCACATCATCTTCGCTGACCGGGCGTTTGCCTACCGCCTGCTGAATGCTGTGTCGCAATTTGTCTTCATTGAAAGGCTCGCGCGAGCCATCGGTTTTCACAATTTTCGGGATAACTAATTCCGCAGTTTCGAAGGTGGTGAAACGTTCATGGCAGTTCGTACATTCGCGGCGTCGGCGCACCTGATAGCCTTCCGACACCAGCCGGCTGTCAATCACTTTTGTTTCTTCCGTCGAACAAAATGGGCAATGCATAAAAATTCCTTAAAAAACGAGAAAAATTTGACTTAGTTTAACAAATATCCGGCGAATTTACGATATGATTGATCCGGCAATTTACATGAGGAAAAGTCTATGAAAGTAACAAGTTCAGCTATTGTAAAAGGCGCATTTGAAGATAAATACGGCAAACGCGGCAATCAATTCACGCCGAACGGTATGCCGAGTTATTCCGTTCCGTTTGAAATTACCGATGCACCGGAAGGCACTAAATCTTTCGTTGTCGTTATGGAAGATAAAGATGCGATTACCGCCAGCGGTTTTGTCTGGATTCACTGGCTAATTGCCAATCTTCACCGTACTTCCGTCAGCGAAAATGAAAGCCAAACGGCGACGGATTTTATACAAGGCGCCAATTCCTGGGCAAGTAAACTGGGCGGATTCAGCATTGAAGAAGCTTCCGCCTATGGCGGTATGGCGCCGCCTAATTGTCTGCACCGTTATGAAATTATTGTCTATGCGTTAGACACGGATTTGGATTTGGCTCAAGGTTTCCGTTTCAATGATCTGCATTTTGCTATGCAAGGGCACATTTTAGCTCAGGCGGTCGTCATGGGCACATATGACGTATAATTTTGCTTCCTTTATCTATTTTGCCGCGGAACCGTCGCGGCATTTTTATATTTCAGCTCACCTTGGAAAGTCACTACCCTGAAATGAGTAATAAAAAACGATTGCAATTTTTGCCCAATACCTTACTATTTTAATCAGATTTAAAACCCGATAAAATTTGAGGAAATTATCATGTCTTTTGCACATCAAAAATTAGGCGAAATCGCCGTAGCCATTCCCGGCGCCACTCAACTTTTCCGCGAATATGATTTAGACTTTTGTTGTGGCGGTGCGGAAGAATTATCCGCCGCCGTACAACAAAAAAACCTGAATCTTGCTGAAATTGAAGCAAAACTTCTCGAATTACGGCAAAACGCGGCAACACCGGAAAACGACTGGACGACAGCAAGTTACGATGAATTCACCCGATTTATCGTGGCGCGTTTTCATGAACGTCATCGCGCACAATTACCGGAACTCATTCGCTTAGCCGAAACCGTAGAACGCGTACATGCGGAACGCGACGATTGTCCGACGGGCGTCATGGCGGAATTACAGGAGCTTTATGAGCATCTAAGCCAACACATGATGAAGGAAGAACAAATTCTTTTTCCAATGATTCGAGCAGGAAATTATGCCATGGCGACCATGCCGATTCGCGTGATGGAAGCGGAACACGCGGAAGCCGGCGATCAACTGGAAACGCTGAAAGCCTTAACCAATAATGTTACGGCTCCGGCAGACGCCTGTACCACGTGGCGTGCGCTTTATGCCGGTATTTCAACCTTTATTGACGATTTAATGGAACACACACATCTGGAAAATAATATTCTGTTTCCGCGCGTACGTGCCGAAGTGTAATCGGTAAAAAGCATAAATTAAAAGGCGGGATGGTGAGCCAAACTCATATTCCCGCCTTTTGTCATACGGCTAAAGTGAAAATACCACGCGTAAACCTTCGCGTTTTCCCTGTAAATTCTTTCGATTTTCTAACCGCACTTTTATGCGATGTAACTCGGCGATGCGGAATACGATGGATAAACCTAAACCGCTGCCCTTTTCATTCTGTCCCGCCGGACGATAAAAACGCTGTCCGAGTTTGCCCAAATCCTCTTCATCCACACCGCCGCCGTTGTCTTCCACCAAAATCTCCGATTTTTTTAACCGCACTTTAATATCCGTTCCTTCGGGACAATATTTCATCGCGTTATCAATTACATTGCGTAACATCAGAGATAACAACAAAGGTTGCCCTTTTTGAACAGCCGGCGTTTCCACGAGTTCGAAAGATAAATTCATCCGCCGTTTTTCCGCACTGAAATACAACTCACCAATCAGCGATGGAATCAGTTGTTCCCAATGAATATCTTCCAGATTATCAAGTTGCTGTAAATTATCCAACCGAGACAACGTCAATAATTGTTCGATAAGCTGTGTGGCGCGATCGATGCCGCCGGTCAGGTTACGCAGCGCGTCTTCCCGCAATTTTTCATCATCTTCCGCCATTTGTGCGATTTCCGCCTGAATGCGCAATCCTGCCAGCGGACTGCGTAATTCGTGAGCGGCATCGGAAGTAAAACGGCGTTCGCGCAGCAACATATCGGAAGTGCGGCTGAAAAACTGATTCAACCCGTTTACTAACGGCAAAATTTCATTCGGTACGTTTTGCGTGGAAAGCAGCGTTTGCGATTCGGGCGAACGCTTGCGCATTTCGTCTCCTACGCGTTTTAACGCTTTCAGTTCTTTGGTAATCAGAAAAACAATCAACGCAATCAACAACGGCAAACCGGCAATCCATACCCACATTTGCCCGAAAACCATGTTTTGTACGATTTCGTTGCGGTAATCGATTTGCTGCCCGACGGCAATCATCAATCTTCCGTTATCCGACGGCAGCCAGAAAATGCGCCATAAATCATTTTCACCGCGAGGTTTAGCCAGGGTAAAACCCGGCCGCGGCGCAAACTGAATATTATCGCCTTTGGCGTCATCCCCGGCAATGAACTGTCCGTGACGAGTAAAAATAGCAAAAGCAAGCGCATTATCATCGTAACTTCTCGGTCTTACCCGATATCCGCCGCGATAACGGTGACGAAGTTGCCGATCTAACAACATACCGCCCAGATCGGAAGAAGCTAACCGTTTGGCAAATAAAATCTGCTGCGCATCAAATACTTCATTGACTTCGTTTTTCGCCTGAAACCAGGCAATCGCCGTCGCCAGAGACCAAATAATCAGCGCCGCCAACGATAAAATGACAATCAAACGGAAGCGTAAACTACGCATTTTCAGCAGTTTCATCGTTTTTTCCTAAGACATAACCCACGCCGTGTACCGTGCGGATAAACTGTTTACCCAATTTTTTGCGCAAATTATACATATGCACTTCCAACGCGTTACTGCTGATGTCTTCATCCCAGTTATACAGTTTTTCTTCAATAAAAGAACGGCTTAATACGCGTTCTTTATTCAGCATAAATAATTCGAGCAACTTGTATTCGCGGGTAGTAAGAAAAACCTCTTCGTCCCGTAACGTGACGCGGTGATTATTCGGATCAAACTTAACCAAACTGTGCTCGATAATCGGATTGCTTTGTCCGTAACGGCGCCGAATCAACGCTTGCAGCCGCGCCACCACCTCGGCTAAGGCAAAAGGCTTGCATAAATAATCGTCCGCGCCCATTTGTAAACCGTTGACCCGTTCGTCTAAGGTGTCGCGCGCCGTTAAAATCAATACGGGAACATCGAGACCGTCGCGCCGCCATTGTTGTAATATCGCCAAGCCGTCCATTTTAGGCAAAGTCAAATCCAGTACAACCGCATCGTAAGGCGCGGATTTTGCCGCTTCCAGGCCGGTTTTGCCGTCCGTAAACCAATCCACGGAAAAGCCCGACTTGGTCAGCCCGATATTTAATCCGTTTCCGATTAACGGGTCATCTTCGATTAATAAAACTCTCATTTTTTTGACCGCACTTTTATCCGATATTCGTTTTGTCCCAATCAGTTTAACAAAAAAGCGACATGACTGCCGCTTTCTTTCATTTAATTATTGGCTTTTGGCCGGTTTGGTTTCGTCCGTCGATTCGACACTGAGCGCCAGCACTTCGGTTTTACCCCAGGATTTTTCCACGCCTGCCGTAATGCGGACCTTATCTTTCGGTGTGACGACGTCACGCCATGCGCGACGCGGAATTTCCAGCGTCAATTCACCCGAAGCGTCTTTAAATACGAAATATTTTCTGCCCGTTTGTTTAACGATATTGCCTTCCAGAATGATGAGCTGATCATCTTGCCATTTTTCCGCATCCACCACTTTTGTCGGTTCGTTAGATGCGTAGAAACCGCTCCAATCCGAATTGGCAAAACCTTCTTGCATGCAATAATTATTCGGCATCATGCCGCGATGATAGGATCCCCGCATCGGATGGCCCATTCTAAAATCCCGTTGGCAGTTCCGATCGCAAGGTAATCCGTTTCTCATATATTGCGCGCGTGGCGGCAATCCGGCGGCATTCATATCGTTAGTCGCCGGCATTTCCACTTTTTCGCTCGTCGATTGATCCGTTAAATTGGCAAATCCCGGTTGAGGTTCTGCGGCATAAGCAAAAACGGCGGCGCCAATCAAAGATAAGGTTAGAATTGAAACTAAATTGGCTTTTTTCATGGTAATCCTCCTTAAAGAACATCCGTAAGCAATAGGATTATTGCTTTTGCTGAACATATTAAAACAAGGAAACCTTAAGAAAAAATGAAGAGAAGAAGAATTTTAAACAAACAAAAAATAAAACGGAAAAACGATCAAAAATCCTACCGCACTTATCAACACCGCCGCTTTAAACTTCCAATGCCGGGTTTTGTGACGGTAATGTTGCATGCCCAAATGCACGCCGATAAATCCGCCTACAAAGCATAGAAGAAAAAAGACGTATTCGGGCACGCGCCATTCTTTATTAACGGCACGTTGTTTATCCGAGCGTATTAATAAATAAGCGGCGATATTCACCGCCGCCGTATAAAGGATTAACGTCCAATAAAACATTAGTTGCCGTAAACCGGTAAACGTTTGCAGATGTCTAACACTTTGGCTTTGGTATCAGCAATGACTTGTTCGTGATTGTCTTTGCCGATGCTTTCCAATACGTCGCACATCCAACCGGCTAAGGTTGCCGCATCCGTTTCGGTAAACCCGCGACGAGTAATTGACGGCGAACCGACACGGATACCGGAAGTCACAAACGGTTTTTGCGGATCGTTCGGTACGGAGTTTTTATTCACCGTAATATTGGCGGCGCCTAACGCGGCATCCGCTTGTTTACCGGTTAACCCCTGTTTGATGAAACTGACCAGGAACAAATGGTTTTCGGTGCCGTTAGACACCACATCGAAACCGCGCTGTTTAAACACTTCCACCATGGCTTTGGCGTTTTTCAGAACTTGTGCCTGATACGCTTTGAAAGACGGATCCAACGCTTCTTTGAAGCATACCGCTTTCGCCGCAATCACATGCATTAACGGACCGCCTTGGTTCGCCGGAAAAACGGCACTGTTTAATTTTTTATAGATCTCTTCGTCGCCGCAGGCGGATAAAATCAAACCGCCGCGCGGTCCTGCCAAGGTTTTATGAGTGGTAGTGGTAACCACATGGGCATGCGGCAACGGATTCGGGTATAAACCTGCGGCAATTAAACCGGCCACGTGCGCCATATCCACAAACAGATAGGCTCCTACTTCATCGGCGATTTCACGCATTTTGGCCCAATCGACCACCTGAGAATAAGCGGAAAAACCGGCAACAATCATTTTCGGTTTGTTTTCTAACGCTTTTGCACGAACATCGGCATAATCAATCAAACCGTCCGAAGTGATACCATAAAGGACGGAATTGTAAATTTTACCGGAAAAACTCACTTTTGCACCGTGAGTTAAATGGCCGCCGTGCGCCAGATCCATCCCTAAAATGGTGTCGCCCGCATTTAATAAGGCGCCGTATACTGCAGCATTGGCTTGTGAACCCGAATGGGGCTGTACGTTGGCATATTCCGCACCGAATAAGGTTTTAGCCCGATCAATGGCTAACTGTTCCACAATATCAACATATTCGCAACCACCGTAGTAACGTTTGCCCGGATAGCCTTCGGCATATTTATTGGTCAATTGAGAACCCTGCGCTTCCATGACCGCCGGCGTGACATAGTTTTCCGACGCGATCAACTCAATATGTTCTTCCTGACGACGCACTTCATTTTGCATGGCGTCCCATAAAACCGGGTCAAATTCCGCAATGGTTTTCTTTTCTAACATGTGTATTTTCCTTCTAAATAAAAGAGACGGATGTAAATCGTTTGCGTCGCTTATTCTAACCTATTTCTTATTAAAAACGCATTAAAAATTTTTAATTGCGAAATTGCACGTTTTTGGCTAGAAAATCGTTTAAAAAATACCGATTTTCGCTTAGAATCAAATCATTGATGATTTTTTTACCAACCGGAGAACCAGCTTATGAGCAAATCTCTCAACTTCGTGATGATTTCTCCCCACTTTCCAACCAATTTCGAAACCTTTGCCACTCGAATGAAAGAATGCGGGATTAATACATTGGGCATTGCCGACACCCCTTATGATCAACTCAGCGACAACTTAAAAGCTTCGCTTACCGAATATTATCGTGTGGATAATATGGAAGACTACGATCAGGTTTACCGCGCCGTCGGCTATTTCGCTCACAAATACGGACGCATCGACCGTATCGAATCCCACAACGAATACTGGCTGGAACTCGACGCCAAACTGCGCACCGATTTCAATGTTTTCGGCTATAAAAACGACGACATGCTTGCTATCAAAACCAAAGCGCAAATGAAAGAAATTTTCCGCAAAACCGGCTTGAAAGTGGCGCAAGGCCGCGTGTTCGGCGATGACGATGACGCCCGTAAACTGGCGAAAAGTCTGAAATTTCCGGTTATCATTAAGCCGAATTCCGGCGTAGGCGCCAGCGATACTTATAAAATTAAAAGTGCGGTCGAATTAGAAGACTTTTTTGGCTACAAAAACCCGAATACCGAATACATTATGGAAGAATTCATCGACGGTGACATTGTCACCTTCGACGGTCTGGTGGATCACGACGGCAACATTGTCTTCCATTCCAGTCTCGAATATTCCGAAGCGGTGCTGGACACCGTAGAAAAAGACGGCGATATGTTCTATTACGTGCCGCGGGAAATTTCACCGGAACTGGTGGAATTAGGCAAAAAATGTGTGGAAGCCTTTAACGTGCGCGAACGTTTCTTCCATTTCGAATTTTTCCGCGTGAAAAAAACGGGCGAATTGTTACCGCTTGAAATCAACTGTCGTCCGCCGGGCGGGTTAACCATTGACATGTGGAACTACGCCAACGATTTTGACGTATTCCTTGAATACGCTCATGTTGTCACGGAAAATAAATTCTACGCAAACATCACCCATCCCTGGAATGTGGTATATATTTCACGCAAAGCCAACCAGAATTATGTGAATTCCATCGATGAAGTTTGCCGAAAATTCGGCGACAACATCATCAGCGTGCAAACCGTGCCGGGAGTTTTTGCCAAAGTGATGGGCGAGCACGGTATTCTGGCGCGTACCGAAACCATGGAACAATTACGTGAAATCGTGCGATTTGCACAAGCAAAGCAATAACCGTTAAAAAACCTATAAACGGTGAGCGACTAATCTACCCGTAAAAGGAAAAACTATGCATTTTGAAAGAAGAAACCATTGGAGCAGCGAATTAGGCCGTGAAATGTACTTTAATGTATATGGTCACGCAGGAAAACCGGTTATTGTGTTTCCGTCATCCGGCGGAAATCAGAACGAATATGCCAATTTCGGCATGATTGATGCCTGCCGCAGCTTTATCGATCGCGGGTTAATCAAATTTTATACGCCGGATTCTTATGATAAAGAATCCTGGCTGGCCACTTGGAAATCCGGACATGATATGGCGTTAGCTCATAACGCTTACGATCGTTATATCGTGCATGAACTGGTACCGTTAATTCGGCACGAATCCCAGTGGAACGGTACGATGATTGCCACCGGTTGCAGCATGGGCGCCTTCCATTCCGTTAATTTTGGATTACGTCATCCCGATTTATTCGATACGGTCATTGCATTAAGCGGTGTATATGACGCGCGTTTCTTCACCGGCGAATTCGGCGGTGATCAAGCGGTTTATTTCAATTCGCCGATTGACAATCTGTGGGGACAAAACGATAACTGGTTCCTGCAACGTTATCGCCAGAATCATTACATTATTGCCGTGGGACAAGGCGCCTGGGAAGCGGATCATATTTCCGATACCGCGCGCTTGAAAGAAGCGTTTGAAGCCAAAGGCATTCCGGCCTGGTTTGATTTCTGGGGAAATGATGTGGATCACGATTGGCCTTGGTGGCGGGTTCAAATGCCGTTTTTCCTGAGCAAACTGGAAGAACAGGGAATCATCTAATCGGAAAAAAGCGCAGCATAACCAATGATTGCGCTTTTTTATCGAAGTCAGCAAGGCAAAAAAACGTTAAATTTTTTGACCGCACTTTTGGCTTTTTTATCTTCCCATCAACGAGAACGCTAAAAATTCCGAAAAGTGATCCGCCCAGTATTTTTCATGGTGAATTTCGTTTGCCATAATTTTTAACCGAATGTTGTCCAGCGGATGGCCCGTTCGTAACAGCGATTGATAATAACGCAAAGTGCAATCGATATAAGCCTGATTCATATTGGAAATAAATTGGGAATCCGCTTCGTCTCCTTCGTTGGTTCCCACCTGAATGAAAACCCGGCTTTCGCGAATAATAGGATGACGGTGCATAAAATCTAAAAATGCCGGCTCATTAAACCATGAAGCCAGTGAAAATACGCCCAAATGACCGAAAACCTGCGGATAAGCCGCGCCCATATAAGCAGTGATAATACCGCCCATGGAGCTGCCGGCCAATAAGGTGTTCGCGCGATCGGATTTCGTGCGGTAATGGTGATCGATAAAAGGTTTCACCTCATTCACCACCCATTCGCCGTATTCATAACCCATGCCGCCCGCACGACGGGCTTCCTCCGTATATCCCACATCCGTTTGCCAGGGCGCATATTCGTCTAAACGTGCGCCTTCCGCATTATCAATTCCCACCACAATCATCTTCGGAAATTCTTTATGGCGCTTAAGCGTCGGAATCACTTTCCACGAATAGCCGGAATAGGATTCTTTGCTGTAAAACACATTTTGTCCGTCGTGCATATACAACACGGGATAATAATTATCGGGTTCATTGTGATAATTTTTCGGCAACAGCACTCGAATCCGGCGTTGATGGTTGTAATAAGGAACGTAAAGGAAATGTTCTTCCATTTTCAGATAAAAATAATCGGGATTATGGCGCATACTTCTGCCTTTTATAAAATCTAAAATAACGAAACCGGAAACCGAGCATAGCCAAAAATAAAAGTGCGGTCAAAAAATTTATCAAATTTTGACCGCACTTTAGCCGAATCACGGCGGATTAATCTATATCAAGCGGTTTGATACGCCAGATTCTTTCCGCATATTCCTGAATGGTCCGATCCGATGAGAAGAAGCCCATATTGGCAATATTGTGCATCGAGCTCATCACCCAGGCATCCTGATCTTTGTATTTTTCATCCACTAACGCTTGCGTATCCACATAACTGCGGAAATCCGCCAGTGTTTGATAATAATCCTGCGCCTGCGCGGAACTGCCTACCGGATTATAACGGGTCGGTTCTTTCGGTGAAAAATGTCCCGATACGATTTGATTAACGGCAAGACGTAAATCCTCATCATTAGAATAATAATCCATCGGATGGTAGCCGTTACGACGTAACTCCTCTACCTGTTCCACGGTATTACCGAAAATAAAGATGTTGTCTTTTCCCACGTTATCCAGAATTTCTACGTTGGCGCCGTCCAGCGTACCCAAAGTTAACGCACCGTTCAGCGCGAATTTCATGTTACTGGTACCGGAAGCTTCCGTGCCCGCCAAAGAAATTTGTTCGGAAATATCCGCCGCCGGAATGATCAGTTCCGCCAGGCTGACGCTGTAATTCGGGATAAATACCACTTTAAGCAGTCCGCGAATTCGTTCGTCGTTATTGATGATTTCGGCCACATCGTTAATCAGTCGAATGGTTTGTTTCGCCATGTAATAAGAAGACGCCGCTTTACCCGCCAGAATAAACACGCGTGGAACCCAATCTTTTTCAGGATTTTCCAGAATATGATTATAACGGGTGATAATGTGCAACACGTTCAACATTTGGCGTTTGTATTCGTGAATACGTTTGATTTGTACATCAAATAAGGCATGCGGGTTCACTTCGATACCGAGTTTACGCATGATGTATTTCGCCAGTTTTTGTTTGTTGGCGAATTTAATTTCGGCTAAACGGGTTTTCAGTTTAGGATCGATAAAATGTTCTTTTAAATTTGCCAACTCACTTAAATCTTTACGCCAGCCCAAGCCGATATATTCATCGAATAATGCCGCTAATTTCGGGTTGGCAACGGCAATCCAACGGCGCGGAGTAACCCCGTTTGTGACGTTGGTAAAGCGTTCCGGATAAATTTTGGCGAAGTCGGCAAAAGTGGAATCCACCATCAACTGAGAATGAATTTCCGCCACACCGTTAACCTTATGAGAACCGACGACAGACAACCAACCCATTCTGACTTTACGTTGATCGCCTTCTTCCACCAGTGAAACGCGACGGATAAAATCCATATCGGTCGTGACGTAGGTTTTCACATATTCAAGGAAATAATCGTTAATCTCGAAAATCATTTGTAAATGACGAGGCAGAATTTTGCTCATCATGTCCACCGGCCAGGTTTCCAACGCTTCGGACATCAAAGTATGGCAGGTATAGGAGAAAATCCGACGGGTCATTTCCCAGGCTTTTTTCCAAGAGAAACCTTCGTCGTCCACCAATATGCACATTAAATCCGGAATGGCTAATGCAGGATGGGTATCATTCAAATGAATCGCCACTTCTTCCGCTAAATTATCTAATGTGCCGTGAGTTCGTTTATGACGTTTAACGATATCCTGCAACGAAGCGGAAACTAAGAAATATTCCTGGCGCAATCTCAGTTCGCGTCCGGCCCAAGTGGAATCGTTCGGATACAACACGCGGGAAACGTTTTCAATTGAGGAACGATCCGCAATGGCGCCAAAATAATCCCCTTTATTAAATTCTTCCAAGTTAAATACATCCGCTGCGTGCGCATTCCACAGACGAAGCGTGCTGGCGGATTTCGTATCATAGCCCGGAATAATGGTGTCGTAAGCCAACGCAGTAATTTCTTCCGACGGCTTCCAAATACATTTTTTGCCTTCAAAATAAATGCTGCCGCCGAAACGGATTTTATGACGTTTTGACGGACGCACAAATTCCCAAGGCGCTCCTTTTTCCAGCCAGGCATCCGGTTTTTCCACTTGCTGACCGTTTTCGATGGACTGTTTGAACATGCCGTATTCATAACGAATACCGTAACCCATACCCGGCAAACTCAAGGTGGCAATGGAATCCATAAAGCAAGCGGCCAAGCGACCTAAACCGCCGTTACCCAAGCCCGGATCCACTTCTTTTTCCAGTAAATCTTCTAAATTGATATCCAGTTCTTTTAGCGCTTCTTTGGCAATATCGTAAATGCCTTCGGATAACAATGCATTGGAAAGAATGCGTCCGAGCAGAAATTCCATGGAAAGATAATATACGCGACGGGTATCTCTCGCTCTGAATTTTGTTGCCGTATCGATCCAACCTTCGGTAACCAAATCACGGATGGTGAGCATTAAAGCGTTCAGCCAATCGCGTTCACTGGCTTCCTGAGGCGAACGTCCGATGGCGAAAACCAATTTATACACCACAGACTTTTTAAAGGATTCCACCGTTTCTTGCGGTCTATCGTAGATAAACTCCAGATCCGTTACTTTATCCAACATAAAACATTCCTTCTGAAAATAAAAAACAAGAATAAAAACGACCGCACTTTACTCTTTTTTTTAAGTGCGGTCAAAAAAACATCAGATTTTACTGTACAATTCATGATAACGATGCGCCGCTACCTGCCAGCTGAAGTCCTGCTCCATGGCGACGGTACGCACAGCAAACCAAGTGCGTTGCTTGCTCCATAATGAGAACGCCCGTTGAATGCAATGGCGTAACGCTTCGGGATGCGCATCCTCAAAGACGAAACCGGTGGCGCAGCGCTCTTTGATATTTTCCGCGGTACAGTCCACTACGGTATCCGCTAATCCGCCGGTGCGACGAACCAACGGCAACGTGCCGTATTTCAAGCCGTAAAGTTGCGTTAAACCGCAAGGCTCAAAGCGACTTGGCACCAGAATTACGTCACCGCCCGCGACCATTAAATGAGAAAGCGGTTCGTCGTAACCAATCCAAACACCCACATTATCGGGATATTGTGACGCCAGCCAGTTTACCCAATCCTGTAAATGAGGCGCGCCGGAACCCAGAATCATCAGCTGTCCACCTTGATTCACGATTTCATCCGCGCATTGCAGCAGTAAATCCACGCCTTTTTGTTCGGTTAAACGGGTAATCATCACAAATACCGGCGTATCCGGATTTTGCGGCAAATTAAAGCGTTCCTGCAATTGCGCTTTGTTTTTCGCTTTGCCGCCCATGTTTTTCAACTTGTAATGATGCTGAATATAGGGGTCGTTATTCGGGTGCCAAATACTGTCGTCCACACCGTTTAACACGCCCGTCAGGCGACCTTGATGATCTAAAGTCGAAAGCAATCCCTGTAAACCGTAGCCGAATTCCGAAGTGGTAATTTCTTTCGCGTATGTCGGGCTAACGGCGGTGACCATATCGGAATAAAATAATCCCGCTTTCAAATAAGAAATTTCACCGTACAATTCCAGCCCGTTAATACTAAACATATCCGGCGGCAAGCCTAATTCGGTTAAATGGCGAGCGGCAAATTTGCCTTGGTAGGCTAAATTATGGACGGTGAACACGGATTTCGCCGGATGTCCTTTCGCTGCCAGATAGGCGCTTGCCAAGCCCGCATGCCAGTCATGAGCGTGCACGACTTCCGCCTGCCACCAGAAATCCAACCCTAACGCCAATTCCGAAGCGACCCATCCCAACAACCCGAAGCGTTTATAGTTATCCGCATAATCGTTATACCATTGATCATGATACGGGTTGCCTTCGCGGGCATATAAATGCGGTGCGTCGATTAAATAAACGCCGATGCCGTTATAAATTCCGTAGCGTAAAGTGACATGACCGGCGAAATTATCGAATTCCGCAACCACTACGGTATCGGGAATGCCGCGCCAAATTGCGGGATAAGCCGGAATTAAAATTCGTGCGTCATCCCCGATCTCTTTTTGTGCGGCGGGCAATGCGCCCACCACGTCGGCAAGACCGCCGGTTTTTAATAAAGGATAAAATTCAGAACAAACATGTAATATTTTCATACTTTTACTTTCCGATAAAGATGCGGTGCACATGATGTACACCGCAATGATTTATTTAGTCTAAATCATCTTCTGATTTAACCGATTCACCTTGCATTTTCTGTAACATTTTTCCCGTAACTAAGACAATTCCTTTAGAACTGATACGGAAATGTTTACTGTCTTCTTCAGGGTTGACCCCGATTTGCATGCCATCCGGAATCTGGACATGGCGATCGACAATACAGCGTTTCAGAATACAATTTTTACCGACTTTTACCTGAGGCAGAATCACGCTCTCGTCAATTAACGTTCCTTCGTTTACTTGAATATTGTCGAACAGCACCGAATAGCTGATAGACGCGTTGGTAATGACGCAACCGCCGGCAATTAATGAATTATCCACTTGCTTGCAAGCCGGATCGTCATAGAAGAACTTAGACGGATAAGCCTGCACCGGATTACCGCGAATCGGCCAGGTTTGATCATAAATATCCAATTGAGGTTCTTTTGACACCAAATCGATATTAGATTGCCAGTAACTGTCCAGGGTACCCACATCACGCCAGTAAATTTCGCCTTCGGTGTTACGTCCCATGCAGGAACGATCGAACGGATGCGCATAAAGCACCTCGTCCTGCAACGCCATCGGCATAATATCTTTACCGAAATCGTGAGAAGTTTGCGGGCTGTTCACCGTGCGTTCCAACGTTTCATACAAATAATCCGCATTAAACACATAAATCCCCATAGAAGCCAATGAGGAATTCGGTTTACCGATCATCGCCGGCGGATCAGCCGGTTTTTCTACGAAAGCTTTGACTTTTAAGTTTTCATTCACCGCCATCACACCGAATTCTTTAGCGGATTCGCGCGGCACTTCGATACAACCGACGGTACATTTCGCGCCGCTGTTTACGTGATCCAGAATCATTTGCGAATAATCCATTTTGTAAATATGGTCGCCCGCCAGAATCAATACATATTTCGGTTGATAATGGTTTTTAATGATTGCCATGTTTTGATAGACCGAATCCGCCGTGCCGCGATACCAAGTATTATCGTCAATTTGTTGACGCGCCGGTAACATGTCCACGAATTCGCCGCGTTCCTGCGGTAAAAATGACCAACCGGTTTGTAAATGACGCAATAACGAGTGTGCCGCATATTGCGTAATCACACCGATTCGGTTCAAACCGGAATTGATACAGTTAGACAAAGCAAAGTCAATAATTCTGCGGTTTCCGCCAAAATACAGCGCCGGCTTTGCACGTTTATCCGTTAATTCATGAAGTCGAGAACCCCGTCCGCCTGCTAAAATTAGCACTAAGGTATCACTTACCAAATCATACTTTGTTATTACTTTGCTCATATTTATTCTCCCATGTATAGAACATTAACAGGCAACTACAAATCAACTAACAACAATCAACGTGAAACGATTTAGTATTCAGCGTAATTACGACTTTTTGCAAACAAAGCAATCGTTTGCAATGTCTTCATTATATTCCCCCGTTAAAAATAAACCATGAGGTAGATCACATAATTGAACATTAGTCGGAAAAGTGCGGTCAAAAAATCAGTTATTTTTTGATCGTGCGGTTAAAATCGGTTTACTTCCCGAAAAACGCTTTTAATGTCGGGACAGAACGCAAAAACCCAGATCGCTCATCACCAGTTTTCCCTGACTTTTCTCCAAATAATTTCCCGTTCTGACCTGCCATTTTCCCGGCGGAAGGCGGAATACCTGCAATTCCGATTTTCCGTTCAATAAAAACAGCCATTTTTCATCCAACATAATCTGTAAAGATTTTCTGCCCTGATTCTGCCAATCCATCACTGTCATCGGCTGTCCCGCATCAGTCAGCCATTGCACGTTTTTACCGTCCCACCAGGCGTCATTTTGCAGGCTTTGAATTTGCTTACGCAAAGCAATGACTTCCCTCGTCAGATTCAATAAACGCACATCCTGTTTTGACCAATCGATCCACGTGGTTTCGTTATCCTGACAATAAGCGTTGTTATTACCGAATTGGCTATGCCCGATTTCGTCGCCCGCCAGCAACATCGGCGTACCGTTGGACAGCAACAGCGAACACAGTAAAGCGCCGGAACTCAAATAACGGTGATTTTCAATAGTTTTTCGTTCACTGCCGAATAAATGATTGACATCCCCTTCGTAACCGTGGTTATAACTGAAATTGTTATTTCGCCCGTCGCGATTATTCTCTCCGTTGGCTTCATTATGTTTATAGTTATAACTGACCAAATCACGCAAGGTAAAGCCGTCGTGCGCGGTAATAAAATTCACTGAACTGTGCGGTAAGCGCCCGTCTCGCTTAAAAATATCGCTGGAACCGGCCGCTCGGGAAGCCATCGTTCCCACATCACCGTTTTTCCATAACCAGAATTTTGTGACGTCATCACGATAACGATCATTCCATTCTGCAAAAAACGACGGGAAATTCCCCAATTGATAGCCGGCGGGGCCAATATCCCAGGGTTCCGCAATAAATTTTGTCTGATGCAAACTCGGTTCGTCAGAAATTTCGGCGAACAATGCGGCTTTAGGGTTAAATTCGGGCGAATCCCGACCTAACACCGATGCCAGATCAAAGCGGAATCCGTCGATGTGGCATTCTTCCACCCAATATTTCAGGCAGTCTATCACCCAACGCCGGGTATGCGGCGAGGATAAATTCAGCATGTTGCCGCAACCGGTCCAATTCAGATAATTGCCCTGAGCGTCATGCCAATAATAATTATTGTCATCGATTCCTCGCTGACTGAACGCCGGATAAAATTTCTCCGACTCGGCGGAATGGTTAAACACCACATCCAGAATGACTTCGATACCCGCTTTATGCATCGCTTTCACCATGGTTTTGAATTCGTTCAGCGGATCATTCGTAGCGGCATAACGGGGCTCAACGGCAAACATTGCCAACGGATTATATCCCCAATAATTCACTAATCCTTTTTCCTGCAAATGCGGTTCGTCCAGCATATAATTCACCGGTAACAGTTCCACTGCCGTCACGCCCAGAGATTTCAAATAGGCAAGCGTCGAAGGATGAGACAACCCCGCATAAGTGCCTCGAATATGTTTCGGCAGATTCTTTTGCAACTGCGTGAATCCTTTCACATGCAACTCATAAATCACCGTTTTTGCCCAAGGCGTACGCGGAAAACGATCACGGCCCCATTTGAAGGCACCGTCAATCACCACGGATTTCGGCGCAAACCGGGCATTATCGCGGGTATCGTTTAAAACAAACCACGACCGCTTTTCAGCGGTAGTTAAATCCGGTTTCCCGACCACCGCCTTGGCATAAGGATCCAGCATCAACTTATTCGGATTGCTCAAAGTGCGGTCGAAATTCACCACATATTCATGCTGCCCGTAAATTCGGTAGCCGTATTTTGTTCCCATCGGCACACCGGGAATCCAAATATGGAAAATATCGTTGGTCTTTTCCAAAACCGAAAAGCGCAATTCATGATCAAACCGATCAAACAAACATAACTCCACCGCTCGTGCCTGCGCCGAAAATAAGGCAAAATTCACGCCCCATTGATTTTTAATTTTCTTCGGTGTGGCGCCAAGCGGATAAGGCGCACCTTTCTGAGTCTCCATCTCATTTCTCCTTCATACTGAAAAAAGGCGAGCTTTCGCCCGCCTTTTATCTTTATGCATTCTCTTTTTGTTTAGTTTTCTTTACCGTCGTTTTTGCTGCCGCGCTTGCCGCTTTTGTCACTTTTTTTGTGGCGACCGTTTTCGCTATCACCGCTTTTGTAGCAGCTTTATCCGCAGATTTTTTCGTTGTCGCCTTAGCTCCGGCTGATTTAGCCCCGGCTTTAACCGATTTTGTCTCGGTAGATTTCGTGGCTTTCGCCGCGCTGACCTTAGCGGATTTTGACGCAGACGCGTTTTTCACAGCGGTTTCGGCACTATCTTCCGCTTTTTTCTTGCTCACTTTTCTGGGAGAAGCGGCCTTACGGGCGGACTTTAGTTTGAGATAAATCGTTGCCAAAGGCGGCACCATAATGGAAATGGACTGCGCTTTGCCGTGGCTCTCGATATTTTCGCTATCAATCACGCCGGCATTTCCCAAACCGGAACCTTTGTAAATATCGGCATCCGTATTTAAGATTTCTTCATAACTGCCCGCGATGTTCACGCCAAAGCGATAGTTTTCCCGCGGAACCGGCGTAAAGTTACTGACGACGATAATCGGTTCGCCTTTAGCGCTGCGACGTTCGAAGACAAACACGGAATTTTGCGAGTCGTCCACAACTAACCATTCGAATCCTTCAGGTTTGGTATCGAGCTGGTAAAGTGCGGTCTGTTTTTTATAAGTTTTATTCAAATCCCGAACCAAACGCTGTACGCCGCTATGCCAGCCGCCGCCGTGGAATTCGTCCAGCAGATACCAATCCAGACTTTCCTGATAATTCCATTCCCGGCCTTGCGCAAATTCATTTCCCATGAACAGTAATTTTTTACCCGGATACGCCCACATATAACCGTAATAAGCCCGCAAATTGGCGAATTTCTGCCATGTATCGCCCGGCATTTTATCCAGCAGCGAACATTTTCCGTGTACCACTTCATCATGTGATAACGGTAGCACAAAATTTTCGCTGTATTGATACAACATACCGAAAGTCAGTTTGTCGTGGTTGTATTGACGATAAATCGGATCCAGTTTCATGTAGGATAACGTATCGTTCATCCAGCCCATGTTCCATTTGAAATTGAAACCTAAACCGCCGTTTTCCGGCGGTAGCGTCACGCCTGCAAATGCGGTGGACTCTTCCGCGACATTCATCACGCCGGGATGTTCGGTTCCTAAAATATAGTTGGTATGTTTTAAGAATTCGATGGCTTCCAGATTTTCCCGTCCTCCGTATTGATTCGGAATCCATTCGCCGTCGCGACGACTGTAGTCGCGGTAAATCATTGACGCCACCGCATCCACCCGAATACCGTCCAATCCGAACCGTTCCACCCAATAAAGTGCGTTTCCGGACAAATAATTTTTTACTTCATTGCGTCCGTAATTATAAATTAACGTGTTCCAGTCCTGATGATAGCCTTCTCTCGGATCCGCATGCTCGTATAATGCCGTGCCGTCAAACGTCGCCAAACCGTGCGTATCGCTCGGGAAATGTCCAGGCACCCAGTCGAGAATGACGTTAATTCCGGCGGCATGCGCTTTATCAATAAAGCGTTTAAAGGCTTCCGGCGTACCGAAACGGCTGGTCGGCGCATATAATCCGATTGGCTGATATCCCCATGAACCGTCGAACGGAAATTCGGAAATCGGCAACAATTCAATATGAGTAAAGCCCATTTCTTTCACATAAGGAATCAGTTCGTCGGCAATTTCATCATAAGTTAACCAGAAATTATTGGCCAAATTACGACGCCATGAACCGAGGTGAACTTCATAAATGGAAATCGGCTGATCAACCTGATTGGCTTTACGTCGGGCTTCCGTCATTTCCTGTTGAATTTCAGGCAGTCCGCTGACTTGTGAAGCGGTATCCGGGCGAAGCTGCGCCGCAAAAGCATAAGGATCCGATTTCAAACGCAAACGGTTATTGCTGTCCAGCAACTCGAATTTATACAAATCGCCCAGCGCCACTTTCGGAATAAACAGCTCCCATACGCCGCTGGCCTGATGGAAACGCATCGGATGACGGCGACCGTCCCAATAATTAAAATCGCCCACCACGGAAACCCGCTTGGCGTTCGGCGCCCACAAACGGAAATTCACGCCGGATACGCGGTCGCATTCCATAAAATGCGCGCCCAACACTTCATAAGGACGTAAATGTGAACCTTCCGCCAATAACCAGTTATCCAGTTCCTGAATCATCGGATGAAAACGGTACGGATCTTCAATCCGAAGGACATCTTTTCCCCAGGATACCTGCAACTGATAATTAAAAAAACTGTCCCGTTGCGGCATAACGCCGGCGAAAAATCCCCGTTCATCAATGCGAGATAATTCGCAGACTTCATCCTGGGTTTCTTTATCAATTACGACAACTTGTCCGGCATCCGGCAATAAGGCGCGGACTTCAATACCGTTATCGGTTTCGTGCATGCCCAATACGGCAAACGGATCGGCGTGACGCCCGTCAAAAAAGGCGTTAATGGTGTCTTGTGTTACGAATATTGTCATAATAATGTTCTCTATTTTGATTGTCTGTTACGATGAATAACGGAAAGCAAACGCCGAATCCGATCATCAGTGAAAATCTGTTCTAAGGGGACGGCAAGCTTCCTGCGCCAGTTCGGATATTCTTTCGATGTCCCCGCTAAATTAAAGGAAACTTCCTGCCCAATTAAATTTTCTCATTGAACTCCGATTAAGCGGCTTTCTCCTTCCACCTGATACCGATGAATCACCTCGTCTAAATGATCGTGCATCACCCTCATAATTCGGCGGCAAATCACCGTCACGGTGCAAAGTGTCCAATAAAGCCTGTTTATCCTCTACTCGGTCGTCATATTTCTGTTGAAGAATATCGTCCGTTAAAACTTGAAGATTTGTAAATTCCGGCACCGCCGTATAAAGCTGATGCAACGGATTAATCCCTACAAAATCTGCGCCAAATTTGACCGCACTTTCAATCAGATAACGTAAATCGGCGAAATCGCCTACGCCCCAATTTCGTTCGGAATGTAAACTGTAAAGCTGAACGGAAATTCCCCGAACTTTGTCGGTTTGTAAATGAAGCGGTTGATAAACTTGAGGCGGAGAAATTAATAGACAAATTCGCAGAGATTGCTCCGCGCCAATCAGATGAAGCCAGTAATAACCGGCGGCCAGCGCGGAAAAGGAAAGCGTTGTCGCACCCTGAACAACTTCGGCTTCCCGTACGCAGAAATGATGTTCGTCAAAAAGCTGATAATTTAACTTGACCGGAAGCTCGGAGAAAAATCGGGTTAAATCCACCTCAAAATCGGTGTTTTCCGTGGCAACCCAAACGCCATCCGTTTTAACTTGCGACGATTTTTTAGCCGGCTGCAAAAGTGCGGTGAAATAATTAATCGTTTCAGGCGAAGCATAAATCAATTCCCCATCAATGGAATAGTGAGAAACGGCAATTCCCGCTTGTTCCGCCAGATTTTTTTGCTGTTGAGAAATCATCATAGCGTTGCCCCGTAAAAACGAATTAATCACATTTTAACCAAGCAACCGATAAATACAATGGTTTTTAGGCAGTTTTGTGATCTTCATCAATCACAAATTCAAACCAGTCAATCACATCTTCTTCGTGAATGCCGTTTTCAATCAACATTCCCGCTCGTTCTACCGAGCGTTCATCGTTGGAAATTAAAGGATGCCAATCGAATAAAGGTTTGCCTTCATAAAGTAAGCGGTAAGCGCAGGTTGCCGGCAACCAACCGAAATCCGGCAGGTTCTTTTTAGTCAGCTTGGTACAATCCCGTTCGAGTTTAAAACGATTGGCATAATCGCTGCAGCGACCGCTTTTCAGATCCAGCAAATTGCAGGCAATTCGGGTGTAATAAAGTTTTTTCCGTTTGCCGCGACCTTCGATAAACTTGCGGTAACAACATTTTCCGCAACCGTCGCACAAGGCTTCCCATTCCGCCTCGTTCATCTCCTGCAGAGACTTATGTTTCCAGAATTCCGGCTCTACGTTTATTTTTTGCTGCATGATATGTTCGGAATAAATTAAATTTGAGATAAAACAAAGTGCGGTCAAAAAACTTGATGTTTTTCGACCGCACTTTTTCCATATTTATTAACGGTTTAAGTCAAAGGACTTATCGGCTTTGTTATATTTTAAGCCGGAATGGGAACCTTCCGAACCGTTGATATAAATATCTTTCGGTTGCGAACAAGCGGCAATAAATGCAGCCGTCACCACTAACAAAATCATTTTTTTCATCTTAAAACCCCTCTTTTAAACTAACGGTCAGGTTGAACACCAAATGTCCCGGACGGCTGTCTTTGCTGTCCGCGCAATAATAGCCCTCCCGTTCGAATTGGTACGCTTTTTCGGGCTCGGCGTTCGCCACGCTTTTTTCCACAAATCCCTGTTTCACCACCAATGATTGCGGATTAATTGCGGCGATAATGTCCTCTTCTGCGCCCGGATTCGCCATGGTGAATAAACGGGAATATTGGCGAAATTCCGCCGGCAGAGAATCCGTGGCGGAAACCCACTGAATCACGCCTTTCACTTTGCGCCCGTCGGCCGGATTTTTACCGAGGGTTTCCGGATCATAACTACAATATACGCAAACGACGTTACCTTCCGCATCTTTTTCGACCCGTTCCGCTTTGATGATATACGCGTTGCGCAGGCGAACTTCTTTGCCCAACACCAAACGTTTATACTGTTTGTTCGCTTCTTCGCGGAAATCCGACTGATCGATGTAAAGTTCTTTCGTTAACTGGACCTGACGGGTTCCCATTTCTTCACGATTCGGGTGATTAGGCATCGTCAGCGTTTCCGGCACTTCAAGATTTTCAATCACGATTTTTAACGGATTAATCACCGCCATGGCTCGCGGCGCATGCGTGTTTAAATCGTCGCGAATACAGCTTTCCAGCGCGCTGAATTCCACCACGTTATCCTGCTTGGTCACGCCGATACGACGGCAGAATTCACGCAACGACGCCGGCGTGTAACCGCGACGGCGTAAGCCTGAAATAGTCGGCATGCGCGGATCATCCCAACCGTCAACCACACCTTCTTCCACTAACTTCAATAACTTACGTTTGGATGTCAATGTGCCTTCCAGGTTCAAACGTGAAAATTCATACTGATGCGGTAACGGACGTTCGATAGAAATATGTTCCAGCACCCAATCGTATAAACGGCGATTATCCTGGAATTCCAGCGTACAAAGCGAATGGGTAATCCGCTCAATGGCATCCGAAATGCAGTGGGTAAAATCATACAGAGGATAAATGCACCATTTATCGCCGGTTTGATGATGGCTGGCAAATTTTACCCGATAAAGCACCGGATCACGCATCACCATAAACGGCGACGCCATATCGATTTTCGCCCGTAAACAGGCTTTGCCTTCCGCAAATTCGCCGTTACGCATTTTTTCGAATAACGCCAAATTTTCTTCTACGCCGCGTTCGCGATAAGGACTGTTTTTCCCCGGCTCGGTTAAAGTGCCGCGGTATTCACGGATTTCTTCCGGCGAAAGCTCGTCTACATAAGCCAAACCTTTCTTGATTAATTCGACGGCATAACCGTAAAGCTGATCAAAATAATCCGAGGCATAACGCGGTTTACCTTCCCATTCAAATCCTAGCCATTCCACGTCCCGCTTGATGGAATCCACATATTCCACATCTTCTTTAACCGGATTGGTGTCGTCGAAACGCAGATTACATTTGCCGTGATAATCTTGCGCGATCCCAAAGTTCAAACAGATTGATTTCGCATGTCCGATATGCAGATAACCGTTCGGTTCCGGCGGGAAACGGGTATAAACGTTGTGATGCTTGCCGCTGGCAAGATCTTCGTCAATAATCTGGCGAATAAAATTGGTCGGAGTCGCCTCTTTTCCCGCCTCGTTTGCTAATGTGATATTTTCTGTTGGCATAACTGTTTCTTGGTAATAAAAAATAGGTCGTTGAAATGCCGCGTATTCTACAGGTTTTACGGCAGAATTTAAAGTGCGGGCGATTTTTAATGAGTTTTTATACAATCGGCAATGCCAAGACTGATCGCTTTTGCGATTTGCTCTTTAACCGCCGTCCGTTCCAACCGTTTCGCTTCCGACGGATTGGCAATCACGCCGATTTCAATCAGGATGGCGGGCGAACGGGCGTTTTTCAATACCGCCAACTCATCGTAGCGATAGACGCCGCGTTCATCAAGCAAGGTTTTTCGTTCACCTTCAATATCCGATTCATGATAACGGGAACGGCGCTCGCCCGCCTGAATTAAGCGGCTCGCTACCGCTCTTGCGCAATTCAGACTTTGCGGATAATTCGGATTTTTTTGCGACACAAAAACCGAAAAGCCGGACAAATTTTCACGTTGTGCGTTCAATTCCGGCGGAAACGAATCATGATGAATGGATACGAATAAATCCGTTTTGTTTCCGTAAAGCGTGCGATGCTGCAAAGTTAAATCCGGCTGCGTATTCGGCACCAGTTCGACATCAAGCTTCCGAGCTAAAATGTGACGTTGTAGCGTCGTCACCATGGCTTGGTTATAGCTGAATTCCGTCTTATTGAACGGACTGACGGCACCGTAATGTTTTTCGGTGTGGCCCGTGTCCAAAATAACGGAAAAAGCGACCGCACTTGAGGCGTATAAAGCCGCCGATAATATTGCCAATATTTTCATCGTCACTCCCTGAATGTCCGTTCATTATGCTGAGAAAGCTCAATGAAATCAAAAAAATATCACGTATATTCCGGAAAAAACTATGCTAAAATTTACCGCACTTTTCATATTCTCCGAACAATCCTTCGGAATAATGGTCATAAAAACGATTTAGCCGCCAATGCTTAAGAATCTCTTAAGTTTTTATTTTTATACTCTGCCCGAGTTTTACGGATATATTGGAAATAATCATGAAGAAAAAAAACTTAATCATCGCAATTTTACTCGTCGTTATTGCAAGCGGTGCGTACTTTTTTATGTCCGGCGGAGAAAACGGTCCGACTTTTCTTACCGAAGACGTTCAGCGCGGCAATATAGAAAAATCCGTTGTGGCATCGGGATCGATTGAAAGCTCGAATGAAGTGGATGTCGGTGCGCAGGTTTCCGGTAAAATTACTAAACTGTATGTGAAATTAGGCCAGGAAGTAAAAAAAGGCGATATGATCGCCGATATTGATTCCACCACTCAAGTGAACAGCTTAAATACGGCCAAAGCGGCACTGGCGAGTTATCAGGCGCAGTTGAAAGCGAAACAAACCGCTTACAGCGTGGCGCAATCGAGCTATAACCGCTTATCGAAACTATACAAATTACAAGCCGCTTCTTTGGATGACGTGAACAGCGCTAAAAATACGTTGGACGCCGCGATTGCGGAAATCGACGCGTTAAAAGAATCCATCAAACAAGCGGAAATCGAGGTAAATACGGCGGAAACCAATGTGGGTTATACTAAAATTACCTCGCCTATCGACGGAACGGTAATTTCGACCCCGATTTCCGAAGGTCAAACGGTCAACGCCAATCAAACCACACCAACCATCGTCACCGTGGCGGACTTGCAAAAAATGTTAATCAAGCCTGAAATTTCGGAAGGCGACATTACTAAAGTCAAAGCGGGGCAGGAAGTGGAGTTTACTATTTTGTCCGACAGCTCAACCAAATACCACGCGACAATCAACAGTATTGATCCCGCAACCACAGACAGCACGGACGCCAGTTCAACCTCTTCAAGTTCAAGCTCAGGCAGCAGTTCGTCATCGTCCTCTTCAACATCGGCGGTTTATTATTATGCCAACATGGAAGTGGATAACACCGACGGTGTCTTACGCATTGGCATGACCACGGAAAATACGATAAAAATTGCAAATGTTCAAAACGTGTTGCTTGTCTCCAATATGGCATTGCAGAAGCGAGACAACAAATATTTCGTGAATATTTTGAATGACAAAAATCAAGCGGAAGAACGCGAAGTGACGATCGGCGTGCAAAATGATTTTCAAACGGAAATTAAATCCGGTTTAAACGAAGGTGAAAAAGTGATCGTGTCACAAGTCGCCGCCGGTGAAAAAGTCGGCACAATGAATCGCGGTCCGCGTATGTTCTAATGCAATCCAAAGTGCGGTGAAAATTTTATGAATATTATCGAAATAAAAGACCTTAATCGCTATTTTGGTGAAGGTGAAAATCGTGTTCATATTTTGAAAAACATTTCCCTCAGCATTGAAAAAGGCGATTTTGTCGCGATTATCGGACAATCCGGTTCCGGGAAATCCACTCTGATGAACATCATCGGCTGTTTGGACACGGCAACCAGCGGTTCTTATAAAATCGACGGTAAAGAAACCGTGGAACTGACGGCCGATCAGCTTTCCGATTTGCGCAGCCAGAAATTCGGCTTCATTTTCCAGCGTTATAACCTGCTGTCCGCCCTCACGGCTCAGGAAAACGTGGCTTTACCTGCGATTTATGCCGGAAAACCTCAAGCCGAACGTTTATCTCATGCGGAAGAATTGCTAGAAAAACTCGGATTAGACGGCAAAGAACAAAACAAACCGAGCCAGCTTTCGGGCGGTCAGCAGCAGCGTGTCAGTATTGCCCGCGCGCTAATGAACGGCGGTGAAATTATTCTTGCGGATGAACCTACCGGCGCATTGGATTCCGCCAGCGGCGAAAACGTGATGCAGATTTTGCGTCAACTGCATGACGAAGGCCACACCATTATTATGGTTACTCACGACCGCCACATTGCGGCAAGCGCCAATCGCGTCATTGAAATTAAAGATGGAGAAATTATCGGCGATAACCAGAAATCGCCGGTAAAAAGTGCGGTCGAAAATATTAAAGTTTCTAAATCCCGTTTCGGTTTCAGTAAAGATCAGCTGATTGAAGCGTTTCGGATGTCGGTGAGCGCCATTATCGCTCACAAAATGCGTTCTCTGCTGACCATGCTCGGCATCATTATCGGGATCACCTCGGTGGTGTCCGTCGTAGCGTTAGGAAACGGTTCGCAACAAAAAATTCTGTCTAATATCAGCGGGTTAGGTACAAACACCATGACCATTTTTAACGGGACGGGATTTGGCGATCGGCGGGCGGATCAAATGCAGAATTTAACGGTAAACGACGCCAATGCATTGGCTAAGCAAAGTTATGTGATAAGTGTCACGCCGAACAGTTCCTCCACCGGTTTATTGATTTACGGCAATCAATCTTTCACCTCCACTAACCTGCGCGGTATCGGCGAGCAATATTTCGATGTGGAAGGCATGAAACTTGTGATGGGACGTTCCATTACTCAACAGGAAATCAACGAAAACGCGCAAGTCGCTTTGTTGGACGAAAGCTCAAAAAAATCGATTTTTCCGAATGAAAATCCCTTGGGAAAAATTGTCATGTTTGCCAAACGCCCTTTCCGAATTATCGGTGTTGTGACGGATCGTCAAATGAGTCAGGCAAGCAGCTCGCTAAATATTTACGCGCCTTATACGACGGTAATGAATAAAGTGACAGGGGGAACAAAAATCGGTTCTATCACCGTAAAAATTGCGGATAACGTCAACACAACCGTCGCTGAAAAAAGTCTGACCGATTACCTGATTGTCCGTCACGGCAAGAAAGACTTTTTCATTATGAACAGCGATACGATTAAACAGACGATTGAAAGTACCACCGGTACCATGAAATTACTGATTTCGTCCATCGCCTTTATTTCTCTTATCGTCGGCGGTATCGGGGTGATGAATATTATGTTGGTGTCGGTGACGGAACGCACCAAGGAAATCGGCGTACGTATGGCCATCGGGGCGCGTAAAAGCAATATTTTGCAGCAGTTTCTAATCGAAGCCGTACTGATTTGTATGATCGGCGGCGTATCCGGCATTTTGCTTTCTCTCATTATCGGTAGCTTATTCAATATCTTTATGACGGATTTCACTATGTCGTTTTCCACGTTTTCCATTGTAGCGGCGGTGTTGTTCTCGACCTTAATCGGTGTCGTATTCGGTTATATGCCGGCGAAAAAAGCCGCTCAACTCGATCCGATTACGGCTTTAGCGCGTGAATAGTAGCAAAATGAAAAAATTCTGTTACAATACGCCACGACTGAACGAACGTTCATTAATAAACAGATTGCCTGAAGTGCGGTCAAAAAACTCGTTAATTTTTGACCGCACTTTCCCACTTTTATAAGGAAATATCCATGTTAAAACTGAATAAAATTGCTTTCAGCGTTCTCCTTTCAACGGCGTTGGTCGGCTGCGCCAATATCAATGACAGCTACCAAGCCAGCCAAGACGATTACAAACAATACGAAGAAATTACCAATCAATACAATATTAAAGAAAACTGGTGGTCGCTCTACAATGACGCACAATTAAACCGCGTGGTAGAACAGGCATTGTTAAACAATAAAGACTTGGCAAAAGCGGCGATTTCCGTGAATTCCGCACTTTATCAGGCGAATTTATTGGGTGCGGATTTAGTGCCGAGTTTCAGCGGTTCCACCTCCTCTTCCGCTTCTCGCCGAACGGACACGGGCGCAAATTCCACTATCAGCCACGGCGGTTCTTTAAGTGTGAGTTATACGCTGGATTTATGGCGTCGTTTGGCGGATGCGGCGGATGCGGGCGAATGGACTTACAAAGCAACCCAACAGGATTTGGAAGCCACCCGTTTATCGCTGATTAATTCCGTGGTTGTGACGTATTACCAGATTGCTTATCTGAATGACGCCATTGCCGCTACAAACGACAGCATTGATTATTACGGACGCATTAACAGCATTATGCAAAACCGTTTGAATCAGGGCGTAGAAGATCGCGCCAGCACGGATCAGGCGCAACAAGCTGTCTTAACCGCGCGTAATAATTTAATTTCCTATCAAACGCAGCGTAAAACGGCGGAACAAACATTACGCAATTTATTAAATTTAAAACCGAATGCGCCGTTGAACATCAATTTCCCTCATATTCTGGATGTGAAAACCACCACTGTGAATTTAAACGTGCCGGTATCTACTATCGCCAATCGTCCGGACGTGAAAGGTTATTTGTTCCGTTTGAGCAGCGCGTTTAAAGACGCCAAAGCTATGCAGAAATCCTGGTTCCCGACCGTTTCGCTCGGCGGTTCTATGTCCTCAAGCAACAACAAAGTCAGCAACGCCTTTGATAATCCGACCGCAGCGGGAACATTGGGAATCAGCTTGCCGTTCCTGGATTGGAATCACGTAAGATGGAACGTTAAAATTTCGGAAGCCGCTTACGAGACCGCGCGGGTAAATTACGAACAAGGCATCACTACTGCGTTAAACGAAGTGGATACCAATTATTTCGCCTATAATCAAGCGGTACAAAACTTCTCTAATTTACAGCGAAAATATGATTACGATAAACGTATCACGCAATATTATCAAAACCGTTATAACGCGGGCGTATCCGAATTACGCGAATGGTTAAATGCGGCGAATACGGAAAAAACCTCGCAAATATCCATTCTGAACGCTAAATATAGCGTCATTCAGAACGAAAACGCGATTTACAGTTCAATGGGCGGTTATTATTCGCCGAAATTCTAAAATACGGAATTTCTAAAAATAAAGGCAAGATGAAAATCTTGCCTTTTTCTATCTTACTCCCGAGAAAAAGTCCGAAGAGTAAATATCGGACTTTTTCACCGTTAATCTTTCAATTTCTGAATTTTTTTAATCACATTACTGGTTGAACAACCGTTTTCAAAATTCAACACCAATACGTCGCCGCCGTTTGCCCAAACTTCTTTTGAACCGGCAATTTCTTCCGGTTTATAATCCCCGCCTTTCACCAATAAATCCGGCAAAATTTCCGCGATTAACCGTTGCGGCGTATCCTCATCAAAGGCAACCAGCCAGTCCACGGAAGATAATCCCGCCAATACCGCCATGCGGCTTGCCAAATCGTTAATCGGGCGAGTTTCGCCTTTCAAACGTTTCACCGACGCGTCGGTATTCACTGCCACAATTAAACGATCGCCTAACTTACGGGCATTTTCCAAATAAGAAACATGTCCCGGATGTAAAATATCGAAACAACCGTTGGTCATCACAATTTTTTCGCCGCGATCTTTCGCCAATTTAACCGCACTTTTCAGCTCGGCTTCCGTCATAATACCGAAACCGGTAGCAGTACGCCCGTGAATCGCATTTTCCAATTCAACGGTAGAAACCGTAGAGGTACCCAATTTGCCCACCACGATACCGGCCGCCACATTCGCCAAATAACAGGCTTCTTCGAAAGAACGACCGTCCGCCAGCGCCGTTGCCAGCACGGAAATCACGGTATCGCCCGCGCCCGTCACGTCATAGACTTCTTTTGCTTCGGTCGGCAAATGGAAAGCCGGTTGATTCGGACGCAGCAAGGTCATGCCTTTTTCCGAACGGGTGACTAATAACGCCGTTAAATCGTAATCGGCAATCATTTTTAAGCCTTTTTTTACGATGTCCTCATCGGATTGACATGTTCCCGCCACCGCTTCAAATTCCGACATATTCGGCGTTAATAAGGTCGCGCCGCGATAACGTTCAAAATCCGTACCTTTCGGATCAATCAACACCGGAACATTTGCCTGACGGGCAATTTGAATCATATGCTGCACATCGTTCAGCGTACCTTTGCCGTAATCCGACAATATCAAAGCACCGATATTTTTGACCGCACTTTTCAATTTAACAAGCAGATGATCACTATGTACGTTATTAAAATTCTCTTCAAAATCAAGGCGCAACAATTGCTGATGACGAGATAAAATGCGCAGCTTAGTAATTGTCGGATGGGAATCCAGCTTTACGAAATCACAATGAATTTTCTGATTTTCAAGCAAAGCGGTTAATGCGCCGCTCGCTTCATCGTTTCCGGTTAAACCGAGCAACCGTACCGGCACGTTTAAAGAAGCGATATTCATCGCAACGTTGGCCGCTCCGCCCGCCCGTTCTTCGTTTGCTTTCACGCGCACCACCGGCACCGGCGCTTCCGGTGAAATCCGATCGGTCGCACCAAACCAGTAACGATCAAGCATAACATCGCCTAACACCAAAACTTTTGCATGCGGAAATTGTGCTGAATACTGCGCCATTTTCGAATCCTTTTTTGTTTTTCAAAAATTTACGCGCGATTTTAACACAGGCGGAAAGGCTTTGGCTTAAAATTTAGTAAAATTTACGTTAAACTAACCGCACTTTTCTTCCATTTGTATTATGCGACCCGGATGTTCTATAAATTCACGGACAGCCGTCATTAACTGAAATTTAATCGATTATGACGAAAAATCATCTACCACAATTCGAAAAATCCTATCTGCTCCCAAAACACTGGGGATTCTGGCTTGCTTTAGGGCTGTTTTGGCTGATTCTCTGTCTGCCTTACCCGATTCTGCGTCAAATCGGATTGGGACTCGGTTGGTTATTTTCAAAACTCAAAGTAGGAAAGCGGCGGGCTAAAATCGCGCGGCGCAATCTTGAACTGGCGTTTCCCGATATGCCGCTACGACAACGCGAACAAATTCTGCAGGAAAATCTGAATTCCGTGGGAATGGCCATTATCGAAACCGGCATGGCGTGGTTTTGGTCGGATCGCCGTATACGAAAATGGTCAAAAATCGAAGGCTTGGAACACCTTAAAAATCAAGGAAATAACGGAATTATATTTGTCGGCGTACATTTTTTAACGTTGGAATTAGGGGCGCGAATCGTGGGGATTCAACATCAGGGAATCGGCGTATATCGTCCTAATGATAATCCGCTGTTTAACTGGTTGCAGGTTTGGGGACGGCTACGTTCCAATAAAGATATGCTGGATCGCAAAGACTTGCGCGGTATGGTGAAAGCCCTGAAACGCGGCGAAACCATTTGGTACGCGCCGGATCACGATTACGGTCGTAAGAATGCCGTTTTCGTACCGTTTTTCGCTGTGCCCGACGCAGCCACCACCACGGGTTCCTACTTTTTACTTCATGCGGTACCCAATGCCAAAGTGGTTCCTTTCGCCCCTTTGCGTAATGCGGACAGCTCCGGTTATACCGTCAGCATCTCACCGGCCGTGGATTTTTCGGATTTAGCTGATCCGCATGATGTGGCGCTCAGAATGAATCAGATCGTGGAAAAAGAAATTATGAAAGGCGTTGAACAATATATGTGGCTTCATCGTCGGTTTAAAACGCGTCCCGATAAAACCGCGCCGAGTTTATACGATTAAACCTCGACTAAAATTAAAATCGCCGCATCGCCGCCCCATTCTTTCGGTGCCTGGTGCAATGCACGTACCCGAGGATGTTGCACCAGCCAGCGCGGAATTTGTTTTTTCAGGGTAAAGGTGCCGTATCCCGTCATAATACTCGCACAATAAACATGTTCATCCACGCATGCCTGCAATAATGCGGCAAGCTCTTGCTTCGCCTGTTCGCGCGTCAATCCGTGCAAATCCAAAAACAGCTCCGGCGAAAAATCACCGCGACGCAACTGTTTCAATAAATAACTATCTTCATTTTCTCGCAAATATTTGACCGCACTTTCTTCGTCTAACAGCGGTTCATATTCGTCAGAAAAATAAAAAAGCGTATCCTGCTTTTCTCTGATTTCCCGCACTTCGGATTTTTTCTTCGTATTGACCTTGCGCGACGTCACAAAGGTATTCTGTTTAAATTTTTTAGTGCCCCGAATATTTTCTCTGAACAGGGCGATATCCTCTTCCTTTAACATTCTTTTCCTCTTTGGTGGAATCCGAAACGGATTTTAGCATATAATCCCTCTGAATTTTACTCACAAGGTGACGACCGATGGAAACATTTAACCAAGATTTACTGGATTTAATCGAAGCGGACGATGTGCCGGCTAATCTGCATACGTTGAAGGATTATCTGCGCTGGACATACAGCAATTTTAACCGCTCCGACATTTATTACGGGCACGGACAGGACAACGCTTGGGATGAAAGTTTACAACTGGTACTTGCAGGCCTGAATTTACCGATGGATTTGCCTAACGAACTGTTTGATACCAATTTAACGCCGTCAGAAAAGCAGCTAATCGTCGGCTTGGTCGCCGAACGGTTAGCCAAGCGCATTCCGGTGGCCTATTTGGTTAACAGCGCGTGGTTTTGCGGATTGGAATTTTACGTAGATGAACGCGTTATTATTCCTCGCTCGCCAATCAGCGCGTTGATTCAATCGCATTTTAACGGTTTGTTATCTCATGTGCCGAAACGCATTCTGGATTTGTGTACGGGCAGCGGTTGTATCGCCATCGCCTGTGCCGATGTTTTTCCGCAAGCCGAAGTGGATGCGGTGGATTTGTCTTTTGATGCGTTGAACGTGGCGGAAATTAATATTGAACGTCACAATATGCTCAACCGCGTCTTTCCGTTACAATCGGATTTATTTGAAAACCTGCCGCAGGATCAATACGATTTAATCGTTACCAACCCGCCTTATGTGGATTTGGAAGATTTAAGCGATATGCCAGAAGAATTTCATCACGAACCTGAATTAGCGTTGGGTTCCGGCGCGGACGGGCTGGACATCACCAAAAGGATTCTGGCGCAAGCCGCAGATTACCTAACGGATGACGGCGTATTGGTCTGTGAAGTGGGAAACAGCATGGTGCATCTCATGGCACAATATCCGGAAGTGCCGTTTAACTGGCTGGAATTAACAAACGGCGGCGTGGGCGTTTTCAGTTTAACCAAAGCTCAATTGCTGGAATATCGCCATTGCTTTGAATAGGTCGCCAAACCGTTCGACAATCCTTGAAAAAGCAAATATGTTTCAATGAAATCCTGCAAAAAACGTTGAAAAAATCGACCGCACTTTTACATGTCGCGGTCGTTGAAAAGTTGTCTTGCTGCAAATGTAATCGATTGAAATATCAGAAATTTATTGATGAAAAAGATAATCGTCCGCTTCCCTCGTTCAACACTTTTCGTAAGGAAAAAATAATGAAAATGCTGACATTTAACGAGCTCGCCCACCGGCTTCCGCCACGCAAAGCGATCTCGCATAAAGGCGACTACGGCCGCCTGCTGTTAATCGGCGGTAATCGCAATATGGGCGGAGCGATTATGCTGGCGGCTCAGGCGGCGGTTTGTTCCGGCGCCGGGTTGACTACGGTGGCGACAGATGAAGTCAACCACACAGCTCTCCACTGCCGGCTGCCTGAAGCCATGGTGCTGAACTGGGAAAATAACGATTTGCTGATAAGTAAAATCAAAGGTGCGGATGTCATTCTGATTGGCTGCGGATTGGGGCTGGAAACAATATCGGTCCGACTGTTGCAAACCGTTTTGATTAATATTGCCGATCATCAGAAATTGATTTTAGACGGCGACGCCATCACGCTTTTCGCCCGAAATCCTCAATCACCGACTGCACTGAAAACATTGGCGACACCGCATCAAAAAGAGTGGGAACGATTATCCGGCCTGGCGCCTTTGCAACAAACGGAAATTAGCAATCAAACCGCCGTCAAGCGACTGGGGATTGATGTTGTCCTGAAAAAACACGGCACCGAACTTTATCTTGCCGGCAGCGAACCTCAACGCATTAACGTCGGCACGCCCGCCATGGCAACCGGCGGTATGGGCGACACTTTGGCCGGCATGCTGGCGGGATTCATCGCACAGTTCCCGCACCATTACCGACAAGCCGTTTGCAGTGCCGTTTACCTGCACAGCCATATCGCCCAAGGTTTGGCCGAAAGTCGCCATGTCGTACTTCCCACTGATATTATCAGCCGTATTCAGACGGAAATGAAAGAAATGATTGCGCCGGAAGAATGAATCAGAAAACAAAAGTACGCTGGTTTTTAACAGTTTTTTGAGTGCGGCAAGCACGGTTTCCGGCAAATTAACAACTATTTTATCTGCCATACCATTTTTCTGTGCCCTGCCACCCTCACTAAAAAAACATGCCGAAAATCCACCGCACTTTGATATTTTTCTGATTAAACGAACTTTTAATTCATTGGGGCGAAGTTATTAATTATTCGACAATAGGAATAATTTTAGTCGCATGTGAACCTTTATCGCCTCGAATCACCTCAAAATTTACTTTTTGCCCCGCTTTTAAAGAACGATAGCCATCCATTTCTATCACGGAAAAATGGGCGAAAATGTCCTCATCGCTACCTTCCGCATTAATAAAGCCGAAACCTTTCGCATTATTAAACCATTTAACCACACCAATTTCCATACGATACCTCTCTTGGTCTAATTACAACACTGCAAGGCTTTCGCCTTGTTCTTCATGTCGGTTCAATCATCTAAGATTTCGCTTGCTTTGGCAATCGGCAAAGGTTAAAAATGCAAAGTAGATCACAAAAATTATGTGTTCCGCATAAAAAAGGACGCTTTTTAGCGTCCTAATTTCTCTATTCTTTAACAATTAAAGAGCAGATTTTGCTTTTTCAACTAAAGCTGCAAATGCAACTTTATCGAATACAGCGATGTCAGCAAGAATCTTACGGTCGATTTCAACAGACGCTTTTTTCAAGCCGTTGATGAATTTGCTGTAAGACAAACCGTTTTGACGTGCCGCAGCGTTGATACGCGCAATCCATAATTGACGGAATTGACGTTTACGTTGACGACGGTCGCGATAAGCATATTGACCGGCTTTAATCACCGCCTGGAACGCAACGCGATAAACGCGTGAACGTGCACCATAATAACCTTTAGCAGCCTTAAGAACTTTCTTATGGCGTGCTCTTGCAATAACACCACGTTTTACACGAGCCATTATTTAATCTCCTACTATCTATTAATAACTAAAATTCACTTGACGTACGTCGGCTTAAACTTCGATAAACCGCTAAGGTTTATACGTATGGCAAGCAAGCAACGACTAAAACGTTATCCGCTTTTGCAACCATGGATTTATGACGTAAGTGACGTTTACGTTTAGTGGTTTTCTTAGTCAGAATATGACGTAAGTGAGATTGTTTACGTTTGAAACCGCCGGAAGCTGTTTTTTTGAAACGCTTAGCGGCGCCACGTACAGTTTTAATTTTAGGCATTGTTTAAAAACTCCGCATTGTTTGTGAAAACTTGATAATCAGGCGAAAAACGCGGTGATTTTTGACCGCACTTTTACTTTGAAGCGCTGCTCATCTCTCATGTTGGCATAAATGCCGTAAAAGCGAATCAGGCTGCGAAATTGGGCCTGTTGATCACTTTGTTTTTCCGATATGAAAAAACGGACGAATTTTACAGAATTCGCCCGTTTTATGCAAGGAAATCTTATTTTTTCTTCGGTGCAATAACCATAACGGCTTGGCGACCTTCCAATTTGCCCGGTGCGGATTCAACCATAGCGATTTCAGCCGTATCCTGTTTTACGCGTTCCAACACGTCTAAACCGATATCCTGATGTGCCATTTCGCGACCACGGAAACGCACCGTGATTTTAACCTTATCGCCGTCTTCCAGGAAACGGAAAATACTGCGAAGTTTGACCTGGTAATCGCCTTCATCCGTGCCCGGGCGGAATTTAATTTCCTTCACTTGCACGACTTTTTGTTTTTTCTTCTGCTCTTTTGCGGCTTTTTCTTTTTCGTAAATAAACTTACCATAGTTCATAATACGGCAGACCGGCGGTTCGGCATTCGGACTGATTTCCACTAAGTCTAACTCAGCTTCTTCCGCGCGATTCAACGCGTCTTGAATTGACACGATACCAATTTGTTCACCATTTTCATCCGTTAGGCGAACCTCTTTTACGCCGCGAATTTCATCATTAAGACGATGAGCGCGATTTGTCTGAACACGTTTTACAGGTTTAATAGCCATATTCCTTCTAGTAAGTTTTACCGTATTTATCTGCTAAGCAGAAGTCTTTGCGGCTTGTTCGATACAAGCAAAATCGGACGAATATTATAGTATTTACATAAATCATGCAAGCGAAAAGATATGTAACTGTGCGGCGGACTTACATATTATGTTTTTTCACCTTACGCGAATTTCAGGCGTACTTTTCAAACTTTCATCGAATGCCGAAAATGAAAAGTGCGGTCAAAAATCCTTGAGTTTTTTTGACCGCACTTTACCCATAAACAGGCTACTCGCATGCGCGATTACTGTTCCAAATTCATCATCAATGCAAATAAAAGCATTTGCACTTCTTTTTCCGATAATTTCGTGCCGTTAAAATGCAATCCGTCTTTTTCCAGATTCAACACCAGTTTCAGCGAGGTTTCATCTTCCGTCAGGAAATTATTATTTTTCGCCTGCATGATGAAATCGCTCAGCAAGGCGTCCGCTTGCTTATCCGCCTCGTTTTTCGGCAGCTGATCTTTTTTCTGCGCGACAGCGGATAATAAATCTTTCAACGCCGCTTTGTTTACCTCAACCGTCCAGTTCAACGCACTAAAAACGGCAAGCACATTACTTTGCGACAAATGCGCCAAATCAATTTCCGCCAACGCTACATTCGCTTTCATTCCCAAATTGCCTTGTTCGCGTATCAGCAACATCGGATCGATTTTCAACTGCGGCTGATGTTTGATTATGGTGGATAAAGCCGTCTCCGCCGCCGGCGATAAGGTTTTGTCCGGATAGGCTTGCGCTTCGCTGATAAGCGTATTCATGGCTTTCGCATCAAGATGATTGAATTCCCAATGATTGATTAATTTCCCCAGATTAATTTCGTCATAATGCAAAGAATCCGCATTATTGTCGATGCGATAATCCACCACGGAATCCTTCACTTTCGCAAAAAAATCGAATTTTGCATTTTTAACGGTGATCGGCACGCCTTCACCCTGCTGCGTTTGTCCCGACAGATGGATTTCGTCCGCCTTGAATTGGTAATTCAAATCGAACACATTCGGCAACTCCGCGGAACGCTCCCCGGTTTCCACCGCCAACTCTGCATTTTTCAGCTGAATTACGTATTCCGCCACTTCTTCCGGCGTGGCGTTAGGCTTGATACCTTTTCGGGTAAATTCTTTAACCTCAATATTAGCCTTGCTGTTATTACCGTTTTTATCCAGTTCATATCGACCGGATAAATTCAAGGTGAAATATTCGCCTTCTCCCAGTTTAGCGTCACGCAGATTGGCCTCGGTTTTTCCTTTTAAACGCTGCCCGTAGCTGAGCGTAAAGGCATTCTTGAGCGGTGATTGTTCGGAGGCAAACCAATCTTTGGTTACGTCATTGCGGGCGATTTCCAGTTCCGCCGAAAAAATTGCCGGTGCAAAATCGAACCGTTTAATTTGATTTAACGGCAACGGACCGTGGTAAAGCGCGCCGTTAAACGGCACCGATACTTTTTCGTCTGGCAACTCGACCACCGTATCGTAACTGACTTCGGAAACAAACCAGCCGCGCTGAAAACGAACATTATCCATTTTCACCTGAATCCGCACATCATTTGCCGACAGTGCTTTAGCGATTTCCGTATTCGCCCGCTGCACTTGAGATTGAAATTCCGCTTCGGCAACTTTTCCGGTGTACCAGGCGCCGCCCGTCCAAATTGCAGTCAAAGCAATTACTGCCGACAGCGCCAATGTTAATTTTTTCATATGCTTTTTCAATCCTGATTTTTCCGTTGAATTTATAGTCGTGAGCTAAATGCGGGAGATGTCGAATTTCGCTAAATTAATGCCGTCTTCCGTGCCATAAAATTCGCTCAATGCACGACGCAATTTTTCCGCCCGTTGCGGCAGCCCTTTTTCCGCGTAGGTTTTAACCTGGGCATAAACCGCTTGTTTGAAAGGCGCAATATCGCCGGGGTTGCCGTTCAAATTATCCGCACTGGCGAAATAACGGAAATTGGCGGCGGTTGCCAATATCCATTCGATAGCCTGCGGTTTGACTTCCACTTTTTCAAATTCCCGCTGCCGTTCCGGCGAGCGCCCGTCCGGTTCGTACCAATAGCCGAAATCCTCTAATTTACGGCGTTCCGTACCGGCCACCAGCCAGTGAGAAATCTCATGCAAGGCACTGCTATAAAAGCCGCGGGCAAAATAAATGGCATGATAAGGCAACACATCATAACCCGGAGTTTTATGTTCCGCTGGAATATAAATCGGTTCATCGCCGCCTTTTACCAGTTTGGTATTAAATTCCTTTTCAAAGCAACCGTTAAAAATCGCAATAATATCGTCCAGCGTATGGGTTTCCGAATTCTGTTGCATAATTTCGCTCCATGATGGCAACTGATTTTGCCGGCATTCTACCATAAACTCATTTGTCCGCTCTTCCCCTCTTCGGGGACAGTGACATGTAATCCGACCAATCGAACGCTTCGTCCTTGACTGCGCAGCCATATTCGGCTTAATAAATCGACAAAAGTTTCTTGCCGAAATTCCACCGCACTTTTCTCCAACGTGGTGACCTGAAAATCGTCAAATTTCAGTTTCACTCCCATTTTTCGGTAACGCGATAAAGGAATATCCGGCTTCGCCCGCAACATGCGCCGCATGAGCTCGGGATAGAGACTATCAAGGATCGCCAGCCCTTGCTCCGGCGTAAAAATATTTTGTGACAGGGTTCTTTCCACGCCCACGGATTTTCGCTCGCGATGAGATTGAATCTCTCGATCGTCAATACCGCGGCTGAAATCCCAAATCCGTTTTCCTATTTTTCCGAAGCGATTTAATAAAATCGGCAAGCCGGCGCGCTGAACATCTTCACAGGTTTGTAATCCCATTTCCGACAACAGCTCCGATGTCACCTTTCCCACGCCGGGGATTTTAGACAACGGCAAAGTGCGGATAAATTCCGCCACGTTTTCCGGCTTAATCACAAACTGTCCGTTAGGTTTGTTCTGATCGGAGGCAATTTTTGCCAGAAATTTCAACGGAGCAATACCCGCGGAGGCCGTCAGATGTAATTCATCAAAAATCGCCTGACGGATTTCCCGTGCAATCCAGGTGGCGGAACCCGAACATTTTTCGCAATCCGTAACATCCAGGTAAGCTTCGTCCAGGGAAAGCGGTTCGATAATTTCGGTATAACGATGAAAAATTTGGTGAATTTGCTGTGATACTTGTTTATACAACGCCATGCGCACGGGCAGCACAATCAAATTCGGGCACAGTTTTATCGCCTGTGCGGTGGGCATGGCGCTGCGGCAACCGAATTTTCTGGCTTCGTAATTGCAGGTCGTTAATACGCCCCGTTGACGGCTGTGGCCGCCGACGGCAACGGGTTTGCCGATTAAGGACGGCTCTTCCCGCATTTCCACGGCGGCATAAAAACAGTCCATATCAATGTGAATAATTTTGCGCTGAAACGATGAGTTAAACATAAAAGTGCGGTCAAAAAACGTTAAGATTTTTGACCGCACTTTAGCATAATAAACTGTATAAATGAACAAATAATTATTGCGTTCGCGTTAAATTCAGCACTTTGGAAAATAACCGTTTGAATAATAACGGAACAGACTGGCTGCCGCGCTTCTCTATTTCCGCCGATAAGGCAATGGCGAGATCCGGTTTGGATGTGCGCTGAATGGCGCGCTGAATAATTTTCCGCATCGGCAGATAACGCCCTTGCTGTTCCCAACGGGCCAATCGGATAAACACGTTTTCAAACCCTTCGGTGTAAAAGAAATGCTCGATATCCAGTTTAGGCAACGTGGTGATGCGCTGCGAGGTCATTTCATCTTCTTCCAACAAACTGTGGGCGACTTCGCTATATTTTCGCCCCGCATCGTCGCCGTCCGTCAGCACATACCATTCGATACCCATGGCTTTGGCGTACTTGATCAGCGGGCGTAATCCCGACTGAGCGAATTCTACAATGCGGATACCTTCCATACTCAAATTGATGTCCAGCAATTTAGCCAATTCCGTCAGAATCCACACTTCCGTTTCCCCTTCCACTAAAATCCAGGTGCGCGAAAACAACGCCAGGCTACGGTTATGGTGAATATGAAAAGTTAACCGGCGCAAATCTTCTTTACCCAAATCGTGGCGGTACAACTGATAAGATTTGGTGCGATCCGTATAACGCACCAGGCGGCAAATATTCTGTAATTCCGCCTGCGAGACCAGCTCTACCGAATTGGTAGTGGTGATGCGTTGAATCGGCAAATATTGCATTAATTCCCATAAAATGGCGATCATACGCGGATGCAAACGGGCTTCGGGATCTTCAAACAATAACACCGGACGATGATGTTTACTCATTTGCACCGGCTTTTCGCCGACAAACAGGGTTTGCAGAAACTCCACCAGGCGAGTGCGTAACTCCCGGGTTTCATCCTGTTTTAACCGCTGACACAACAGTTTTAATTCGTCCCAAAGTGCGGTCGGTTCCAACAACATTTTTTGCGCCAATGCATCGTTTTGACACGAAGACATAAAATAATGTTGCAACACCAATCCCACCGCCTGGAACTGAAGATCTTCCGATTCATATCTTGCCCGCATAGTTTGCGGATTCAACAGATTCCGCGTCGGATTTAAACGGGCGTCTCGAAAACGATAAATCGGATGGCGGCAAATCAGAGATAACGCCACTTCTTCCGCATTGTTAAGAGAAATCGGTTCGCCGCTTTCATCTAAAAAAGAATAGGTGGTGATCACTTGATTTTGCACCATTTCGCCCGCCACCCGAAAATAAATACGATCGAATCCGTCTTCATGAGGAACAAAAACCTTTTGAAACAAATGATTTTTATCATCCGTATTTTCTTTAATGTCCCGCTCGCTGAAAGTAAATAAAAGTGTGATGGCAGGCGTATTTTCTTCGTGATGAAAATCTTCCGGCGTGAAGCGGTAAAGCTGATTTTTATTGTTCAAAATTAAGCTTAATGCCGCTAATAAACTGGATTTCCCCCAAGCGTTTTCCCCGATGAGAACCATGTGCGGGCGCAGATGAATGGAAAGTCGGTTAATGCCTCGGAAACCAACGAGATCACATTGACGTAAATACATAATTTTCCTGCTATACTACCTTCTTTTCCGAACGTAATTCACAGGGAATTCCGCCATGTTTGAAGGTTTATTGATCGTGCTTGTGCCGATGATTTTAGGTTATTTGATAAAATCCGACAACAGACCGTTTTTGCAAACGATAAATCGTCTCGTCATGATTTTACTCTATATTATTCTGTTTGTAATGGGGGTATCCCTCGGCCAGCTGGATGACGTGATGCAAAAACTGCCCGTTATCGGTTGGTCGGCATTAGTCTTTTCGTTCAATATTATGCTTTGTAATATTATCGGGTTAATCGCTTACGATAAATGCCGGCCCGCACCGTTAAAACGTTTAGGCGGCAACTTGCCGCCCCGTTGGAAATTACTGATGGACAGCGCCAAACTATGCGCCATGGTGATCATCGGTTTTATAACGGGATTTTTTGGGAAAACCGTTTTTGTCCTGCCCTTAGGAGCCGGCACTTATGTGCTCGTATTGCTCATTTTTTTCGTCGGCATTCAATTACGCAATAACGGAATTTCATTAAAGGAAGTGCTGTTCAATAAACGAGGCATTTACACCGGCGTCATTATGATTGCCACGTCTTTATGCGGCGGTGTGATCGCCGCATTCTGGTTGCAACTGCCAATTACGCAGGGACTGGCCATTTCCTCGGGCTTAGGCTGGTATTCCTTGTCGAGCGTAGTGATCAACGATGCTTGGGGGCCGATTTTCGGCAGTATCGCTTTTTTTAACGATCTCAGCCGGGAAATTTTCAGCCTCTTTATGATTCCTTTTTTTATGTATCATTACCGTTCTACCGCAGTGGGGTTGGCGGGCGCAACCGCGTTAGATTGTACTCTGCCCGTCATTCAGCGTTCGGGCGGATTAGAGGTGGTGCCGTTGGCCATTAGTTTTGGTTTCGTCACCAATATTGCGCCGCCGATTTTATTGGTATTTTTCACTGCTATTCCGTTATAAAAACCGCTTCAGAATTTTTTAAATTCTTTTTAGTCTAATAGCAACGTAGGAGGAAAGTTTTTCGCCTACATGATTTTTATTTCAGGGGTAACATTATGAAAAAATTACTTTTTTTGACCGCACTTTCGGTTTTAACCTTGTCGTTAACCGCCTGTATCATAGACGGCGGTTATTATGGTGACGGATATCATGAACGGGCGCGTTATGACAGAGATTATGATCCGCGAGACAGAGATTCCCGCAGAGATTACTACGGCCCGGAACGACGCGCCGCGGAGGCAAGACGTCGGGCAAATGAGCAAGTGCATAAAGCCGAACGTCGCTCCGATCGGGAAGAACGGGAACGTCGGGATATCTATTACCGTTGACCCAGATAAATAAACAATAAAAAAATGCGGTCAAAATCGACCGCACTTTTATCGGTGACGCCGCTATTTCAGCGTTATCGGTTATTCGGCGTAAAGCGCGTTGTAAAGTTTGTTCTCAAAACTGACGAGTGGTGCGCGTTTGGTTTTATTTTCCAATTCGCCGGTAGAATAACCGTTAATAAACTGAACAAAAGCAATTTTCTCACCCCGTGCATTGGTCATAAATCCCGCCAGATTATACACGCCTTTCAACGAACCGGTTTTCGCCAGCACGTTTTTGACTAACGGCGCCTGAATGAGACCGCCGCGCCCGCTGATTGTTCCGTCTACGCCGGCAATAGGAAACGTTTCCAGCAAATGCAACTTATCCTCGTTTTTTGCCATATATTCTAAAGCCTGCAGCATCGTATTGGGATCAATCAGATTGTGACGGGATAAACCGGAACCGTCCGCCACAATGGAATGACCGAAATTAATACCTGCCTGACCGGATAACACGCGTTTCAACGCCATGGCGCCTAATTGGAAAGAGGCCGGACGTTTAAAAGTTTCATACGCTGCGGTACGAAATAACGCATCCGCAATTTGGTTATCGGATTTCTTCATCATTTTTTTCAACAAATCCGGTAAAGGTTTAGACAGATGTTGCGCCAAAATCGTACCGGTTTGCGGCTGGTGCGGTATTTTTACCTGTCCGGAAAACTGAATACCGAGTTGTTTCAATTGACGTTGCACGATTGCGGCGGCGTAAGCATCCGGATCTTGCACCGCAAAACTCAGCCCGAACGGTTTACTTTGGCGGGCAATACAGCCTTTTATCTGATAACGGTTATTATCATGTACGACAGCGTCCAGCTGGCAATAAGGCGCTTCGTTGGCATTGACCACTTTAACCTGTCCGAATACTTGAATCGGATATTGAGATGGTACATTGAATTTGACATTCTCACCTACAGGCTGATTCGCATCTAAATCCACATAAAAGCAGTTGTTATCCAAATTTGCAGCGGCAGGCGGAGAATTAAAACACATGACCAAATCGTTCCAGATCCAACCGGAACCGCGATCGTGGCTGGCAAATACCGAAGTATCCAAAATCAAATCGCCATTAATTTTATCGATATTGTGTTTTTTCAGTCGAGCTAATAGATTGTAAAGTTGCCCTGTGGTTAAATCCGGATCACCGGTAAATTTCACAATTAAATCGCCTGTCAAAGCACCGTTTTGAACTTCGCTGTTGCTAAGTAAACTGGTGGTGAATTGGAATTGGTCGCCCAAAACCAGTTTCGCCGCCAATGCGGTGAAGGTTTTTTGAGTGCTTGCGGGCAACATGAAGGTCGATGCGTTGTAATCCGCAATAATTTCGCCGCTGTGCAGATTCTTGGCCACAAATCCTAAACTGGCGCCTTGCGGCAGTTCCTTGCTTAACGCTTGCACATCCACTTGGGCTGAGGCCGTACCGATAAAAAAGAGTGTTGAAATAAGAAATTTTTTTGTAAAACCAAACATATTCAAAAAGGAGACTGTTGCTATTTTTTTTCAGGCGAACAATAATAGACCCCGAATCAAATTGAGTAAATAAATTTTCTCAATTTCATCTTATTATTTTGATCTACTGCGGCATTGTCATGCAATGTCGTGGTTTTGTTTTACCTTAAAAAGGAAAGAAATCGCAATGAAACAAATTCCCATGACTGTCCGCGGTGCGGAACAATTACGTGAAGAATTGAACTTTTTGAAGAATACTCGTCGTCCTGAAATTATTAAAGCTATCGCCGAGGCCCGCGAACACGGCGATTTAAAAGAAAATGCCGAATACCACGCCGCTCGCGAACAACAAGGTTTTTGTGAAGGTCGTATTCAGGAAATCGAAAGTAAACTGTCAAACAGTCAAATTATCGATGTCACCAAAATACCCAATAACGGCAAAGTCATTTTCGGTTCCACCGTAGTATTAGTGAATGTGGATACGGATGAGGAAGTAACTTACCGAATCGTCGGCGATGATGAAGCCGATATCAAAGCCGGTTTAATTTCGGTGAATTCCCCCATTGCACGCGGTTTGGTCGGAAAGGAGGTGGACGATACGGTGAACATTGTAACCCCGGGCGGTACGGTAGAATTCGATATTATTGAGGTGAATTATATTTAATCAAAACGGCGAGTAAAAATACTCGCCGTTTTGATTTATATGAATTGAATTATTTACGAGGCAATAGAATTTTAGGTTCATCACTCGGACGATAAAGCACCAGAACATGCCCGATAGTTTGCACCTCTGCCGCATGAGTCTCACGTACAATCGCATTAATAATCAACTGTTTTGTATCGCGATCCGCGCCCGCCACTTTCACTTTAATTAATTCGTGGTGATTTAACGCATTGTCGATTTCCGCCAACACTCCTTCCGTTAACCCGTTTCCGCCCAGCATGACGACCGGATTCAAATGATGCGCCAAGCCTTTCAGGTATTGTTTTTGTTTGGTTGTTAATATCATAAATAATCCTAAATTCTTTTCAATTATAAAATCGGCGTGATTATAGCGAAAAAGAAGGGAGCTTTCACTCCCTTTCTGATTTATCCTGTCGTTTCTTATTTATGCCGATTTGTTGTCTGAATCCGAATTCTCAAATTCATCGCTTTTTTTGACCGCACTTTCAGCATTATGATCTTCCGTTTCCGCTTCGGTCACGTGAGGATTGCGAGAAGATTCGTTCCAACCCTCTGGCGGCGTAACCGGTTTACGGTTCATTAATTGTTTAATCTGATCTTCTTCGATGGTTTCATACTTCACCAGCGCATCTTTCATCGCATGAAGAATATCCATATTATCAATTAACAGCTGTCTTGCGCGTTCATAGTTGCGCGTCACCACGGCGCGGACTTCTTCGTCAATCACATGCGCGGTTTCATCGGACATGTGTTTGGCTTTTGCCATGGAACGACCTAAAAACACTTCGCCTTCATCTTCGGCATAAAGAATCGGACCAAGCTTGTCGGAGAAGCCCCACTGAGTCACCATATTACGTGCGATATTGGTTGCCACTTTAATGTCATTTGACGCACCGGTGGAAATATTTTCTTCACCGTAAATTAATTCTTCCGCCAGGCGACCCGCATACAAAGTCGAAAGCTTACTTTCCAGTTGCTTTTGGCTGATACTGATTTGATCACCTTCCGGTAAAAAGAAAGTTACGCCTAAAGCTCGTCCGCGCGGAATAATCGTGACTTTATGCACCGGATCATGTTCCGGTACGAGATAACCTACAATAGCGTGGCCCGCTTCATGATACGCCGTACTTTCTTTTTGCTTGTCCGTCATAATCATTGAACGACGTTCAGGTCCCATGTTGATTTTATCTTTGGCTTTTTCAAATTCCAGCATGGTAACGACACGTTTATTTGTACGTGCCGCAAATAATGCGGCTTCGTTCACCAGGTTCGCCAAATCCGCACCGGAATAACCCGGCGTGCCGCGCGCTAATGTCATAGCATCGACATCATCGCCAATCGGTACTTTACGCATGTGTACTTTTAAAATTTGTTCGCGGCCGCGTACATCCGGTAAACCCACGGTCACCTGACGGTCGAAACGCCCCGGGCGCGTTAATGCGGGATCCAAAACGTCCGGACGGTTGGTCGCCGCAATCACAATAACGCCTTCTTTACCTTCAAAACCGTCCATTTCAACCAGCATTTGGTTTAAAGTTTGTTCGCGCTCATCATGTCCGCCGCCTAAACCGGCTCCCCGTTGACGACCGACGGCATCGATTTCATCGATAAAAATTAAACAAGGTGCATTTTTCTTGGCCTGTTCGAACATATCGCGTACACGGGAAGCCCCTACACCGACGAACATTTCAACAAAATCCGAACCGGAAATCGTGAAAAACGGCACTTTAGCTTCACCGGCAATCGCTTTGGCAATTAAGGTTTTACCCGTTCCCGGAGGACCGACCATTAAAATACCTTTCGGAATTTTACCGCCCAATTTCTGAAATTTACCCGGATCCCGTAAAAATTCAACAATTTCGCCTACTTCCTCTTTTGCTTCATCGCAACCGGCAACATCAGCAAAAGTAACTTTAATTTGGTCCTTGGTTAACATTTTTGCACGGCTTTTCCCAAAGCTCATTGCTTTGCCGCCACCGCCCTGCATTTGACGCATAAAGAAGAACCATACCCCGACAAGGAACAACATCGGGAACCAGGAAATAAACAACTGTGACAAGAAACCGCGTTGTTCAGGTAATGCACCGTCTACTTTTACTTTTTGTTTTAATAAGTCGTTGAGCAATTGGCGATCTTCTAACGGTGTCGGTAATACGGTGGTATATTTGGAACCGTCTTTTTTGGTAACAAAAATTTCACCGATTTCATTAAATTTAGTTTGGGCAACCTGCTGGTTTTCCACATCCGTCATAAATGTCGTGTAATCAATCCGATTACTCGAATCCGAGTTAAATCCTTGGTATGCTGTCATCATAATCACGGCGACAACAACCCACAGGACAAGGTTTTTGACCATATCGTTCAAGGTTTTACCCCATATAGTTAGTTAAAAATTTGTTAATAGCTTACACGAATTTAGGCAAGGAATAAAATAATCAATGTAATAATTAATATTTATAACCTGTTGCCACTATATAGACTTCTCGGGAACGTCCGCGGGACGCTTCCGGTTTCCGCACTTTTACAACTTTAAACAGAGAGCGGATTTCACGCAAATATTCATCAAATCCTTCCCCCTGAAAGACTTTTACCACAAAACTGCCGTTATCGGCGAGAACCTGTTTACACATATCCAAAGCCAATTCGACTAAATACATAGCTCGCGGAATATCTACCGAAGGCATGCCGCTGAAGTTTGGGGCCATGTCTGACATCACGACATCGACTTTTGCTTCACCAACACGTTCCAGCAAAGCGGCAAGCACGTTTTCATCGCGGAAATCACCTTGCAGAAAATCCACGCCCACAATCGGATCCATTTCTAAAATATCGCAGGCAATAATCTTTCCTTTTGAACCTATTTGAGTAACGGCATATTGCGACCAGCCACCCGGTGCGGCGCCAAGATCGACCACCGTCATCCCCGGTTTGAACAAACGATCCGTATGTTGAATTTCATCCAGTTTAAAGTAAGCTCGTGAACGCAGTTTTTGTTTATGCGCTTTTTGGACAAAAGGATCTTTAAAATGTTCGTTTAACCAACGGCTCGAACTCGCCGAACGTTTTCTTCCCATAAAGTAATCTGCAAATTTTAAAATGATTAGTTGCTAAATAGGGATGAATACCCCAAATTTCAAGTGCGGTCAATTTTTAGTTAATTTTGATTAAATAATGAATAATCAATTAACTCGCATAACGCATTAATAATGAAAAGATGACTTTCCAGAATCCGGCTTTCTTTTTGTGCCGGTACTTGAATTTCCACATCGTTTTCGCTTAACAATCCCTGAAAATAACCGTTATTCATACCGGTTAGCGCGATGATTGCCACATCTTTGGTCGAGGCACAATCCATCACATCTAAAATAACGTCTTCATTGCCCTCAGGTGAAAGCACAATCAGCACATCGCCTTGTTGGGCTACGGCATTAAATTGACGCTGATAAAGAGTGGTAAGCTGGTTATCCAAAACGATAGCGGAACCGACCGCACTATCCAAACTCAATAATACCGAAGGAAAACTCGGGCGCTCCATTTCATAACGATTAAGCAGATTGGCGACTAAGAGCTGCGCATTGGCATAAGATCGTCCGTGCCCGCACACAATAATTTTATTCCCGCGCAATAAAGAAGAAACCAGTAAATTGACGGCTTTTTGAATTGAAACCGGTAAAGCGTCAGAGGCGGAAATTTGCGTTTGAATACTATCGGCGTACAACGCCTTAATTTTTTCTAACATGATATTAATCTAAAAAATTGGGAATCCATTCAATATCGGCGACAGTGCGACCGAAAGCAACCAAATCGAAACGACAATCGGCATCTTCCAGACTCAAATTCAATTGAGCCAACCACATACTGGCGGCATCTAACCATTTTTGCTGTTTGCGCCAATCCACGCTTTCCACGGCGGAACCGAATAATGCGCTTTTACGCTGACGGACTTCCACAAAGACATAGGTTTCGCCGTCAGCCATAATAAGATCTAATTCACCACATTTAAAATGCTGATTGGCAGCAATAAAACGCAAACCTTGTTGTTCTAAAAAAAGGCGAGCTTGTTGCTCAAAGCTCGCCCCTTTTTCACGGGTAGTTTTAAACATCTGATTAATTTAACGGTACAACGTTGCCATCCTGGTATTGATACCACGTCATGCTACGTTCGATATTGCAGTTCGGGCCTGCACTCAAGGTACCGGTTAAACCGCTGACGGAATACCCCGGAACTTGACGTAATTCATTGAATTTGTTGATTAACAACCAAGCATCCGCACCCATTGCATACAAACGCATCAGACTATAATCACCATTGGTGGCTTGTAAGATTTTTTGATATTGACTTGAATCCGATTCTTTAAAGAACGGAATGTCGCTAAATTTCACACCGTTCATTTGTAAACGATATTCCGGCGTACTGTTGGATGTATTGCTACGCGAGCTGGCATAAATCTGCAAACCTTTGTTGGCATTATCAATGGTTGATTTAATGTCCACCAATTCACTGTCTGTAGCGACCACATATACGGCTTTTGCCGCTTGAGCCGCCCCACTTTGTAAAGCAACGGAAACGTCATCGGTTGATCTGAAGAACACGATATTGGCATCCGTCGCAGCAAGTTGTTGCCAGCGTACATTAAAGGCGGAAGCCGTACGCTGTCCCAGATCAGACTGAGGAACCAGCACTAACGGTTCGCGAATATTATCGTTCCACATTTTATCCGCTGCGGATTCCGCTTCGTCTTCCGGTGATAAACCGTAATAGCACATTTGGTTAATCGCACGGCTGTTATGAGTCGAATTTAATGCCAATACGTCCATACCTTGCACCGCACTAGCATTGTTAATAACCGCATCCACATTAGGTTTTAATAACGGACCGACGATTGCGGACGAGCCTCCTTGTTTAGCTTGAGACAAGGCATCCTGTATCGGTGTTGCGATAGTATCGATAGTCTCTACCTGCATGCTGGTATCAGCGCCGCGCGAATCGTCAAACCCGGCTTTAACCGTACTACCAATTAAACTGGCGTCACCGCTTAACGGCAACAATAAAGTTACTTTGTTTAATTGAGTTTGTTGGAAATTCGATACGCTTCTAAGTTCGGTCGGCAACATATAAGCGGCGCTATGATTCGGATAAGACGCTTTCCAGTCTTCTAAAGCTTTGTTTAATTGCGCCGGTTGACTCATGTTATCGTTATATGCTTTTGCTAAAGCCAACCAACCCGCTAACGCTACGTTACCCTCGGCGGACGTATTGTTAATCGTACCTTTATTGGCGGAACGCAATAACGCCCAAGTGCGGTCAATATTTTCCTGTTTTCTTTGAACGTCGGTTAAATTGTAATCTTTCTGAATACGGGCTTTTACGGCTTCAATAATTTCACGTTTATTTTCCGCTATGCGCGCCGCCACTTCATAATAACGGGATTTTTGTGACGCACTAAGCTTGGTCAAATCAATGGCTTTCAACTGCTCGGCGGCAAGTGAATTTTTATTTTTAATCGCTGAAATATGGGCCTCAACAATTGATTTATCCAGCTGTTGTTCCGGTGTCAAATCTTTTAACTCGGCCAATAACGCTTCGGCCTGAGGTACCTTATTTTCAGTCACCATGACGCGGGCGGCTAACAATGTATAAGTCTGTTTGTCTTCAATTTCCTGAGTTTGTTCGATTTTATTCATATAAAAATCGGAACTGGCATTGGCGTCGTTTTTTAAAACGTTAGTAAAGCTGCTACCGAAGAAATTTGTACAGCCGGCCAGCATCATCGGAAATAAAAGCGGCATTAAACGTTTCTTAAATTTCGCGCCTTGTAATAGAATAGACATAATAACTCCGTCAGTCGTAAAAATTACTCGGATCTTACTTCGCCCACCGATTAAAATCAAATAAAAGAAGAGAGAAAATGCATAATTCATCAGGGATTTTATATATTGTCGCCACCCCTATCGGGAATTTACAAGATATTACCCGGCGCGCACTGGACGTTTTTGCCCAAGTGGACCTAATTGCGGCGGAAGATACGCGCCACAGCGGTTTATTATTAAGTCATTACGGTATAAAAAAACCGTTTTTTGCCTTACACGATCATAACGAACAACAAAAAGCGGCGTTATTGGTGGAAAAATTACAGCAAGGAGTTCACATTGCCTTGATTTCAGACGCAGGCACGCCGTTAATCAGCGATCCCGGATTTCATGTGGTGCGTCAATGTCGGCAGGCCGGTATCCGGGTCGTACCGTTACCCGGCGCCTGCGCGGCAATTACGGCATTATGCGCGTCAGGCATTGCTTCGGATCGTTTTTGTTTTGAAGGTTTTTTACCGGCAAAATCGAAAGCGCGCCGAGATAAACTACAAAACCTGGCGGAAGAATCCCGAACCTTGATTTTCTATGAAAGCACACATCGCATTTTAGAAACGTTAGAAGACGTAGAATTTGTATTCGGCGGGGAACGTTATGCCGTATTGGCGCGTGAAATTACGAAAACCTGGGAAACTATTTCCGGAGACATAATAAGTCGGTTACGTCAATGGCTAAGTGAAGATCCCAATCGAACCAAAGGCGAAATGGTACTGATTATCGAGGGAAAACCAAAATCGGAAAATATTGAATTCGACGGGCAGGCATTGAAAGCGCTGCAGTTAATCAGCCGGGAATTACCGCTAAAAAAAGCGGCGGCAATTGTAGCGGAACTATACGGTTACAAGAAAAATGCTTTATATCAGTACGGATTGGAACATTTCGGTTAGTTCCGTACTTAAAATCGACGGCGTGTCGTGAGATACGCCGATTAAATTAATAATTTGTCCATACGCCGCTGATTCTACCAATGATAATAATGCAATGCCCGTCGCAAAGAATCTGTCGAAGGAAGCGTTCTTTTATTTTCCTGCAATTTCTTCAACGTCAACGCAAGTAACGAATCCACAATAGCTTCATAATTTTGCACACTGGCAATCACCGGATTACGTAATAATCCTAAAATTTCACTTTCACCAAAAGTCGCAATCACCAATTGCTCAGGAATGGCACGATGCGAATTAACAAATGAAGCAAGAACTCCTTGCAACAGAGTGAGCGATGTAGTGAAAATAGCATCCGGCAAGTCGTGTTGGGCTAAAAAATCTTTAAACGCCGCGGCGGATTCCGTTTTATTAAATGCCGCCGCATAAACGAAATCCACCGAATTCATGGAAATATTTTTTTCTTTTAACGCTTCGCAGAATCCTTGTTCCCGTTCCCGGCTCATCGACAATTCCGGTAACGCCCCTAAAAACAGAATGCGGCCATAGGCTTGCCGGTTCAAAAAATCCAGCGCCAGTCGCTTGGCGTCCTGTACGTCATCGGCATGAATATTAGCAACATTTTCCGCATTAATCTGACGATCAAAACCAATCACCGGCACGTCGGTTTTCTGATAAAAATCCGAATCCGAAGGCAAACTGGTAGACACAATTAACGCATCGACCTGTCGAATGAAAAGCTGCTTGGCGCATTGCATTTCGTTTTCCGGTTTATCATTTGAACAAGTCATAAGAAGTTGATACCCTTGTTCGCGATAACGCGTTTCCAGACAATTAGCAATTTTTGCGTAGCTGATATTTTCAAAATCAGGAATAATCAAACCGATCGTATTTGTCCGTCCGGCACGTAATCCCGCCGCCATCGGATTAGGTTTAAAGTCATATTTTTTAACTAACGCCTGCACACGTTCAATGGTTTTTTCGCTTACCCGATATTGTTTCGCTTTTCCGTTCACCACATAACTGGCGGTTGTGCGGGAAACGCCCGCCAATTTCGCTAATTCATCTAACTTCATATTCAATCCTTAAATATTAGACCCAAAACCTGTTCGAGTATAACACCCCCTTTTTTAAAATGCTGAATCGAGTATTAAAACTTTGATCTTGATCGCAAAAAAATTTGGTTCGCACCAAAAAACATGTCATTTTTTGACCGCACTTTTGCGTTTTATAAAAAGATAATGAATAAAAAATATTTTTCCTTTACTGATAACAAGTTATTTTCTGTCAATATTTCATACGAAAATTTACCGCTTGAAATTTATCGCCTAACCCACTATCTTGTAGCGCAATTTCAAAATTAATCTATATATTGTGTTTAGCAGGTAATTTTTATGAATAAAACATTGATGGTCACCAAGCGCAACGGTAAACAAGAACCTTTAGATTTGGATAAACTTCATCGCGTTATTACTTGGGCTGCCGAAGGTTTGCATAACGTATCGGTTTCTCAAGTGGAATTACGTTCGCACATCCAATTTTATGAAGGTATCCGTACCGCCGACATTCATGAAACCATCATTAAATCCGCCGCCGATTTAATCAGTAAAGACGCGCCGGATTATCAATATTTAGCTGCGCGCCTTTCCGTTTTTCATTTGCGTAAAAAAGCATTCGGTCAGTTTGAACCGCCGCATTTGTATGATCACGTTAAAAAGCTGGTGGAAATGGGCAAATACGATCAAGCGTTGCTCACCGATTACAGCCGCGAAGAATGGGATCAAATGAATGATTTCCTGGATCACTGGCGCGATATGAATTTCTCTTATGCCGCCACAAAACAATTGGAAGGAAAATATCTGGTACAAAACCGTGTGACCGGCGAAATTTATGAATCCGCACAATTTTTATACATACTTGTGGCGGCAAGCCTGTTTTCCCAATATCCGAAAGCAACCCGTTTGGATTATGTGCGTCGCTTTTATGACGCTACATCCACATTTAAAATTTCATTGCCGACACCGATTATGGCGGGTGTGCGTACGCCGACACGCCAGTTCAGTTCATGCGTATTAATCGAATGCGGCGACAGTTTGGATTCCATCAATGCCACCGCATCCGCTATCGTAAAATACGTTTCTCAACGGGCCGGCATCGGCATTAACGCGGGGCAAATCCGCGCGCTGGGCAGCCCGATCCGTAACGGCGAAGCCTTCCATACCGGTTGCATTCCATTCTACAAATATTTCCAAACCGCCGTAAAATCCTGTTCTCAGGGCGGCGTTCGCGGTGGCGCGGCGACGGTTTACTACCCGATTTGGCATTTGGAAGTGGAAAGTCTACTAGTCCTGAAAAATAACCGCGGTGTGGAAGACAACCGTGTTCGTCACATGGATTACGGCGTTCAACTTAACAAACTAATGTACCAACGCCTGATTAAAGGCGGTGACATTACGCTGTTCAGCCCTTCCGATGTTCCGGGACTTTACGAAGCCTTTTTTGCCGATCAAGAAAAATTCGAACGGCTTTACGTTCAATACGAACAGGATCCTGCAATTCGCAAACGCAGTGTAAAAGCCATTGAGCTGTTTTCTTTATTGATGCAGGAACGCGCTTCAACCGGTCGTATTTACATTCACAACGTAGATCACACCAACACCCATTCGCCGTTTGATCCGACGGTTGCACCGGTACGCCAGTCCAATTTATGCCTGGAAATCGCATTGCCGACAAAACCGTTACAAAATATTAACGACGAAAAAGGAGAAATCGCGTTATGTACGCTTTCCGCCTTTAACTTAGGCAAACTGGAAAATCTGGACGAATTGGATAACCTTGCCGATTTAGCCGTTCGCGCTTTAGACGCGTTGTTGGATTATCAAGACTACCCTGTCGCCGCCGCTCGCCGCAGTTCTTTAGGCCGTCGTTCTCTGGGTATCGGGGTAATTAACTACGCTTATTATTTGGCGAAAAATAACGTGCGTTATTCCAACGGCAGCGCGAATGCGTTAACCCATCGCACCTTTGAAGCGATTCAATATTATTTGCTGAAAGCCTCCATGAACCTAGCCAAAGAACAGGGCAAATGCGAATTGTTCCACGAAACCCGTTATGCGCAAGGCATTCTGCCGATCGATACTTACAAAAAAGACGTGGACGGTTTAACCAATGAACCGTTGCATTACGACTGGGAAAGCCTGCGTGCGGATATTCAAAAATACGGTTTACGCAACTCAACTCTAACGGCGTTAATGCCGTCGGAAACCTCTTCGCAAATTTCCAATGCCACCAACGGCATCGAGCCGCCGCGCGGACACATCAGCGTCAAAGCCTCAAAAGACGGCATTTTGAAACAGGTGGTGCCGGATTACGAAACGCTCGGCGAAAACTACGAATTATTGTGGGACATGCCGAACATGGACGGTTATTTGCATTTGGTGGGAATCATGCAGAAATTCGTCGACCAAGCGATTTCCGCCAATACCAATTATGATCCGCAACGATTTGATGACGGCAAAGTGCCGATGAAAATCTTACTGAAAGATTTACTCACCGCCTACAAATACGGTTTGAAAACCCTGTATTACCAAAATACCCGCGACGGCGCGGAAGACGCGCAGGAAGATATGGATGACGGTTGTGCCGGCGGCGCTTGTAAAATCTGATTTCGTTTAATTTCGCTTTTAAGTGCGGTCAAAAAACTTCATGAATTTTGACCGCACTTTTATTTCATACAAATTTCCTCAAAAAACCCCTTTACTTTTTTGTACTAGTTAACTAGTATAGCGACGTAAATAATTTACGAAAGGATTGATTATGTCAGACACGATTTTAAATCCCTATTTCGGCGAATTCGGCGGAATGTATGTACCCGAAATTCTGGTTCCCGTACTGCAACAGCTGGAAAAAGCCTTTGTAGAGGCCAAAGACGATCCGGATTTTCAACAGGAATTTCAAAACCTGCTCAAAAACTATGCAGGGCGCCCAACGGCATTAACGCTTTGCCGCAATCTCACCAAAGGCACAAAAACCAAACTTTATCTGAAACGGGAAGATTTACTGCATGGCGGCGCGCATAAAACTAATCAGGTTCTGGGCCAAATTTTACTGGCCAAACGTATGGGAAAAACGCGCATTATCGCAGAAACCGGCGCCGGTCAGCACGGTGTCGCAACCGCCCTGGCCTGCGCGATGCTGGATATTCCTTGCCGCGTGTATATGGGCGCAAAAGATGTGGAACGCCAATCGCCGAACGTCTTTCGTATGCGTTTGATGGGTGCGGAAGTCGTACCGGTGGAAAAAGGTTCCTGTTCATTGAAAGACGCCTGCTGCGAAGCCATGCGCGACTGGTCCGCCAATTACGAAAACACCCACTATTTACTGGGAACGGCGGCAGGTCCGCACCCTTTCCCGACCATTGTGCGCGAATTTCAAAAAATGATTGGCGAAGAAACCAAACGCCAGATTCTGGAAAGCGAAGGTCGCCTGCCCGATGCGGTAATTGCCGCGGTGGGCGGCGGTTCAAACGCCATCGGCATGTTTACGGATTTTATTGATGAACCGAACGTACGGCTAATCGGTGTAGAACCGGCGGGCAAAGGCATTGAAACCGGTGAACACGGCGCGCCGTTGGGACACGGTAAAACCGGGATTTATTTCGGTATGAAATCCCCGATTATGCAAACCGACGACGGGCAAATTGAAGAATCCTACAGCATTTCCGCCGGATTGGACTTTCCGTCCGTCGGCCCTCAACATGCTTACCTGAATGCCATCGGGCGGGCGGAGTATCCAAGTATTACCGACGATGAAGCCCTTGCCGCATTTCAGGAATTAGCCAAACACGAAGGCATTATTCCGGCGTTGGAAAGCGCCCACGCCCTGGCTCAGGCATTAAAAATGATTAAAGCGAATCCCGAAAAAGAACAATTGCTGGTGGTGAATTTATCCGGTCGCGGCGATAAAGATATTTTTACCGTCGATAAAATTTTACGCGCCAAAGGAGAACTGTAATGTCCCGTTTCGATACTTTATTTGCTCAGCTGGAAGCTAAAAACGAAGGCGGTTTCGTACCGTTCGTCACCCTTTGCGACCCTGATTTCGACCGCTCTTTCGACATCATCTGCACCTTAGCGGATAACGGCGCCGACGCCCTTGAACTGGGTTTTCCGTTTTCCGATCCGCTGTTGGACGGTCCGGTTATTCAGGCCGCCAACAATCGCGCATTACAAGCCGGTTGCAGCACGGCGCAAAGTTTTCAATTACTGGCCAAAGTGCGGGAAAAATATCCGGAAATTCCTATCAGCTTATTACTTTGCGCCAACTTAATTTATGCGCAAACTTTGGATGAATTCTATCAACTTTGCTCGCAAGTCGGGGTAGACGCCGTCTTGGTGGCGGATATTCCGCTGCTTGCCTGCGAAGATTATGTTGCCGCCGCCCAAAAACACGGAATTCAACCGGTTTTCATCTGTCCGCCGAATGCCGATGAAAAAACCGTCGCCGGCGTGGCTGCACGCAGTGAAGGTTACACCTATCTGGTTTCCCGTGCGGGCGTAACCAGCGCGGAAAATCAATCTCACGCCGCGAATCTGGACAGTTTGGTAGAACAGTTAAAAGCTCATCAGGCCGCGCCGATTCTGCAAGGATTCGGTATCGCCAAACCGGAACAGGTTAAAGACGCCTTGAAATTGGGCGCAGCCGGTGCGATTTCCGGTTCTGCGACGGTGAAAATTATTGAAAGAAATCTGGATGATCATCAAGCCTGTTTGCGACAGCTGGCACAATTTGTGCGCGATATGAAAGCGGCGACCCGTGCCTGATGACATAAAAGTGCGGTCAAATTTTCGATAGTTTTTTGGCGAACGGATTGTCCGTTCGCCTTTTTGATCTGTTCGTCGCTTTCCGGTTTGTTTGCCTTTCTATTTGATTAAAACTCAAGTAAAATACTCGGACAATTTTTTCCCATTTAAGGTAGCAATCAATGGCATATACAACTTTCTCCCAAAATAAAAACGATCAACTTCTTGAACCTATGTTTTTCGGGCAAAACGTTAACGTCGCCCGCTACGATCAACAAAAATACGAAACCTTTGAAAAACTGATTGAAAAACAACTGTCCTTCTTTTGGCGTCCGGAAGAAGTGGACGTATCGCAGGATCGCATCGACTACGCCGCCTTACCGGAACATGAAAAACATATTTTTATCAGTAATTTAAAATATCAAACCTTATTGGATTCCATTCAAGGACGTAGTCCGAACGTGGCGTTGCTGCCGTTGGTGTCCATTCCCGAATTGGAAACCTGGATCGAAACCTGGACATTCAGCGAAACCATTCACAGCCGCTCCTACACGCACATTATCCGCAACATTGTGAATGATCCGAGTATCGTTTTTGACGATATTGTCACCAACAAAGAAATCATCAAACGGGCGAAAGACATTTCCGCTTATTACGACGATTTAATCCGCGACAGTCAGCTTTACGGTTTATACGGCGAAGGCGTTTATCAGGTGGACGGCAAAGAATGCGTTGTCACCCTGCGCCATCTGAAAAAACGGTTATACCTGTGCTTAATGAGCGTCAACGCATTAGAAGCCATTCGCTTCTATGTGTCATTCGCCTGCTCTTTTGCCTTTGCCGAACGCCAGTTAATGGAAGGCAACGCGAAAATCATTAAATTTATCGCTCGCGACGAAGCCTTACATTTAACCGGTACACAACATATTTTGAACATTATGGCGGCCGGTCAGGACGATCCGGAAATGGCGGAAATTGCGGAAGAATGCAAACAGGAAGCCTACGATTTGTTCGTTGCGGCGGCGGAACAGGAAAAAGCCTGGGCGGATTATTTGTTCAAAGACGGCTCAATGATCGGGTTAAATAAGGATATTTTGGTGCAGTACGTGGAATACATCACCAACATTCGTATGCAGGCGGTGGGGCTCCCGTTGCCGTTTGAAGCGCGTTCCAACCCGATTCCGTGGATTAACGCCTGGTTGGTATCCGACAACGTTCAGGTGGCGCCGCAGGAAGTGGAAGTCAGTTCTTATCTTGTCGGACAAATCGATTCAAAAGTGGATACCGAGGATTTCGGCGATTTCGATCTGTAATTTAAAAGTGCGGTGAAAAAACGTTTAATTTTTTTACCGCACTTTGTCGTTTTTCAGAACATATGAAAATCTACAGCGTTCATCTGACGCAAACGAATCTCACCTTTGCGCATTCCAATCGCACTTCCCTGCTTGAAACCCTGGAAGCGAACAATGTGCGGCATGAATATCAATGCCGTTCGGGTTATTGCGGTTCCTGTCGCACCAAAATTAAAAAAGGCAAGGTATCTTATAAAGAAACGCCCCTTGCCTTTGTGAATTCGGATGAAATTTTGCTCTGTTGCTGTCAGTTGGAATCCGATGTGGAATTGGAGCTATAGTTTTACCACCAACCGAGCACCTTCATCCAAGCGCCGCCTACGCCAAACCAAATGGCCAAAGATAGCAGCGAAACCACAAAACTCACGCCCCACCATTGGCCCGTCGTGTTATAACCGGAGCCGAATAACGCCGGTCCCGGGCCGCCCGCGTATTGCGTCAAGCTCATGGATAAGGTTGATGTGTAACCTAATCCGATTGCGGCGATCATCGGCGGCGTGCCTACCGCAATAGCGGCGGCTACAAATGCCAGGTACATTGCGGAAATATGCGCCATCGCAGAAGCGAAGAAATAACGGGTGTAAAAATACACCAGCACTAAAACGGAAAAAGCGATAGGCCAATCCAACGAGCCGACGGACGAAGAAATATGGTTCGAAATCCACGCAATCGCGCCGTATTTATTGAGCGCATTCGCCATCATTACCAATACGGCAAACCAGAACATGGTATCCCACGCCGTGGTTTCCGATACGATATTTTTCCAGCTCATAATGTTGGTTAACAGTAAAATCACTAAACCGATGAAAGCGGAAACCGTCGCCGAAATATGGAAAGCCAAATCTCCGACCGTCCAAAGAAACAGCAATAAAATAAAGTCTAACGCGAGAATCCATTCCGCTTGGCTCATCGGCCCCATATTTTTCAACTCTTCACGCGCCATTTCCGCCATTTTCGGCGTATCTTTTAATTCCGGCGGGTAAATGAGATACACAAAATAAGGCAACGCAATCAAGCAGACAATGCCCGGAACAATAGCGCCCAAAAACCATGTCATCCATGAAATAGTCACGCCTTGCGATTGAGCCAGCTCCGCAATCAGCGGATTTCCCGCCATCGCGGTTAAAAACATGGTACAGACAATGGTATCGATTTGCGAAACGGCAATGGCTAAAAACGCGCCCGCCCGTCTTGCCGTCGGGCCGGGTTTGGAGTCGTAAGCATCGGCGATAGATTGCATAATCGGATACATAATACCGCCGCCGCGTGCGGAAGCGGACGGAATACCAGGGCCGATAACCACATCGGCAAGCGCCATACCGTAAGCGACTCCCATCATTTTTTTACCGAAACGAGCAACGAAATATAATGCAATACGTTTACCCAATCCGGTTTTAATCACCGCACGGGATAAAAACATGGCAATACCGATTAACCAAATGGTGCCGTTAGAAAAACCGGATAACATGCCGACATCGCCCTGCTTGGCTGAAATCGGCGTTAATCCGGTTAATCCGCTAATGACTAATGCCACTAAAGTAGCGGCGCCCATTGGCATGGCTTTGGCGATAATGGCAACAATCGTTGCGACGAATAACGCCAGCATTCCCCAGGCTCTGGAGCTTAATCCTTCAGGCGTCGGAATCGCCCAAATGACAAGACCGACAATAATGGCAATCAATAATCCCTGCCATTTAAAGTTGAGTTTCACCTCAATTTTTGGGATAGGAGTTGAACTTTCCATATAAATTCTCTGTGTTTGCTAATCAAATAAAAAAGGAATACCGCCGGCATTCCTTTGTGTCGTTTTACGCTATTTTCCTTAATAGCGAGATAAATTTAGCATACCTCATTATAAATTTAAATAGCATTTAACATTTTATTTGATTTGTTAGAGATTGTTTAAATCCAATACATCCGTCATATCAAACAGACCTTGTTTTTTATCGGCAATCCATTTCGCCGCCCGCACGGCACCATTCGCGAAAGTCATACGACTGGATGCTTTATGCGTAATTTCCACCCGCTCACCGATATCTGCAAACCAAACGGTGTGTTCTCCCACTACGTCCGCCGCACGAATGGTGGAAAAACCGATTTCATCACGTTTACGTTCGCCGGTAATCCCTTCGCGACAAAACACGCCGTGGGTTTTTAAATCGCGACCAAGGGTTTTGGCGATATGTTCGCCCATAGATAGGGCCGTACCGGAAGGCGCATCCACTTTATGACGATGGTGAGCCTCGATAATTTCGATATCGCAATAATCTCCCATCACTTTCGCCGCTTTTTCCAACAGTTTGAACACTAAATTCACGCCTACGCTGTAATTGGAGGCGAATACAATCCCGATCTTCTCCGCCGCCGCCTGAATCGCCGCTTTGCCTGCATCATCGAAACCGGTAGTGCCTAAAATCACGTTTTTGCCTTTTTCTACGCAGCACGCCAAATGTTCAAGGGATCCTTCCGGACGAGTAAAATCAATCAATACATCAAAATTATCGGCACAAGCCGCAAGGCTTTCCTCCACGCTAACGCCGATATGACCGATTCCCGCCAATTCACCGGCATCGGAACCAATCAATGTCGAGCCTTTACGTTCAAACGCCGCCCCCAGCTCTACGCCGTCCGCAGCCTGTACCGCCTGAATAAGCTGGCGTCCCATGCGACCGCCGGCGCCTACTATACCAATTCTTAATGCCATGTTTTGTTTCCTTCTAATTACAGATGACTAAAAATACTGACAATTCCCTGATAAATTAAGTCTGTGCCGAATAATAAAAAAATCACGCCGGCAAAGTTATCAATATATCGGGTATATTTTGTATAAAAATCACGCACCAACTTGCGGGAAAAGAAAAAAGCAATCAAGCAGAAATACAGAAAAGTCTCGACACCGAGCAGAAAAATCACAACATAACTTTCCAGCAGTGAACTAATCTGTGCGGTAAACCCGGATAAAACGCTGGTAAAAAACACCACCGCTTTACCGTTACTCAAATTAATCATTAATCCTTTGCCGATTTCTTTCACCAGATTCGTGCGTTGTTCATAGCGATTGCCATTGAGCTGAAGCGGCGTATTTTGAGTGATTTGCAACATTTTAATGCCGGAATAAGCCAAATAAGCGCCGCCCAAACACATGATGATATAACTGGATAAAGGCGTAATATCATTCAGCACGGATAACCCGAAAACCGCAATAGTCGCCCAAAACCAAATGCCGATACCAATCCCGGCTGCGCCGGCAATAGCATTAGGCGTCGTATCCGAGGCGGCTTTACGGCTCACATAGAAAAAATCCGGTCCGGGAGTGGCAAGCCCCACTAAATTCACTAACAATACCGCCCACATAAGTTACATTACCACCCCGGCAATCAATCGTAACACAATCATAGCATAAACCGCCGCCAGTATATCATCGATCATAATACCGAATCCGCTTTCCAGTTTTCGGTCAAAAATTTTGATTGGATAAGGCTTCAGAATATCGAAAAAACGAAAAACCGCAAATGCCGCCGCGACCCAATACCAACTTAATGTCGGCACCGCCAGCAAACAAAGCCACATGCCGACAAATTCATCCCACACGATGGAACCGTGATCATGCACGCCCATATCCTCTGCGGTTTTTTGGCAAATATAGCACCCTAAAACGAAAGAAAGCGCGGTCAAAATTAAGAAAGAATTTGGTGTTAAGAAGTGTAAAAAAATTACGCCCGCTATTGCTCCCGCCGCACTGCCCCAGGTGCCGGGCGCCTTACGAATCAGGCCGGTTCCAAAACCCAAGGCCAGCAAATGAACGGGATTGGTTAAACGAACGCGTGATAAAGGATGATTAGAATCTGTCATAAGAAATATCGGTGAAAAGCATTGCGTTTCATACTACTACAAAGCGGATGGCCTTTCAAACGCCTATCCGCTCAAATTTCAGATGATGAAAATCAGAAAAAATGTTCGAAACTTGAAATCTGTAATTCGATATCTTTTCCCTGACGCCGAAACCGAATAGGCTTCTCCTCGTTTGCGGCGACAATGCGACCAATGCGAGTGAGCGGCACATCAAATTCCTGGGCGTATTGTTCCAACAACGGCTTTTTATCCGGCGACAAAGTAAAGCATAATTCATAATCTTCGCCGCCCTGCAACGCCAACCGCTCCGCCTGCTCTCTCCCGTATAAGCGTATCAAGGCGTCGGAACAAGGCAAGGCATCCAGATCCAAGATGGCGCTTAGCCGGCTGCGTTCTAAAATATGTCCAAGATCGCCCACCAAGCCGTCCGACAAATCCAACGCGCAGCGGGAAATCCGACGGCGCGCCAATGCTTGTCCTAATTGAATTCGGGGCGTCGGATGAAGATTTCGGCGAATCAAAAATTCTTCGTAAAAATCGACCGCACTTTTGCGTTCGTGAAACAAATCGGAAAGTAAATGAAAACCGGCTAATCCGTCTCCCAACGTGCCGGACACATAAATTTCGTCGCCTTCCCGTGCCTGATGACGACAAAGTTCGGTCGATTTTTCCACAAATCCGTGCGCCGTAATGGTCACGCTTAACGCCGCACCATAAGTCGTATCGCCGCCAATCAACTGAATCTGGCGGGCGTTTAACAGTTCAAACATCCCGCGCGAAAACTCCGACAACCAAGTTTCATCGGCACGCGGCAACGTTAACGCCAGTGAAATCCAGGCCGGCTCCGCGCCCATTGCCGCCAAATCGCTCAAATTCGTCGCCACCGCTTTATAACCCAAATCATAGGGAGCAATATTCGGATAAAAATGCGAATTTTCCACCATGGTATCCGTCGTCACCACCAGCGTTTTGCCCGCCGGGACGGTTAACATGGCGCAATCGTCACCGATGGACAACGCCACATCGTCACGCCGCACGGATTGCGGTCGTTCAAAAAACTGCCGAATAAGATTAAATTCCGAAGGCATAGATTTCTCAATGAAATTATCGCTTAGACCAGACTTTACATCCTTAAAACAGGTTGCCAAGAGTGATAAAAATAGCGGGCCGGAAGCCCGCTTTACGAATATTGATTATTTACGACCTAGCGCCGGCGCAATTCGGTCTAACACACCGTTGATATATTTATGGCTGTCTTCCGCACCGAAGGTTTTTGCCACCTCAATGGCTTCGTTGATAGCCACTTTGTAAGGCACATCCGGTTCGTATTTCAGCTCATAAGTCGCCAAACGCAACACGGCTTTTTCAATGGGTGTCAGTTCGTCTGCGGCACGATCTAAAAACGGCGCGATTGTGGCGTCAATCGGCTCTAAGTAAGCGACCGTATTACGGAATAATTTACGAAAATAAGGCACATCCGCACCTTTTATGTCCTGCTCGGCGATAAAATTTAATTCTACTTCCGCCGCGTCGTTATTAGATATCGCCCAGGAATATAACGCCTGAACGGCACATTCGCGCGCCCGGCGACGCGGTGAAGATTTTTTCTTTTGTTCTGTCATGTTTATGCCGTTTTGATTTGATTTAACAGGTTCACCATTTCTAACGCAACCATTGCCGCTTCCGCGCCTTTGTTACCCGCTTTGGTACCGGCGCGCTCAATCGCCTGTTCGATGTTTTCGGTGGTGAGCACACCGAACGCTACCGGAATATCGGAATTCAGCGAAACGTTGCCCAATCCGCTGCTGGCTTCACCCGCTACGTATTCGAAATGCGCCGTGCCGCCGCGAATCACGGTGCCTAAGGCTACAATCGCGTCGAATTTTTTCGTTTCCGCCAAACGGCGCACGGCCAGAGGTAATTCGTATGCGCCCGGCACTTTTACTAAGGTAATGTTTTCGTCTTTCACTTCGCCCACGCGTTTTAACGCATCAACGGCGCCTTCCACCAAACTGTCGTTAATGAAATGATTGAAACGCGCAACCACCACGGCGATTTTGGCTGTCGGTGCGGCTAATTTACCTTCTAAAATCTTCATATTCTTTCCTTTTTTCTCAAATGGGACAATTAGGGCTGGATTCTATCATAAAAAAATGGCTCTATCAGCAGTTATCTTCGCGGCGGCGCGTTTCCGGCAAAGATTATTGCCAAGCCTGTAAAATTAAGGTTACAACTTAAAAAATTCCCGCTAAAATAACCGCACTTTAACACTCTATAAGGAACCGCTTTATGCGTAATAAAACTTTTGGTAGCGCCTTGATTGTTGCAGGCACCACCATCGGCGCGGGCATGGTATCAATGCCGCTGACTTCGGCGGGAATGGGCTTCGGTCTCACCTTGTTGCTGCTAGTGATTCTATGGGCGTTACTTGCTTACAGTGCGCTGCTTTTTGTTGAAGTCTATCAAAAAGCGGAGCGTCGCGATGCCGGGATCGCCACACTGGCAGAACAATATTTCGGCATGGCCGGTCGCGCCCTGGCAACGGTCGCACTTGTGGTATTTATGTTTGCAATCTTAACCGTTTACGTGTTGATGAGCAGCGATTTGATTTCGACCGTTCTGCCTTCTTTACGGGAATACGGACAGGAAATTTCCATTATTTTCACGGTTTTCTTCGGTATTTTTATCATCGCCGGAACCGGTAAAGTGGATCTGGCAACCCGCATGCTGTTTATTGCCAAACTGGCGGCATTAGTGGTGCTGCTGTTCTTCATGCTGCCGAAAGTAACTATGGAAAACCTGATGGCCCTACCGTTAGATAAAGCTTTATTAATTTCGGCCAGCCCGTATTTCTTCACGTCTTTCGGCTTTCATGTGGTTATTCCAAGCATTAACAGTTATCTCGAAGGTGACATCAAACGCCTGCGCATTGCCATTCTGGGCGGTACGGCATTGCCTTTATTTGTTTATATTTTATGGCAAATGGCGACCCACGGCGTTCTGAGCCAAACGGAATTCATCCAAATTCTGAATAACGATCCGACTTTAGGCGGTTTGGTCAGTGCCGTCACCCAAATTACCGGCAGTGAAATGATCGGTTGGTCCGTGCGTTTGTTCTCATTATTCGCTTTAGCAACCTCGTTTTTAGGCGTTGCATTAGCCCTGTTCGATTGCCTGGACGACTTACTTCAACGGGTCAATATCCGTGCGGGACGTATCGCCTTAGGCATGTTCACCTTCCTGCCGACGCTCTTTTTCGCCTTATTCTATCGCGATTTTTTAGCCGTGTTAGCCTTGGCCGGTCAAATGTTCACTTTCTACGGCTTAATATTGCCGGTGGGCATGGCGTGGATGGTGCGTAAACGTTATCCCGATTTGCCTTATCGGGTAAAAGGCGGCAACATCACGTTATTGCTCGCCCTGATTCTCGGCTTGCTCATCATGAACGTGCCGTTCTTAATCGATATGGGTTATTTGCCGAAAGTTATCGGTTAATCGTTTTAAAGCCTCAATGTTCGTTGAGGCTTTTTATTGTTCGCCGTTCATAAAAAAACATGCGATTTTTTGACCGCACTTTTCCGATCCGTTACAATCCCAGAACGTCTTTTTTGCTTTTTAAGAAATTCTTATGCTTTCACTTTCCGCTTTCGAACCATCACTCAATCGACTCGCCGCCGGCTTAACCGAACGTTTTCCCGAACAGTTTCCGGCGGATTTTGCCGCCCGAAACGCCAATACTCCGCTCATGCTACAAACCATTGCCATGTCGGATTTCGTGGAAAAAGTGTGGCAAAATCAACCGCACTTTTTAGCCGAATGCTGGCAAACGCTTCCCACTTTGGCGGATTGCGAAAAATATTCCGAACGCTTATCGGCCTTGCTGGCGCAGACGGAAACGGAAGAACAACTTTATCGCGTTTTGCGCCGGTTCCGTAATCGAGAAATGGCGAAACTCAGTTTATGCCAAAGCCTGAATCGCGGAACGGTGGAAGAAATTTTTATTCGCTTGTCTCAGCTGGCGGAAAGTCTGATTATCGGCGCGCGAGACTGGCTTTACGCGCAAGCCTGTTCGGAAATGGGTACGCCGACGGATCAACACGGACATCCGCAACGACTTTATATTTTAGGTATGGGAAAATTGGGCGGATTCGAGCTGAATTTTTCTTCCGATATCGATTTAATTTTCACCTATCCGGAAAACGGCGAAACCCAGGGCGCGCGCCGTTCGGTGGATAATCAACGCTTTTTTACCCGCCTCGGACAACGTTTAATTAACGCCTTGGATCAATTCACCGCCGATGGTTTCGTTTACCGCACCGATATGCGTCTTCGACCTTTCGGTGACAGCGGCGCGCTGGCCTTAAGTTTTGCCGCCATGGAAACTTATTATCAGGAACAAGGGCGGGATTGGGAACGTTACGCCATGATCAAAGGCAGAATTTTAGGCGCAGATGAGGCGGATCCGAATGTCAACGCTCTGCGTCAAATGTTACGTCCGTTCATTTACCGCCGTTACATCGATTTCAGCGTGATTCAGTCATTACGCGAAATGAAAGGCAAAATTGAACGAGAAGTTCGCCGGCGCGGATTAGCGGATAACATCAAATTAGGCGCGGGCAGCATTCGCGAGATCGAATTTATCGTGCAGGTTTTCCAGCTTATCCGCGGCGGACGGGAAGTGGCGCTGCAACAGCACGCTTTATTAAATCTATTGCCTGAAATCGAAAAACTACAATTATTAACCGCGCAACAACGTCAGGATTTAACCCAGGCCTATTTGTTCTTACGGCGAGTGGAAAATGTGTTACAGGCAATCGACGATAAACAAACTCAATTATTGCCGACGGAAGAAACGGATCGCCAACGTTTGATTGCGGCAACGGCGGAATTCACCCGATGGGATGAAAACCGACAGGCTACCGTTGTGCGCTATCCCATCCGCGATTGGCAAAGTTTTTATACCGTTTTGCAGGAACAACAGCAAAAAGTGCGGTCGGTTTTTAATCAATTAATCGGTGATGAAAACGATACGGAATCCAATACGCAAAACAGTGATTGGGTGGACTTTTTAGAAATCGACAATAATGAAATCATGACGATTCTGGCGGAAAATCAAATTCCGGAAAGCGAGACAGAGGAAATCTGTGAAAAGCTGATTCAGTTCAAGGACAGTCTGGCACGCCGCCCCATCGGCACGCGCGGTCGGGAAGTCTTAAGCCAATGGCTGCCTTACTTGCTGTCGCAAATTTTTGCCCATTCCTCATATCGCGTCTTGTTGCCGCGGATTTTAAATATCGTGGAAAAAATTGTCACACGCACCACTTATCTGGAATTATTACAGGAAAACCCGCAAGCTTTAGAGCAGTTGATTGAACTTTGCGCGCAGTCACAAATGATCGCCAAACAAATGGCACGCCATCCGATTTTATTGGACGAATTATTGGATCGTAAAGCATTGCTGGATTTACCGTCATTTGAAAATTATCCGGCCGAATTGCAACAATATTTGCTGCGTCTGCCTGAAGATGACGAAGAACAATACATCAATGCTCTGCGTCAGTTCAAACAAACGACCTTGTTGCGTGTTGCCGCCGCGGATATTTTAGGTGCGCTGCCGGTGATGAAAGTCAGCGATCACCTCACTTATCTGGCGGAAGCCATTATTGCGGCGGTGGTTAATCTGGCCTGGCAGCAAATGACAACGCGGTTCGGGGTACCGGAACATTTGGCGACGGGCGAAAAAGGATTTTTGGTGATCGGATACGGCAAACTCGGCGGCATTGAATTGGGATATAAATCCGATTTGGATCTGGTTTGTCTGTACGATGGCCGCGAAGGCTATACGGTCGGAGGCAAAAAACAAATCGATATTAACCAATTCTATCTTCGTCTTACCCAGAAAGTTGTCAGTATTTTCAGCATGAAAACCAGTGCGGGGATTTTGTACGAAGTCGATATGCGCCTGCGTCCTTCCGGCGAAGCCGGCGTATTATGCAGTTCGCTGAAAGCTTTCGAGCATTATCAACATAATGATGCCTGGACATGGGAAACCCAGGCGTTGGTTCGCGCCCGAGCGGTTTACGGCGAACCGAATCTGCGCCGGGAATTTAACCGCATTCGTCGGGAAGTGCTGTCGGCCGCCCGCGATTTGGATAAGCTCAAAACCGATGTACGGGAAATGCGCGAAAAAATGTATTTACATTTGGCGAATACGGATAAAACCCGTTTCAATATTAAAACCGATGCAGGCGGCATTACCGATATTGAATTTATCGCGCAATATCTGGTGCTTGCCAATGCGCCGCAAAATGTTGATCTGGCTTATTGGTCGGATAATGTCCGAATTTTTGATGTGATGGCAAGCAACAATGTGATGTCGTTGGATATGGCGGAAAACCTGAAAGACTGTTATACCAGTCTGCGCAACCGAATTCATCATTTGAATCTGCTCGGTGAACCGTCTGTTGTGCCCGCTTCCGAATTTTCGGAAGTGCGGTCATTTATCCAACAGGTTTGGAAACAGTTGTTTACATAAAAATAAAGAGGCAAACGCCTCTTTTTATTTTAATCCGCAACTAGATTATTTAATAATACGCAAATGCGATGCGGACTTTTTATCCGATGACGTTTTTTTCGCTACGGATTTTTCTTTCGATTTTTCTACCGCACTTTTCACCGGTGTAAGCTGCGTTTTATCCAATTCGTCATAAATCGATTCCGGTTCAAACATCACGCCGTCACCGTTTTCACGGGCATAGATCGCAATCGCCGCCCCCATGGGAATATATAAATTACGGGGAATACCCTGGAAACGCGCGCTGAATTCAATGGCGTCATTGCCGAGCGCCAGATTGCCCACCGCGCCTTCCGAAAGATTCAACACAATTTGCCCGTCTTTAACATATTCCTGCGGCACATCCACACCATAATAAGTGGCGTCAACCACAAGATAAGGCGTAAATCCGTTATCCAGCAACCAATCGTAATAGGCGCGTAATAAATAAGGGCGCTTCGGCGAAGATTTGAATTCCATTATTTGTCATCCATTAAATTTTTAGGGGCGACGCTGCCGATAGATTGCATGAAAGAATCGCGGGTGAAGATACGTTCCATATAACCTTTCAACGCCTTACTGCCGGCGCCGGTAAACTCCACGCCCATTTCTTTTAATTTCCAAAGTAACGGCGCAATGTAGCAATCAACCAAACTAAATTCATCATTCATAAAATAGGAATATTGATTAAAAATCGGAGCGATTGCCAGAAATTCTTCTTTTAGTTGTTTTAATGCTTCCGCACGTTCCGCCGCTGTGCCGTTTTCCGCTTTTTCAAGCGTCGGATACCAATCCTGTTCAATACGCATCGTTAACAACCGTTTTTTACCGCGATCAACCGGATAAACCGGCATTAACGGCGGATGCGGGAAACGTTCGTCCAGATATTCCATAATAATGCGCGAATTATAAAGCACCAGGTCGCGATCAACCAATGTAGGCAGTGAGCCGTACGGGTTCAATTCCATTAATTCTTCCGATACAGCTTGGGGATCGACATTTTCCGTCTCATAAGCGACACCTTTTTCCGCTAAGACAATACGCACTTGATGGCAATAAATATCCGATTTATTAGAAAAAAGAGTCATTATTGAACGTTTATTTGCCGCACTGGTCATTTATTCCTCCGCTGACGATATAAAAATAAGTTAACAGCCTCTCTCCGGCCGTTCTGAAATCAGGTTAAAAAATATCTTGCTATTTTAGCATAAACTACCGATTGATTTCCAAGTTATCCAAGTTATTTTTGAATTTATCCTGAATTAAATATAAAAAAATTGCAGCCCTTCCGGACTGCAATTTCTTGAAATACAAACGTAATATAAAATTAACGTTTTGAGTATTGCGGGCGACGACGTGCTTTGTGCAAGCCCACTTTTTTACGTTCAACACGACGGGCGTCGCGGGTAACGAAACCTGCTGCGCGCAGCGCCGGACGTAAAGACTCATCATATTCCATTAACGCACGCGTGATACCGTGACGGATCGCGCCTGCCTGACCTGAAATACCACCACCTTTAACAGTGATGTAAAGGTCTAATTTATCAGTTAATTCAACTAATTCTAAAGGTTGACGAACGATCATTCGAGAAGTTTCACGACCGAAGTACACCTCTAAAGAACGTTGGTTAATGGTGATGTTACCATTGCCCGGTTTGATAAATACACGAGCTGAAGAGCTTTTGCGGCGACCTGTGCCGTAGTTTTGATTTGCTGCTGTCATTTTTCTGCTCCGTGATTAGATATCTAAAACTTGTGGTTGTTGCGCAGCGTGTTCATGTTGTGAACCTGCGTATACTTTCAGTTTGCGGAACATTGCACGGCCTAACGGACCTTTCGGCAACATACCTTTAACCGCAATCTCAATCACCGCTTCCGGACGGCGAGCAATCATTTCTTTAAAAGTCGCTTGTTTGATGCCGCCTACATAGCCTGTGTGCCAGTAGTAAACTTTATCGGTTTCTTTACGACCGGTTACCGCGACTTTGTCCGCATTGATCACGATGATGTAATCACCGGTATCTACGTGCGGAGTGTACTCGGCTTTATGTTTACCACGAAGACGACGCGCTAATTCGGTTGCTAAACGACCTAACGTTTTACCTGTCGCATCTACTACATACCAGTCACGTTTAACCGTTTCCGGTTTTGCTACAAAAGTTTTCATTAATTTAATTACCAATATTTGATATTAATACCCAGTACTCTCACGAGTACAACCATGATCTTAATCAGCACCCCTTCGAGTGTGATCTCGACAAAATAACGGGCGGCGGGAAAACCGCACCGTTCACAGGGTCGCGTGATTATACATAAAACGGCGGACGAATGCCAGCCATAAAATAAACAATTCGACAAAAGTGCGGGCAAAATTCGCTTTATTTTTTAAACGGTTCAATTTTCGGAACATTTCGCCGGAATGCGATAAAGTTCATATAAAAAACGTCACCCGCGGTTTATGTCGCCTCAAAACAAAAAAACCGCTTAACAAGCGGTTTTCTTTTTTGTGATTTGGTGCTTCGGGCGAGACTCGAACTCGCACATCCTGAGGACACTGCCACCTGAAGACAGCGTGTCTACCAATTCCACCACCGAAGCGATATACGGCGCGCATTGTATCGGGGATTTGAACCACTGGCAAGTAGTTTTCTACAAAATTTTTCTTTTATTGCCGTGAAGGGTGAAATCGACGTCGTATTAACGTAAAAGATCAAAAAACGCTTTCCTTTCCCCTAAAAGTCGCTATCATATGACCGTTTAAAAAATGCGGTCAATTTCGACCGCACTTTAAAAACTATCTCATCCAACGTCCTGTTGGGGAAAGATAAAAAAGCTGAAACGCTTTTTTTAATAAGTAGCGAGTCAAATGCCCCATGGCGTCTGTTTTTACAGAAAGCTTAGGCTTCCCGCAAGGCACCCGACTTATTTTTTTCACCTCTCGTAGAAGGTTTATATTAAATGACAATTATCACGCCAGTTCAAGCCGTTCTTGCTTCCAATCAACATTTCTTAGATCGCCAGGATGCAATGGAATCCAACGTTCGCAGCTATCCGCGCAAACTTCCTTTTGCTTATGCCAAAGCGCAAGGTTGCTGGGTCACGGACGTTGAAGGCAACGAATATCTCGACTTTTTAGCCGGCGCAGGAACATTAGCATTAGGCCATAATCACCCGGTGTTAATGCAATCCATTAAAGACGTGTTAGACAGCGGTTTGCCGTTGCATACTTTGGATTTAACCACACCGTTGAAAGACGCTTTCACGGAGGAATTATTATCGTTCTTCCCGAAAGATCAGTATATTTTACAATTCACCGGCCCGTCCGGCGCCGATGCCAACGAAGCGGCAATCAAATTGGCCAAAACCTATACCGGCCGCGGTAATATCATCGCTTTCTCGGGTGGTTTCCACGGCATGACTCACGGCGCCTTATCCCTAACCGGTAATTTAGGTGCCAAAAATGCCGTACAAAACCTCATGCCGGGTGTGCAATTTATGCCATATCCGCACGAATACCGCTGTCCGTTCGGCATCGGCGGCGAAGCGGGTGCTAAAGCGGTTGAACGCTATTTCGAAAACTTTATCGAAGACGTAGAAAGCGGCATGGTTAAACCGGCCGCCGTCATCTTAGAAGCCATTCAAGGTGAAGGCGGCGTCGTGCCGGCGCCTGTTTCATTCTTACAAAAAGTCCGTGAAGTCACGCAAAAACACGGTATTTTGATGATTGTGGACGAAGTCCAGGCCGGTTTCTGCCGCAGCGGTAAAATGTTCGCCTTTGAACATGCCGGTATCGAGCCGGATATTGTGGTGATGTCCAAAGCGATTGGCGGCAGCCTGCCGTTAGCGGTTTTAGCCATTCGTAAAGAATTTGACGCCTGGCAGCCCGCCGGTCACACCGGAACGTTCCGCGGCAATCAATTAGCCATGGCGACGGGTTACGCTTCGCTGAAAATCATGCGTAAAGAAAATCTGGCGCAAAACGCCCAGGAACGCGGTGAATACTTAACCGGCGCATTGCGCGAATTAAGTCGGGAGTTCCCTTGTATCGGCAATGTGCGCGGCCGCGGTTTGATGATGGGTATCGACATCGTGGACGAACGCAAGCCCGCAGACAACGCCGGCGCCTATCCGCAGGACACCGAATTAGCGGTGGCGATTCAAAAAGCCTGTTTTAACAATAAATTATTGTTGGAACGCGGCGGACGCAACGGTAATGTGGTGCGAATTCTCTGCGCGGTAAATATTAATCAGGCGGAATGCGAAGAATTTATCAAACGCTTCAAACAATCCGTGGCGGATGCGCTTAAAGCGGTGCGCGGTTAATTAAAAGTGCGGTCGAATTTTCGCAAGTTTTTTGCGGAAATCCGGCCGCTTGTCATTGTTGCGGGCGGGCTTGCCGGCTCGCCTTTTATTATGAATCGGCAGGCTGATAAACGCCTGCGACCGAAATACGGAATTCTATAATATGGCAGATATTTCGAAACACAGACAATCGCTTTTTTGCAGAGATCCGCAATCCGTCGCGGATTATGAAACGGCGATGAAGGACGCGGTAAAAGCGGTTTCCCACTGGCTTAAAAACGAAAAAATGTACACCGGCGGTTCAATCAAAGAATTACGCGCGACTATCGGCGGTTTTAACCCAAGCAAAGACGGCCTGGGCATAAAAAAATCGCTGGATCATTTGGTGGAAATCTTTTTGAATCCGAGTTTGAAAGTGCACCATCCGCATTCGCTCGCCCATTTACACTGCCCGACTATGGTGACCAGCCAAATTGCGGAAGTGTTAATCAATGCGACCAATCAATCCATGGATTCCTGGGATCAAAGCCCGGCCGGTTCCATTATGGAAGAGCATTTAATCGACTGGCTTCGTCAAAAAGTCGGCTATGGCAAAGGCACTTCAGGCGTATTTACTTCGGGCGGCACCCAATCCAACCTGATGGGCGTGTTACTCGCGCGCGATTGGGCGGTGGCGAACAACTGGAAGAATGCAGACGGCAGCGAATGGTCCGTTCAACGCGACGGTTTGCCGGCAGACGCATTGAAAAAAATCAAAGTGGTTTGCTCTGAAAACGCCCATTTTTCCGTACAAAAAAATATGGCGATGATGGGCATGGGCTTTCAATCCGTCGTCACGGTGCCGACCAATGCCAACGCGCAAATGGATATCGCCGAGCTTGAAAAAACGCTGAATCAGCTTAAAACGGAAGACAAAATCACGGCTTGTATCGTGGCAACCGCAGGCACCACCGATGCAGGCGCCATTGATGATTTGAAAGCCATCCGCAAACTGGCCGACCGACACAAAGCCTGGTTACACGTAGACGCGGCCTGGGGCGGCGCTTTGTTGTTATCAAAAGATTATCGCCGTTTGCTAGACGGTATCGAACTCACCGATTCCGTCACGCTGGATTTTCATAAGCATTTCTTCCAAACTATTTCCTGCGGTGCGTTTTTATTGAATGATCCGGCGAACTATCGTTTCATCGACTACAAAGCGGATTACCTGAATTCCGAATACGACGAACAACACGGCGTACCTAATCTGGTGTCTAAATCGCTGCAAACCACCCGTCGCTTCGACGCCTTAAAATTATGGTTCACGCTGGAAGCTTTAGGCGAAGATTTGTACGCGTCCATGATTGATCACGGCGTAAAACTCACCAAACAAGTGGAATCCTACATTCACGCCGCCGAAGGCTTGGAAATGCTGGTTCCGACTCAATTTGCCGCGGTGCTGTTCCGGGTAAATCCGAAAGGTTATCCGACGCAATGGCTGGATGCGTTAAACCAAAATGTGGCGGATGAGCTGTTCGCCCGCGGCGAAGCCAATATCGGCGTCACCAAAGTCGGCGATAAACAATCGCTGAAAATGACGACTTTAAGCCCGATTGCCACGCTGGAAGACGTGAAAGCGCTGCTGGATTTGGTGTTAGCGGAAGCCGATCGGATTAAAGACGCCATCGCCGACGGCACTTATATTCCGCCTATTGATTAAAAGTAATAATCTTTATAACCAAATAATGGAGAAACAATTCACTATAATGTGAACGACTAAACTATTAGGATTGATTGCTAAACAATCTTCCACAAGAAATGGCGCAAATGCGCCATTTTTAGTTTACAACAGGATAAAACGGTTTACCCCAATCAATAGCGTTATGATTGCGTAACATAATTTCTAACATAGTAGGAATTAAGCTTGTCAAAATATCGTTACTGTCACGAATTTGATCGCGATTTACTCGGCTGTTAAATGTAGCTCCACCGTGTAAAATTTGATTCCGTAATGTATATAAACGCTCAAATAGCACCGACAGCAAACGTTCCGTATTCTTTGTTTTAAAGGATAATAACAACTTTTCACGATCTTTATTTCTGGCTTTACCATACTCTTCTTCACTAATTTTTTGGTTATGAAAATCCCAAAACGGCTGAAAAACATATTTATTGGATGTTAACAAACGAATGGATCCTGTGAATTTTGCCCAAATTAAATGATAGATCTTTTGAGCTTCATCATGAGCACAAATCCGCAATAAAAATTCATTAAATACCACGCGATCTTTTGTTCCCATATTATTCAATTCACGCGCATAAGCCGCATTAAATGCAATCCAAAGATAAATAAATTTCGTATCCAAATCTTCCGTTTCCGCAGCTTTGCGCAACCAACTTAATGAACGGTGAATACGCAATGAAAAGTCATCATTCAACAATTTGGCATTCTTTTTTTCTTGAAAAAGTGCGGTTAAATTTTCTGTTATTTTTAACAAACACATTTGATGACCTCTTGTTTAAAGAAAGGTTAAATCTAATTGCATAAACATACTGCAATATATAAGCATAAAGCATAATACACAACAAAATAGCTTTCACACTTTACGTCACCAATAAAACAGGATTACACTCTAGAATTCACGGAAGTAAAAATGAAAAATATGAACACGTATTCTAGAACCTAATTATTAAAACAACGTTCAATGAAAACTCCAATTTTACATAGTTTTTTAAATATCGCTCTTATATCGAAACAGGCTAATTTGTCAATGTGGGTTTATTGATGATGAACCTAACACACAAAAACTCACTTATCATCTTGTAGCAAAAGACGATTAACGTGTAAACCAATTTTTCTATAATAATCACATCTTTGAGAATGTTAGAGATGTGATTGATAAAGAACTGGCTGATACAGCTTATCGTGAATATCAATTTAAATCTGAAGGAATAGCACGTTTTTCTATCATTCATTTTACTGATGTAAAAAAGCAGCGTGCAATATAGCACAATCGATGTCGATCTCGCTGATGAACCACAGGCATTTTAATAACTTTTATAAAAATTATATTTCGATAAATTTAAAAGAAAAGCAGGCTATACCCGCTTAGTTACTAAAAATTAACTGCAATACCTTTTACTAAGCAGTAACTTATTCCACTTAGAATAATTACCATCATAAATAATATTAGTAATAGCCAAGAAAACATTTTATATCTTTTACTATTCTTAGCCACTAAATCATAAATTATTTTCTTGCTTTTTTTAATATTTTCTAACTGGTTATTTATTGATGTTATGTCTTGTATTATATTTGGTAATAGTTCAAATGTAATTTTATCATTTTTATTATCAATATAACTGATTAATGATTTTTCAATTTCTTTTACAGTGTTATTTAACTTTTCATGTAATTTTACATTGGAATTATTAATCTCATTTACATTATTCTCAAAGTTTTCTTGGAATATGGAAATTTTAGCATTAAAATCATCTTCCAGGGCTTCGGTTCTTTTAACAATATTGACTAATTTTAATGCTTGCTCTTGAGTGATTCCCTTAGCTTCCATTAACCCTTTGTTTGCTTCATTTATTTTAATTTGTTGTTCTGCCAGTTCTTGATTAGCTAGATCGAGTTTTGCTTGTTGCTCGGCAATTTCATAATTTTGTTTTTCGATTTTATAAGCTTGCTCACTTAATCTCATTTGCTGCTGCTCAAGTTGAGATTGTTGCTCAAGTAAAACTTTAGAAATTGCAGTATTAACTACCATTAATTTTGATGAATTAGATGATAAATCACCAACTGCCATAGACAGGTTTTCATTCGCTTGTTTAATTGCATCATCTCGATTATACCACCAGTTTTCCCAAAAACTACCTTTTTCTTTTTCTTCTCTAGCATTAACAAGCGCATCTTTACTAGAAACAACATCTTGCTGACTTTGATGTATTTCACGTACAAGTTCTGAAATATTCACTTGCTCTAGAATATTTGATGGAATATCAATATTTGAAAGAGCAGTTACTACCATATTGCTTTTTTGAGTTGTCAGTTGAGTCATATCAGTATTCCTAATAATTGGCTAAAAATATTTCTATATCTATTTGGCTGGATTCAATAGAATTAACAGTTTCTATGGATTTAGTTATTTGTGATTTTGTTTGCTCAGTTACTTTTTGAATTTTCTTAACTGATTGACTTATGCCTGAATGTATTACAGTATTATTATTTTCTATGGTTGCAAAATTTTGACAAATAAGTTGATTGCGTTGAATTATGTGAGTATAAACCTGGACACTTTTCTCGCTAGTATTTATGAACGTAATTAGATCTGTAACCAGTTTTTCTCTTATTTCGCTTTGTTCTAGCAACATATCCATCATTTGTTCATCATGCCGATCTATAAATTTATCTAACAATGAGTCAATAAGATAGCTAATTAAAGCACTTGCTAAACCACTTATGATTCCTATAAATACAGATGCTATTACATCAGCAATAGGTGTCAATATTGGTAAGTTAACAGTTAAGAAAGCTGCAATTGTATCTGTAAAAGTTAATGCAAATGTCGTAATAAGCGTAGTTGATAGTAATTTTATAGCATTAGCCCATATTTCTGTTTTGCTCATACCTTCCGGTGGAAAAAATATCATTTTAAATACTCGGTAAATAGCTCGAAAGCCTTCACGTATCATGGTAACTATTTTTTTAGCAGTTGAAATAAAGTTATTTATAATAAACGTAAATAGATTACTCAGAAAACCACTAATTCCACCTTTTATACTATCTTTCAATATATCGGGAACTTTACAGATAAAAGCCCTTATATTTCTTTTTATTCTATTATTGAACTGTTTTAGTGATTTCTTATCTAAAATATTTTCATCTCTTACAATAATTTTAACTTCATTAAATGTGATATTTATAACTTCAATCATTAGTGAGCTGAATGCTTGCTTAACTCCCATATCTATGGCTTGTTCTCCACCTGAGGAAAGGATTTCTTTTGTTTGTTTTTTTAATAATTCTTTGTTACCTTGAGATTCAATATATTTTTGAGATTTTTTTTCTTCTTTTTTCATTAATTCATCATTTACACCTAATTCTTTTTTTCTTTCGATCGGTGTAGATTCAAGGAATTCAGAGTTAGTTTTCTTTCCTTTACTTCTATTTATTGAGGCATTGGTAGGTGCAAGATTTTGGTCATTATTTGCAATATCTCGCAATCTTTCTCTACCGCTATCCGTACCTGTATTATATGCAAGATGATATTTCTTATTTGAATCAATTTTTTTTAATGGAGTAATATGATCCAAATCTACACTTGTAGAATCCTCAAACTCTTTCCCAGTATATTTGTCAATGCCACCTGCTTTGTACTTTGCTTTTTTCTCATTCCAAGCGCGATCAGTATAATCAGAACGTTCAAACTTCTTGTTTGCCTGTTCATAGCTAGCATGATCTCGTTCATGAACGTAACTATTATCTTCTCGCTTAAAATTTTTTAGTGTAGTTACATTACCTCCATCACGATCGGTAAACATACCTTTGCACAATCCTAGAGCACTAAGAGTTTGCGAAATAACAGTATCCTGGCATTCTTGAAATAATTGCTCTAATCGCTTTTGTTTTAATGTTTTTTCTTTAGTATTCATATTTTATTCCTTCAAATGAGGGACTTTAGCCATTCAGTAAAATTATTTGTCAGAATCTGTCTTAAATCATCATCATGCCAAATTTCTATTATTTGTCCTTTATGTCCTAGTTCAGTAGGAGAAAGATCAATACATATATTGTTACCATAGCCATGAGTTGTAATTGGAATCCAAGATATATTCCACCAAGAATTTTTAATCTCAGGTGAACTATTTCCTATAACATCTTTAAATTCTCCAGCATCTAATAGGTCTTTCCATATTTGCTACTCTTTTTGAATTCGTTGTGTAGATAATGCTTGTAACCAATTAAATATCCCCACGGCATTTCTTTTTTGTCCATTATGTATTTTCAAATATGCCTTAAAGTCTGCTGGTAGTTTTACCCCAATAGATAACTCTAATATGGCAATTTCTTTTTCAGTTGCAGCTGGATTTAGATCAGCAATAGTGTTTTGAGAACAAGTGGATTTTAATTTTTCAATTAATAGGTTCATATATTTAATAAATTTATTTTCTGAATATTCTGCCAATCGTTAAATAGTTACGCAGTTTTTGTTCAATTTGTTGCTGCAATTCCTGCGGTGAAATAATCACCAAATGCGGAATCCAATATTGCACCAAAGGAATAACATCCATTTCATTTACATTGGGACAGGCGAGAATTAATCCGCCGTAGTCGAGTTTTCTCACTAATTCTTGATTGGGCAATAAATTGCGACGTAAGAAATAAGGTGCAGCAAATTTTGATACTTGGATAATTACTTCAGCGAGTTGGTTACCGTGGGATAAGCTGTCGTTTTCTTTGATGCTTCGTACCAAATTTTCGTCGGGCGTAAAGGTTTCGGGAAGCTCGCGCAACAGACTCATTTGAGTGAAACAAAAGGTTTTTTGTTTGCCTTGGTCGGTACCGATGACATACCACACACCGTTTTTGTTTAGAAGCGAATAAGGTGCAATTTGGTAATGTTTGATTTCGCCATTGTTTTTGCTGTATTTGAATATCAAAACACGATGATTTTCCACCGCACTTTTCACCATATCAAATTCTCTTCCATAATGGCTGATGTCTTCATATTGCAAGCCTTTCACTTGCACGGATTGCAACAATTTTTCTTCATAAAAAGTGCGATCGATTTTAGGAAATAATTGGCTGATACTGGCAAATTTAGCAAAACGTTGAATATCGTCAGGTGTTAAATGCCCGAGTTTTTTACGATCGAGTTGATAATAAGGATGCTTATCTTCATTCCAATTCAGAAATGCAAAACGTTCCGTTAAATCGCGACGAATCGTTCTTTCGGAAATGCTATATTGTTCGGCGAGTTTTTTTGCATTAAGCCGTTCGCCTCGGTTAAGACGAATTAGTATATCGGCTAGTCGAAAAGCAAGTTTTTCATCAGCCATATTGGTTCCTATTGGATTAAAATTTTCTAAATTTTAGAAAATGAAATTGACAGGTTATGTCAGAAAAAACTGTTTTTAAGATTTTAAAAAATTAGCTTAACTATAAAGTAAATTATAACAAAGTAAAGTAAACTAATGTAAAGTAATTGTAAGTTTTTACGAAATGTATATCAAATGATTAATATATGAGCAGATATTTTTTAATAGGCTAATCGCATTTCCTAGAAAATTCACCTTAAGTTCGGGCGGTTTACGTTTCATTCGGCGGAAATGTGATCTACCGCAAATAACCCACAAGTCAGACAAGACAAACGCCGATTTTCCCGTTATGATAAAACAAAAATAAAAAAAGGAGGCATTTATGCAAACCTGGACGACTGAAATGTGGCAAGCCGCAGGCATTGGGCTCGGCGTGGGCGTTGTCATAACTTATCTCATTTTGCGCCTCACCAAAGGTTCGGTTAAAAAACAGGCGCAAACCGAAAGCGAATTGCAACAAACCAAATCCGCCCTGCAAAAACAGGAAGAATTGCTGGAAAAACACTTTGCGGAAAGTGCCGATTTATTTAAAGTGCTGGCGCAGGATTATCAGAAAATTTACCGTCATATGGCGAAATCTTCCGACGAATTAATGCCGGATGCCAAAACTAAAGGATTGTTCCTGCAAAGTTTTATGAATTCCGATAAATCCACCGCCGCCGTTGAGAAAGATCATCAGCCGCGGGATTATTCGGAAGGTTCTTCCGGTCTGTTTAAAGCGGAACGCTAATCAAATCAAGAGAAAAAGAGCGGGTATTTTATCGGCTCTTTTTTATTCTCCGTCGAAAAAACAATGAAAATTTTGCCCGCACTTTGATCGAAAAATGTTATTCCAACGCCCGCAGGAGGCTCATATGAAAAATAAAATATCTTTATATTTAATCGCTGTGATTGCCGCCGGCTTCGTCCGTTTTGCTGCGGCGGAAGCAAACGGTGCAAACGACGTCAAGTTGAATCGCGCCGTTCAGGTGTACAAAAAAGCGGATTTGCTTAAATGGAATCGTGAGAAAACCGCAGGCGGCGAAGGCGAATTGTTAGGAGATTTCGCTTTCACTCGCCACCAAACAGACAGTCGGGATGCGTTCAAAGAAATCGGCTGGCTTACCCTGCCGAAAGGAGCGTCAATCGGTTTGCACAAACACAATGACAACGAAGACGTTTACATTATCGTATCCGGCAAAGGGTTATTTACTGACGGAAACGGTAAAGAAACGGCGGTAGAAGCCGGCGACATTACCATCGCCCGGCCGGGGCAATCTCATGCCTTGAAAAATATCGGCGACGAACCTTTAATATTCCTCAACCCCGTCGCTAAATTGACGAACATGCCAACAAAATAATCACAAAAACAATGAAAAAACTGACCGCACTTTTTTATCTGCGTCTCAAAGCCGGTATGCTTTCGACGAATGGCGACGCAGATTTTAATGAAATCTTAACAAATTCTCGGCAACGGTTCGTTGGTGGGTAAATCCAGTAAACGGCTTTGTCCGAAAATTCCCGCCAAACGCACTTTTTTGTCTTCGGTCACCTCGCCGATGAGGGCGGCATTTTGGCCTAATTGATGGCTGTGAAGTGCGGTCAGAATTTCCGCTGTTTTTTCAGCTTTGGCAATAATCACCAACTTCCCTTCGTTGGCGAAATTTAACGCTTCCAGCCCCAGAATTTCACAGATTCCGCGAACTTCGCTGCGAATCGGTAACGCCGCTTCTTCAATGCGCATGCCCAGGTCTCGAGCTTGCGCATATTCGTGCAACACGGCATTCACGCCACCGCGCGTGGCATCGCGCACGGCTTTTATTCCGTCAATCGGACGAAGCAAATCAATTAACGGCGTCAGCACGGCGCAATCGCTTTGCAATGCCGTCTGAATGCCGAGATTTTCCCGTAAGTTTAAAATCGTCGCGCCGTGATCGCCGATGGTGCCGCTAATGATAATTTGATCGCCCGCTTCAATGCGGTGAGCGCCCCAGTCAAGATTTTCGGGAATCACGCCAATGCCGCCGGTATTGATGAAAATTTTATCCACGGCGCCTTTTTGCACCACTTTGGTATCGCCCGTTACCACCTGAATGCCGGCTTTTTGACAGGTTTCCGCCATAGCCTGAATGATGGTTTTCAATTCACTCAACGGCAAACCTTCTTCCAAAATAAATCCGCAGGATAAATATTTTGGCACCGCGCCGCCCACGGCGATGTCATTCGCCGTGCCGCAAACCGCTAATTTACCGATATTGCCGCCGGGGAAAAAAATCGGATCGATAACGAAACTGTCGGTAGAAAAGGCTAATTTTTGACCGCGCTTTGTCAGTTCATCTAAAGGAATGCGGGCCTGATCTTCTCCTTGCGCGAGAATGGGATTGTTAAACGCGTCGAAAAAATATTCCCGGATCAGTTTTTGCATTGCCGCACCGCCGTTGCCGTGCGCCATGGTGATAAAATCAGTCATAAGAATCCTTTTGTGATTGACTGCAATAAAATTGAAACCATTGAGGCATACCTTTCGTATGCCTCATCAACCTTTGTTTTAACCCGGCGGGCGCTTATTCCCGGCGGTATTGATAATATGCCGCACAGGCGCCTTCGGAAGACACCATTAATGCGCCGTAAGCGTTATCAGGATTACAGCCCGTCCCGAACAACGGACAATCGGCGGGTTTGCATTTGCCCGTCAGCACATCGCCGCAGCGGGAATCGGGATCGTCCGCCACGCGTTGGGGCTGACTGTGAAAATAAATTTCCGCATCAAATTGACGATATGCCGGCGTCAATTCCACGCCCGATTCTTCGATTTCGCCCAATCCGCGCCATTCGCTACGGGCTTTCGGTTGAAAAACCTCCGCTATGGCGCGTTGCGCCAAAGCATTACCGTTCTCATGCACGATACGTTTGTACTGATTCTCTACTTCGCAACGTCCGTCCGCAAATTGCTGCACCAACATCACGATAGATTGCAAAATGTCCAGCGGTTCGAAACCGGTAATAACAAAAGGTTTATGAAATTGGTCGCACAACGTTTGATAAGGTTGCGAACCAATCACCATGCTAACATGTCCCGGCGCGATAAATCCGTCTATTTTGATTTGATCCTGCGACAGCAGACTGCGCAGAGTCGGAATAATCGTGATGTTCTGACACACAATACGAAAATTCCGTACGTCCTGTTTTTTTGCCTGTTGCAGCGTGACTGCCGTACTTGGCATGGTAGTTTCAAAACCCAGGGAAAAAAACACCACTTGTTTATCCGGATTATTCCGCGCCAGAGTTAAAGCGTCCAACGGCGAATACACAATACGAACGTCCGCACCTCGCCCTTTGGCTTCCAGCAACGAACCTTTGCGTCCTTTCACCCGCATAGCGTCGCCGAAGGTACAGAAAATCACATTCGGTTTTTCCGCGATTTCAATGCAAACGTCAATCCGTCCCATCGGCAACACGCAAACCGGGCAACCGGGGCCGTGAATAAATTCAACGGACGGCGGCAACAGACGATCCAGCCCGAATTTGAAGATCGTATGGGTATGACCGCCGCAGACTTCCATTAAATATAACGGATTTTCCGCCGTAAAGTGCGGTAAATTTTTCATGAGTTTTTTCAGCCGTTGTACCAGACTTGCGGCCAGTTCCGGAGCGCGGAATTCATCAACAAACCGCATGTTAATTTCTGCCTAACCAATTCAGCCAATTCTGCATGCCTTCGCCGGTGACGGATGAAAGCCGAATCACTTCGATATTCGGATTAATGCGTTTGGCGTTTTCGATGCATTTGTCCACGTCGAATTTCAGATATGGCAACAGATCGATTTTGCTTAAAATCATCAAACCGGACGCCGCAAACATATGCGGATATTTCAACGGTTTGTCTTCGCCTTCCGTCACGGATAAAATCACTACTTTTGTTTTTTCGCCCAAATCAAATTCGGAAGGACACACCAAATTGCCCACGTTTTCGATAAACAGAACGGAATCCGCCTGCGGTTTTAATTTCACCAGCGCATCGGCAATCATTTTGGCGTCCAAATGACAACCTTTTCCCGTATTCACTTGAATTGCCGGCACACCGGTTTCGCGGATGCGTTCGGCATCGTTTTCCGTTTGCTGATCGCCTTCAATTACGTAACAAGTGCGGTCGTTTTTTAACGCGTTTAAAGTGGCGGTTAACAGCATGGTTTTGCCGGAACCCGGACTGGAAACCAGATTTAAGGTCAAAATATGATTTTTTTCAAATAATTGACGATTTATCTCCGCCAGTCGGTTATTTTCTCCCAACACGTCCTGCTCGACCTTAAGCAATCGTTTTTGATGTTCGTCCGGCTCGGTCGAATGAAAATGTGAATGCGAAAAGTTCGGTAATTTGACCGCACTTTGCTCATGCGAATGGTCGTGCGAATGAGGCAATTCGCCTATTCGAACTTGATCCGGGTGACCACAACCACAGGTCGTACACATAATGCTCTCCCACGTTATGAACGTTGTTATAAAATTGTAAAAACAAAAACGGAGTTAGCATAGCACTAACCCCGTCGGATGGAATTGACCGAGATCAATTCCCTACTCATCAGCGGGAATTTCAGCTTGACAATGCGGGCAATCCAAAAAATGTTTTTCGTTATTATGTACGATGTAATGCCCCATTTTCTTGGCTTTGGTATCAAGATAGCCCACGTTATAGCGATTTTCGCCTACGTTCAGCGGCACTCTTTCCACCACATTGATTCCCGCCGCTTTCATGGTTTCGATTTTTGCCGGATTATTGGTCAGCAACCGCACCGCTTTCACGCCCAACTGCTCAAAAATATCGGCACACACGGAAAAATTGCGTTCGTCCGCTTTAAAGCCGAGCGCCAGATTCGCTTCAATGGTATCCATTCCCTGATCCTGCAAGGCATAAGCGCGGATTTTATTAATTAATCCGATACCGCGCCCTTCTTCACGATGATAAACCAACACACCGCGACCTTCCTGGCTGATTTGGCGCAAAGCGCTGGCAAGCTGAAAACCGCAATCGCATTTCAAACTGTGTAAAGCGTCGCCGGTTAAACATTCGGAATGAATGCGCGCCAGCACGGGTTGTCCGTCTTCCACGTCGCCCATGACCAAAGCCACATGTTCTTTTTTAGTGTCGGGAAATTCAAATCCCACAATTTTAAAAATACCGAATTCCGTGGGTAAAGTGGCTTCAGTCACACGCTGAATTTTTGCCATAAATAAATTCCTTATTCTGATTTTGCCGCACTAATGATAGAATGCCGAATTTGATTAAGACGTCATCATTAGGAGCTGTATTTATGTTAAAACGCCTGTCATTATATACGTTTTTACTCTGTCTTGTGCCAATTTTTGTATGGATTTTTTCCTGGAAATGGGCCGGAGACGCTCATCTTACGCAATTTGATCATTTTCTTTATTGGCTAACGGAAACCGGCAGTTCGCCTTATGCCGTCATCACTTGCGCTGTGTTTGCGTTGCTTTTCGCTCCAATTTTCCCGACCCGTCAAAAGTGGATTCTGGCGGTCGTTGTGATGGCGCTCGCCACCTGCGTCACCCAAGGCATTAAAAGCGTTTCCAAATCCGTTTTTGCCGAACCCCGTCCGTTTATTATCGAACTTACGGAAAAATCCGGCGTTTCCGCGGAATATTTCTATGATCACCCGCGTCAACAGCGGGAAGTGCTGGTGAATCAATTCTATGCCGACAAACCGGAAACCCCGGATTGGTTAAGCCGTCACCGCGAAAACGAAACCGGCTACTCTTTCCCTTCCGGTCATACTATTTTTGCCGTCACCTGGCTGTTACTGGCGGTCGGTTTCACGGAAATTTACGGTCGATGCAAATCCACCTCCAAACTCTTAGTGGCGGGAACCTTTCTCTGGGCGTTATTAATGCTTGTCAGCCGTTTACGCCTCGGCATGCACCATCCTATCGATCTGTTGGTCAGCACCTTGATTGCCTGGATAATTAATTGCAGCATTTTCTGGTATTTACGAAAAAAAGCGATCTTCGTCAAAGAATAAAACGGAAAGTGCGGTTAAAATTTTCAAAGTTTTTTATATAAGGAGAGATGTATGTTATACGGATTTGATATCGGCGGTACAAAAATCGAACTCGCCGTATTCAATGACAAATTGGAAAAACAATACAGCGAACGCGTGCCGACCCCGCAGGAAAGCTATGAAGACTGGTTGTCCGCCATTGTGAATCTGGTACAAAAGGCCGATGCTAAATTCGGTTGCAAAGGCTCCGTGGGTTTAGGTTTGCCGGGTTTCGTCAATCGCGAAACCGGCATCGCGGAAATCACCAATATTCGTATCGCCGATAACAAACCGATTTTAAAAGATCTGTCCGAACGATTGGGACGCGAAGTTCGGGCGGAAAACGACGCCAACTGCTTCGCCTTGTCCGAGGCCTGGGACGAAGAAAATCAACAATATCCTTTCGTGTTAGGATTAATTCTCGGCACCGGTTTCGGCGGCGGTTTGGTGTTCAACGGCAAAGTTCACTCGGGCAATATCGGCATGGCGGGCGAATTGGGCCATATTCAGTTGAATTATCACGCGCTGAAACTGCTCGGTTGGGATAAAGCGCCGATTTACGAATGCGGTTGCGGCAACAAAGCCTGTTTAGACACCTATCTTTCCGGCCGCGGCTTCGAAATGCTGTATCGCGATCTGCAAGGCGAAGCTTTATCCGCCAAAGAAATTATCGATAATTTTTACGCAGGCGATAAAAGTGCGGTCGAATTTGTCGAACTTTTTGTAGAATTGGCGGCAATTTCCATCGGAAACATTATCACCGTGTTGGATCCCCATTTAATTGTGCTCGGCGGCGGTTTATCCAACTTCGATTATCTCTACGAAGCGCTGCCGAAAGCGCTGCCGCGCCATTTAATGCGCAGCGCCAACGTGCCGACCATTAAAAAAGCCAAATACGGCGATTCCGGCGGCGTACGCGGTGCGGCGGCGTTGTTTCTGGAAAAATAATACGTTTCCTCAAAAAGTGCGGTTAAATTTGACCGCACTTTTGTTTTTTAGGCGTAAAATATTATTGTCGTAATCGGTTACGGAGGAAAACATGGCAAACAAAAGTCTAACACGGCAAATATTCGACTATGTGCTGACACAATACGGTTCGCAGCCGGAATATTTATGGAAAACCTATCCCGATTACGCGGTTTTGCGCCATCAGGATAATCGCAAATGGTACGCCATTGTCATGAACGTACCGAAAGCCAAACTGGGACTGGCGGGAACGGAGGCCATCGATGTCATGAACGTAAAATGCTCGCCGGAAATTCTCAGCACATTCCTCGCCCAGGACGGCTTTCTGCCTGCCTATCACATGAATAAATCCCATTGGCTGACCGTCCGCCTCGACGGTTCGGTGGATAATGACACAATTTTCTTTTTACTAAACGCCAGCTTCGATTTAACCGCCACCCGGCAAACCAAAAAACGGCTCGGTATCGCCCGTTATACGGAATGGATCGTGCCCGCCAACCCGAAATATTATGATGTGGAAAAAGATCTGCGCGAAGGCGGCGAAATTCTTTGGAAACAAAGCAATAATGTGGCGCCGGACGACATTGTGTATATTTATGTCACCGCGCCGACGGCGGCAATCCGTTACAAATGTTTGGTGTTGGAGGTAAACATTCCGTATCGCCGACGCCATGATCATTTGCAAATAAAACGGGTGATGAAAATTCGCTGCTTAAAAGAATACGACAAAACATTGATTCCCCGCGCCAAAATGGCGCAATTCGGCGTTTCCGCAGTGCGAGGCCCGCGTCATATGCCTTACGGCTTAAAGCAGGAAATTGATTTGATAAGCGATGAGTAACGTAAAAGTGCGGTCAAATTTTTCATTGTTTTTGTGAGCCGTCTCACAATTTTTACAAGTCGTTTTGCCTTTTCGCTCAAATCGGATTAAACTGAGCGCCATTAGTCGGGGTGCTGCATTTTGCGGCTGAGATAATACCCGTGAACCTGACACAGCTAATACTGGCGTAGGAAACTAATTGCAACCTTCTAAGGTCGGATTTCCGGCAGAATCGCCTGCCGCCTTCCATTAAATCAATTTTTCCTTTCCCCCAGATTGCCGGTCAATTTCATTTTGAATACGAAAGGAAACGCTATGCAATCCCATTATTTACCTCTTGTTCGCAGCCAAACGCCGCTTGTTCACTGCATGATTAATCTTGTAGTCACCAATTTTTCCGCCAACGGTTTGCTGGCATTGGGCGCTTCGCCTTTTATGTCCGTTACGCCGGAAGAAATTGCTGAAATTCAGAATTTCGCTCAAGCGCTATTGATTAATATCGGCACAATCAACGAAACCGATGCCAAAGCCATGCTGATTGCAGGCAAGGCCGCTAACAAAGCGGGTGTGCCCGTCGTATTAGATCCCGTAGGCGTCGGAGCCACCGCCTTTCGGCAAAAAATCATCAAACAACTGCTGGCCGAAATTAATTTTGCCGTAATCCGCGGGAATGCGGCGGAAATCGCTTTTCTGGCCGGAATAAACTGGCAAGGAAAAGGCGTCGATGCCGTAACCGGCGGCGATGCTGCCGATTTAAGTCGTCTTGCGAAAACCGTTGCACAAAAATATCGATGTATTACCGCTTTAAGCGGTGAAATCGATTTTATTAGTGACGGTAAAAATGTTCGCCAAATTCAAAATGGTACACAGTTATTCCGGAAAGTGACAGGGTCGGGATGCTTATTGGGCGCCGTAATCGGTGCATTTTTAGGCGTTGCGCAACCCGCCGATTATTTTGCCGCCAGCATTGAAGCCTGTGCGGTGTACGCCGTCGCCGGCGAACTTGCCGCTCGGGATCTGAGCCGTGAATCCGGCACCTTTGCAATAAATTTTATCAATCGGTTAGGGACAATTGATGCGCTCCAACTTGCCGATAAAGCACGAATCAGTGAAATATAAGGAGCAAAATATGACCATACCGCAAGTTCTGACTATTGCCGGTTCCGACAGTGGCGGCGGCGCCGGTATTCAGGCGGATCTCAAAACGTTCCAAATGCGCGGCGTATTCGGCACTTCAGTCATTACCGCCGTTACCGCACAAAACACTTTAGGCGTTTTCGCGATTCATCCCGTTCCGCGGGCGATCATTCAGGCTCAGCTAAAAGCGGTGGCGGAAGATTTCACTCTTTCCGCAGTGAAAATAGGTATGCTGGGCAATGCCGAGATCATCGACTGTGTAGCGGAAGGATTAGAACAATATTCGTTGCCGAATATTATTTTGGATCCCGTCATGGTTGCCAAAGGCGGTTCGCCGTTGTTACAACGAAACGCCGTAACGACTTTAAAAAAACGGTTGATTCCCAAAGCGCATGTCATCACGCCGAACATTCCCGAAGCGGAAATCATTACCGGCATTAAAATCCGAAACGAACAGGCCGTTTTCGATGCCGCAGAAATTTTACACGAACTGGGCGCAAAAACAGTGATCATTAAAGGGGGCCATCTTGAAAATTCGCAAAGCGAGCGGTGTAAAGATTGGTTTTTTTCGCCGCAAAATCATTTCGTGCTGGAATCCCCGCGCATTGATACCCGACATACCCACGGCACAGGTTGTACATTTTCCGCCTGCCTCGCCGCGGAAACGGCAAAAGGCAAAGGCATAGAACAAGCCGTCCGCATAGCGAAAGACTACATTTCCGCCGCGATTGGCCATTCGTTAAACATCGGTCATGGACACGGACCGACAAACCATTGGGGCTATCAAGATGAATAACATCAGATCCATGCTGCCCGTTTATTTTATTGCCGGAACGCAAGATTGCCGCCATTTAACCGGTTCGCCGGCGGAAAATTTGCTCAATATTCTGCAGCGGGCGTTAACGGCGGGCNNCTTTCAGTTCCGCGAAAAAGGTATAAATTCGCTGGCGCAAGATCCGCCGTTAAAACGCCGGCTTGCACGACAATGTCAGCAATTATGTCGTCAATTCAACGTTCCCTTCATTATCAACGACGATATTGAACTGGCTTTGTCCATTCAGGCGGACGGCATTCATGTGGGACAACAAGATACGCCGGTGGAAAGCATTTTAGCCCGCGCCGCTTATAAACCCATTATCGGCTTATCTATCAATACGTTAGAACAGGCGATGGCCAATAAAGATCGCCCGGATATCGACTATTTCGGTATCGGGCCGATTTTTGCCACTCAATCTAAAGCGGATCATGCGCCGATTGTCGGTTTGGAATGCATTCGTCAGGTTCGCCGAGTTGGCGTGACAAAGCCCTGCGTTGCTATCGGCGGCATAAACGAAACGAACGTATCGGACGTGCGAGATTCCGGTGCGGACGGCGTTGCGGTGATTTCCTCCATTAGTCAATCTGCGGATATCGCCCGTACCGTTCGGGCGCTCGCTTTACAACAACAAACGCCGCTTAATAAAAGTGCGGTCAAAATTTAAGAAGTTTTTTGCGCTAAAAAAACGTTTAAAATTCCGCCCGCACTTTTCGCTTTAATCCCTTCGGCAAAAACGATAAGATATCGCCCATATTCAATACAAGGAGCAAACGCAATGCCATTTAATTTAAAAAACCGTCATTTATTAAGCTTAGTTCATCATACGCCCCGTGAAATCCAGTTTCTGCTCGACTTGGCGCGGGATTTAAAACATGCCAAATACAGCGGGACGGAACAACCTCGCCTGAAAGGCAAAAATATTGCGCTGATCTTCGAAAAAACCTCAACCCGCACCCGCTGTTCCTTTGAAGTTGCGGCCTATGATCAGGGCGCGAACGTGACCTATCTCGATCCCGTTTCTTCCCAAATCGGACATAAAGAAAGCATTAAAGACACCGCGCGCGTGCTGGGCCGTTTATATGACGCCATCGAATATCGCGGCTTCAGCCAGCAAATTGTGAACGATTTAGCCAAATATTCCGGCGTGCCGGTATTTAACGGTTTGACCGACGAATTCCACCCGACTCAAATGCTGGCGGACGTGCTAACCATGCTTGAACACAGCACCAAACCGCTCAATGAAATCAGTTACGTGTACATTGGCGACGCCCGTAATAATATGGGAAATTCCTTGCTGTTAATCGGCGCAAAATTAGGCATGGACGTACGCATTTGCGCACCGAAAGCTTTGTTACCGGAAGACAATTTGGTCGCAATGTGCCGGGAATTTGCCGAAGAAACCGGCGCGCGCATTACCGTGACGGAAAATATTGACCGCGCGGTATGCGGCGTGGATTTTGTGCACACCGATATTTGGGTGTCCATGGGTGAACCGATTGAAGCCTGGGGCGAACGTATCGATTTACTGATGCCGTATCAGGTGACGCCGGAATTGATGAAACGCACGGGCAATCCTAACGTGAAATTTATGCATTGTTTACCGGCGTTCCATAATTGCGAAACTACAGTGGGACAGGAAATTGCGGCAAAATATCCGGCGCTGGCAAACGGCATCGAAGTGACGGAAGACGTATTCGAAAGCCCGATGAATATTGCCTTCGAGCAAGCGGAAAACCGTATGCACACCATTAAAGCCGTGATGGTTGCCTCGTTGGCTTAATCTTAATCTTCCGCTAAAAAAACTCGACAAAAAATCACCGCACTTACATAACCTAAGTGCGGTGATTTTCTATTTTAATCATTAAAATGCAACAGGCTTTATTTTTAATAAACCGATTGCTATTCCAATTCCGCCAACATTCCCAAAACCATATCGGAAGATTGTTTGGCGGCGATGGGCAAAAATTCTTCGAAGGACATGCCGGCTTCGCCGTCTCCCGCATCGGAAATGGCCCGCACCACCACAAAAGGCACGCCGAAAACATGGCAAACATGGGCGATCGCCGCCGCTTCCATTTCTACTGCCGTCACTTGCGGAAAATCCGTTTTAATCTGCGCTAAACGTTCACCGCCGGCAATAAAACTATCGCCGGAACAAATTAATCCTTTTTTCACATTATGCCCTTGTTTTTGCGCGATTTTTTCGGCAAGTGCGGTCAATTTTTCGTGCGATTTGAAGGTGGCGGGACAAGCGGGCAACTGCCCTTTGGCATAACCGAACGCCGTCACATCCGCGTCGTGGTAAGCGGTTTCCGTGGAAATCACAATATCGCCTACTTTCAAGCCTTGAGCCACGCCGCCGGCAGAACCGGTATTGATAATCACATCGGGGCGGAAACCCTGTAACAATGCGGTTGTACCGATTGCAGCCGCAACTTTGCCGATTCCGGACTGTAACAATGCCACGGATTTTCCCTCAATTTTGCCTTCAAAAATGACCGCACTTGCCACTTTAGTTACGGTTCTATCGGTCATTAAACCGGCTAAAATTTCCACTTCCTGTGCCATAGCACCGACAATCCCTATTTTCATTCCGCTTTTTCTCTCGTTAATTCTTTAATTAAATAATCCATCACCGCAAAGGTGTAATCGTCATTATATAAAGTACTGTTCGTTAAGGCATATTTCCCTTGAATCACCACAAAAGGATAGGTAAACACGCCGTATTTTTCCGTCATTTCCACCATATCGTTCAGGGCGGCGGCAATTTCCGGCGAATTATACATTTCTTTGAACGTTCGCCCGTCCACACCTTTTTTTTCCAGCCATTTCAATAAATTATCCATTTTTGATAATTTATTGTACATTTGCTTATCGGAAGTTTCCAGCAACAGACTGTCCGCCACATCCTCCCGTCCAACCGCCTGAAGACTGTAAAAGGTACGCGCCGAAAACTGCGCTTTCGGTAACGCAACCGGGTAATTTTTTACCATGACGCTGTTCGAATTAAGTTGGGCGTAAAGTTCCAATACATCCTGAACGTCGGAACAATTTCGGCAATCGTAATCAAAAAAAGACTGTACTAAAATTTTATTGTCCGTTTTTTCATCAATTTTAACCGGCGAACTGTAGGAAAAATAATCTTTTCCGTCCTTAAAGCGCGGATTTTCAAAACGAGAAGACTCCGCCGCATTTTTGGCAAAGGCGGTTGGAATCAATAACAGTAATAAAAAATAAGGCCAGAACTTCATCGTTTATTTCGCCTGATTTGCTCCGTTAAACTCATTCGCCACGGGTTCGATATAATCCACCAACAACTGCACGTCGCGATTACCGCGGAATTCGTTAATATCCAATTTATAAACCAATTTTGCCGCATGCACCGAAAGGTCGGGATAACTGCGAGTATCGATATTAAAGGCAATGGCGTCCAATAATTGCCCGCCTTGCGCAGGTTCCACCAACATTTTGAGATGCCGCTCCCCTACCAGCCGTTGCTGGAGAATTTTAAATTCACCGTCAAACACCGGTTCCGGAAAAGCCTGTCCCCAAGGGCCGGCGGCACGCAATATTTCGGCGGTTTGGATACTCAATTGCGGCGGCGTTAATTCACCGTCCGTCCACAGCGTACCTTTTAGTTCGTCATCGCCGAGCCATTCTGTCACGACTTCATTGAAAACCTGCTGGAAGCGCTCAAATAACGGTTCGCGAATGCTTAATCCCGCCGCCATGGCATGTCCGCCGAATTTCAGAAGCATATCGGGATGGCGACTGTGAACGCGTTCAAGCAAATCGCGCATATGCACGCCGTCCACCGAACGGGCGGATCCTTTCAATACGCCGTCGCTATCCTGCGCGAAAGCAATCACGGGACGGTGAAACTGATCTTTAATACGCGAAGCCAGAATCCCCAATACTCCCTGATGCCAATCCGCCTGATACAGCACGACACCAAGCGGTAATTCCTGCCGAAGTGCGGTCAGATTTCGGCAAATATCCAGCGCTTCCTGCTTCATGCCTTGCTCGATTTCTTTGCGGGTTTGATTTAAATCGTCCAGCTCTAACGCCAAAGCGCGCGCCTGTTCCATGGAGTCCGCCAGCAATAATTCGACACCGATGGACATATTATCTAACCGCCCCGCCGCATTTAAACGCGGCGCAATGGAATAGCCCAAATCACCGGCCGTCAGTTGACGGATGTCTTTATTCGCCACTTCCACCAATGCCTGAATGCCGTAACGACAACGTTGCGCCCGAATTCTGGCCAAGCCTTGATAAGCTAAAATGCGGTTATTTTGATCCAACGGCACCACATCGGCGATAGTGCCCAATGCCACAATATCCAGAAGTTCCGTGAAATTCGGCTGAGTTTTGCTATCAAATTGTCCCATTTCCCGTAACTTAGTGCGCAACGCCAGCATGACATAAAACGCCACGCCGACACCCGCCAGCGATTTAGACGGAAATGTGCAACCGTTCAGATTCGGATTCACAATCGCATCGGCGGCGGGCAAAGTTTCCGGCGGTAAATGGTGATCGGTTATCAGCACTTTTACGCCGTGCCGTTTTAAATAATCCACGCCCTCATGGGAAGACACGCCGTTATCCACGGTAATAACCAATTCGGCGCCCTGTCGCACCGCCATTTCCGCCACCGCAACACTGAGCCCGTAGCCTTGTTCAAAACGGTTTGGAATTAAAAAATGAACATCGGCGAAACCCAGACTGCGCAAAGCCAATACCGTCAATGCCGTACTGGTGGCGCCGTCGGCATCGAAATCACCGACAATCACAATCTTGCGTTGTTGAAATTCCGTTAATAAATTGACCGCACTTTCCATGCCGGACAGCAAATTCGGGTTCAGCATAGAGGCTAAAGTGCGGTCCAATTCTTGTGCGTTTTGGATATGACGGGAACGGTAAAGCCGATCCAGCAAAGGATCGCTACAAACGGATATTCCGTTCGGCAATGGACGTCGTTGAATAATTTTTTTCACGAATGGTTATAACTCTTAAAACAAAAAGCCGTTGAATACAACAGCTTTTCTCAATCTTCTATTCACAATGCTGCATACCTAAGATTGTTCCGCCGAAATTTTATCAAACGGAAAAACCTTCCCTTTCATACCACAGCAAAAAAGAACTGTTTCCCGCCCATTATAGGCGGTGCTGACTTTTTTTCAAGCCAAAGGCGGTAAGGGCTATTCTTTCAGTGCCGCCAGCAACTGCGCGGGCGGCAAATATCCGCCGATTAATTCGCCGCTTGCGGTAACGATACTCGGCGTACCGCGTACGCCCATTTTCACGCCCAACTCATAATGCTTTTTCACCACATCCGGCATTTTCAGCTGTTTAGGAAAATTACCGTTTTCGGCATCATTAAACGCCTGAATCTTATCCGGCGCGGTAAAAACCGCTTCCATTCTGTGCGCGTTTTCATCCATGCCTCCGCGCGGGAACGCCAAATAACGGACGGTAATGCCTAAGTCATTGTATTCTTTAATCTGTTCATGCATTTTGCGACAATATACGCATGACGTGTCGAAAAAAAACGTCACCACGTGCTTTTCCTGTTTAGCCGGATAAACAATCATGCTGCTTTTGTAGCTTTCCAGCGTGCCCATCAGGGATTTCGCCGTCACGTCCACCGGCCCTTTGTCGGTTAATTCGAACAATTTTCCCTGCAGTACGTATTTGCCGTCTTCGCTGACGTATAACATTCCTTCTTCCGTATTTACGGCTTTTAACCCTTTGATCGGCGAAGGTTTAATCTCAATTTGTTTCGCGCCTAATTTTTTCAGATTTTTGTGAATTGCCGCGTCGTCCGCCATCGCATTGACGGACAGCGTCAGCGCCGAAAGTGCGGTCAAAAAAAATGAAGTTTTTCCCATGATTCGTTTCCTGTTTTGTGCCTGAATCCGCCTGAATAAATTCCCGAATTATAACGGGATTGCATAATTGTACAAGGAAAGATTCATTAATATCCGCGATTTAAACCGCAAACGGTGTAGAAAAAACGCCTGAAATAGCCTATAATCACGCCTTATTTTTCTCAGTGAAATCAAGACAATGTTTGAAATTAATCCTGTAAAACACAAAATTGCAGACTTAACCTCCCGCACCGATGTGCTTAGGGGGTATCTTTGACTTCGACGCTAAAGTCGAACGTTTAGAGGAAGTCAATGCCGAACTGGAACAGCCGGATGTATGGAACGAGCCGGAAAAAGCGCAGGCTTTGGGTAAGGAACGTTCTTCCTTAGAAGCGGTTGTGGATACCATTAAAAAGCTCGATCAAGGGCTGGAAGATGTGGACGGTCTGTTGGAATTAGCCGTTGAAGGCGAAGATGAAGAAACCTTTAACGAAGCCGTCGCCGAATTAGAGGAACTGGAACAACAGTTAGCCAAATTAGAATTCCGTCGCATGTTCAGCGGCGAGCATGACGCCTGCGATTGTTACGTGGATCTACAGGCGGGCTCCGGCGGTACGGAAGCGCAGGACTGGACGGAAATGTTGTTGCGGATGTACTTGCGCTGGGCGGAAAGCAAAGGCTTTAAAACCGAATTGATGGAAGTGTCCGACGGCGATGTGGCGGGGTTAAAATCCGCGACGGTAAAAATATCGGGCGAATATGCGTTCGGCTGGCTGCGCACCGAAACGGGTATTCACCGTTTAGTGCGTAAATCGCCGTTCGACAGCAACAACCGTCGCCATACTTCTTTTGCGGCGGCTTTCGTTTATCCCGAAATTGACGATAATATTGACATCGAAATCAATCCCGCGGATTTGCGTATCGACGTATATCGCGCCTCCGGCGCCGGCGGTCAGCACGTCAACCGGACCGAAAGTGCGGTGCGAATTACCCATATTCCAAGCGGTATTGTGGTGCAATGTCAAAACGATCGTTCTCAGCACAAAAACAAAGATCAATGTATGAAACAGTTGAAAGCCAAGCTGTACGAAATGGAATTGCAAAAGAAAAACGCCGATAAACAAGCTCTGGAAGATTCTAAATCCGACATCGGCTGGGGCAGTCAAATCCGTTCTTACGTGCTGGACGATTCCCGCATTAAGGATTTGCGTACGGGCGTGGAAAATCGCAATACTCAAGCGGTGTTGGACGGCGATTTGGATCGTTTCATCGAAGCCAGTTTGAAAGCGGGCTTATAGCCTCAGGGCGGATCAATCCGCCCATACTCTATCTCAATTCAATCAAATATTTAAAAAATGTAAACGGCGAGGCGGCAAGCCCGCTACAAATACAAGGTAACCAAAAATGTCAGAACAACAAAATACAGAATTAGATTTTCACGGTGAAATGGCGGTCCGTCGCGAAAAATTGGCGGCATTGCGCGCCAAAGGTAACGCCTTTCCGAACACCTTCCGCCGTGATGCGTTAGCGCAGGATTTACATAGCCAATACGATGAAACGGACGGCGAACAATTAAAAGAAAAAGACCTTCATGTCGCCGTTGCCGGTCGTATTATGACCCGTCGTACCATGGGCAAAGCCACATTCATCACCATTCAGGATATGAGCGGTAAAATCCAGCTTTATGTAGCCCGTGACAACCTCCCCGAAGGCGTTTATGCGGAAGATGTAAAAAACTGGGACTTAGGCGACATCGTGGGAATCAAAGGTACCTTATTCAAAACCAAAACCAACGAACTCACCGTAAAAGCGCATGAAGTGCAATTATTAACCAAAGCCCTTCGCCCGTTGCCGGATAAATTCCACGGTTTAAGCGACCAGGAAACCCGCTATCGCCAACGCTATCTGGACTTAATTTCTAACGAAGAATCCCGTCGAACTTTTGTGATTCGTTCAAAAGTCATCGCAGGCATTCGCGAATACTTCATCGGCAAAGGCTTTATCGAAGTGGAAACCCCGATGCTGCAAGTGATTCCGGGCGGCGCGGCGGCACGTCCGTTCGTGACGCACCATAACGCGCTGGACATCAATATGTACTTGCGTATCGCCCCGGAACTTTACTTAAAACGTTTAGTGGTGGGCGGTTTTGAACGGGTGTTCGAACTCAACCGCAACTTCCGCAACGAAGGGGTTTCCGTGCGTCATAACCCTGAATTCACCATGATTGAATACTATCAGGCCTATGCGGATTACCACGATTTAATGGATAACACCGAAGAATTATTGCGCAAATTAGCCGTTGATATTTTAGGCACCACAATCGTGCCTTACGGCGAATACGAATTCGATTTCGGCAAACCTTTCGAACGCATCACCATGCACGATGCCGTACTCAAATACGGCGCGGAAAAAGGTATCGTCAAAGAAGATTTATACGATTTCGAGCGCGCCAAAGCGGCGGCGACCAAACTCGGCATCGAAATCCAGAAATCCTGGGGATTAGGTTCGATCGTCAATGCGATTTTTGAAGAAGTGGCGGAACATCATTTGATTCAACCGACTTTCTTAACGGCGCATCCGGCGGAAATTTCGCCTCTGGCGCGCCGTAACGACGAAAATCCGGAGGTGACCGATCGTTTCGAATTATTTATCGGCGGTCGCGAAATCGGTAACGGCTTTTCGGAATTAAACGATGCGGAAGATCAAGCGGAACGTTTCGACGCGCAAGTGGCGGCGAAAGATGCGGGCGACGATGAAGCCATGTTCAAAGACGACGACTTCGTAACCGCACTGGAACACGGTCTGCCGCCAACGGCGGGCGAAGGCTTGGGAATCGACCGCCTGGCCATGCTTTTCGCCAACGCGCCGTCCATTCGTGATGTCATTTTATTCCCGGCGATGAAGCACAAAGGATAAAAAAACTCATCAAAAATCGCCCGCACTTTATACAAAAAGTGCGGGCAATTTTAAGGAGATTTTATGCACGAAATGTCTCTTACTCAAAACATCATGGAAATTATCGAGCAACAACACCGGCAGCACGGTTTTCGTGAAGTTACGGATATTTGGCTGGAAATCGGCGCGTTATCCTGCGTGGAACAAAGTGCGTTGGAATTTTGCTTTGAAATTATGCGCAAAGATACGGTTGCCGAGCATTGCCGCCTGCATTTCGTTCATCTCCCCGTGCGCGCATGGTGCTGGCAATGCCAGCAGGAAGTAGAAGTCGCGGCTTATCAGGATTGCTGCCCGCGTTGTCAAGGCGTACATCTGCAGCGCCAAAGCGGCACCGAATTCCGAATTAAGGAAATGGCCGTCAAATAGCATTGAGATAATGACAGCCAAGGTGAAAACCTATAATCCGCTCTCCGATTTGTTTAGCGCTGGATCAAGTAACGTAATTTCGTGCCGTCCTGTTCCACGCTCAGTAAGGTATAACCGTGATTTTTAGTATCGATCGGAATATTATTGATCGATTGAGCACAATCGCTTAGCAATTCCAGAATTTCGCCTTTTTGCAATTGCGGCATGGTTTCCAGCATGACGATCGCTGGATAAGGACAAGGTTCGCCCAAAGTGTCCAACGTGTAATCAGGAGTAATCTCCCGCGGATCTTTATCCAATTTCTGTATAACGGTAAACGCCATAGTAAGTTCTCCTCTCGGTTAAGTTAAATTTATTGATGCGTTGGCAATTTTGGCTTTTGCTTTGGCTAAGAAACGTTTTTCCCACCACAGCACGGCAATTAGGCAAGCGATCAATAACGCATAATTCACCAGCAATCCGCCCACCGGGCCGAATTCTTTCAGTAAATTAAGTTTTTCATAATCCAGCGCCAATGCAGGCGCAATATCGTCCCATAGATATGCCAGCAGCGTCGAACCGGCCACATTGCCTACGCCGACCCACATAAAATGCACTTGCCCTTCCATTGAGCGATACATCCAACCCGTTTCGCAACCGCCGGCCAGTACGATGCCGAAGCCGAACAATAATCCGCCGATAATTGCGTTCGGCCCCGCCCACATGATTTTCGCAGGCACGCCAAGCTGAATATAAGAAAATACGCCGACGGTACCGGCGAGAATGCCGAAAATGATCGCTTTCGCCATATATGCCCGTCCGGTTACCCACAAATCCCGGAAGGCGGAAGTGAAACAAATTTGCGCCCGCTCAATCAATAAACCGAACGCCAGACCGCACAGCATGGCAAATCCCAATTTAACGGAAGACTGCATCACATACAGCGAAGCGATAAAATAAGCGAAGAAAACCAGCATGCCAAGCCGAAAACGGCGGGACGCCCGTTTCGGATCCGTTTCATCCAGTTTTGCCGCACCTTTTTTCAGCTGCAATTTCACTCGAAACATCGGCAACAGGGTAAATTTAACCCCGAAATATGTTCCTATCGCGGTGGCAATAGTAAAAAACCAAGCGTGTACGGAAAACTGCGGAATACCGGTAAACAATGAAGCCAGATTACAGCCCATCGCCAGACGCGCGCCGAATCCCGCCAACGCACCGCCGACCAACGCCTGAAAAATACGGCGTTTATGCGGCTGATTGCGCCATTTGATGTTATTCGCCCATAGCGCCGCCGAAATACAGCCGGCAAACATCCCCAAAATCATCAGGCCGTCAACACGCGTAAACACCGTACCGTCCATGCCGATAATTTTGTAGTAACTCCACTCCGTAACATCCACGCCCAAAGCCTGCAGCATGTGCCCGCCCCAACGGGTAAATTCGCCGGTCACTGCCCAATAAGTGCCGGTCACGCCGAAATAATAGGCGGAAATCAATCCGGCTGCGATCACGGCCGCGACGGGATTCCAATATTTAATCAGATAGTTTTGTTTGAACTGTTGCCAAATCTCTAACATAGGTTCTTAAATCCTAAGAAAAGTTAACGATTTGCAAGAAAGGTATATGATGAAAAAACTGAAATTGAGTGCGACAAACAATTTGATTTGCTCATTTCCTATACACAAAACTTGCGATATATTAATGATATGCGGTTAAGCAGCCAGATTATAACCAAATTTGCAATCGGGGCAAATAACTAAATAAATGAATTAACGGATCTTAATTTGTCGTTAAAAAAGCGGGCGAACATAAAAGCTCGCCCGCTAATCGACCGAAGACTAACGTCAAACCGCAAGTGCGGTCTCTTTTAAGCGAGTTTTTAACTTGGTGTATTCGTTAACAACATATTGTTCCGCCCAACGTTGATCCTCGATTTTATCGATACGCACCGCGCTGTATTTGTATTCCGGCGTTCTGGAACCCGGATTCAAATGTTCCGCGGTTAATTCGTTACATTTACCAATCCACCATTGATAGGTCATGTAACAAGCGCCTTTATTGGTACGGCTGCTCACATCCGCACGGGAAATCACTTTTCCGCGCGATGAGGAAATCCAAACCAAATCGTGATTTTTAATGCCCAGTTCTTTTGCGTCCTGATCGTTCATCTGAACATACCCCGGCTCATCCGCAAGCGCGGCTAATGCGCGGCAGTTTCCGGTCATGGAACGGCAGGAATAATGCCCGACTTCACGCACAGTGGACAGAATCAACGGGAATTCCTCCGTTAACGATTCCATCGGCGGTTCCCAATCGCAGGCGAAAAATTCCGCTTTACCGTTCGGACGGTCAAAAATCTGGTTCTTATACAAATAGCTGGTGCCCTGATCTTCAGGGCCTTCATCAGTACAAGGCCATTGAATATAACCCAGCCCTTCCATTTTTTCGTAAGTGGCGCCTTTGTACAAATCACATAACGAGCGCAATTCATCCCAAATTTCTTTGGTGTTATTGTAGTGCATCGGATAACCCATGGCCGTCGCGATTTCGCTGATGATTTGCCAGTCGTCTTTCACATTGCCGACAGGTTCCACCGCTTTGTAGAAACGTTGAAAACCCCGGTCCGCCGCGCTGTACACCCCTTCGTGTTCGGCACAGGATGTCGCCGGCAATAACACGTCCGCCTCCGCCGCCGTTTGCGTCATGAAAATATCCTGTACAATCAGAAATTCCACTTTTTCGAAGGCTTTTTTCACCGCATTAATATCCGGCTCGGTTTGCAAGGTATCTTCGCCCATAATATAGAAAGCTTTGATTTTATCTTCCATAATGGCTTCCGGTACTTCACTCAACGGAACGCCCGGTTTCGGATTCATCGCGGGAATGCCGTAAGCTTTGGCGAATTTTGCCATGGCGACCGGATCATCCAAGCGTTGATAGCCCGGTAACGTGTTGAACAGTGCGCCCATGTCGCACGCGCCTTGTACGTTATTTTGACCGCGCACCGGATTCACGCCCACATTCGGTTTACCCAGATTACCCGTCAGCATGGCAAGACTTGCCAGAGCGCGCACGGTTTCTACACCCTGTTTGAACTGACATACGCCCATGCCCCAAAGAATGGTTGCGGTTTCCGCTTTAGCGTAAGTGCGGGCGATTTCACGCAACATTTCAGGTTCAATACCCGTGATGTGTTGAGTGGATTCCGGCGTGTAAGATTGAATGATTTCACGAAATTCATCGAACTTTTCCGTGTGTTCGTCAATGAATTTTTGATCCTGCAAGCCTTCTTCAATGATCACATTCATCATAGCATTTAAAAATGCGACGTTACTTGCATTATTGAGCGGTGCGTAAATATCCGCAATACGTGCGGTTTCGATTTTACGCGGGTCACAAACGATGATTTTCGCGCCTTTTGCTTTGGCGTGATTAATCCGTCTCGCCACAATCGGGTGAGAAGTCGAAGCGTTATAACCGAAGATAAATACACATTTGGTGTCTTCAATCTCAACGATTGAATTAGACATTGCGCCGTTTCCGACCGATTTGAGCAGACCTGTTACAGAAGGGCCGTGTCAAACGCGCGCACAACAGTCGATATTGTTATTTCCTAACACCGCACGAGCGAATTTCTGCATCACATAATTCACTTCGTTGCCCGGTCCGCGGGAAGAACCCGTTACCATAATGGATTCATTGCCGTATTTGTTTTTGATTTCGGAAAGGCGTTTGGCGGTGTAAGAAATGGCTTCGTCCCAACTTACCGGCGTAAACGCTTCGCCTCTTTTATAGCGAATCATCGGTTGAGTCAGACGAGGAGTTAAAATTTTAGTATCGTGAACAAAGTCCCAACCAAAATATCCTTTAAGGCAAAGTTCGCCTTCATTGGTTCTTCCGTTCGCGCCTTCGGCTCCTACGATTTTGTTGTTTTCCACCAACAAATTGATCTTACAACCCGAAGCGCAATACGGACAAACCGTGATAACTTTTTTCATAGCGATGTCCTTGTTACTGCTTAATGTTAACAATAAGTTAATCACTCAAAATGATTAGCCGACAAAAGTTATCATACTCTTAAATTCGAACCATTCACCCACAAATTGTAGGCTTTTTGATTTAACGCAAAGTTTTTTCAATTTAAACCTTAAAGCGATTCGATTTCATGCAGACGATTTTCTTTCAATAAAACGTACAAATTTTCTACCGCACTTTTCACTTTTTCCGAAATCGGAAACATAAAAGACACCAAATCCGGCTGAACGCCTACAAACATAATATGCGGAATATCCTGCTCTAATTGCTCGATTAAAAAATTCAGCGGCATATTGTGAGTGCTCATAAAAAACATCTCGCCGATTAACGTTTTATCCACAATTTTCAGCGCGCCCGCTTCCAACTCCATGTCCGTAGCATCCACAATCAGTAGCTTTTCCGGTTGCAACGCGCGCACCACATGGACCGCATTTTCCGGCGCAGAACCGCCGTCCACCGCTTCCCAGCCTTCAATCGGATTATCCCGGAGCAGTTGATACAGCAACGGACCGGCGCCGTCGTCGCCCATCATGCTGTTGCCCACCGTGAGCACCACATTCTTCGCCGCCATTATTCGTCTCTCCGTTTTACCATCACATACATCACCGGTTCGCGCTGAATGGAGACCAGCGTGTCCAGTAAAATTTCCGCCCATTCGCGATGAAGTGCGGTCAAATTCGGCTTAATTTCATCCAACGCCCGCGCCAGTAAATTCACATGGCTGCTGTCGATGACGATTTCGCCGAATTTCATTAATCCCGCCAGCTTGCGGCGCGCTTCACCGTTTTCGGGAAAGCAATTCACAAATTGGCGATAATCGTCATAATCCGCCGTGATCAATTTTTTAAAGCAATCAATCACGCCCACATGATGCCCGATAGCTAACGAATAATACATTACGTCTTTCGCTTCTTCGGGGATTTTGCTTTCATTTTCCACAAAACGTTGATTTAACAAATAGAAAATTACCTTAGTCGCCATGTCGATTTCCTCAAATTTACGCCGAATCCGGTGAGCGGATGAAATATCTGTCGCCGATTATACGCCGATTCTTCGGCGCCAATAAAAAGTGCGGTCAAAAATTTAAACGTTTTTTGATAAAAAACAGCGGTTAATTTTTAATCCGCCGCTTCCGCCTGTTCCAACACCACTTTTTGTAACACATTGATGCCCGCTTCAATGTCGTCCCATGAAGTGAATTCGAGCGGATTGTGGCTGATGCCGTTTTTGGACGGCACGAAAATCATGCCGGTCGGACACAGTGTCGCCATATGCATGGCGTCATGTCCGGCGCCGCTCGGCATAATTTCATAGCGATATCCTAAGTCTTGCGCCGCCCGACTGATTTGTCGCACCATTTGCTCAGGCAATAAAACCGGTTGGTCTTTGGAAATCAGTTGCAATTCAATCGATAAACCTCGTTTGGCGGCGACTTGTTCGATTTGTTGTTGCAACGCGCTGAACACCGATTCGCGGGCTTGCGTATGAATTCCGCGAATATCCACCAGCAATTCGCAATAACCCGGCACCACGTTCATCACGCCCGGTTTTGCCGTCAGATTACCGACGGTGGCAACGGTGGAATGTCCCGCTTCAATCGCCGCCCGTTCGATTGCCAGCGCCAGTTCCGCACCGCCTAACAGCGCATCGTGGCGATAATGCATTGCGGTGGCGCCGGAATGATCCGCCTGCCCGTTGATTTTGACGACACTGCGAATCGGCGCGGCAATGCCCGTTACCACGCCGATGGTTTTATTTTCCTTTTCCAAACGCGGACCTTGCTCAATATGCAGTTCAAAAAAGCATTTAAATTCTTCCGCTTTACGTTTGGCTTGATTCACCTTGGCAAAATCCAATTCGATTTCCGCCAAAGCTTCTTCTACACCCTTGCCCTGTTTATCGCGCAGTTTGCTTAAACTTTCCTGATCAGCGATACCGCACATCACTTTGCTGCCTAAAGTCGCATAATTAAAACGGCTGGATTCTTCGCAGGTAAAAATGATCAACTCCAGCGGATAGCGGGTTTGCACGCCTTGTTCGCATAACCGAAACAAGATTTCCAGCCCCGCGACCGAACCTAAAGGGCCGTCAAACTTGCCCGCATTGACAACGGTATCGATATGAGAACCGAACGCCACTGCAGGCAGATGATCTTCGATTCCCGCTTTACGAATAAACAAATTACCGATTTCATCACGGCGCACATCCAAATCATATTGACGACATAATTCAATCACATAATGATGCGCCTCTTCATCTTCACGGCTGAACGCTAAACGGGTTAATTCTCCCGTTTCGGACGAAATTGAGGCTAATTTTTCCAGGATGGACTGCACGCGCGGCAGATTAATTGACATACGACTCCTCCTTATTCAATTAATTTTGTGACCTTTATCACGGAAATAACATCTTCTTTTTCACCTTTCGGGCGTTAACTTGCATAATAACTTTGCCCTACATTACAACAAAATAACACTAAAATAAGGACTAAAATATGAAAAATATGTTACTTATGAGTAGTTCGAAATATAAGGATACGGATTATTTAATTCACACTATTCCCTGGTTGCGGCAATTTTTATCCGCTTATCAAGGCAAAAGCATCGCTTTTGTGCCTTATGCGGGTGTTCGTCAATCCTATGATGAATACGAGCAAAAAGTGCGACAGGTGTTGAGCACATTGAATATGGAGATTATTTCCGTTCACCGAAGCGCCAAACACGCGGAGATTATCGAACGAACGGATGTCGTTGCTATCGGCGGCGGCAATACATTCTGTTTATTGAAAGGCTTGTACGATAATCACTTGTTGGAACCGATTCGAGCCAAGGTGAATGCCGGCACGCCTTATTTCGGTTGGAGCGCCGGTGCGGTCGCGGCGGGCCGCTCCATTATGACCACCAACGATATGCCGATTACTTATCCGCCATCCTTCAATGCGTTAAATCTGTTTCCGCATCAAATCAATCCGCACTTTATCTCCGGTAAAATGCAAGGTCACAACGGCGAAAGTCGTGAAGAGCGTTTGCAAGAATTTTTAACCGTTAATCCGAGCGCACTTGTATACGCCTTGCCGGAAGGCACGGCTTTACATATTCAGGGCGATCAAGCCCGCGTGTTGGGCGAACGGGCCGTTTTAAGATTCAGCGGCAAAATGTCAATGGACACCCTTGCTACCGAGACGACATTTCATTACTAAGGAAAATAATTATGACCGAATTAAACTCTTTGATAGCCATTTTAGGCATTATCGCTACCGTATATTTATTGATAAAAAAATATGAAACCCGTACCGTGTTAATCGGTGTCGGTTTACTAATGTCCATTCTCACCCTCAATCCGATGGGCGCGTTAGACGCCTTTGCCAAATCCATGACCACTGGCGGATTGATTATGGCGATCTGTTCCAGTATGGGCTTTGCTTACGTCATGAAATACACCCAATGCGATACCCACTTGGTGCATTTGCTGACCAAACCCTTAAGCGGGTTAAAATTCTTTTTAATCCCGATTGCAACCGTCATCACTTTCTTTATCAACATCGCGATTCCTTCCGCGGCAGGCTGTGCGGCGGCAGTGGGCGCCACCTTGATACCGGTGTTAAAAAGTGCCGGCGTGCGTCCTGCCACGGCAGGGGCGGCAATTTTGGCGGGAACCTTCGGTTCCATGATGAGCCCTGGCTCTTCTCACTCGGCGATGATCAGCGAAATGTCCGGTTTAACCATCGCCGAAGTCAACCTTTCCCACGCGCCTTATACCATGATCGCCGGCGCCATCGGAGCGGTTATGCTCACCTTGCTGGCGATTTTATTTAAAGATTACGGGGAAGAACACAAACAAGCCTATTTGAACGAAAACAAAGAATCCGAAACCCAATTTGCCAAAGTGAATCCGCTATTTGCCTTAGCGCCGTTAGTCCCGTTAGTGATCCTGGTTATCGGCGGAACTTCATTGCAAAAAGACGTATCCTGGTTGGCGTGGACGAAAATGGGCGTGCCGCAAGCAATGCTAATCGGCGCCATTTACGGCATTATCGTCACCCGCATCTCACCGGCGAAAATCACCGAAGAATTCTTTAACGGTATGGGCAACGCCTACGCCAACGTGTTAGGCATTATCATTGCCGCCAGCGTGTTCGTGGCAGGCTTGAAATCCACCGGTGCCATTGATTCCGCCATTGAATTCCTCAAACAATCCAACGAATTCGTGCGTTGGGGCGCCACTATCGGCCCGTTCCTGATGGGCTTGGTGACAGGTTCCGGCGATGCGGCGGCGATTGCGTTTAACACCGCGGTGACGCCGCACGCCATTGAACTCGGCTATACTCACCTTAACCTCGGTATGGCGGCGGCAATCGCAGGCGCTATCGGACGTACCGCCTCACCGATTGCGGGCGTAACTATCGTGTGCGCCGGTTTGGCTATGGTCAGTCCGGTCGAAATGGTGAAACGCACCGCGCCGGGCATGGTGCTCGCCGTCTTATTCCTTGCGTTATTTATGTTATAAAACAACGCAAAAACGCACCGCACTTTTCAAAAGTGCGGTCGATTTTTATCATATTTTTTATTTAAGGAGTCTCTGATGAACGTTGATTTATCCCAACTTACAGAATGGCGCCGCGAATTCCACCGTTTCCCCGAAATCGGCTGGTCCGAATTCTGGACGACTTCCCGCATCGCCGACTATCTGGAACAAATGGGCTTTGAAATTCTGCTGGGCAAACAAATTATCAATGAAGATTTTGTGCGCGGACGCCAATCCACCGTGGTAGAACAAGGCCTAGCCAATGCGCTGGCATACGGCGCTAAGCAAAAATGGCTGGATAAAATGGACGGTTACACCGGCTGCGTTGCCGTGCTGGATACGGGCAGAGCGGGCAAAACCGTGGCATTGCGTTTTGATATTGATTGCGTCAATGTCAGCGAAACCCAAAATCCGCAGCACATTCCGAATCAACTCGGCTTCCGTTCTCTTAACGACGGCTTTATGCACGCCTGCGGGCACGATGCGCATATCACCATCGGCTTAGGCACGGCGCTTTGGCTGTCGCAAAATAAAGATAAGCTCAACGGCAAAGTAAAAATCGTGTTTCAGCCGGCGGAAGAAGGCGTGCGCGGTGCGGCGGCCATTGCGGCCAGCGGCGTAATTGACGACGCCGATTATTTCGCCGGTTCGCATATCGGTTTTTGCGCTGACAGCGGCACAGTGATTTCCAATCCGAAAAACTTTCTTTCTACGACGAAAATCGATATCCGCTATAAAGGCAAACCGGCGCACGCCGGCGCCGCGCCGCATTTGGGGCGTAACGCCCTGTTGGCCGCCGCCCACGCCGTAACTCAACTGCACGGCATTGCCCGCCACGGCGAAGGCATGACGCGAATTAACGTCGGTGTGCTGAAAGCGGGAGAAGGTCGTAACGTCATTCCTGCCGGCGCGCAAATCCAGCTGGAAGTACGCGGTGAAAATAAAGCCATCAATCAATATATGGCGGATCAGGTCATGCAAATTGCGCAAGGCATTGCGATCGGCTTTGATGTCGGCTATGAAACGGAAATTATGGGCGAAGCGGTGGATATGAATAATGATCCCGAATTGGTCAAATTAGTGGAAGAAATCGCGTTGGCGCAACCCGAAGTGCACAGCACCAACGCAGATTATGCCTTTAATGCCAGCGAAGACGCCACGATTTTAGGCCGACGGGTGCAGGAACAGGGCGGTAAAGCCGTTTATTTCATTCTCGGCGCCGACCGCACCGCCGGACACCACGAAGCGGAATTCGACTTCGACGAAAAACAATTACTAACCGGCGTGAAGATTTATACCGCCTTGGTGCAACGTTTATTGGGTTAAAAAAACTTCCCAAAAATCGACCGCACTTTGAGCGCTATCGGCTGAAAGTGCGGCAAAAAAACAACGCAAAATTCTCCCGCACTTTTCCGGTATTATGTAGTAGCAGTTGCACAAACATTTAATGTTTCCGTAGGGGCGGGTTTTATCCCCGCCCGTAAGCCCTGATATTTGAATGAGATTCGGGCGGGGATAAACCCTGCCCCTACATAAATTTTCCTAAAATTGACTTTTGTGCAACTGCTACATAATACTGCACTTTTCCGCTTTCCGACCTTATTTAAACGTCGTCAAAACTTCCCGCATCACACTGATGCCGCTTCGCAAAATGAACAGACTTAATAGCGCACTGGCCGCCACATCCACCCATTGCCAGCCGAGAAAATAGGCGCTCAGCCCCGCCAAAATGGCAACCACGGAACCGAACAAATCCGCCATTACATGCAAATATGCCGCTTTCACGTTAAGATTTTCCTGATTGCTTTTCAACATAATCCACGCCACTAGAACGTTCACCAAAAATCCGATAACCGCAACGCCGAGCATAGGCAGCGCCCGGATTTCAGGCGGCGATTGCCATCGTTGAACGGCTTCCGCCAGAATCAGCACCGCCACCACAATCAGCGAAGCGGCGTTAAGCAGCGCAAACCACGTCTGTTTTCGTTCGGATAAAAACAACGCAATCAGCGCAAGAAGCAGCGACAAACTGTCGTTTGCCATATGTCCGGCATCCGCCATCAGCGTCAGGCTGTTAAATAACCAACCGCCGACGAATTCCACCACCATGTAACCGCTGATAACGGCAAAACTCCAGGCCAGAATTTTGCGATCCTGCGGAATGTGATTATGATGATCCTGTTCGTGATGTTCTGTGCAATGATGTTGATGAGCCATAGCGACCTCGCATTGTCGGAAATTTCAGCTTGGGCTACAATATAAAGGTCGTAGCGACTACAGGGTCAAGCTTTTTTATGCGGAGAAAATATGACGGTCAACGAACTCAGTAAACAAAGCGGAATTCATCCGGAAACCATTCGTTATTACGAAAAAACCGGCGTTCTGCCCGCGCCGAAACGGCAGGCCAACGGTTATCGCTGTTATGACGAAACCACGTTAGTACTGCTCCGCTTTATTAAAACCTGCCGTTCATTAGGGTTTTCCGTGGAAGAAATCAAACAACTCAACCACATTAAAAATCATCCGCACCAACACGGTATCGCGGATCAAATGATTGTGCGACAGTTAGCCACTGTGGAAGAAAAAATCGCGCGTCTGAATGAAATCCGACATTTTTTACAGGATTTGGTGATGGAAGAAGCGCACAGCGAAGCGGATTGCAAAGCGCTTCTTTTGTGAGGCGGGACGATCTATAAATAACTCGCCGTCAGACATTTCCGCAAATGATACCAGAATAATGGCAATGCCGGACAATAAAAAATAAATCTCCACATGCATGGAGATTTCGGTTAGATTTCGTAGAAATATGCGTTATCTGGAAATCACTTCTTTGGTGAAATATTCCATTTCCGCTTTCCGCCACGGAGTTGAGAAGAATAAAGTATCTTTTTTACCGGATTCACTATCCAACGGTCTCACCCCGAATTCCTGACTTAACTTCCGTTGCGTTTCCGGTGAGGTAATCCAATGCACAAAAAGCAGAGATGCGGCTGGATTCGGCGAATTTTTCGCAATCGTCAGCACGTTACCGCCGCCCGGCATGCCGAATTCGGGCACATAAAATTTTAACCGCTCCGTTATCGCCCCTTGTTTTTGCAGACTGAATAAATGATCTTGCCACGCCGAAACGATGATTAACTCACCATCGTTTAAACGAGTCAGACTGTCGGCGTTTGAAGCGGTACGAATCAATGCATCTTTACGTTCATTAAACCATGCCCATGTTTTTTTCCATGCGGCAATTTGTCCTTCGTCAATTTTCTCCGTGCGATAGTCGTAATCGCCATTCACATAGACTAAAGCGCGTTGAATAAACGCATTACCGGAACTGCCGCCGTTAGGATCCGAATAACCGAATTTTTTCGGATTTTCCCGAATGTATTTTTCCACATCCTGCCAGCTTTGCGGCAGCTCGTTTTCTTTAATTCGCAACGGATCATAAGCGAAACCGGTTTGGTTTCCCCAATAGCCGACGGAAGTTTCGCCTAACTCCACACCTTGCAGAAAATGGTTCAATTTTTCAAAATTCGGCAATTGTTTTAAACTTGTCAGAATGTCTCTATTGGCCACATTCGCGACTCGATCGGCATTAAGCGCTATCACGTCCATTTTGCCTTTTTCCAGATTTTTTTCCGCAATCAATTTATTGATATTACCGTCCTGAGTTCCTTCCGGCACTTTGACCTTAATGCCGTATTTATTTTCAAATTCTTTGACAAATCCGCGGAATTGAGGCTGCAAATACCACACGCTAACCGTTACTTTCCCTTCCCGCTTTGCCTGAGCTTCAATATCCGCCCAGGATTTTCCGCTTAAATCTTCAGCCTGCACCGCAGTTGAAAATGCGAAAGCAACAACGGTCGCCGAAAATAATTTGGTAAAAATTTTACGCATAAATAACTCCTTAATTCACGATGAAAATCATGCTTTTCCCGTAGATTGTGAAAGATAATTCCCTTTTAATAACCGTTCAATAATCATCATAAGAATGATATTCGGCACTAAAAGAATAATAGAAACGACGGCGGCATTCGGTCGGATAAACGAATAACCGAGGAACGAATAAAGTATGGTCGGCACCGTAATAAAATCCGGTGAGCCCACCACAAAGGAAATGGCAAATTCCTCAATACTTTTTACCAGACAGAAGATGATCGATGCCAGAAAACTCGGTTTCAACATCGGCATGTACACGTCTTTGAATACGGTCAGTCCGGAAGCGCCCAAATCCCGGCTGGCATCAATTAAATCCTGCGGAACCGATGAAAAACCCGCCGATAAAATACGAATGGCGTAAGGCAAAGTCAAAACCACGTGCCCGATAACAATACCGATAAACGGATTGTTAATGTTTAAATCCAGCAACATACGGCTGAAAAATAACGCGATAATCATCCCGGGAATAACCAACGGAATAAGCGTCAGCAATTCTGCGATTTTTTTACCGCGAAATTCCATTCGCCCGAATGCATAGGAAGTCGGCAACGCCAGTAAAATAGCGACTAAGGCAACCGTCGGCGCGATGGTGTAACTGTTAAACATGGCATCAGGCAAAGACGTGGTTTGCCACACGATTTTCCAACGCTCTAAAGAAAGCGATTGCGGCAAAATATCCGGATAGCTCCAAGGTTTGGCCGGATCCACCAAGGACCACAACCCCGCCATCAAAAACGGTAAAAACAACCAGACAAAATTGACCAGAACAAAAAATACTAAAGAAATCCGAGCAATTAATTTGCCGTTTTTAGTGGTAATTTTCACTGAACTCATTTGATGTCTCCCCGTTTTACCGCTAACGGTTTGATAATCATTGAAACCAACACAGTGACAAAGGCGGATGTCAGCATAATCATCATCGCCATCACGGCACTTTGGTTCCATTCCTCAAATTCATAGGCGGACATTTGCATCAGTCGCGCCAAAGAATAAGTACTTCTCGGACCGGCAATGCTGTAAAACGCAAAATCGCCCAGCGCGCCGATAAAGATCAAAATAAAAGAAACCTGTACCGCACTTAGCGTAAGCGGAAAAATCACATAACGGAACCGTTGCCAGGCATTGGAACCCAAATTTGCCGCCGCATCCAACAAATCCGTTTTTAAGGAATTCACCGCTCCGCCGATAAGAATCAGCGCAAAAGGAATGTTTTTCCACATTTGCAGAATCACGACGCCCCAACCGAATTCATCGTTCTGTAAAGTTTTAGGTTCATCCCAAATGCCTAAAAACACTAAAGCTTCATTCAAAATACCGTGATAAGAAATCATATTGACGAACAGAAACGCGGCAACTAAACCCGGCACTAACATCGGCGCGCGCAGAATAGTGACAATCGTCACTTTGGCGGGTAATTCGTTGCGTAACCACAATGCAATCGGATAAGAAACGATGATAGAAAACAATGCGCCTAATAACGATACCTTAACAGAATAAAGATAAGCGCTCTGAAAAACCGAATCCGACAACACGTCTTGCCAATATTCCAAGGTAAAACCGCTTTCCTCGCCGCCCATGCTATATAAACCCAGGCTTTGCGTCACGACAATAAAAAACGTCGAGCCCATTAAAAATAAAATGGTGCCCAGTCCGGTGCAAAGCAACAGCCAGGCTTTTACGTCTTGTTTGATGCTTTTCATTTGACGGACTCCAAAAACTTAACGGCAGTACGCGGAATAGCAAAGGAGAAAGTATTATCTGCGCTCAGTTTCGGCGCTTTGGTCAGTTGCAAACGCACTTTCTGAGAACTCGCTTCTCTGCCGATCATCGCCTGAACTTCGGTAATATTGCCCATAAACGCCGTTTGAAGCACATCCACCGTCAGAACATTTTCCTGTTGGGAATCCGCGCCGACGGGCTCAATATCTTCCGGTCGGAAACAAATATAAATATGCTCCGATTGCGGCCGTTTTTCCGAATAAACGGTCAAATCGCCGAATACGGATTGAACGGAATAGAGATTTTCACCGATATTTTTCACTTTCGCTTCCGCGATATTGGCCACGCCGATAAAGTCCGCGACAAAACGATTAATCGGTTGATGATAGATTTCCTGCGGCGTACCGATTTGCTCGATAGCGCCTTTATTTAACACAATAATTTTATCCGACATCGTCAAGGCTTCCGCCTGATCATGAGTCACATAAATACTGGTCAGTTTATATTGCTTAGAAAGCTGCTTAATTTCGAATCGCACGCTTTCCCGCAATTTTGCATCCAGATTTGACAAAGGTTCATCGAACAAAATCACATCCGGACGCGTCACCATCGCCCGCGCCAACGCGACACGCTGCTGCTGGCCGCCGGATAATTCATTGGGCAATTTCAACCGGTGAATTTCCAAATCCATTTGCTTAATCACCACGTCTAACCGCCGTTTTTGTTCTTCTACGGCAATATTACGCTGTTTCAAACCGTAACAGATATTGTGAGAAACATTGAGATGAGGAAATAATGCATAAGACTGAAAACACATGGCGGTATTGCGTTTTTCTGGCGGCACTTCATTAACGTTTTTACCGCCAATCAGAATATCGCCTTCATCGGCGACATGAAATCCCGCAATCAATTTCAGCAATGACGTTTTGCCGCAACCGCTGGGACCAAGCAACGTCACAAATTCCCCTTCTTCTGCGGTGAAAGAAATATTATTGGCCGCATAAAAATCGCCGAATTTTTTTGTGATATTTCTGACTTCCAGTTTTGCCATGTTATTTTCCTTACAGTACAACAAGTTAAATTAAAAGTACTCTCGGAAGGAAATCACTGTCAATATAAATAAAAAACGGAAATTTGATTTTGTGAACTTCGTCACAATCTGTTGGTTTATCGCGTCTTCGCACGTAAAGTGCGGTCAAAAAAACGAAAGTTTTTTTGAATCTCAGGTCTGTTGAAAAGCGGACAAACAGGGAAACGACGATAAATGAAACCACCAGCGCGGCGGATTTTGAAAAAACTGTTGAAAATCCGACCGCACTTTTATGCCTGCTAATACGCCGTTTTATTCTTCGCGCTTCTTGTTAAGCCGTCCGGCCACAAGTTTTCTTTTATGAACCGCTTTGATTTCAGCATTTTCAATCCCGTGAAATTTACAACGGTTAAAGCCGAAAGCTTATCTTTCAGACAATTTGAATAACAATCAGCGATAGAATTAAATACGAAAAGCGCAAGTTATCGTTTATACTTCCTCAACGATTTTGGCTGTTGCGCTCAAACCCAAACGTGTCGCGCCCGCTTCAATCATCGCCAAAGCATCGGCCCCGGTACGAATGCCGCCGGAAGCTTTAACGCCCAAACGGCCGCCAACCGTATCCGCCATTAATTTAACCGCATGAACCGTTGCGCCGCCTGCAGGATGAAAGCCCGTTGAGGTTTTGACAAAATCCGCACCGGCCGCTTCAGCAGCCCGGCAGGCCGCAATAATGGTTTCATCGTCTAAAACGGCGGTTTCTAAAATCACTTTCAACACTTTATCCGGACAAGCGGATCGAACCGCACGGATTTCCGCTTCCAACGCGTCAAATTGACCTGTTAACGCCAATGCCAAATTGATAACCATATCAATTTCGTCCGCACCGTCGGCAACCGCCCGAGCGGTTTCGGCCGCTTTAATTTCCGCTTTCATCGCACCTGAAGGGAAACCGACCACCGTTGCTATTTTCAACGAATCCGGCACGCTAACCGGTAATAGCGAAGGTGAAATACAGATCGAATAAGCTCCTAAACGAACCGCGGTATCGATTAATTGGCGAATATCCGATTCGGTGGCTTCCGGTTTTAAAAGCGTGTGGTCGGTTATGGCGGCTATTTTATTTCGCATTTTATCATTTCCTTTCATTAAAGTTAGTGAGCAAGAGAATGTTTGTCCGCTACAGAAGACGTTTCTGTGCGAGCCATTGGCACCATATTACCCCACAAAAATTATATTTTTTTGACTTTTATCAATTATTTATTAACTGCAAAAAGCCAATATAAAACTTTAAGAACGGGCAAACGTTTGCATATCGTTAAAATTAAAAATTGTTTAAAACACCATCCCAATGGTACAACGGATATAGGGTTTATCCGTTTAAATCTCGCTAAGCTATATCGGACAGGAGAGGAAGCAAGATGAATATGATCCGCGCGTTTAATCGAACCGTCGATTATCTGGAAAAATCGTTATCTCAAGAACCGGACGAAAAAGAAATCACACGATTGTCCGGATATTCTTTCGCCATGTTCAGTCGATTATTTTCCATATTGACGGAGATGACGTTATCGGAATATCTTCGCCGCCGAAAACTGACCGAAGCCGCGATTCGATTGCGCGAAACCGATGACAAAATCATTGATATTGCCTTGGATTACGGCTATGAATCACCCGATTCATTCGGCTTGGCGTTTAAGAAGTTTCATGGTTGTTCTCCTTCTTCTGTTCGGAAGGGCGAACGATTCAATATCGTTTCCCGCGTACAACTATCATTAAGTATTACCGGAGGATCAAAAATGAACATATCCATTCAAAAGAAAGCCGCGTTTACCGTCGCCGGAATCGGCGCAAAATCCGTTTCCTCGGCAGAATGTGCGGGCATTTGGGAAAAATTATACCGTACCGTTGACGAAGCTCACTTAAAAGCCCTCGGCAGCGGGCAATGCTACGGCATGTGTTACGATGTGGAACAGTGCAATTCGATTAACTATTTAGCCTGTTATCACGTTGAAAACGGCAACGAAGCCTCGGCGGAAAAATTAGGCTTACAAGTCGTGGCGATTCCGGAAGCGGAATACGCCGTCGTCGAATTAGTCGGCGCGGTGCCTCAATCCATTCACAAAGGCTGGAAGTATGTGACGGAAGTCTTTTTCCCCGAAAGCGGTTATAAACATTCCGGCAAACCGGATTTTGAAGTGTATTCCGGGACGGATATTCATAATGAACAGTATAAGATGGAATTATGGATCCCCGTTGAAAAAGACTAACCCGGGTTTTCCCTCGTAAATAAAAAGTGCGGTAGGATTTCAGCGAGTTTTTGCTTTTGCAAAATGATCCTGAAATTTTACCGCTTGTTCATTTAGCTGAAATAATACACCCGCTTGACACCAATTTGCTGAACACTTTTTACAATTGTGTGGAAGTGTTCCCAAAAGAAGCTGACGACTGGACAGTGGTGCAATCCTCATGATCGCCAATCCGCCCGATAGATTGGGATTTCAGTGGCATTACAGATCTGAAAGATGTATTGTAAGATGCAGGTTGCTTGAAAACAGACAAACGTACTAACCAATTCACACCTTTTGCGGGCTATTAATTGATAGGTTTCAGGCTGCTTGAAACTTCATAAAACGGAGGCTCACTATGCCCACTCACTCATTTCTCCCACTCATCACCCAAGCCATACACGCTCCGTCTGGGCACAACACCCAACCATGGCGGTTTAGCATACAAGGCGACACCATTTGCATTGCGCCCGACTTGCGTCGCGCTTTGCCCGTGGTGGATAGTGACAATCGCGAACTTTTTATCAGTTTGGGGTGCGCTGCTGAAAATCTCGTATTAGCCGCCAGCGAACAGGGTTATGCCACCCAAGTTCACAGCGATGAAACCACTGGCAATATCCGTATTCAACTCACCCGACAAGACATCCCGAGCAATCCGCTCGCCACCCAAATCACGCGCCGCCAAACCAACCGCAGCCTCTATTCCGCCCAACGCATTCCTGATGACGTTATTGCCCAGTTGCAGCAAACGCCTAGCGAAGCAGGGGTGCAGATTTTTTTATATGCCAACGGCACGCCGTCTTACACTCAAATCGGGCATCACATCTTACAAGCCAATGCCTTGCAAATGAAAAATCCGGCATTTAAGCAAGAACTCAAAACATGGTTGCGCTACAACAAAAAACATCAAGACAGCACGCGCGATGGATTAAGTTATGCCACTTTTGGTGCGCCGAATGTACCGCGTTGGCTTGCCGAAATCGCCATGTCGTTTGCCATGCGCGAAGCACCGCAGCACAAATCCTGCCAACAACAAATCAACCATGCATCCCATTTTGCCCTGTTTACCCTAGAACAAAACGGCATTCCCCATTGGATAAATTTGGGGCGTACTTTGCAACGTTTTTTGCTCGCCGCCACCGCACAAAATATCGCCCATTCCTATCTCAACCAGCCCTGCGAGGAACGCCAAATAGCAGAAAATATGGCACAGGCTCTGTCGCTTAACACATTGCCCGTGATTTTGCTCCGATTGGGCTATGCCGCACCGCGCCCCTATTCACTACGCCGCAAACTTGCCGATGTGATAGATGGTGAAATTTAGCACCCTTTTTAGGTTACCTGAAAGCAAAAGTTACAAGCGGTCGGATTTACCCCAAAATTTGCAAATTTTTAGGAAAATTCAACCGCTTGCAGGCAGTCTGGAAATATTTGGGGCAGTCCTAGTGGATAGGTCGGATACTTGTATCCGATAGGGCTGCAACTTTGGCTGTAATGTCGGATTCAATAAACCGAGTTACTAGACTGGCATTTTATTCGGCTGCTTTTTGCGTCAATCGTAAGTAATCCATCAAATGCTTATTTTCTACGTCTTCTTAATAAACACATAACCGAAAAAGAGGGCAAATAAAAAATCGCCTGCGCCATAAATAGCGAAGAAAATACCTAAAAATAGGTTTTCACTCCAGAGATTTGCCAAAGTATCGCCGTTATTCATCAGCCAATATGCCCATGCCGCCACATACACCCATTTTTCGATAAAAAACACCAAAATCAGTTTGGGTACTTGATGATAACGAGTAGAAACGGACAAATACGCCAGCCCCCATAAAATAATATCCACTTGCCCTAACCAAGAGAATACTACGGGGTCAATAGCGGCAATAGTTTGATCCGTAAAGCATTTTGTCGGAACTAAAATACCCGTTAAATTATAAAGTCCGGCGAGTAAGAAACCGAATGTTATTTTTTTTGAAACAGAATTTTGATTTTGCATTAGATTGTTCTCTTTGAGAAATGCACAACATTGTAGCCCGATTATTATCTTGATAAAATTACTAATAAAGACATTCTCTATCTCAAAAAATGGAATAATATGAATAAACTGGATGCGTTACGTTACTTTTGTGTGGCAAGTGAAACGCTAAATTTTCGTGAAACAGCAGTGCGTTTGTCCGTCTCGCCACAAGTGATTAGCCGAACCATAGCAGAGTTGGAAAATACCTTGGGTGAACCACTATTCAAACGCAATACCCGTAACGTTCAGCTTACCGAGTTTGGTCAGCAATTTTTAGTAGAGGCACGACAATTTTTAAATGAAGAAGCGCGTTTATTCAGCTTCGCCAAAACTAACCAACAAGCTATTCAAGGCTCGGTGCGGATTACTGTGCCTCCACTGCCTCATCACACACAAATTTTAGCGGACTTATTGCAAGCCATTGCGCCCTATCCTAACTTAGCCATTGATTGGCGTGTGGATTTAACCTCATTAAAAGCGGTGGATAATCAAATTGATATGGGTATTCGCATTTGTCAAAAGCCCGAACCGGATTGGATTGCGCATCATCTAGCCACCGTAGAAGAAAAGATTGTTGCCTCGCCAACCTTAATCGAAAAATTGGGAATGCCTGCGGATCTCACCGATTTGGCTAAACGTTATCCACTGGCAGCGATGTTTAATGCATTGCAAGGGCGCATTTGGCAATGGCAAATCAATGCCGAGCATACCATCACACCACTTGCCCCCAAATTTATCAGTAACGACATGACAAGCGAACTGCAAGCCACCCTATCAGGGCAAGTTTGTGCACAATTATTAGATATATTTTGCCAGCCTTATTTGGACAGCGGAGAACTCGTGGAGCTTTTCCCCGATATACCAAAACAACCGTGGCAAATCTACCTTTACCGCCCATATCAAACGGTTACCCCTTTACGAATTGTGAAAGTGTTTGAACTGTTAAGAGAGATTTTGAGTAAGCGGTTGGATTTTGGTGCTAATTTACAAAAGTAGCCTAACACGACCTATTCACCCATATTATTCCATTTTTAAAGACAATCAATTCCTAAATTATGAATTTTATTTGGATAATACTCTGATTAAAATGCTCTGGCATTCGCATTTTACGTATGCTTATTTTAGGAGAATTTTATGACAGAATTAAACAAACAACCCGTTCCAGACCGTGCAGAACACAATGCGTTTTTTCCATCGGATTATTCGTTAAGCCTTTACACCACCAAAGTATCGGACTTTGACGGTTTTAAATTTGAAAAAGCCTATCAAGGCAAAAAACATAAAGTTTTGATGATTGCCTCTGATGAACGTTATTTAGAAATGAAAAATGGCAAACTGTTCTCAACAGGTAACCACCCAATAGAAACCTTGTTGCCAATGTTGCATATTCATCACGCTGGTTTTGAAATTGATGTAGCAACCTTATCGGGTAATTCGGTGAAATTAGAAATGTGGGCTATGCCAACGGAAGATAAAGCGGTAATGGATTTGTATCACACTTACCTACCGAAATTACAAAACCCAAGCAAACTGGCGGATATTTTGGCCGATGTTACAGCTGAAAACTCGCCGTATTTAGCGGTATTTATTCCGGGCGGACACGCAGCTTTACACGCTATTCCATTCAGCCGTGAAGTGAAATCGGTATTAAACTGGGCATTAGCACAAGATAAACATATCATCACACTTTGCCACGGGCCAGCAGCATTATTAGCGGCTGCAGCGGACGAAAATGTGGAAAATTATCCGTTCAAAGATTATGAAATTTGCGTTTTCCCTGATGCATTGGACGAAGGAGCGAATATTGAAATTGGCTATATGCCGGGTAAATTGCAATGGCTCTTAGCGGAAAAACTGATACAGTTAGGTGTAAAAGTAATGAACGAAGGCATTGGCGGTCAAGTTCATCAAGACCGAAAACTCTTAACTGGCGACAGTCCTTTAGCCTCAAATGCGTTAGGTATTTTAGCGGCAAATGAATTATTGAAAGTCGCTGAATAAGGTTTGTGCTTTTATAAGGTATATGTAGGGGCGGGGTTTATCCCCGCCCATAAACAATTATTAATATTCGGGCGGGGATAANNCCCGCCCCTACGAAAACATAAATGTTTATGCTACATAATACCGCTTTATAAGCCCTGCAAGTAATCCTTCAATTCTTGAACTTCCCCATACAACAACTGACTCGGCACGATATGTAGCCGTTCATCTTTTTCCACAATCAACTGCGGTACGCCTTGCACACCACAATGGTTAGCGAGCTGTTGCCCGAATTGAAGACGCTGTGCTAACACTACTCTTGTCGATTGTTCGGTAAGCAATGGCACAGCTTGGCTAAGATTGAGTTTATGCAACACCTGTTCAATCACCGTGAAATCCGCATTATCCAAACCATCCACATAACGTGCCGTCTGCAAGGCTGCCAATGTGGCAAACTCTTTTTCAGGGGCAATTTGTTGCACCGCCGTTAAAGCCAGTAAGCTGTTTGCCGAATCAAAATCACCCTGCCCTTGCAACACGTTTTCCAAATACGCCTGACTAAACGGCTGCCCCGTTAATTTTTCAATCCGTTGGTCGTTACCCCACGCATAACGGGCAAAATCCGCATCCATTTTACGACCGCTTTGGTAAAACAAACCTGTTGGCGTGAGCGTAAGCGGGTAGATTTCATTGAGTTTTGGCAATGTCGCTGATGCCCCATAACACCAGCCGCAAAGCGGGTCGAACAGGTAGTAGATTGTCACTAGAACATCCCACGTCCGCTTTCTGTTTTTTCAGGTACGGCTTGGATCACGTCCCAATGCTCTACGATTTTGCCGTTTTCATCGAAACGGAAAATATCTACCACCGCCTCGCCACGATCTTCATCGTTTAATTTGCTGTGGACGTGCAACATCACTAAATCGCCGTCCGCCATCACACGTTTAATTTCTGCGCGTGATTTTGGGTTCGCTTTTAAAAACGGCACAAACGCATCCACGAAAGCCTTGCCACCGTCCGCCACCGTTGGGTTGTGCTGTAAATACTCTTTGCCGATATATTTATCGGTTGCCTCTTGCACTTTGTGCTGATTGAATGCCATTTCATAAAACGCCAATGCGTTCGCTTTGTTTTGCTCCGGCGTAGTTTGTGCCATTGCAACGGTTGAAGAGAAAAGTGCGGTTAAAAGTAAAAGAGATTTTTTCATTTTGTTTTCCTTTTGTTGGGTTATACATTCAGCTTGATGGCTGTTGATGGTGTGCATTTTAATGAAATAAAAAGAGAGAAAAATAGCGATTTTAGAATATAATTGTTTCTAATTAAGAAACAAAAGGATAAATATGGACAAACTCACCGCAATCAAGGTTTTTCTGACCGTTGCCGAAACAGCCAGTTTTACCGCCACCGCAGAGCAGTTAGAGATTTCCAAACCGATGATCAGCCGTTATGTCACCTTGATGGAAGAATGGCTGAACGCACGGTTGTTTCAGCGTTCCACTCGCAAAGTTGCTTTGACGGAAGCGGGCGAACAAGCGGTGCTTTTCTGCCAAAAAATTGCAAATTTGACCGCAGAAATGGAACAAGAAATGATGGCACAACAGGGCGAATTACGCGGCGTGTTGCGTGTAACCAGCAGCCAAACGTTCGGGGCTTATCATTTGGTGAAAACGGTCAATCGCTTTTTGCAGTTGCACCCGAAATTGAATATCCAGCTTTTTCTGAGTGATCAGCAAATGGATTTAATCAGCGAGCGAATCGATCTTGCCATTCGGATTACCAACACCCCCGACCCGAATTTTATCGCCCGAAAACTTGCCGATTGCCATTCTTTGCTGGTGGCAACGCCCGATTATTTGGCACAATTCGGTACACCGAAACAGCCTGACGATCTCTATCAACATCATTACCTTTCCCACCAAAATATCAACCGTAAAGCGTGGAAATGTACTAAAGGAAAACGGGAAGTGTTGCTCGACCTAAACAGCCGTTTCACCACCAACGACACCCAAGCCTTGCTCAACTCCGTACTGGACGGCAACGGCATTGCGATGTTGCCGAAATATATGCTGGAAACCGAACTGCAACAGGGTAAACTGCAAGCTGTCCTAACTGACTGGCAACTGTCGACATTCAGCATTTACGCGATGTATCCGTCAAGGGACAAACTCCCGCTCGCCGTGAGAAAATTGATTGATTTTTTGGTGGAGAGTTTTGAAGGGAAAGCGTGGTAAGCGGTAGGATTTGAAAAGAAATTTGCAAACTGAAAAAACTTCTCAAAATCCTACCGCACTTTTCATGCTATCACTCCGCTTTCGCCCTTTCTTCCGCCGTGACTGATGTCAATTTGGCTAGTTTAGGGGCTAACCAGTTGCGGAAATCATCCATCAGCAAATAAACCACGGGCACAAACACCAAACTCAACAGCGTGGAGGCAGTTAAGCCGAAAATCACGGCAACGGCCATTGGGGCGCGGAATGCTGCAGCTGCGCCGCTGGCGAACACGGCGGGAACCATACCTGCGACCATTGCAATGGTGGTCATTAAAATCGGGCGGACACGTTCCGAGCCCGATTGAATTAAGGCTTGATGGCGAGCCATTCCTTGTTGGCGTTTTTCAATCACGAAGTCCACCAGCAAAATAGAGTTTTTGGTTACGATGCCCATTAACATCAAAATGCCGATGACAGAGGACATATCCAATGCCGCACCGTAGGCGAGCAAGCCGACTGCCGCACCGCCGATGGACAGCGGAAGTGCGGTCAAAATGGTAAGCGGTTGCAAGAAGTCCTTGAACAACAGCACCAACACCAACAATACCATCACCACGCCAGCCGCCATTGCAAAGCCGAATTGGCCGAACATTTCGTCCATCATTTCCGCATCGCCCGATGACGGCACACGCACACCGTCAGGCAAGTTTTGCATTATCGGCAGTTCGTTGATTTGCGATAATGCGGTGCCGATGGTTTGCCCTAAGGCTAAATCCGCTTCCACCGCAATACGGCGTTCACGGTCGAAACGCTCTAAACTTGCCGAACCTGCCCCAAATTGAATATCGGCAACGGTACTCAATGGCACCGTGCCACCATTACTGCTAGCCACTCGCAGTTGGCGAATGACTTCGGGCTGATTGCGTTCGTGTTCCGCCAGCGTAACCCGAATAGGAATTTGGCGGTCGGGCAAATTAAAGCGTGCGGCATTGCCGTCTGTGCTGCCCAGCGTGGCAATTTGTAGCAAATTTCCTACCGCTTGTGGGCTAACGCCTGCTTTTGCTGCTTCGTCCGCACGCAATTTGACTTGCACTTCGGGCTTCATCAGCGGTGCGTTAATCTGCACATTTTCAACGCTGGATAAACCTTGCATTTGCTGTTTCAGCTCGTTTGCCGTCTGCTGAAGTTTGATAGGGTCATTGCCGGTCAGCAAAATCGACACATTTCGTGCCGCCATTTCGTTGCGAAAAGTAATCCGCACGTCTGCAAATTGTTTCAAGGTTTCTCGCAATTTGTCTTCAAATTCCTTTTGCGAAATCGACCGCACTTGGTGGGGTTTCAGGCGAATAAGCACTTCGCCCTTGTTGATTTCGCCGGAACCTGCGGTGGTAAACACCAACGCCACTTCGTCATATTGGCGAATAGTGCGGTCAATTTTTTGCAAGATTTCATCGGTTTGTGCCAGCGTGCTGCTTGGCGGTAACGTAACGTCTAACTGGCTCATTCCCGTGTCGCCTTTCGGCACAAAGCCTGTGGGCAACTGTGGCAAAATCATTGCCGATGCCACTAAAAACACACCGCCGAGCAATAATGTGGTTTTGCGAAAATGCAAGGCTTTTGCTAACAGCGTCAAGTAGCCTTGTTTTAGCTTGCTTGAAGAAGTTATTGCAGACGTTTTAGCCGCTGTCGGTTGCAACAAATAAGCAGCCAACAAAGGCGTTGCCAAGCGAGCCACCAGCAAGGAACTCAACACTGCCGCCGCAACGGTAATCCCAAACTGCCCGAAATACTGCCCTGTCATACCGTCAATAAAACTCACAGGCAAAAACACCGCCACAATACTTGCCGTAATCGCCACCACCGCCAAACCTATGGCATCAGACGCATCTAAGGCTGCCTGAAACGGTCGTTTGCCTTGATGAATGTGGGTTTCAATATTTTCAATCTCAACAATGGCATCGTCCACCAAAATCCCAATCACCAAAGTAATGGCTAACAGCGAAATGCTATTGAGCGTATAGCCAAGCAGTTTCATTATCCAAAAGGCAGGCAAAATCGAAAGCGGCAAGGCAATCGCCGCCACCAAAGTTGCACGCCAATTTCGCAAAAACAGCCACACCACCAACACCGTCAATGCCGCCCCTTCCAACAGCGTAGAAATCGCCACATCGTAGTTCTCTTTGGTGGTATTCACCGAATTATGCACTTCTGTAATCTGAATATCGGGATAATTGGCTGCCAACCTTTGCAACGCTTGCTGAACACCTTTTTCCACCGCCGTATCGCTTGACCCTTTGGAACGAAATACCTGAAACCCCAACACTTCACGCCCATTCAAACGCGTACGGCTGCGAACATCGGCGTGGCTGTCGCTAATTGTCGCCAACTCCGCCAATTTGACTTTACGATAATCGCTTAACGCAATGGGCAAATTTGCCAAATCCGCCAAACTTGGCTGACTGCCCACCACACGAATGGATTGCTCTTGGTCAAACCATTGCACACGCCCGGCAGGCACATTGGCATTGGTTTGTGCCAACTGCTGGCTCACCTGTTCAGCAGTAATGCCCAATGCATTGAGCTTTGCCGATTGCAACGCCACACGCACTTCACGTTTTTTACCGCCAAGCCGTTTCACTTGCTGCACGCCATTGACCGCCAACAACTCACGGCTCACCGCATCATCAATAAACCAAGACAGCTCCGTTTGGTTCATATTCGGCGACTGCACCGCATAATAGCCCAACGCACCGCCTTCCGTATCCATTCGCTCCACCACGGGGTTATCAATGTTTTGCGGCAAATTGCCACGAATTTGCGTAATGGCATTTCGCACATCATTCACCGCCCGATCCGTATCCGTTTCCAACCGAAATTCCACCGCTGTAACCGATGAACCTTCGGTAATAGTCGAAGTAATATGCCGCACCCCAGCCATTCCCGCCACCGCATCTTCCACACGGCGGGTAACGGTATTTTCCAATTCATCCGCCGACGCCCCCGTTTGCGTCACCGTAATATTCACCATCGGAAACCGCATATCCGGATCCGCATTAATCGGCAAGGCTTGAAAAGCTCGAATACCAAGCGCGGTTAAAAGCAAAAACAACACAATAATCGGGATAGGATGACGAATAGCCCAAGATGAGATTTTGAAGTTCATAAAAGTCCTTAAAATTACTAATTTATGAGAATTTTAGTAAATTTTAAGACTTATTTCAAGTGGGAGGTTTGTGAGGTGGAAAAGAAAGCGGTGGGATTTTCTGAATTTTTTGCAATTGAAAAATCTCCCCAAATCCCACCGCACTTTTACTCACTAATAGGCTGTTTTGTTTTTCGCACTTTTTGTCAAACCGTCCAACCATGCTTGGTGTCCGTTTACCATCGGATTTGGCACGGTTTCCGCCAAGCCTTTTGCCAGTTTACCGATTTGGCTTTCTTCGGTTAGCACTCGTACACGGTTGTTCGGCAAATCTTCCAACAGCCAAGCGTGATACACATCACTGAAATCATCGCCTTCGCCGAAGGTTCCCGACCACGCCAAACGAGCAGGATTGCCGTTTTTTGCCGGTTCAAATTCTTCCACTTTAGACGTAACGTGAAAACCGAAGGTATCAAACACAAAAGCCGCCCCTGCAGAAAGTTGTGTGGTTGAACCGTCGCCTACCACAATATTTTCCGCATTATTGTAATAAGTCGGCCATGCTTTGGTGTCAATCAGATATTGCCACACTTCCGCTACGCTCAAGCCTTTAATAATCACTTCATTAGAAACGTAGTTATCGGTTTCGCCCGGGGTATATTTTTCCGGCCAAATAATTGCTGGTTGTGAATATGTCACTTTGAATTCCTCTTATTGATTTAATTAAACATTCGTTAAATCGCTTAACGTGAGATGATTTTAGGAAAGTTCTGTTATATTGTCTAAATGCAAAAAATGATATTTAATATAAGTAAAAATGATATTTGCAAAAAAGAAAGAAAATTTTACCGCTTGTACGGAGCAAAAATGAAAGACCTACGCACTTTAGATTTAAATTTATTGAAAGCCTTTGACGTGTTAATGGATGAAAAAAACGTGAGCAAAGCGGCAGAACGGCTGGCGATTACCCAACCAGCAATGAGCGGTATTTTGGTTCGCTTGCGAGAAAGTTTTGACGACCCATTATTTGTGCGAGTACAACGTGGCATGGCGCCGACCAATCGGGCGTTGGCATTGGCTCAACCGATTAAACAACTACTTTCAGATGTGGAACAGTTACTCAAACCACATACGTTTGATCCGCAAACGGTGGAAATGACCATTCGTATTGCCTGCACCGATTATGCGATGCGTGCGGTGATTGTGCCGTTTTTACATGTGCTAAAACGGCGTGCGCCAAAGATCAAAGTAGCGGTACTGGCAATTAACGAAAGTACGCTGCAACATCAATTAGAACAACGGTTGCTTGATTTTGCGCTGGTAACGCCCGATTTCCACGCCCCTGATATTCACGCTAAATCCTTATATGACGAGCAATATGTGTGCGCCGTCCACCACGATCACCCGATTGCTAAACAAAATAGTTTATCACTAGAACAATTTTGCCAACTGGAACAAGCGTTGGTGTCCTATCACGGCGGCAGTTTCAGCGGCGTAACCGATGAGGCTCTAGCTAAATTGGGGTTAAGCCGCAACGTGAGTTTATCGGTACAAAATTTTATTGTACTGCCCGACCTATTGGCGCAAAGCGATTTGCTCGCCGTTGTGCCAAAACGATTGGTCAGCAACCTACCGCAACTCAAACTGTTTGAACCGCCTCTTGCTATTCAAGGCTTTACCAAAACACTGATTTGGCACGAACGCACTCATCGTGATCCAGCATATCGTTGGTTACGAGAATTAATGATAGAAGCTTGCAGTATTCATATTCAGGCAGCCTGAAAAAATAAATAGTGAGATTTTGGAAGGAAGTTAACAAAATTTACCCAAAATCTCACCGTTTTTTTTAAAAACGATCTCAAAAAGATGTTTATGGCTATAACCAACATGTTTCATAATGTTACTCTTTCACAACCACCTCAACCCGATCCCCTTCGTTCATCAATGCACCAGCCTTTTGCAACACTTGCTCGCCCACTTTCAAGCCTGATAGGATTTCCGCCGTGCCTTGATTGACTTCGCCTAAGCTAATCGGGCGGCGTTCTATTTGTTTATTGCGATTGACCATCATTACAAAGGCGGTTCCGTCAGCGTTAAAATTGACCGCACTTAAAGGCAAGGTTGTGTTTGCCCGCATTTCAGGCAGCCTGATTAAGGCTAAGGCTGGTGTGCCGAGCGTGATTTGAGCTGGGTTTTGCAGCTGAATACGCACTTTGCCTGTACGACTTGTCTGGTCGATTTGGGAAGAAAGCAAGCGAATTTGACCGCTTGTCGTTTGGTCAAGCACTTGAACTTCCGTCTGCAAGCCCGTTTTGAGCAAAGACAACTCTTCCGCACTGGCTTCAACGGTGGCCTCCAACTCGCCATTTCGTGCAAGATGAAACAAGGCGTTGTTGTCCGTCAAATTACCCACTTCGGCATTGCGTTGCGTGATAATGCCGTCTGCCGGGGCAAGTACCTCGGCTTTTTTACGTTGATGACGGCTGTCGTCAAGCTGTGCCTGAACCTGAGCGATTTCCGCATTTGCCGCCTGAACCGCGGCGCGTGCCGCACGGGCTTTCGCCTGTTGCTGTTCCAACTCCTGACGGCTTATGGCATTGCTTTTCATCAAGGTTTGATAACGTTTTAGCGTGGCTTCCGCTTCGGTTAAAGCGGATTGCTGCGAAGCCAAATTCGCCTTAGCTCGCTGCAAATTTGCATCATTTTGACGCAACTGCGACTGCACATTGCTCGCTTCCAAGGTAGCTAAAATTTGCCCTTTTTTAACCGTATCACCCACTTCTGCATTGACTGTTTGAATTTGTAAACCAAGCAATGCCGTTCCGACAGCAATGTCTTCTTTCGCCGTAATCGAACCCGAAAGACGCAACGTCTGCATTAATGCGGCAGGTTGCACCTGAACCACATTTACTTTCATCAAACTGCTTTCCGTTGATTCGGCGTTTTGGTCTTGGCAAGCGATGAGCAAAAAGCTTAATAGACCGACGAATAAAACTTTTTTCATTTTAAGTCCCATAAATGACTAATTTTTGTCGCATTATAGTTATATTTAAGACCAAATCAAGTAATTTTTAAGACTAATTTACTTGCCTTTTAATTTTCTTTCGCTAAAATAACCGCACTTACATAGTCATTTTTAGGACAAAAAACATGAGCAACTTCGATAAATTAGGTCAGCAAATCAGCGAAATGGACGCCACAATGGACGCATGGATTAATAAGCTCGGTCTGGGTTATAACCATTATGCGGTGTTGTATTCGCTGGCTTCTGCAGAAAACGGGCAATGTACGCAAAAGTTTATTTGTGACGAATGGCATTTGCCGAAACAGACGGTGTTCAACATTTGTAAGGAATACAAAGAAAAAGGCTGGATTGAGTTTAGCGAAAGTGCGGTGGATAAACGGGAAAAAATCATGCGTTTAACCGAAACCGGCAAGGCGCAGGCAGAACCGGTGTGGACGGCAACCAACCAACTCAGCGAAAAAACCTTTGCCCTTTTCGGCAAGAAAAAAACCGAACAACTGTTCTCACTGATGGCGGAATTTTGCGCAACCTGTCGCCAACAAATTGACTTAACAGAAATAGAAAAAGAATGAATATAAACACACAACCGACAATGGCAAAAACCTTAAAGTACATTGCCAAACAACATAAAAAACGCTTACTGGCGACTTTCGGTTTGGTGGCGGCAGAGAATATTTTGTTGCTAACCTATCCGCTGGTAGGCAGTTTTGCGGTGAATGCGGTGTTAAACGGGCAACTGGTTTCCGCACTGGCTTATGCTTTAACGGTCTTGATTATTTGGAGCGTAGGCTCGGCGCGCCGTGCGGTGGACACACGTGCGTTCACTCGCATTTACACGGAACTTGCCGTACCGGTGATTCTCAATCAACGGATTAAAGGCATTGACACCTCGACCACCAGTGCTCGCGTGGCATTGTCCCGTGAATTTGTGAATTTCTTTGAACATCATTTGCCGACACTGATCACCTCGATTTTTTCCATTTTAGGCGCAGTGGCAATGTTGCTGTTAATCGAATTTTGGTCGGGCGTGGTGGCATTAGCGATTGTCGTCTGTTTCGGCTTGATTTTGCCGCGTTATGTTAAAGTGAACGACCTGCTCTACTTCAAACTCAACAACCGCCTTGAAAAAGAAGTGGATTGCGTCAAACGTGCCCAAAATCGCGAACTGATGAAACATTACGGCTTGGTGGAAAAATTGCGTGTCCTGATTTCCAACCGTGAAGCGTTAAGCTTTCTCGCCATCGGCATCGCCATGGCGGTGCTATTCGGCATCACGCTCACGCTACTCACCCTCAAACAAGGCGTGACCGCCGGGCATATTTATGCGGTGATTACTTATCTCTGGACTTTCGCCATCAGCCTAGATGACGCACCAAGATTAGTGGAAGAATTGTCGAAATTGAAAGATATTGGGAAAAGGGTGGAAGTGGCGTGATACAGGCGGTCGCCTTTGCAAAAACTGTTGCAAATTCGACCGCACTTTACGTTATTTCAAACTACTTTTTCGCCACCGTAAAACGCTTAAACAAGTGTGCCTGTTTTTCCGCGTCATCAGCAATGGCAATGGCTAAATCCGCCACGCTGATCCCCGCCGGCGCATCGCCGTCCATCAGCAAATCGTCGCCGCCTAAACGGTATTCGCCCGTGCGATCTTCGCTAAATCCCGCGTCGGCACCTAATAATGCCGGCGGAGAAATAAACGCCCAATTGACATCACGACGATCACGCAAGTCATTAAGCAAATTACGCGCCGCATTGGCACCGGCAAAAATTTCCTTCGGAAAGGCGTCCGTGTCAATCAGTTGTACATTCGGCGCAACATACAAACTGCCCGCACCGCCGACCACCAATAAATAAGGCACTTGCGCCGCTTTTGCCGCTGCGATAATCGAATTGGCGCCGCGGGTGAAATCTTCGGCGATATTCGGGTTTGTCCAACCCGGATTAAACGCGCTGACCACCGCGTCAAACCCTTTTAACTGCTCGGCAAAATTTGCCGCATTCACATCAAAACTGACCGCTTTTACGTTGTCCGCTTTTGCCACTTTGTCGATATTGCGCGCAAACGCCGTTACCTGATGACCACGATTGGCTAATTCCGCCACTACTGCGCCGCCTACATAACCTGTTGCGCCGATTACTGCGATTTTTTTCATGTTGTTTTCCTTTTGTTAAGTTGATTAAGATTGCCGATTGGCTGATGTGTCGCAGTATATATTCAAAACTTACTTTTTAAAAGTACTTACAAAAATGTAAGCTTGAAAATATTTTTTAACTCATTGATTTATAAATGATTAATTTTTGGATTTTTTCAAAACCGTCAAAAAACGGTGGTATTTCCTCCCAATGCTGCAAATGAAAAAACGTGCCGAAATCTTCTCGCACTTTTTCGATATTTTCATGTTCCGATTTCCGCTGATAGAATCTCACCGTTGCATTCTAAGGGACAAATATGACAGGCATCCCATCTTCATTTAGCGGATTATTGGCGGTATTCATTGCCGCAACATTTGACTTGGGCGCCGTATTTCTTTTACCCGTCTTATTGTGGACCGGTACGCCGTTATTGGCATCCTGGAATAATTTTGCCGTCGGTTTGTATATGGCAACCGTTCCAATGTTTTTAGGTTACCTTTGCTTTCGCTACGGTTTGGCTCGCATTAACGCCAGCACCGCCATTACGATTACGCTGTTTGAACCCGTTGTGGCGGCATTACTTGCCGTATTGGTGGTCAATGAACGCTTAACTTCACAAGGTTGGTCTGGTATTGCTCTAATCTTGCTTTGCTTAGTTTTTATCACATCACCAGCATCACATTGATTAAACGGCAAAAAGTGCGGTAGATTTTGAGCGAGTTTTCACTTGCAAAAAAACTTTTAAAAATTTGACCGCACTTTTTAACCCAACAACGCCCGATAAATCTCCCAATCCACGTCTTTAAATACATTAAATACCACCTTCATTTGCGGGTTGTCGGCTAAAAAGGCTTTGACGGTTCGTACGGCAATTTCGGCGGCGGGTTGGTTGGGAAAGACCGATGCAAACAGGCTTTTTAACTTCAACTCTGTCAAGATGTTTATTCTGCCAATGCTCGATCAGAGTGAAATAACTCAAGATAACTTATCTATAATCAGTTGCCAATGATGTTGTGATAATGGCTTTTGTATGCTACTGGTTACACTCCACCAATAATCCGAATTAGCCAAAACCCGTTTTGCTTGCTCCAATGCCGTATGATCATGACAATCACGCACATTTTGCAACTCAGGTTGTCGCTTTAACAATATTTCTACTGCATACGAATTACCAACTTTGGCTGCGGTATGAAGTAGCGTTTGCCCATCTGTTGTTTTGACTGTTAAATCAGGATTGACTGCTAACATTAAATCCAAGCATGCTTGTGAATGGGTTTTGATAATGGCATGTAACGGCGTCATACCTTGATAATCCAACGTATCAGGGCGTGAACCTTGTTGCAACATTAATTCAATCAACTCATAATCCGCCCACTCAGATGGAAAAATAAGCGGATTTTGCTGTTTAAAATCCCGATTATTTAAACTTTCAGGTGCATATTTAACCAACAATAAAGCCGCGCGCCGCATCGCGAAAATCATTTTGCCGATTTCTTGCTGATTGGCTATATCATGATGTTTTTGTAATTGGCTAATCAGTTTAAGCAACATCATTAACGGATTACCACCTTCTACACTTGGTAATGATTTGGCTAAAATCTTTTTATGTTGCAAAATCCAATCAACTGCTTTTTGTTCAATAAACGGTTCATCAGAAATCAGTTTGAAAAAAGTCTGGATAATCGTTGCATTATCTTTATCCATTTTAATACGTTGATTTTCAAAACCATAATAGGGTTGATAAAGTGTTTCCCAATGATTATCTTGCAACAATAATTCTTCCACCGTATCTTCTAATGAATCAGGTAAATCCACTTTTATAAAACAGTTAAATACACCGCCAGCAAGCATATCACGATAATAAGTTTCGTGATTATTAGGCACTAATTTACGGTCAAACGTTTCCAATGCCAATAAATCCAACCCGACACGCCCGCGCCAATCACCATAACAACCTGTTTTAGAAGCATCTAATGCCTGACGATAAAATTGTTTGGCAGCGGCAAAATCATTGCGTGATAACGCATCTCGTGCTTGATAATTCAATAATTGTGCTTGTGAAAATTGCGCGCACGGATGCCTTAATGCTTGTTCCAATAATTGTTTCACACTTGCAGCGGCATGTTTGTCATTACGTCGTTGATCAGTATATAAATAGCGGTGTAGTCGTGCTTTTATCACAAATGATACATCATCGGGGGCTTGGCTCAATTTTTCGGCTCGTTCAATTAACAAACGGCTGATTTTCTTGTTATGTAAAAATAAACCGCTATCTAACAATCCTTTAATTACAGTTAAACTATCGCAATCGGCAATTACTTTTTCCGGTTGCGGGGAAATACCGAATGCTTTGGCTGTTATAGGATTAAGAGCCAAACAAGCCGTCAAATATGCTTTTCCATCACGTTTATATTGTTGGTAAACCGATATTCTTTGTTGCTGTATTAACTGATTGGTTTGCGGATCAATATGAAAAAAATCAAGTAATGGTTCATCCCCATTTAACGTCATTAAATAACGGGTTAACGATTGGACATTATCCGTCTTATTAGAAAAATTCTCCGGTAAATTAGGAAATTGAGATTTTACCCTTGCCATGATTTCATCATTACTATTACTTGTTAAAACACTGGCAAAAACAGCCTTACCATAATCGCCTAATTGCTCCTCAAACCATTGTTCCGCACAATGTTCATCTGCAAATTTTTGGCATGAAAATACCGTTAAATCAAAAATATATTTTCCAATATAAACCAATTGCCACGCTTTATTTTCATGTAAATCCGATGAAGTAATATCTGAATTAGGCGAAAAATATGCATGTGCTTTTTGAAAGGCTGCCTGAATCAATCTAGCTAGCAAAAATCGTTGCCGAATTTGACGCATGGTTGGCGGATTATCACTTTGAAACCTCAATTGCCATTCATCAGGAAAATATTCTCGAATAGTTGTGGCATCAGGTAATTTACCCGCCTTCCAGTGGTGTAAAGTGCGCAATACACTCTCTTTTTCTTTAAAATGTTGATAGGGGAATTGCTCACAGCGGTCGCTTGCCAATGCGTCAATGCTGTCGCCATAATGTGCTAGCAACCAATTCATTGCCGATGTCACAGGCAACATTAAGCATTGTTTTTGCGTATCGTATTTAGGCAACAATTCAACCCAGTCCATTGATAATTCTTCATCATTCATCAACAAAGCACACCACCTGCCTAATTGTGGCAAATGAAAGCGCGCCAATACTTCCCAATTTACCTGTTGCTCATTGGCACGGTAGCTGTGAATTTTTTGGTTAAACCCATCTAATTGATGTGCAAATTGCAGAAAATAAAACTGAAAAATTGCAGCTTGTTCAGTTTCCCACTCAAATTGCTCGGCAAAACCGTCCAATAATTTTTTAAAAAAATCTTGGTATTTAACCAGCTGCATATCATGAGAAATAAAACGTTGCTTAATAACACTTGCTTGCGATAAACCGCCTGCCCATTGATAAAAATGCAGTAATACGGTTTCAGGATTGGGCAAAAAACTCATGATGATTTCCTTTTAAATTAAATAAGTTGCTAACTGTTGGCATACGTTTTGTTTGTGTATTTCATCAAAATTCCGTAATTCGGAACACAAGATATTTTGAATAAAATTATGTAACGATTGTTCGTTTTTGGGAACGTATCTTTCAGGCAGTTTCTGATAATATTTTTGCACTTTCGGAAAAAATACGTAATCCATTATTTGGTGAATCGGAATACGCTTTTTCTCACAAAGTGAATCTGCTTGAATATGTTTAACATGTGAGACACGCCGAATGCTTCTGACAAAGTGTTGCTTACTATAATAGTCAATCAATACATCAAATCCCTTATCTTTAGAGATGATGACGATTTCAGATTGAGGATAATCTTTCGTAATTCGTCCTATTTCGGTTGCTAAAACAAAATCTAATGCATTTCGACCGCTTTTCGGAATCTGAACAATATGAAATGCATTTCCAAAATACGCTTGCGTTTGCATAAAGCCTATAGGCAAAGTCGTTTGAGCTTTACCGACAAACAACCAAATATGACAGTTACCCGGATTGAGCCGATTAAAATTGTCAGGCTGGATATTTTCATAATCAATAAGATAGTGCTTCATTGTTTTTTCCTGTAAATAGTCGTTTTTCAATATGTATATCGTAGAAAATCCGGTTAACAGGAAAATGAAATGAGATGTACACCCTCCACCAACATCACCTAACACATTATTTCAGATAGTATTTTTATCATAACGAATATAGAAACTCATGCTTTATTTCTACTTACAAAAAATCATCAAAATCCCACCGCACTTTTCCACCAACCTACCCCAACAATCCCCGATAAATCTCCCAATCCACGTCCTTAAATACATTAAACACCACTTTCATTTGCGGGTTGTCGGCTAAAAAGGTTTTGACGGTTTGCACGGCGATTTCGGCGGCGGGTTGGTTGGGGAAACTAAATTCGCCGGTGCTGATACAACAAAAGGCGACACTCTCAATGCCGTGCTGTCGGGCGAGTTCAAGGCAGGAACGATAGCAGCCAGCGAGCAATTCGCAATCTTTTGCCGATAACGCACCGCTGATAATCGGCCCCACAGTGTGCAAAACGTAATCGGACGGCAAGTTAAACGCCGGGGTGATTTTTGCTTGCCCTGTGGGTTCTAAATGTCCTTGTTTTGCCATCAATTCGGCACAGGCAAGGCGAAGTTGCACGCCTGCTTGCGAGTGAATAGCGTTGTCGATACAGGCGTGCAAAGGGTGAAAGCAGCCGAGCAGCTGGCTATTTGCTGCATTCACAATTGCCCCCACTTTGAGCCTTGCAATGTCGCCTTGCCATAGGTAAATCTGCGGTTGAATAGGCGTTAAATCCGCCAGCGACACCACGCCTTTTTCCGCCACTTCTTGCTGTAAAAACTGATCTTGCACTGCCAAAAATTCCGCCGTTTCTACTTGCGGCGGACGAATGTTCATCAAGGCCCGCAACAGTTGACGTTTTTCCGTTGTTGATGTGGGAATATCAATCGTCGGATCAAGATAGTGAATAAGGTAATCCAATTTATTGTTCATTTTTACTCCTGCAACCAATGGCTTAAAATCTCGTTCGGATCTTGGGTCAAGGCGATTGTCTGTTTCGCCGTTTCCGTAAAACCTTCGGGGTGATCTCGATTTAAGCGGATCAGCATTGCCTGCGAATTGCGGTAGGTCATCTGTTCAAAAGGATAACGAATAATGCTCGGCGTGTTAAAGCCGACCCCGAGCTCCAGATACACGCTGTTGCCCTGCATGGCTTGCCCGGCAAATTCCGCATAACGCTGTTGAGCGGCGTGCCATTGTTCCGGTTCGACAAAATGATGATCGCTTCGTAAATGCATTGCCATTTTTCCGCCGCATACCGGACATTTCGGCACAAGTGCGGTAGGAATTTGACAATTTTTTTGTTGCGAACGCCATTTTTGCACCAGCGTTTCATTGTCGTAAACCTGAGAATGGCACGGCTTGGCGCATTGCAACTCGCCGTAATTGCCTTGCACTTCAAAAATTTTGTCCGGGTCAAAGCCTGCTTTGGCAAACTGGCTGTCCACGTTGGTGGTAATCACAAAATAGTTTTTGTCTTTCACCAAAGTAAGAAGCTGTTGATACAAGGGCAATGCAGACGGCTCAAAACGATTCGCCCAAATATGCTCCGCCCAATACGCCCATTTTTCTTCTTCCGTTTCAAAGGGATAGAACGCCGCGGAATACATATCCTGCATACCGTAACGCTGGATAAACGGCTGAAAACGTTGGGTAAACCGCTCGCCGCTGTACGTTAAACCTGCCGCCGCAGAAAAGCCTGCGCCTGCACCAATCACAATAAAATCCGCCTGTTCAATACGTTGTTTGGCTTGTTGTAACATGTTAAACCTCCCGATAAGCAATCTCGGCAATCTGTTGTTCAAATTCGGCAATGGACATCGGCTGCTCGCTTTTGATTAAACGCACATTATCCAACCGCCGCACCAGTTTCATCGTGCAGCCGTCAAACCGCAACACCACCGAATAAAAATCAAAAAAATCGTACGCCGTTTCTTGCACCTCGCCATAATTTTGCAAGACAGGGGCAAGCTGAAAATAACCGTGAATGGCTTGCTGCCGATTGTCAAACGCCACTTCTTCCAGATAAAAACGTTGTTGATTGTGGGTAATCGTTTTAGCAAAACGAAACGTACCGAAATGCAGTAAGCGTGGTTTCTGCCGAACCGCAAAAATAAAGATAACACTCAAAATGAGTAATAAGATAAACAGCATTTTTCACTTCCTAAAAGTAAGTTTTAGGAAGTAGTATAGAAATTCAGCTTACTTTTGAGAAGTACTTACAAAAAGGTAAGATTTGGAATTATTTTATAATTTATTGATTTTTAAGACATTTAAAGTGCCTTTTTATTCGAAAAGGCAGAGAATAAGCGATCAAATCGGCAAAAAAACTTTTAAAAATTTGACCGCACTTTTATGTATAACGCTTTTTCAAAATCTCCGTTAAACGGTCAAACACAAACAGCACACGAGGTGAGGTAATGGTTTGATACGGGCGGTATAAATACAATTGCCATTTATCAATTGGCAATTCAGGAAATAACTTCACTAACTCGCTGCGGTCAAAATACGGTTTGCAAAACAGCTCGCTGATAAAACCAACCACATTGCCGCGCAATACTGCTTTTAGCTCACATTCAGGGTCAGTGCTATAAAAATTAACTTCTCTCGGTAGCAGTTTTTGCTCGTCATTCATCGCTAAATCCCACGCTCGCCCTGTTTCTACGTTGATCGGCAAGGAAAAGGGGAAATTGCGCTGCAAGTCATCTAAATCTTTCGGCGTTCCCAATCGTTCCAGTAATTTCGGCGAAGCGACAATCCAATCTTGTAAATCGGCAATTTTACGGATAATAAAATTCGGGTTCGGCTCAGGTCCAATACGCAAGCCAATATCAATGCGATGTTCCACCGCATCAAATTTGGTCATATCTTCACGCCAATCAATCACCAACTGCGGATACGGCGCAAGTGCGGTCAGAAGTTCGTCCAGAATTTTGTCATTTTCACGCCAACGGGGAAAGGTAATCCGCACCACGCCTGCCATTTCGTCCGTTTGTTGCTTGCCGAGTTTGAACAGATTATCGGTGTCCGCCAGCAGTTGTTTTGCCTTAATCAAAAACTGCTCGCCAAAATTGGTCAGGCGAATTTGGCGCGTATTTCGCTTAAACAACTGCTCGCCCAATTCCTGTTCCAATTCCGCAATCACACGAGTTACCACTGATGGCGAAACCGCCAGCTGCATTGCTGTTTCCCGAAAATTCAAGGTTTCGCTGGCAAGGCAAAAATATTTAATCGCATCGAGTTTGTTCATCTCATTATTCTCTTTTTAGCAATAGACAATTCTATTTTTATTGATTGTAGTGCAATCAATCTCCCATTACAATACACCCATCAAAACCCAACAGGAGAACAAAATGAAAAAGGTTTTAGTGATTTCAGGACACCCGAATTTATCGCAATCTATCGCCAACAAAACCATTATCGACAGCCTAGCAAGCGGTCTAAATTCGGTGGAAATTCGCCGATTAGATACGCTCTACCCAACCGAACAAATTGATGTTACCGCCGAACAGCAAGCTTTGCTCAATGCCGATGTGATTGTGTGGCAATTTCCGTTTTACTGGTATTCAATGCCTGCTCTGATGAAAAAATGGTTAGACGAAGTGTTTTTACACGGTTTTGCTCACGGTTCAACGGCGAAATTAGGCGGTAAAAAATTAGTGATTTCCATCACAACCGGCGCACCCGAAGTGGCTTATCAAGAAGATGCTGTGATGAAACACACAATGGCGCAATTGGTTGCCCCTTTTGAAAGTATTGCGGCGTTATGCCAATTAGATTTACAGAATATCAGCTATTTGAACGGTGTGAGTTATGTGGGGCGTAACGAAGAAAAAATTGCAGAGCAAAAACAAACAGCGCATGAATATGCCGAGCAACTTATTCAAACCATCAATGAATTAATTGGAGAAAAATAATGTATTTAATTGATATTTCATTAAAAAATGAAAGCTTATCCGAAGAAGAACAAGCTAAACAACTTGACGCACATCGTGCGTGGTTTGCCAAATATTTCCAACAAGGCAACTTTTTATTACTCGGTCCTTATTTAGATAAAGAACGTGCCGGTGTGATTATTGCCCAAACCGAGAACCGTGCACAACTAGAACAAATTCTAGCCGAAGATGTGTATTACCCCGATTTAGCCGATTACCAGATCCGTGAGTTCAAAGCAGCAATGGTGGCGGAAAATATCCAACAATTTCAAGGAGCATAAAAATGAACAACATTGAAAACAAAGTCGTGATTATTACCGGTGCAAGCAGCGGTATTGGTGAAGCCACCGCTTATAAACTGGCGCAAGCAGGGGCGAAATTAGTGCTGGGCGCACGCCGTGAAGATAAATTACAAGCCATCGTAAACAACATTAAAGCCAACGGTGGCGAAGCGGTGTATCGTGTTACCGATGTCGTCAAAGCGGAAGACAATCAAGCCTTAGTCGCACTAGCCAAATCCACTTTCGGCAAAGTAGATGCGATTTTCTTAAATGCCGGATTGATGCCGAGTTCGCCGCTTTCAGCCTTGGAAACCGACAACTGGAATGCCATGATTGATGTCAATATCAAAGGCGTATTAAACGGTATTGCCGCCGTGTTACCGACTTTTGAAGCACAAAAATCAGGACATATTTTAGCGACTTCTTCCGTTGCAGGCTTAAAAGTATACCCCGGCGGCACGGTGTATTGCGGCACCAAATGGGCGGTTAAAGCGATTATGGAAGGCTTACGAATGGAAAGCGCACAAGCCGGCACAAACATTCGCACCGCAACGATTTATCCTGCGGCGGTACAGTCCGAGTTGGTGGCGGGAATTACTAATCCTGAAATGGCTGAAGCAATGCGTGGTTTATATGACACTTACGAAATCCCCGCCGAACGTGTAGCAAACGTGGTGGCATTTGCGTTAAACCAACCCGAAGATACCAATATCTCTGAATTCACACTGGGCCCGACTACTCAACCTTGGTAAATTCCTATATTGTAGGGGCAAAATATCTTTTGTCCCTACGAATGATTTTGTGCAAAAACGATATAATATCGAAAACTTTTAAAAAACTTACCGCACTTTTACAGAATTTATAGGTAAAACACAATGAAAAAATGGGCTTTTTTATTAGGACTAACAATGAGTTTATCAACCCAAGCCGAACCCATTATCCGCATTTTTGAAATGCAAATCCGCCCCGAAAGCGTGGAACAATTCACCGAATTAGGCAAACACAATATTCGCCAATCGGTCAATACCGAGCAAGGTGTGTTGGGAATGTATGTAATGACCGACAAAACCGACCCGAACAAATTTTATGTCGTGGAAGCCTATGCCGATGAAACCGCCTATCAAGCCCACCGTGCCTCACCCCATTTTCAAGCGTGGCTTAATGGTGCAAAAGAGATGATTGTGTCACGCAAAATGATTGAAACCCATCCTGTGGTGTTTGGTTCAAAAGCGGTGGTTGTGCCGTAAGTATGTAACGTCTTAAGGTAACGAACAATGCGAAAAACAGGACTACTCGGCTTATTGCTTTCAATCTTTATGATCCCAAACGCCGCAGCAGAAAATACCGTTAAATATCGAGGAAATACAATGAATATTACCATTGGGCAATCTACGTTCAGCACAGAATTAGCCGACACACAAGCAGCAAAAGAATTGACCGCACTTTTGCCCTTAACCTTCACAATGCAAGATCATCAACGCAATGAAAAATTTGCCGAATTGCCAAAAGCCTTAAGCCGCAACGACCAAGCGGTCGGTCGCATTGAAGCGGGCGATATTATGCTTTGGGGCGGCAATACCTTAGTGGTGTTTTACGAAAGTTTCCAGTCATCCTATCGTTATACCAAATTAGGCAAAATCAAAAATACCGCACAGCTCAAAAATGCAGTCGGTGCAGGAAAAGTCACGATGACTTTCTCCCCTTAGCTGAGGAGCTAGAAGGAACAAGCGATCTGAAACAACAAGCGATCGGATTTGAAATAAAATTTACGATGTGCAAAGCATTCTTAAAATCCCACCGCTCTTTTCATACCAAACTACTTGCTCGCCACGGTAAAACGTTTAAACAAATGTGCTTGTTGTTCCGCATCGTCTGCGATGGCAATTGCCAAATCTGCTACACTGATGCCTGCTGGCGCTTCGCCGTTCATCAACAATTCTTCGTTGCCTAAACGGTATTCGCCTGTGCGGTCTTCGCTGAAACCTGCGTCTGCACCCAATAAGGCTGGTGGAGAAATAAACGCCCAGTTTACATCACGGCGGTCACGCAAGTCGTTGAGCAGATTACGCGCCGCATTGGCACCGGCAAAAATCTCTTTCGGGAAAGCGTCTGTGTCAATTAGTTGCACATTGGGTGCAACGTACAAGCTGCCTGCTCCGCCCACAATCAATAAATAGGGGACTTGTGCGGCTTTTGCTGCTTCGGTAATCGCATTCGCCCCACGAGTGAAATCTTCGGCGATATTTGGATTTGTCCAGCCTGGGTTAAAAGCACTCACTACCGCATCAAAGCCTTTTAGCTGCTCAGCAAAATCCGCAGAATTGACATCAAAACTTACCGCTTGAATGTTGTCTGCTTTTGCTACTTTGTCGGTGTTACGCGCAAATGCGGTTACTTGATGCCCACGACTGGCTAATTCCGCCACTATCGCACTGCCTACATAACCTGTTGCACCAATAACTGCGATTTTTTTCATTTTGTTTTCCTTCTATTAAGTTGATTAAATTGTTGATGTGGCGTAGTATATGACAAAAACTTACTTTGTGTAAGTACTTACAAAAATGTAAGTACACAAATATTTTATAACTCATTGAATTTATTAAAACTTTATTTCAAAAAAGGATGCTATTATGCCGCTCAACCACCTCAATCAACCCATCGGGGAAACATTAACGGATTATTCAGTAGGACAGCAACCCCATATTCAACAGCTAATCGGGCGTTATACCATTGTTGAACCAATCAATCTTAAGCATTTTGAGGATGCCTACCGTTTTTATGGTGCGGAAAGCCCCGAAGCACAATGGACTTATTTGCCTATTGAAGCCTTTAAAAATCAAGCGGATTTTCGGGGGTATTTTGAAAAAATGGCACAATCTCACGATCCCTATTATTTGGCGATTGTAGATAAAATCTCAGGCAAAACCATTGGAACATTTTCCTTAATGCGTATTGATACGGCCAATCGTGTCATCGAAATGGGCTGGGTGCTTTATGGCGATGAATTAAAGCAATCACATTTAGCAACTGAAGCCCAGTTTTTAGTCATGCAATATGTGTTTGAAGTCTTACAATATCGCCGTTATGAATGGAAATGCGACAGCTTAAATGCGCCCTCTAACCGTGCAGCAAAACGCTTAGGTTTTCATTTTGAAGGCACCTTTCGCCGAGCACAAGTGTATAAAAATCGCACGCGAGATACCAATTGGTATTCAATGATTGAAGAAGAATATCAAGCGATGAAACCCAAATTTGAACGCTGGTTACAACCTGAAAATTTTGATGAAAACGGGCAACAACGTACAGCATTAAATGATGAATAAAAGCTCAATGAAATAAAAATGAAAAATTTTTCAAATTCGGCAGAACGGGGCTGTGTTTTGGCCTCACAATGTCCCTCTAGACAGATTTTGCAACATCTGACTAACCGCTGGGGTGTGTTGGTGATGATTGTATTGATGAAAGGCACAAAACGATTTAGCGAAATTCGCAAAGAGATTGAAGGCGTGAGCGAGCGAATGCTGACCCAAACGCTGCAACAGTTGGAACAAGACGGTATGCTCAATCGCAAATCCTACAATACTGTGCCACCACACGTTGAATACTCGCTAACGGATTACGGCAAAGAGGCAGGCAGTCGCCTTGTGAATTTAGTGGACTGGTTGGAAGAGAATTTAGAAGGGATTTTGCGAAGTCAGGAAAAGTAGTGGTTTACAAGCGGTCGGATTGACAAAACTTTTTGCAAACCGACCGCACTTTCCTAAGATCTCCCCGTACTCAACCCTGCTTTGCCGTTTTCCCAAAGAGTTTTGAATAACACTTTCCACGGTGAAAGTTTCGGATTTGGCTGTTTGCCATTGCCGATTAACGCCATTTGTGCCATATACCAATCCATTTCCAGCACCGCACCGAGTTTGTTATCCACAGGGGCGAAACCTGTTTTGATGCGGTTGGTCACGAGGGTTTGATAGTTGCCTTGCTGAATTTGGTTCGGTAAATCGGGTTGTAAGGCAAAAGGTCGGGCGATACGGATAAAGTCCAGATGTCCGCTTTGCAGTGCTTCATTCATTGCGTTTTCACTACGAAAACCGCCTGTGATAATCAGTGGTGCGTTGCAGACGGCACGGGCTTTTTCGGCGTAATCCAAGAAAAAAGCCTCGCGTTTTTGGCTGCTGGCTTTGGTGGATAACATTTCTGGGTTTTCATAGTTACCGCCTGAAATTTCAATAAAATCAATGCCCAATTCCGCCATTTTTTGTACCACTTGAATGCTGTCCGCTTCATCAAAACCGCCTTTTTGGAAATCCGCTGAATTGAGTTTCAAGCCGACTAAAAATTCAGGCTGCACCGCCGCTCGAATGGTGTGGTAAATTTCCACTAAAAACCGCATACGATTTTCAAGGCTGCCACCCCATTTGTCTTCACGGCGGTTGTGGTGTGGCGATAAAAACTGACTGATTAAATAGCCGTGTGCGGCGTGAATTTGCACCCCTGAAAAGCCTGCTTTTTCGGCAATTTTTGCAGTGGTAGCAAATTGCTCAATTAAAGTGTCGATTTCCGCTTCGGTTAAGGCTCTTGGCGGATTGATAAAGCCGTCCATTCCCTGCAATGCCACCGCACTCGGCGCCACAGGCGTGGGCGACAGCACTTTTGGCGACTGTTTGCCTGCGTGGTTAATCTGCATAATCAGCAAAGTATCGTTTTGTGTGCCTGCTTTTGCCCATTGTTGCAACGTTGACAAGCTGCGTTCGTCTGTGAGTACCACATCGTTGATCGAACCTTTGCCGTTTTCGGCGACCATCACATTGCCCGTCACCAACACGCCCGCCCCACCCTTTGCCCAAGTGTCATAAAGTTGCACCAAGGGCATTGTCGGTTGGTTTTGTTTGGCAAGTTGTTCTTCCATTGCGGATTTAAAAAAACGGTTTTTGGCGGTTTTGCCGTTCGCAAAGGTAAAGGGTTGAAATAACATAAAAATGCTCCATTAAGATTATAAGTTTAAAAACATAAACCTATTTGAGTAAAAAAATTACGGCTGAATACAGCCGTCTGCAATAAACGATGCCATCAAACGCTGAAAACGCTCGCCTGCTTGTTGTAGGCTCACGGTGTAATAACGCTCTTTGCCTTGCTGCTCAACACGCACCAAACCTGCATCTAACATAATTTTCAGATGATGCGACACCGCAGGGCGTGATAAATGCAAGCGTTCGGTCAAATCATTGACATTCAAACTGCCGTTTTCAAACAAAATATGCAAAATCATCAAGCGGTTTTCATCGCTTAACACGGTAAAAGTCGGAATGCACTCACGCAAAATATCAACAGTTTTTTGGCTCATTTTTGTTTATAGGTTTAAAAATTTAAACGGATTTTAAGTATTGTAGTGGAGATTGTCAAGCGGTGGGATTTCTACCGAATTTTGCAAATGGCAAAAAACTTCACAAAATCTCACCGCACTTTATATGGTTTAATCAGTCTGTTGTCCATTATGGGCTTGCCATTGACATTCGGTTAATGCCATATCCGTAAAGACCGCCGCGAACGAAGAATTTTCGGGCGAGCAAGCATAGACACCAAAGCGAATACGCTCGTTACCTTTATGTAAATGACAAATCCGCATTTGCTGAAAATGCAAGCCATCATACGAGCATTCCACACAATAATCGCTTTCTCGGCGACTTAAACGAAACCACATTGATTTAATATCTGTAGCAATTTCCACCGTAGCCCAATCAGAATAGCCGTGATTGGTTACCACGCTACCAAGATGTTGGAATTGCTCATTTTCATACTCGACCGAAGCTTTCAACCAATTTTCGCTATCTAGATATAACACGATACCGCACTGGTCAAAGCGTTGATGACTGCCTGAAAAATCCGTTTTCACTACAAAACTAAAATAGCGTTCATCGGTTTGCATTTGCAATACAGGCGCATTGTCATTTTGGAAGTGATAATAGGTACGTTGCCACAAATCCGTATGTGGCATTGTGGTGATCGTGATTTTATTTTCTGATATTTCATAGGCTTGCGGCTCTCTGGTCCAAACAAGCGACTGCGGATTAAAAACTTGCATTGTGGCTCCTTGAGAATAAGAACGAACATTATAGCAAGGTAAACAGGCGACCTAAAAATAAAAGCGGTAGGATTTTCCAACATTTTTGCCAATGGCAAAATCTTGTGAAAATCTGACCGCTTGTTTACTTCTTAAAAGTTAAACTAAAACTCTCATCAATTAATTCATTCAGTAAACGCTCATCAATTTCTGCTAAATTTAAGCTCAACCAATGCTCTTTATTCATATGATAAGCAGGATAAACGCCTTTGATCATTCGTAGAGAACCGATTTCTTCGGGCTTGGCTTTGACGTTCAATACCCAGATTTTTTCTATTGCATTTAAGCCGATTTTATTTGCCTCAATATTCATCAACACTGCAAACCATTTGCGATGATGACAATGGCGAAACACCGCATAATCAGGAAATTTTGCCCAAGGATATTCAGGCTCAACGCCATAGCGTTGTTGAATGTGAGATGAGAGAATAATAGGGGGCATTGTTTTATGCTCCATAAAAACTACAAGGAAAACAACTCAATCATATCCATTTGCGTAGGCAATAAAAAGCTTTTTTGCTGACCTTGAACAATGGTGTCTTGCTCAGTGAGATGCCCGAGCAATAACGGCGAATTGGGGTCGTGCAATTTACGCATTTCACGTGCTTTGGCTGGGCTTTTATTGACATAACAATATTTGCAACCGGTTGGGCAACTGTCATAAGCCCCAATATCGCGCGTTTCAATGCAGCCACAATGTTGGCGTGAACCATTATGTTTCAGCATTTTAAACTGCACATTATTGGCTTTCCCGAGCATATCAAGGGTCATACAACCTGATGCGTGAATACCATAAGCAGAAAAATCCCCCTCTGTCGCACAAGTTTGCAAATATAAGCCATAACGTTGTGCAATTTCGCCTAATCCTTTTGCCAAAATCTGTTTATTTTCAGGCGTCAATGGGATTATTTCAGGCATATTTAGCGAGAGTTTTTTATACATTTCCACAAAGCTGAAAATGCCCCTATCCACATAAGGCGTTATTGCTTTTGCCATTTTCTCAAATGTTGCTAAATGATAATCCGCAGTATATTTCTCGGTCAGTAATACGGGATCATACCGCCACGCTACACGTTGTTTGCCAACCTGCTGGGAAAGCTGTTTTAAGGTTTCAATACTTTTTTCAATGGGAAGAGATAAAGGTTCAACATCCCTTTCATAAGCCGTAATGGTATAGTGGAAATAGGTGTTAAAACGGCTCGTAATTTGATGGAGTTCTTTTAAAATCGGACGATAATTTTTTGAACAGAACACCACACAATCTACTTTATCAGGCGTGAGTTCATACCGAGAAACCTTATTCGGAAATAAGGGATTTCGTGATAAAACATATCCTTCTTCAAATCGTTTGAGTAGCCATTTTGAATAATAATGCACCGTATCGGTGCGCCCGCCTGTGTTAATAATCATCTTTTTTCCTAAAAATTAGCGGTCAGATTTTCTCTTTATATTGGCAAAAAATAAGAAAAAACGACCGCTCTTTTGTTGATTATTCGCCAAATACCGCTTTATCAAAACGTTCCACATACGCCACTAAATTCGCTTTTGAACGCGCGTAACGTGCAATTTTTGTCTCAATCGGTGTTTGGATTAAGCTGGCAATAATCGGAACGATTGCCACATCTGCCGATGTTATTTCATCGCCAAATAAGTAATTTTTATCGCCTAAATAATCACTTATCGCGTCCACATCCATAAAGGCAAAATGGTAAACTTCATCTAAACTGTGGCGACCAATACCGTGTCCTTGCATTTGGTTCATCACATTGGTTTGCAACATGGCAAAGATTGGTTCAGCCTGCTCTGCCGGTATACTGTCAAACATCGCTTTCATCATAAATGGCTTACCCATCGGGTCAATAAAGCGATTATAAACACTCGCCCAATATAAATGTTCTTCCGCCATTCTGCTCAATGCGTGGGAAATGGCTTTTTGTTCCACATTTAAAGTGCGGTCTAAATTTAATCCATATTTGGCTTGCAAATATTCGGCAATAAAATGACTGTCGGCAATCAACTGATGGTCATCTTGCAATACAGGCACTTTGCCTTTCGGCATTTGGCTAAAATCCGCCACATATTCTTTCTCAAAATTCAAACCTGCCAAACGTAGTAGGGCTTCTGCTTTCCAAGCAAAAGGCGAAGAACTGCGAATCGTGCCAACGCCTGCTAAAGTCAATAATTTCAACATAATTAGTCCTTATTTTTAAGTTCAATAGCTGATTGGATTAAATAGGTTTTGCCTGATACTGGCAAAATATTTTCGCTGATTTTTTCCAACGCTTCTGCTTTAATTAAACGAGTAACTTTGTCATCACTCAATGCTAAACGATAGTCAGCCAGTTTAGTTGCCCAACGATAATCTTTGGCTTGTAATGCCTGTTGTGCTTTTGCTGTCAATTTATCCGCACCACCGACCAATGTTGCCATGCGTTCTGCTTCTTCTTTATCAGTTAACGGTACTAAATTAGTCGGATTACCATCAAACCAGCCCAAACGTGAAACAAAAATTTCTTTAACCGCCCAAGGAATTGCACCGTAGAAATCACCTAAGGTCGGTACTTTACGCAGATGTTCGGGCAGACGGATTTCCGCCGCAAGTTGGTTCGGCGTTTTGCCTTCATTCATACCCTTAATGGTTTCGTTATAGACATATTCCATCGCTTCAGCGTGTTGTGCCAAGCGTTTTTGGATATTTTCTTTGCCTAAAATCGGGTCGTTATGTCCTGGCATTACGGCATTAGCATCAAAGGTCATCAACTGGCGTACTCCTTTCGCCCAGCGTTCAATATCGCGATAAATACCGCCACGAATCGGGTACATATTCGGCATTAAGCCGTAAACATGGTCGCCTGAAAACAGCACTTTTTTCTCTGGCAAATAAATCACAACGTGGTCTGGACTTTCGCCTGCTATGGTATGCAATTCAAATTTCACACCGTCAATGGTGAGTTCGGTTTTGCCGTCTTGCACTGCGTGATTGGGCTGCACCAGCACCTTGCCTGTTTCGCCGTTTTTAAAGCGTGGAATCACAAAATTTTCAGGATAAAGTTCGTCTGGAATGCCTTCACCAAATTGTTTGCTGGTACGGTTTTTTACAACTTTTTCCAGCCCCTTGAGCGGTGCTTGCTCCTGACCTAAGGCGTGATGGGCGTAAATCGGTAAATCTTTATCCGCATCTGCTAAGAAAACCGCCGCGCCTCTGCGATGGTCGGGGTGGCTATGGGTTAATAACACCGCTTGCAATTTACCAGGGGCTAGTTGCTTGATTTCCGCTAACGCTTGGCGTAAACGGGGCAAATCATCGCCCGTGTCCACCAAAATATAGCCGTGTTTGCTTTTGATTACTCCGAAATTAGACGAACTATAACCGCTAAACGCATACACATCAGGGGCAAGTTCCACTCGTTGCTGTTTTAAAGCGTGGTGTTGATGTTCAGGTTCAATTAAAAAGCCAGGATATTGTTGTTCGTGGGCGAATGCCATTGTTGTACCTAAGGTTAAAAATAGAGTAAGAATATTTTTACGCATTATTTTCATCTCGTTATAAAGTATTAAATATATTGACGGCTCTTAGTCCGTTAGACATTCCGCCAATTCTTGTGCAAATTTTTTTATTTTTTGTTTAACGTGCTTCGTTACCAAATAGATGCCATTCTATACTTTCATATTCTAAATTTGTAGATTAGAATAAGTTAAATAATCCTTAACTTAAAGTTATAAATAAGATGAATAGTATTGAATATGGACAGCTTTTGGTTTTCCAAACTATTGCCCGAGAAGGCTCTATTTCGGCTTGTGCCAGAACGCTGGGTATTTCTGTGCCAGCCGTAAGTAAATCATTGCAACAATTAGAAAAAAAGTTGGGCGTGCCTTTATTTCAACGCAGTACGCGCAAAATTCAACTCACCGAAACAGGTATTCAACTATTGGCACAAACCCTAGATGCCGTAGATACGCTGGCAATGGCTTTTGAAAAAGCCAAAACACTCGCTCACACACCAACGGGAACAGTAAGAATAACCGTATCGCAAGTGGCTTTTTCTCTGATTTTGCAACCTATTTATGCTGAATTTTGCCAACGTTATCCGCATATTCTGTTGGATATTTCTATCAATAATGCCAGTGTCAATTTGATTGAAGAAAGATTTGATTTAGGTATTCGCTTTGGCAATCTGCTAGAAGAAGGAATGATTGCTCGCCAATTAACCGAAAATATTCGTGAAGGGCTTTTTATTTCGCCTGACTATGCTAAACGCTACGGTATCCCCAAAACAGTAGAAGAACTTTCTCAACACCGTCTAATTGGCTATCGTTTTATTACGGCAAACCGATTTCATCCACTCACATTAGTGGTTGATGGACATCCGCAAGTTATTGATATGCCTGTATCACTCATTATCAATGATAGTGAAATGGTCATTGACGCTATTCAACAAGGGTTAGGCATCGGTCGTATATTTGAACCACAATATGAGCGATTGATAAACCGTGAAAACTTACTTCCTATCTTGGAACCCTATTGGCAAACCTTTCAACCACTCTATTTGTATTACCAACCCAAAAGCCAAAATGCCAAACGAATACAAGTATTCATTGATTTTTTAATGGAAAAGGGAAAAGATCTTCAATTTGTTGAAACACAAGGAAATTAAACTTTTGGAGATAAAAAGGGTGCGTTAGCAAACGCACTCTACAAGCGGTAAAAATTTCTAAATTTCTTGCCAATCCCAAAATCTTGTGGAAATCCCACCGCTCTTTTACTCTTCCCCTTTCAATAATCTGTCAAAATCGCTTTCAAAGTGTTGATCTTGAATGACACGATATTTTTCAAACTCGCTCAAGGCGTGGGCTTTGGCGATTTCGGCGGTAACTTTGCCAGCGTCTTGTAACACGGCTCTGTCGGTGGCGTCTAAAAAGCGGTTGAGCCTGGTTTCCCAATCTTGCATTGTCATCGGGATTTGGCGTAATGCCATATCTTCCGCCATATCCAAATAAGCGGACACCAAGCGTTGGAGTTGAGCCAACTCATTATCAGATAAATAATTTTTCGCCACTACTACATCAAAAGGATAAATTTTGCCCTGCGGTGCGTCTTTCCAAGTGGCTAAGCCCATATTCGGCTTGCTGGCCTGGCGTTTGCTCTAATAACTTTTACCATCATCGGCAGTTATTCGAAAATTTCTAATAACTGAATTTTCGTCTAACTCATTATCATCAAATACTTTTTTTAGATGATAATTAATCGTAGGCACTTCAACATCATAAAGCTGCCCCATCATTTTTTGGCTCAACCAGACATTTTCGTCCGCATAAATGGCATTGACTTGGCTCTCGCCTGTGGCGGTCATAAAGGTGAGATATTCCGCCACCGAAGAAACCATTTCCGATTTGGTCATACAAACTCCTTAACTGAAATTCCGTTTAGTCTAATGCCATTTGCAATGCTGGCAAAGGGGAAAAGGACATTTTTTCGATGCCAATCGCAAAATCTTGTGAAAATCCCACCGCACTTTCTTAATATTTCAACACTTCCCCTTCTTTCGGCACGGCAACCTTGCTTAATTTATTTTCTTTCACAAATTTTCGCATTTCATCAGAAGTAACGGCAGCGTGATTGACGGCGTCCATATGTACGGTAATGATGTCAGCTTTCGGGGCGGCTTGGCGAGCTTTGGCAACATCGGCTTTCCCCATAATAATGCTGTCTGAAAAACCTTGTAGTTGAGCGTAGCCTGTATTCATTACAATGACTTCAGGTTTATAGCGGTTGAGTGCAAAATCCACATCTTCATTCCAAATGGTGTCGCCTACGATATACAGTGTTTTTTCGCCGTCTGCTTGCATCACCACGCCCATTGCCTCGCCTGCTAATTCAGCTAGCTGCGGAATAGCATACATTTGATCCGTGCCGTGTTGTCCGCCTGTTTTGCTTAATTTCACCTGGTTAAATTCGGTATTTTTGCCAACTACACGCACATCTTTAAAACCTTGTGAACGGATAATTCGAGCATCGCCTGCATTTTGTACGAAAATCGGTAAGGTTTTCGGTAACACTTTTTGTGCGTATTCATCCCAGTGGTCGGCGTGGGTGTGGGTAACAATCACGGCATCTACGCCTTCAAGCACTTTTTCTACGGGTTCTTTCATATCAATCAACGGATTACGTTTTTGGCTGTTGATAGTGCCTTCAAAGCCAGCGTAACTGCCTTTCGGAGCAAGATAAGGATCGACCAAAAACGTGCTGCCTGCCATTTCAATTTTAGCGGTGGCGTTACGGATATGTTGATAGCTAATTTCAGCATTAGCCGTGGTTGCAACGGTGGTTGCCATTAAAGCAAAAATAAGAGATTTCAGTTTCATTCTGTTTCCTTTTGTAAAAAATAAGATAAATTAAACCGCTTGTTTGCGATGGAGGTATTATGAAACCAATGAGAAATGAAAAACATTGACTTATTATTCAAAAATCGTAAAAATCGGGTCAAATTCATTTAGCAAGTAAAAAAGATGTCTATTCCAACCGTTGCCTTAGTGCTTTATCCCCAATTTAGCCCTTTTCATTTTTCCGTGCCTTATATGGTGTTTTCCGCCGAAATTGACGGCAAGCCGCTATTTAACGTGAAAGTGGTCGCAGAAAATCCAACAGTTACCCAATCCAAGCCAGCGATTATTCAGGCAGACGGCAATTTGAGTTTGTTGGAACAAGCGGATTTGGTTGTAATGATCGGTTGGGATAAGTTGGAACAAATGCCGTCTGCCGCCTTAACGCAGGCATTGCAACAAGCGGCACGGCGTGGCGCGACCGTTGTAGGATTGTGTTACGGCGCTTATCCCCTTGCCTATGCAGGTTTGTTGAACGGCAAAAAAGCCACCACGCACTGGCTGGGCGAAACGGATTTCAGACAGCGTTTTCCGCAAGTGAAATTAGATTGCAGTGCCATTTATATTGAAGATGAAAACATCATCACCTCCGCAGGCACCGCGGCAGGGTTGGATTGTTGCCTCGCGATTGTTCGCCGCCAATATGGGATAAAAATTGCCAATCAACTGGCACGTTTGTTGGTCATCTCGCCCCATCGGGAAGGCGGGCAGGCACAATTTATTGAACAGCCCGTTACTCGCAAAACCGCCAACGAAAACATCAACGAATGGCTAGACATGATGCGAGCTAACCTAAACGCCGATTATTCCATTGACACACTCGCCGAAAAGCTCATGATGAGCCGCAGCACCTTTACCCGCCATTTCCGCAAAGCGACGGGAATGGCATTAACGGAGTGGCTGATTGAAGTGCGGTTACAAAAAGGACGAGAATTGTTAGAAAGCACCAAGCTCAACATTGACGAAATCGCCCACCAAATCGGCTTTCATTCCGCCACCGCCTTTCGTCAGCATTTTAAAGCGAAACATCACATCAGCCCGAAACAGTGGCAAAAGCGGTTTCAGACTGATTGAAAGCTAAAAGTGCGGTCAGATTTTAAGAAGTTTTTGCCAATAAAAAAACTCGCCGAAATTCGACCGCACTTTATCGGCTCGCCACTAACTTTTCGCCCGAACCAACACCGATGTCATACTAAGCGATCCTGCGATCAGTTCATCATTAAACAAAGTGATGTCATCGTTTTCATCACGCTGCGCCATCACATAAAGCAACGGCAAATAATGGTCTGGCGTTGGCACGGAAAGCGCAGCGCTTTCGCCAAACTGCTCAAAATGGATTAACGCCTCATCGTTATGTTCATGCATGGCTTGATTGATTTCATCTCTGAACTGATACGCCCAATCGTAACCGGCGCCCACTTGATCGATATGCTCCCAGCTAATCGCTCTTAAATTATGCACAATATCGCCGCTGCCCAAAATCAACACGCCTTGTTCGCGTAACGGACGTAATTTTTTCGCCAATTCATAATGCCATTGCGGCGATTTAGTGCGATCCAAACTAAGCTGAACCACGGGAATATCCGCCTCCGGATAAAGATATTTCAACACCGCCCAAGCGCCGTGATCAAAACCACGGGTCGGATTAATTTCCACCTGTTCGGGCGCAAGCAACGTTTGAATGTGTCGAGCAAATGCCGGATCGCCTTTCGCCGGATACACAATCTCGCTTAATTCCGGCGGAAAGCCGTGAAAATCGTAAATCATCGGCGGATTTCCCGCGCCCATCACTTGCAATTTTGCGCTATACCAATGGGCGGAAATACATAAAATCAACTTCGGTTTCTCAAAGGTTGAGGTAATCTGTTGAAAACCTTGGTTAAAGATGTTCTGCGGATCCAACGCATTCATCGGATTGCCGTGTCCGACAAAAAGTGCGGGCGATTTTTTCATTGTTTTTTCTTTTCCTATTAAATGTGCGAAAGTTAGGCATAATTCACCCCTTGGGGTTGCCAATTAGAGGGGCAAAGCCACTCAACTATGTGTAATCTAGCACGCAAATACGTACTAGGTGTAGAAATAAAAATCCCCTGATTAATATTTTCCTATCAATGCAAAACCTCCCAAAAATCCAACCAGTTTTTTCTCCATTATTCTCATTCCCACAACAGACAATTCTATTTTTATTGATTATCACACCATAATTTCCGATCTAAAATGCAGTCATTCAGCACATTCAGGAGCAAAAATGAAACTCAAAACCCTAACCACCGCATTATTCCTCGGTTCAACCCTTTTTTCAGGAGCAATTATGGCAGAAATGACTTCAGCGACAGCGATAGACGTCCCTGCGCAACACATTCAATTAACCCAAGAATGGGACAAAATTTTCCCGAAAAGCGATAAAGTGGAACACCGTAAAGTCACCTTTAAAAACCGCTACGGCATTACTTTAGCGGCAGATTTGTATATGCCGAAAAATGCGCAAGGTAAATTGCCGGCCATTACGGTGGGCGGTCCGTTCGGTGCCGTGAAAGAACAAACTTCGGGCTTATACGCGCAAACTTTGGCGGAACGCGGTTTTGTTACCTTGGCGTTTGACGGTTCCTTTACCGGCGAAAGTTCGGGCTTGCCACGCAATTCGGCTTCGCCTGAAATCAATACCGAAGATTTTAGTGCCGCAGTAGATTTCTTGGGTTCGCTTGAAAAGGTCGATCGTGAAAAAATTGGCGTGTTAGGCGTGTGCGGTTGGGGCGGTTTCGCTTTAAATGCCGCAACAGCCGATACCCGCATTAAAGCCGTTGCCACCAGTACCATGTACGATATGACGCGCGTAATGGCAAAAGGTTACAACGATAGCGTGGACGCCGATGCCCGTTATAAAATGAAACAAGATTTGAACAACGCCCGTTGGGAAGCACAGGAAAAAGACTACGCCAACACCAGTGATACGCCTGTATTGCCCGAAGTCAGCGCGCTTAATGCGGATACACCAAAATTCGTGGCGGATTATGTCGATTTCTACAAAACCAAACGCGGCTACCACCCGCGTAGTGTCGGTTCAACCGGTGCGTGGACAACCACAACACCGATTGCATTCATCAATATGCCGATTTTGCAACGGGCGGATGAATTACGCGCCCCCGCTTTATTGGTTCACGGCGAAAAAGCCCATTCGCGTTATTTCTCGGAAGATGCGTTTAAAGCCTTAGGCAGCAAAGATAAAGAGCTGTATATCGTACCAAACGCCACTCACGTGGATTTATACGACAATCAAGCCAACAAAATTCCGTTTGATAAATTTGAACAATTCTTTAAAGCGAAATTGAAATAATCACACCGGATAAAAAGCCGTCTGCAAATGTATCAGACGGCTTTTTTTATCAATATGCTATGACAACGAAACCATGTAATCGGTGAAATTCTGAAAAAATCCGCAAATAAAAAAACCTATCAAAATTTGACCGCACTTTACCTTATTTCAAACGACTTTCCTGCCACCGTAAAACGTTTAAACGTCTCTCTGTTCAGCTGATTAAGATTGCCAATCTCGCTGATGTGGCGTAGTATATTCACATAGCTTACTTTTAAAAAGTACTTACAAAAATGTAAGTTTGAAAATATTTTTTAACCGATTGAAACTAAAGGAAATAAAAATGGAAAAATTTTCTGATTTAGCCGGACGAGGCTATGTGTTAGCGGCAAATTGCCCTTCCAGACAGATCTTGCAGCACCTGACCAATCGCTGGGGCGTGTTGGTGATGATCGTATTGATGAAAGGCACCAGACGTTTCAGCGAAATCCGTAAAGAAATTGAAGGCGTGAGCGAGCGGATGCTGACCCAAACGCTGCAACAGTTGGAACAAGACGGCATGCTGATTCGCAAATCCTATAACACCGTCCCGCCGCATGTGGAATATTCGCTGACCGATTACGGCAAAGAAGCGGGAACAAAACTGGCGGATTTAGTCGACTGGTTGGAGGAGAATTTAGCGGGGATTTTGCGGAGTAAGGCGTAAGACAAGCGGTCGGATTCGGACTAAGTTTTGCCATTTGCAAATTTCCGCTCGGATCCGACCGCTTATTTTTTCACGGGATGTGATGCTTATTTCGCCAACGCCCAAATCTCCGCACTTTCCAAAATAAAAGTGCCGAGCGGTTTTTGTTTGACCGCTTGAATTAACGCGCTGGCCAGTACGGTGGTCGGCATCGGTTTCATACTTTGCAACAAGCCGATTTTATTCAGCCCGTTTAACACTCTAATCACCCAGCGTTCGCCGGCACGGTCGGTATTCGGGCGAATCAGCGACGGTGGTCGGAAGATCAGCAATTGCGGAAAACCCAGTTGCGTGATGTCTTGCTCGAGTTGCCCTTTCATTCGCGTATAGAAGAAACGAGAGCGACTGTTCGCATAACCCGATGACACCAGTACACAACGCGGCACGCCGTTTTGACGTGCAATGTTGGCAACATCATATTGGTACTGATAATCGATTTTCCATTGCGCCGCCTTGCTGCCCGCGGCTTTGAGCGTGGTGCCCAAACAAGAAAACAGCACATCGCCACGCACCTTGTGTTGCCAAGTTTGCGGCCGGTCAAAATCAATCACTTCTACCGTCAGTTTAGGATGTTGCAACGGCACCGCTCTGCGCACAAAAACGGTCACTTGCGAATAATCCGGATTGTCCAATAACTGTTGAACGAGCTCCTGTCCCGTTGCGCCCGTGGCGCCGATGATCACCGCCTGCATATTGCCTCCTTATCGGCTTTTTCCATCGCTTTACGCGATGCTTTGAGTAACATTTTACGCGGCATAAACGGTAAGATCCAATCCGCAGCAAATTTCAGTTTTCCCTCGTTAAACGCCACTAATTCGTCTTGTTACATGACGGCTCGACATTCTCAGGCGTGTCAACGGAGTGAATTTCAAAACGTTAAAACACCAAGGATCACGTCAACATTGCGGCTGCATCGAAACCCGCGACATTGGCGCATACGACAGCTGCCCCAGCGGTTGCAAATACTGTTACGCCAACCAAAGTCCGGCAAAAGCCCGCGAAATGTAAAAATATCACGATCCGGATTCGGCATTGTTGCTCGGGCATTTGGGCGAAACCGACGTGGTGCGGCAAAGTTCGCAAAAAAGCTTTCTTGCACCGGCGCAGATGGATTTGATTGAGCTGTGGAAATAATAAAAAACATCGTATTTTTTGACCGCACTTTTCCGATTATTGACTATAATTAGTAAGCCAAACCTTTTATAATGATCAAAGGTTTCATCAGAAAAGTAAGGATTTTTTTATGACTATTTTAACCACAGAACAAGTTTTATCCGCATTTAAAAACCGCAAATCCTGCCGTTATTACGACGCAAACCGTAAAATCAGCGATCAGGATTTCAATTTTATTCTAGAACTCGGACGTTTATCGCCAAGCTCCGTAGGCAGCGAACCCTGGAAATTCATTGTGCTGCAAGATCCGAAATTACGTGAAGCGATTAAACCGTTCTCCTGGGGAATGGCAACAACGTTGGACAGCGCAAGCCACATTGTCGTGATTCTCGCCAAGAAAAATGCCCGCTACGACACCGAGTTTATGTTGGAAGGCATCAAACGCCGCGGCGTCACCGAACCGGCTGCCATCGAAGCCACATTAAAAAAATACAAAGATTTCCAAGCCAACGATATGAAAACGCTGGATAACGAACGCGCCTTATTCGATTGGTGCAGTAAACAAACTTACATTGCGCTGGGCAATATGATGACCGGCGCGGCCATGGTCGGCATTGATTCCTGTCCGATTGAAGGATTCAATTATGCGGAAATGAACCGCGTATTATCCGAAGCCGGTTTGTTCGATCCGAAAGAATGGGGTGTATCCGTTGCGGTTACCTTCGGTTATCGTACGCAAGAGATCGCACAGAAAGCCCGCCGTCCGCAGGAAGATGTGGTCATTTGGGCAAAATAATATTAAGCCTTAAAAAGAAAACCGTCTGAGCATTAACTCAGACGGCTTTTTTGTGTTTGAAATCTCTATTCACGCCGTAAAAAAACTCGACGAAAATCGCCCGCACTTTTGTTCTAACCGCCGGCTAATTTCACGGTGAAGCCCTTTTGTTCCAGCAGCTGTTTCAGCAATTTACGTTTTTCGCCCTGAATTTCAATGTTGCCGTCTTTGACGGAACCGCCGCATCCGCAACGTTTTTTCAGTTCGGCTGCCAGCTTTTTTAATTCATCGTCGGTCAGATCCAATCCGGCGATCAAACTCACGCCCGCCCCTTTTCGACCGCTGGTTTGCCGATGAATTCGCACAATACCGTCCCCTTTCGGGCGCACGGTTTGTGGTTTCTCCGGCTTAATGCGGCCGCTTTCCGTGGAATAAACCAATGTATTCATCAGTTCTGAAATCAGATATTGGTTAAAGAAGCGTTAATGGAACGCAGCACTTCCGCCGGATTTTCTGCCTGAGTAATCGGGCGTCCAATCACCAAATAATCGGATCCCGAACGCACGGCGGCCGACGGCGTCATGACACGGCGTTGATCGCCGAATTCGGCTCCCACAGGGCGAATCCCCGGTGTCACCAGTTTGAAATCCGGTCCAAGATTTCTGCGTAAAATTTCCACTTCCTGCGGCGAACAAACCACGCCGTCCAAACCGGCACGCTGAGTTAAATGCGCTAAGCGAATAACTTGTTCCATTGGCGAGGCGTTAATTCCAATCTGCAACAAATCCAGATCTTCCATGCTGGTTAACACGGTAACACCGATCAGGAGCGGCGCATCTTTGCCGTACGGTTCAAGAATATTTTTTGCTTCTTCCATCATGCGTAAACCGCCGCTGGCATGCAAATCCACCATCCACACGCCTAAATCCGCCGCAGAACGTACCGCGCGCGCAACCGTATTAGGAATATCATGGAATTTTAAATCCAAAAATACGTCAAATTTTCGTTCCTGTAATTGTTTCACAAAATTCGTTCCCAAGGTGGTAAACATTTCTTTACCCACTTTTAACCGGCAAAGGCTTGGATCGATTTGCTCAACCAGATTCAATGCTTCCGCTTCCGTTTCGTAATCTAACGCAACAATAATTTTGCTGTCCATTTTTGGTTTCCTTGTAGTAAAAATACGTTAAACTTAAATACCTTTATTAGGTTTGATTTTTTCCCATTGACGGCAGGAAGGGCAACACCACATCAGTTTATGACTTTGATATCCGCAGTTGATACAACGGTAACTGAACCCCTGTCTGATCCGCTCCCCTACCATTTTATGCAATAACACCAGGCTGTCTTTCGCCCGTCCGGCCTCCGCATCGTCAATCTGATACTGAATAAAACGATGATATAGCACCATGCCGGGATGTTGTTTAAGCTGGTTATAAACTTTGTTCTGCGCCGCGATTCGACTGTCTTTTTTCTCAATTAAATCCGCTAACGCCAAATCCACATCGGCATTGCCCGTTTGGCTTGCTCGAATGAGAAATAATTCAAAATTATCCAATTGTCCCAAACGGGTATAGCATTCTTTCAATACCGATAAAATTTCACCGACGAAATCAGCATTCTGGTTCAGAACATTTTCAAAAATTTTGACCGCACTTTGATAATCTTCGCGAGTCATGAATTCTTTGCCTAACAAAATCGATGCACGCACACAACTTGGCGAAACCTGCAAAGCCTGCCGCAATAAGGCTTGTTTATCTTCCTTACCGTTCGCCGATAAAGTGCAGGCGTATTCGCAATAGAATTGAGCCAATTCGATATTGTCATCCTGAGGCGAAATTTTAGCCAGTTTTTCCGCCACATTAACGGCTTTTTTCCATTCTTTGGTCTTTTGATAAATCACGGAAAGCTGCTGCAATGCGCCTTCGGCAAACTCCGGCTCATCAATCAGCACGATACAGAGCGCTTCCGCACGATCGAAAAAACCGACGGACATAAAATCCCGAATCAGTTGCTGCTTTGCCAATAATTTTTGCTCAAAAGAATAATCGGGGCTCTGGTCAAGGGCTTGGTGGATACGTAAGGCGCGATCCACCTCACCGCGGGAGCGAAACAAATTTCCTAATGTCAGTTCGGCTTCAAATTGAGAGCTTTTTTCAATTTCATTTTCCGCTTCCTGTTTTTGCAGCATATCCAAAAACAAATCCACGGCTTTTTCCGTTTGATTGGATAAAAGAAAATTTACCCCCGTCACATAATCGCGCGAAAGTTTATTACTGATGTCTTCCTGATCTTTTTTAGCACTGCGATGCCCCATGTACCAACCGTAAGCGGCAGCAATCGGTAATAACAGGAAGAGTAATTCAATCATTATTCGGCAGCCTTATTGAGACTGGTTGTTAATTCGTTAATTTGCTGCGTTAAACGTTTAGTTTGACGGGTTAAAGCCATATTTTTAAATTTTAGCCGGAGATAAAAAATACCGGTAATAAGCCAGCCCAAAATCAACCCCAAACCAAAAAGAATGGCGACAAGCGTTGAAAGTTTAAAATCACTTTGCGCAAAAACATAATTGAATGTAATAACCTGATCGTTATTCGCTCCGACAGTAATCGCCACCAACACAATTGCCAATACAATAATAAAACCGAAAATATATTTAATCATACTGCCCTCTCCTACAGATAAAGCGATTACATTATGCCAAAAATAAATATAAAAAACGACACCCGAGGTGTCGTTTCATGATGAATTTCACAAATTGAGCGCCGTATTAAACTTTAAAATCAACCCGTTCTTTCAACTCTTTACCGGCTTTAAAATGCGGAACGCATTTTGCGTCCAACTTCACACTTTCGCCGGTTTTAGGATTACGCCCTAAACGCGGTTGACGAAAATGTAATGAAAAACTGCCAAAGCCGCGAATTTCAATGCGATCGCTATTTTCTAAAGAACCTGACATTTGCTCCAGAATTTCTTTCACTGAACTTTCGACAATCTTCATTGAAATTGAGGGATTTTTTCTCGCTAATACTTCGATTAATTCAGACTTAGTCATCGCCTCTTATCCTTTGTTTAATAAAACAACGTCATTTTTGACCGCACTTTTCTAAAGTTAACCATAAAAAATCACGTTGTTTCACTGGTAAATATGGAATAACCGGTGGGCCGAAACCCACCGGTTTCAAGTTAATTAAGGGAAGGAATAAACTTATTCACCCTTTGCAGCTTGGAAAGCGGCTGCCATTGCGTTAGGAATAGCAACTTCTTCTTGTTTGCTGTTCACGCTTGCAAGTGCGGCGGCTTCTTCCGCTTGATCTTTCGCTTTCACTGATAAGTGAACAATACGTGCTTTACGGTCAACGCCGGTGAATTTCGCTTCAATAACGTCGCCTGCGGCCACTTCATCCGTTAAATCCGCCGCACGGATATAACCTTCAACACCGCCTGCTAATTCAACTTTAGCGCCTTTCGCATCAGCTTCAACTACAGTGGCGGACAATACCGCACCTTTTTTATTAACTGATACGAAGTTATTGAACGGATCATCTTCCAGTTGTTTGATACCTAAAGAGATACGTTCTTTAGCCGAATCAACCTGTAAAACAACGGCTTCGACTTCATCGCCTTTTTTGTAGTTACGAACGGCTTCTTCACCTTGAACATTCCAGGAAATGTCGGATAAGTGAACTAAACCGTCGATACCGCCTTCAAGACCGATAAAGATACCGAAATCGGTAATGGATTTGATTTTACCTGAAACTTTGTCACCTTTGTTGTGAGTTTCCGCAAATTGCAACCACGGATTCGGTTTGCATTGTTTCAAGCCTAAAGAAATACGACGACGTTCTTCGTCGATTTCTAATACCATCACTTCAACGGTATCACCTAAGCTTACAACTTTTGAAGGATGGATGTTTTTGTTTGTCCAATCCATTTCGGATACGTGAACCAAACCTTCAACGCCGTCTAAAATTTCAACAAAACAACCGTAATCGGTTAAGTTAGTCACTTTACCGGTTAATTTGCTGCCGACAGGATGATTTTCAGCGATCGCCACCCATGGATCCTGGCCTAATTGTTTTAAGCCTAAAGATACGCGCGTACGTTCTTTGTCAAATTTTAATACTTTAACGGTAATTTCATCGCCTACGTTCACGATTTCGCTTGGGTGTTTAACACGTTTCCAAGCCATATCCGTGATGTGTAATAAACCGTCAACGCCGCCTAAATCAACGAATGCACCGTATTCGGTCAAGTTTTTAACGATACCTTTCACTTCGGCGCCTTCAGCTAAGTTCGCTAATACTTCATCGCGATCCGCCGAACTTTCCGATTCGATTACCGCACGACGTGAAACAACCACGTTGTTACGTTTTTGGTCTAATTTGATAACTTTGAATTCTAATTCTTTACCTAATAGGTGATCGGCATCACGGCTCGGACGCGTATCAACTAATGAACCCGGTAAGAATGCGCGAACACCGTTTAACTCAACTGTGAAGCCACCTTTCACTTTACCGTTGATTAAACCAACAACGTTTGCCTGCGCTTCAAACGCTTTTTCTAATTCGATCCAAGACTCGTGACGTACCGCTTTTTCACGGGAAAGTTTAGTTTCACCGTAACCGTCTTCAACGGCGTCCAACGCAACGTTAACAACGTCGCCGACTTTAACGTCAATTTCGCCTTGAGCGTTGGTGAATTCTTCAGCCGGAATGCGCGCTTCGGATTTTAAACCTGCGTCTACGTATACAAAGCCTTTTTCGATAGCAACGACAGTACCGTTGATGATTGAACCTAAACGTTGAGTTTCAAGGTTTTGTAGTGATTCTTCAAATAGTTGAGCAAAAGATTCTGACATATTTAATCTTCTTTCTTTGGGTTAATAACGTCCACTCACAATCCGTCATAAGTGGGGTTGGTAATAATGTTTATTCTTCCGTGAATAAACCGGTTAAAAATAATTAAGCCGTTTTGGATTCGATATATTTTAACGCCCGCGCAATCACTTCTTCAATGCTGAGTTCCGTACTGTCGAGCAGTAACGCGTCATCGGCGGGTTTCAGCGGCGCAATCGGGCGATTTCTATCACGAAAATCCCGTTCTTTAATCTCGGCTAAAATCTGCGCAAAGTTACCATCAATCCCTTTACTTTGCAACTGTTTATATCGTCTTTTTGCACGTTCTTCCGCGCTGGCGTCTAAAAACAGTTTCACTTGAGCATTCGGAAACACCACCGTTCCCATGTCGCGACCGTCGGCAATCAACCCTTTTCCTTGTTTGGAAAAATCTTGCTGAAGCCGTAGTAATGCGGCTCGCACGGCAGGAAAGACGGCAATTTTGGACGCCGCATCCGCCACTTCCTGAGTACGAATTTTCCGGCTGACATTTTCGCCGTTTAAAAGAATCTGCACTTCCCCGTTTGTCGGTAAAAATTGAATCTTCAGATTTCGGGCTAATTCCGCCAACGCAAATTCATCGTCTAATTTGACCGCACTTTTGCTTTGTTCCTGAGTTTTCAGCGCTGCCAAAGCCGTTACGCGATAAATGGCGCCGCTGTCCAACAGCGCAAAACCCAATTTTTCCGCCAACGCATAACAAAGCGTGCCTTTACCCGCGCCACTCGGACCGTCAACCGTAATCACCATATTCGTCATCATCACATCCTATTTATGAAAAAAAGCCCGCACGGACCGTCGCATATCATCAAACATGTCGTAACGCTTACGGTACATGGAACGCTTTTTGCTTTGAATCTCTTCCAACGGTTTACGCTCAATTTCCAACGGCAAGCGCCAATATCCATTTTCATTCGGCTCACCTTCGTTTTCCCGCCAGAATTCATCATAATTGAACAATAACTTGGAATGATCGTTCCAACGATATTTCGCCTGATTTTTATGGGCGATACCGAGCAACTCGCAATCCAGCGCATCCGCCAAAGATTTAAACACGTTCACAATCATGTACATCGGACGCACGCCGTGTAATTGTTTGGTCGCCGTTTTCACCCATTCCTGCGCATCTTCGCCTTTCGGTCCCTGCACCGAGGCAATCAGAATCCGATTATCCGGCAAAAAGGTGAATGAGGCGTCATATACCGAACGCCCGTCGAGATTTTTAATGTTAAGCGAAAAAAAACCCTCGAACGGATCAATGGCGTTAATATTCAGATACGCGCCCCAATCCTCGGTTAATTGCGCCAGCAATAGACTTTGCCGTGTCACTAAACGACGGCAAATTTCATTGCCCCAATGTTGCTCCGCGCCGTCAAAAGTATATTTTATAGCGGATAACCGTTCCTGCGCCGAAAAACGACGATCACAAAATTTCGCCAGCAACGCATTAAAACGATATCCGTTTTGCTCAAACACAGGCTGCCATTGCGGATGCTGTTGCAAATATTGCAAAAATTCCCGAATTTCGGCTTTATAACGTTGCGTATAAAAATGATAACGAAAAAAAGAGCGAATCCGCTTACCTAAGCGCCGCTCCCTGCCGTACATGGACTGAAACGTTGGAAATAAAAATGAACTCACAAAAAACCTGTTGTCTAATTGAACTGAGATAACTAAAATCTGTGGGATTATACTAAACTTGACCGTACATTTAAACTACTAGGAAAAATATGAAGCTTTCTACTTTATCCGTTGCCCTGTTGACGTCCGTTATTTCATTTTCCGCCGGCGCCGATTTAACACAGCAACGCGCTACCTACCAAAAAATCGGTGAGCTGCTTTCCATTTCCCAAAGTGAACCGACCCGGAATTTAGCCAAAATCCTGCTTGCACAAATCAAAGATTATCCGCTTTATCCTTATGCTCAATATCAACTGCTTAACGCCGATAAAGACAACCTCAGTCTTTCCGATATTGAAGCTTATCAACAAGCCAATCCGACTTTGCCGTTTGCCAATCGTCTGAAAAAAGAATGGGTCCGCTCGTTGCAGGAAAAACAAGACTGGCAAACAATTCTGGCCAACGGCGCCAATTTGCCGCTGGATATGGGTTCTCAATGTATTCTGGTACAGGCAAAAGCCAATTCGTTACCGAACAGTCAGGATAAAACAAACGAAAAAACGAATGAAAAATCGCCCGCACTTACACCTAAATTGCCTCAGGAAGATCTCACCGTATTGTGGCTGACAGGCAGCAGTTTGCCGAGTCAGTGCGATGCGCTGTTAAACCAATGGCACGAACAGGGCGGTTTAACGCCGGAACTCGCCCGCCAGCGCGCCGTGATGGCATTCGAACAAGGCAACGGAACCCTGCTTAGCCATTTACAAAATCAGCTTAAAGACGAAAAAAATCAACGCTGGGTGGCGGATTTGCGTGCGCTACTCGCTTCTCCGCAAAAACTGACGGATGAAGACAACCGTTTTTATATTGATATTATTCCGAACAAACCGTTGGAAAAACGCGTTTTATTGGCGATATTTCCCGCTTACGTAAAAACCTTAACGGAAGAACAGGTTAAAGATCCGGCAAAATATTTTGAAAAATTTGAAACCTGGGCAAAAAGTTTTGAATTGACCCCATCTCAGGTGAACGACTGGAAAAAACTTTATCTGGCGCAGTTCTTCGACAGCGAAAACGTCGAATTCAAAGCCTGGCGCGATCAACAGTTGCCGACTCTAAAAGACGAAAAATTAACCGAACGCCGTATCCGTATGGCGATTCGCGAAAAAACCGCCACTGCGGACTGGTTAAATTTATTATCGGAATCCACTCGCCAAAAAGACGAATGGCAATATTGGCTGGCTAAAAACAGCGATGCCGAAAAATCTAAACAAATTTTGACCGCACTTTCCAAAACCCGCGGATTCTACGGCATGCTTGCGGCTTACGAATTGGGTCAGCCGTATAAACCGACGATGGAAACCTTGCGCGAATCCACAACGGAAGGGCAAAATCCTCTCGCTAAAGTGGAACAGGAATTTGCCGCGCCGTTGGCAAGAATTGCGGAATTGCGGGCGTTGAATAACACCGCCGGCATGTACAGCGAATGGAAAACCTTGATGGACGCGGCATCCTTCGAACAAAAACTGCGCCTGGCTCAATATGCGGAAAAACAAGGCTGGTATGATTTAAGCGTAGAAGCCACCATTCAGGCGAAGGCCTGGGATTATGTCAGCCTGCGTCTGCCTAACGCTTATCCCGACTTGTTTGATTTGCACTTAAACGGCAAAAAAATCCACCGCACTTTCGCCATGGCGATCGCCCGACAGGAAAGCGCATGGCGTCCGAATGTCGTGTCTTCCGCCAATGCCCGCGGTTTAATGCAGCTCTTGCCGGCGACGGCAAAACTGACCGCAACCCGCACGCAGTTGCCGTATAACAATGAAAGCCAGTTGTTTGAGCCGTTTAACAATATTATGCTCGGCACGGCGCATTTACAGGAATTACAAAACAAATACGGTGACAATCGCATTCTTATCGCCGCCGCTTATAATGCCGGGGCGGAACGCGTGGATAAATGGCTGGCAAAAGCCAATAACCGTTTGTCTATGGCGGAATTTGTCGCGTCGATTCCGTTTTTTGAAACCCGCGGTTATGTGCAAAATGTCTTGACTTACGACAGTTATTACCAAATTTTGCAGGCGCAACCGCAACAATTATTTTCAAAAGAAGAATCGGATCGGTTATACTAATTGCACTAGTTTAATAGTGTAATCGGAGACTGCTATGTACATCAGCCGCAATATGGATCATTGGAACACCTTTATCGAAACACTGCGTACGGCATTTGAAGAAGGCAAAGAACAGGAATTTCTGACACTTTTGCTCACTCCGGACGAACGCGATGCGGTGGGCTTGCGTCTGCAAATTGTGGCGCAACTATTGGACAAAAACGTGCCGCAGCGGGAAATTCAGCAAAATCTGAGTACCAGTGCGGCAACCATTACACGTGGTTCCAATATGCTGAAAATGATGGATCCCGACTTTCTGGCTTGGGTGAAAGAGCAAGTCGATGCCAAAACGCAGCCATAAACTGTTCAGTTTAACCATTCTCCGCACGTTCTTCCGATTAGGAAAAAGTCTGGCCCAAAGAAAGTGCGGGCGATTTTTCTTATGTTTTTTGTTGACATTTTTTGTCGTCACCCTGCTTTTCCGTTTTATTCCCATTCCTTTTTCCGCTTACATCGCGCAACAAAAAATCAGCCGTTTAATTCGGCTCGATTTTGATTACGACGTCCGTTACGATTGGGTTAATCTGGATAAAATTTCCCCGAACATACAACTTGCCGTCATTGCGGCGGAAGATCAAAACTTCCCGACCCATTGGGGTTTTGATTGGCTTGCCATCGAAAAAGCATTCAAACACAACGAAACCTCCAAGCGCATTCGCGGCGCTTCCACCATCAGCCAGCAAACCGCCAAAAATCTGTATTTATGGCACGGTCAAAGTTGGTTACGCAAAAGTCTGGAAGTGCCGGTCACCTTATCGCTGGAATTACTTTGGTCGAAAAAACGTATTCTTGAAGTCTATTTGAACATCGCCGAATTCGGCAACGGTATTTTCGGCGTTGAAGCCGCCAGTCGCTATTACTTCAGAAAATCCGCCCAGAATCTGACGCCTTCGGAAGCGGCGCTACTGGTTGCCGTTTTGCCTAATCCGATTGTTTACAAAGTCAACGCTCCCGGTCCGTGGGTAAAACGCAGACAGACCTGGATTTTACGTCAAATGAATGCGTTAGGAAGAAACTATTTGAATCGCCTGTAACAGGGCTAATTTTATGCTAATTCTACGATGCTAATTTATGAACATCCATGATTTTTAGGAAACATTATGTTTAAACGACAACTTGGGCCAACTTACCCTATTTTTATCTTTTTTATAACAAACCTGCTTCTTTTATCCGCCAGCCGAATTCTTTTGGGATTATGGCAACAAGAACGTGTAGAAGCGGTCAATGGTTGGTTGCCAATGGCGCTGCAAGGAATTCGTATTGATATCTCTTCGCTCTGTTGGTTGTTTGCCCCGCTTGTCATTATTGCAATATTCCTGGGCGGTAATAATACATTAGGAAAATGGGCTAATTTCATTGTGCGTTTCGGCTTAACCGCATTGAGTACTTTCATTGCGTTTATGGAGATTGCCACGCCTGCGTTTATTGATACTTACGATACTCGCCCCAACCGCCTTTTCGTTGAATACTTAATCTACCCGAAAGAAGTGTTTAACATGCTTACCAACGGCCATTTAGTCGCACTGATTTTAACACCGGTTTTAACGGCGCTAAGCGCCTGGGTATTTTGGAAGCTCGCGAAGAAAGTAAGCCAGAATTTGTATACTTTTTCCTGGAAACGGCGTCCTGTCGTTTTCTTGATTATCGGCAGTCTTATGTTTTTAGGCGCTCGCTCGAGTTTGCAACACCGCGGCATAAATCCTGCCATGGTCGCCTTTTCTTCCGATCCCTTAGTCAATTCTCTGGTGCTCAATTCCGGCTATTCGGTTTTATTTGCCGTTCAGCAAATGAAAGATGAAGATCAATCTTCCGAAATTTACGGCAAAATGTCTCTGGATGAGGTAGTAAAAACGCTTAAAGCCGCCCGTCAACGCCCGGCTAGCGATTATATTTCTCCCGATTTGCCAACCTTAACGCGCAATCAAGCGAGCTATCGCGGCAAACCTAAAAATATCGTAATTATTCTGGAAGAAAGTTTGGGCGCACAATTTATCGGCACCCTTGGCGGTAAACCGCTTTCGCCTTATTTTGACAAACTGACCGAAGAAGGTTGGTTGTTTGATAACCTCTATGCCACCGGAACACGTTCCGTGCGCGGCATTGAAGCCGTCACGTCGGGTTTCACGCCGACGCCCGCCCGCGCGGTGGTCAAATTGACCGGCAGCCAGCAAGGCTTTTTCACGATTGCAGAATTGCTTGGCAAACAAGGCTATCACACCGCGTTTATTTACGGCGGCGAAAAACATTTCGATAATATGGCAAGCTTTTTTTACGGTAACGGTTTTCAGGAAATTATCGATCAAAAAGATTACGTGAATCCGTCATTTACCAGCGCTTGGGGCGTCAGCGACGAAGATTTATTCAATAAAGCGCATGAAAAATTCACCGCACTTCAGCAGAACGGGCAACCGTTTTTCAGTTTGGTGTTTACGTCAAGCAATCACGATCCTTTTGATTTTCCGGCCGGTAAAATCGAATTATACGAACAGCCGCAGGAAACCCGTAACAACGCGGCAAAATATGCGGATTACGCATTGGGTCATTTTTTCGATTTAGCTAAAAAATCCAATTATTGGCAAGATACCGTTTTCTTGGTCATTGCCGATCATGATTCGCGCGTAGGCGGCGCCTCATTCGTGCCGGTCAATAATTTCCATATTCCCGCTTTAATTTTAGGTGAACATATTCCGCCCAAACGCGATTCCCGCTTAGTCAGCCAAATCGATATGCCTACCACGTTGCTTTCGCTGGCGGGCATCAGCGGCGATTACCCGATGCTCGGTTATGATTTGACCAAAGCCGAAAACCCTAATCGTGCGTTAATGCAGTATGACAAAACCTTCGGTTACATGCGTGAAATTGACGGTAATAAACGGCTTGCTATTTTGCAACAAAACAAAGAAATTCAAGGTTATCAATATGATAAATCGAAGCTCGGTTTGGAACCAATCCAAATTCCCGATGAAATGAAAAAACAGGCGTTAGCCTATGTTTTGTGGGGCAGTTACGCCTATAAGCAAAAACTGCACAGAATGCACAATAACGTAAAGAAAAAATAACGAAAAAATCGCCCGCACTTTTGTGTTTTTCGCTTTTATTTTTCCGCGCGGAAGAATCGGTTGACAGAATAACGCGGATCAGTGAAGATTCCGGTAAACCGATGCATCTGTCCGTTCCGGACAAATCCTGCTGTAACATCATTTAGCGCGAATCCGATTTTGGACGAACGGATTCGCTTTTCCGATCAAGGAAAAATATGGCATTCAACATTAAACTTAAAGGCTGGCATTACGCCTTTTTATGCTATGCAACCTGGGGAACGTTTCCGCTCTATTGGTATCCGCTCAATCATTCCGCCATGCCGGCGGATCAAATTCTGGCGCAGCGGATTGTTTGGTCGGCGGTGTTTGCGATTTTTTTATTGTTTGTGTTCAAACAAGGCAAAGCCGTGCTGCATGCGTTCAGACAGCCGCGCATTTTAGCCGTATTCTTCACTTCGGCGTTTCTGATTGCCGTTAACTGGCTGGTTTATCTGTGGGCGCTGGTCAACCGACATGTTTTGGACGCCAGCCTCGGTTATTTTATAAACCCGTTATTTAACGTATTTCTCGGCTGGTTGGTCTTCAAAGAAAAATTAAATAAAGCCCAACTTCTGGCGCTCGCCTCGGCGACTGCCGGCATTTTGTGGTTGGCTGTTCCGGCGGGACAAATTCCGTGGGTGGCATTGCTGCTGGCGGGCAGTTTCGGTTTTTACGCCTTAATCCGCAAACTGGCGCCGATGGAAGCCTTAGCGGGTTTGGCGCTGGAAACCCTGTTGCTTTCCCCTTTTGCCTTGGCTTATTTGGGATTCTGCGCCGCACAAAATACCTTGGTTTTCAGCCAATTAGACGGTTTACAACTTGCGGTGTTGCTGGGTTCCGGCGCGGCCACCACTATTCCGTTGCTATGGTTTGCCATGGGCGCCCGTCAGATTTCCATGTCATTGCTCGGTATGCTGCAATACATTTCGCCTTCTCTGCAATTCCTTTGCGGTTTTCTGCTGCTGGGCGAAGAATTATCGACGGATCGTTTAATCGGTTATGTTCTGGTGTGGATTGGCGTCGCCATTTTCTTACGGGCAATGCGAATGAAAGCCGAAAAAACGTAAAAGTGCGGTAAAAAATTTCATTGTTTTTTCCAAACCAAGGCGAATGATGAATTCGCCTTTCATGATCCAAAAACACAACAAATTTTGACCGCACTTATTTTGCGGTGAAGCCGTATTTTTCAAAAATTTGTTTAGATTCCGGCGATGTCAGATATTGGAAAAAAGCCTGATTGTCCGCATTATCACGACCTTTCACCACAGCCGCAGGATATTCCACCGGCGGGTGAGATTCGGCCGGAAATGTCGCCACCACTTTCACTTTCCGACTGGCCGCCGCATCGGTGGCATAAACCACGCCCAGCGGGCTCTCCCCTTTTTCCACCAATAACAACGCTTTACGTACGTTATCCGCTCGGGCTAGCTTTTTGCTGATGTCATCCCATTGATTCAAATAAGTAAATGCCGCTTTCGCGTATAGACCCGCCGGCACATGATCAGGATCGCCTACCGCCAAAAAAGAACCATTCAATTCCTGCTGCCATTGTTTATCGGTTAAATTCACGCTCGTCAAATTGCTGTTTTTCGGCGCAATCATGACTAACCGATTGGTCACCAGATTGACGCGGGTTTGTTTTTCAATGGCTTGTTTTTCCGCCAGAAAATCCATCCATTTCTGATCCGCCGATACAAAAATGTCCGCCGGCGCCCCTTCGCTGATTTGGCGGGCCAGCACAGAAGAAGAAGCGAAAGAAAACACAATATCCTCCTGCGGATGCGCCTTTTTGTAGCTGTCCGCCACTTCCTGCAAAGCGTTTGTCATAGAGGCGGCGGCAAACACGGTGACTTTGGCTTCCGCGCTTAGAGTAAACAACGCACAACCGATTAACACGGCAACTGTTTTTAACTTATTTTTTAACGGCATAGTCTTTCCTTTTTAATCGTTATATAAAAAATAATATATATAATAAATTATATAGCTTAACAACAAATAAAAGCTATAAAAAAGTGCGGATTCCCCGTAAAATAATCGACATTCGAATAGTTGCAGGATGACGCATGCTTAACACAGAAATTCTTCTTACCATCAAATTGCGGCAACAGCTTTTTGTTGATCCTAAACGGATTCGGCTGCTGAAAGAAATTCAGCAATGCGGTTCCATCAATCAGGCGGCCAAAAACGCCAATGTGAGTTACAAAAGCGCGTGGGATCATTTGGCGGCGATGAATGAAATCAGCCCGAAACCGCTGTTAGAGCGCAACACCGGCGGCCGTCACGGCGGCGGCACTAATCTGACCGCTTATGCCGAAAGATTATTGCAACTCTATGATTTATTGGAAAAAACTCAGCAGAAAGCATTTACCGTTCTGCAGGACGAAACCATTCCGCTGGACAGTCTGTTATCGGCGTTTGCCAAATTTTCACTACAAAGCAGCGCACGCAATCAGTTTCCGGGACGCATTACTTCCCTGCAGGTAAAAGATTTACATTGCCTTACCGGCATTAAAATCGACGGCATCGAGCAACCGCTTTTCGTTTCCGTTACGGAAAAAAGTGCGGTCCGTTTGCAGCTTGTTTTACACAAAGAAGTGATGTTAATGATTAAAGCGCCCTGGATTCAGCTATCGAAAACTAAACCGGAAAACTTCACGGATAACTTATTGGCGGCAACGATCAAATCCGTGCAAAATCTCGGCGATGAGGACGAAATTTTATTAACCGTGGGACAGACGGAATGGGCAACTACGACCCGGAATAGCGATTACTGCGTCGGCGATAAAATTTGGATGACGATAGATCCCGAACAAATCATTTTAGCGACACTTTAGATGAATTAATCATGCAAATCTGGAAAAAAACTTTCACTCTTGAACAACTTAATCAACTCAATCGTAATTGCGCCGTTTCCCATCTTGGCATTCGGTTCACCGCTTTCGGCGACGATTGGTTAGAAGCCGTCATGCCCGTCGATCAACGCACGACGCAACCTTTCGGTTTGTTACACGGCGGCGTATCGGCCGCCTTGGCGGAAAGCGTGGGCTCCATGGCGGGCTGGCTGTGCTTGGACGAAAATCAGGCGGCGGCAGGCATTGAGATCAACGCCAGTCATTTACGTCCGGTGAAATCCAGTGAAGTTACGGCTCGCGCCACGCCCATTCGCTTAGGCAAACAGTTGCAGGTTTGGGATATTCACCTCCGCGATCAGCAGAATAAACTCTGCTGCGTATCGCGTTTAACGCTTTCAGTGATACAACATGGCTGATTTACACAATATAAAACCGGGCGTTCTGCTGATTAACCTGGGTACGCCGGATGAACCCACGGCTAAAGCCATTTCCCGCTATCTGGAACAATTCTTAACGGATCCGCGGATTGTGGATTTACCGCGCTGGAAATGGCTGCCGTTGCTGAAAGGCATTATTTTGCCGTTGCGTTCCCGCCGAATTCGCCATAATTACCAGTCCGTTTGGACGGAACAAGGCTCACCGTTGCTGGTTTATTCCAATGCGCAAAAAACCGCGTTACAGGCTCGTTTGCAAGCGCTGGGAATCGACGCGCAAGTAGAAATCGGCATGACCTACGGCAATCCGAGCGTTCAACAGGCGCTCGAAAATCTGCTGAACGCCCGTGTTGATCGAATCGTGGTGTTGCCGCTTTATCCGCAATACAGCAGCACTACGACGGCAGCGGCATTCGACGCCTTTGCGCAGGCCCTGAAAAGCCAGCGAAAAATGCTGCCGTTTTCCTTCATTCATTCCTATCATTTGGATGAAAACTACATCAATGCGCTGACGGAAAGCATTAAAGTGCGGTTAAAAAATGACGAGTTTTTGCTGTTTTCCTATCACGGCATTCCGCTGCGTTATGAACGGGAAGGCGATTATTATCGCGAACATTGTCGCCAAACCACCCTTGCCGTGGCGGATAAATTAGGTTTAGCGGAAACGCAATGGAACATGGTGTTTCAATCCCGTTTCGGGCGCGAAGAATGGCTGCAGCCCTATGCCGACCGTTTCCTGCAGAATGCCGCCGCACAAGGCATTGAAAAAGTCGCCGTCATCAGCCCGGGATTTGCCTGCGATTGTCTGGAAACGCTGGAAGAAATCGCCGAAACCAACCGCGATTTGTTTCTGGCGAACGGCGGAAAAAGCTATCGCTACATCCCGGCGCTGAATGATGCGCCGAAACATATCGACATGATGGCGCAATTAATTGTGCGTCAAATTGAACATTCGGCAAATGCTTAAACAAAAAGTGCGGTCAAATTTGACCGCACTTTTCCCGTTTATCCGACGACCGGCTATAACAACAACGCCGATCCCCATTTAATAATGTCAAAGAAGAATTTGTTTTCCTCGGTGGCAATGTTTTTGCCATCCGCATTTTTCTCTTCCACCATGCCGGAAATATGCTGACCTTTCACCACGGCCAAATCTTCCCGCGCCTTAGTTTGCAAGGTCTTACACTGAGGCGGCTCCAATGCTTCTACCGGCGTTTTAGATTTATATTTCTTAAACTGATAGGTTGCATAATCCATGGATTTTTTGTCGTTTTGAATCATTTTCACGTGATCTTCGCCGATAATGTCTTCCAACGGATAGAAAAATACGTATTGAGAATAAATATAGCTATCCTCTTTTTGAAAGTGATCATGCTGAATCCGAGTCAAGTTCGGATAAATGCATTGTTCCGCCTGTTTTGCGGAAAACGCCCATTTTTGTGCGTCCGCGTCGGATAATTCATAGGCCGCGCCCGCATATTCCGCAGGAATCGTCGATTGCGTCGAACCGCATCCCAACATCGCTAACACGGCAGCGGACAAAATAATTTTTTTAAACACGATTCATTCCTTCATTCGAAAAATTATTACGCTATTTTAGACAGAAAATTCACTTCGTCAATCTATCTGTAAAAAAACTCAGTCAAAATTGACCGCACTTTTCGTTAAATTAACCCAAAATATTTCTTAACGCCGAACCGATATCCGCCAGGCTTTGCACCGTGGTGACGCCGGCGTCTTGCAGGGCTTTGATTTTTTCGTCCGCCGTGCCTTTGCCGCCGCTGATGATGGCGCCGGCATGCCCCATGCGTTTGCCCTTCGGCGCGGTAATGCCGGCAATGTAGCTGACCACCGGTTTGGTGATATGACGTTTGATAAAATCCGCTGCTTCTTCCTCCGCCGAGCCGCCGATTTCGCCGATCATCACAATGGCTTCGGTTTCCGGATCGTCCTCAAAACGTTGCAAAATGTCAATGAAGCTTGAACCGGGAATCGGATCGCCGCCGATGCCGACACAAGTGGATTGTCCGAATCCTTCGTCCGTGGTTTGTTTGACCGCTTCATAAGTCAGGGTGCCAGAACGGGAAACGATGCCGACACATCCTTTTTTATGAATGTTCGCCGGCATAATACCGATTTTACATTCATCCGGCGTAATCACGCCCGGGCAGTTCGGGCCAATCATCACCACGCCGGTTTCGTTCAATTTTTCTTTCACTTGCAGCATATCCAAGGTAGGAATGCCTTCGGTGATACAGACAATCAGCCGAATGCCGGCGTCAATCGCTTCCAGAATCGCATCTTTACAGAACGGCGCCGGTACGTAAATCACGCTGGCGGTGGCACCGGTTTTATTCACGGCTTCTCGCACCGTATCAAACACCGGCAACCCTAAATGCGTCGTTCCGCCTTTCCCCGGACTGGTGCCGCCTACCAGTTGCGTGCCGTACGCCAATGCCTGTTCGCTGTGGAAAGTGCCTTGTCCGCCGGTAAATCCCTGGCAAATTACTTTGGTGTCTTTATTGATTAAAATTGACATGCCGTTCTCCTATTTGGCTGCGTTTACAGCCTGAACAGCTGCATCTTTTAAGCTTTCGGCGGCAAGAATGTTTAATCCGCTTTGGGCTAGAATTTCTCGTCCGCGTTCCGAATTATTGCCTTCCAACCGTACTACAACCGGCACCGCAACGCCTACTTCGTTCACTGCCGCCACAATGCCTTCGGCGATTAAATCGCAACGTACGATACCGCCAAAAATATTCACTAAAATAGCTTTGACATGGGTGTCGGAAAGAATGATTTTAAACGCGCCGGCCACTCGTTCTTTGGTTGCGCTGCCGCCGACATCAAGAAAATTGGCCGGTAAGCCGCCCTGCAACTTAATGATGTCCATGGTTCCCATTGCCAAGCCCGCACCGTTAACCATGCAACCTATGTTGCCGTCCAACGCCACGTAATTCAATCCCAACGCCTCCGCTTCCGCTTCGCGCGGATCGTCCTGACTCGGATCCTGCAAGGATTTCAGATCGGTATGGCGATATAAGGCGTTGCCGTCCGCCACGATTTTGGCGTCCAGACAATGCAGATCGCCATTCTGCAAAATCACCAACGGGTTGATTTCCACCAGGCTTAAATCTTTCTCGATAAACATTTTACCGAGTTGACAAAAAATATGGGCGAATTGGTGAATCTGTTTGCCGCTTAACCCTAATTTACACGCCAGTTCGCGCCCCTGAAAAGGTTGCGGTCCGATAAACGGATCAATCGTCGCTTTATGCAGCAAATGAGGCGTTTTTTCCGCCACTTCTTCAATATTGACACCGCCTTCCGTCGACGCCATGAACAGAATACGATGATTGGCGCGATCGATCGCCACGCCTATATACAATTCCTTTTTCACCTCGGCACAGGCTTCCAGATAAATGGTATTGACGGGCTGACCATTGGCGTCCGTCTGGAAAGTCACCAATCGTTTGCCTAAAAACTGTTCAAAAAACGCCCGCACTTCAGCGTCGGATTTCACCACCTTTACGCCGCCCGCTTTGCCGCGACCGCCGGCATGCACCTGACATTTTGCCACCCATTGATCGCCGCCCAGCTTTTTAATCGCGTCCAACGCCTGCTCCACCGTTTCACAAGGATAACCTTCGCTAACGGGCAAACCGTATTGCGCGAAGATTTGTTTAGATTGGTATTCGTGTAAATTCATGTTTTGTCCTTTTTAAATTTAATGGCGATATTCTACACGGTGACGCGTCTTTTTTTAAGGGGAAAACGGGAATTCAGGATTGGTTTTTTCATTAAAATGATTTTTCATCAAACCAGCCAAACAGGCGCTAAAAATCGGCCAAAAATTAACCGCACTTTTCAGTGCGGTTAGTCATCGTCATCTTCCGTTAAATTTCCAACAACAATCTTGCGGGATCTTCCAGTAAATCTTTAATCGTCACCAAAAAACGAACGCTGTCTTTACCGTCGATTAAACGGTGATCGTAAGACAACGCCAGATACATCATCGGACGAATCACTACCTGACCATTCACCGCCACCGGACGATCTTTAATCGCATGCATGCCCAAAATAGCACTTTGCGGCGGATTGATAATCGGAGTAGACATCAGCGAACCGAACACACCGCCATTGGTGATGGTAAAGTTGCCGCCGGTTAAATCTTCTACGGTGAGTTTGCCGTCGCGACCTTTTTCAGCCAGCACTTTGATTTGTTTTTCGATCTCCGCCATGCTCATTTTATCGCAATCGCGCAATACCGGCGTCACTAGTCCGCGCGGGGTGGATACCGCAATGCTGATGTCAAAATAGTTGTGATACAAAATATCGTCGCCGTCGATTGTGGCATTGATGACCGGATAACGTTTCAGCGCTTCCACCACCGCTTTCACGTAAAAAGACATAAAGCCGAGGCGCACATCGTGTTGTTTTTCGAATTGTTCGCCGTATTTTTTGCGTAACTGCATAATCGGCTGCATGTCCACTTCGTTGAAGGTAGTTAACATTGCCGTGCTGTTTTTGACTTCCAGCAAACGTTCCGCGATGCGTTTGCGCAGACGCGTCATCGGCACCCGCTGTTCGCCGCGAAATTCTAACGAATTTTTGACCGCACTTTGGCTAACCGGCGATTGCGTTTCTTTACTTGCCAAGGCCTGCACCACGTCTTCGCGGGTAATACGACCGTGTTTGCCGGAACCGGGAATATCCTGCGGATTTAAATCGTGTTCGCCTACCAAACGCCGCACGGAAGGCCCCAGCGAATCATGATGATCCGGCGCCGGACGCGGTTCGGTCTGTAACGATTGAGCGGAAACCGGCGCCACCACGGTTTCGCCTTTCGCCACGCGTCCCAACGGCTGTTTGCTGACCACCGTCGCCCCTTCGGGCTGTTCAATGCTTTCCAGCACGCCGCTGTCCAATGCCGGCACTTCCAACACCACTTTATCCGTTTCCACTTCCACTAAAATGTCATCGCGTTTGACGCTGTCGCCCACTGCTTTATGCCATTTTACTACCGTTGCATCGGCAACGGATTCGGGTAAATCGGGCGTGATAATATCAAAATAACTCATGCTATGTTCCTTCATTCAATTCGTTAAAATGTTAATGCTTCTGTAATTAATGTACGTTGCTGGGCGTTATGCAGTGCGCCGTAACCCACCGCCGGCGAGGCGGAAGCGGGGCGCCCTACGTAATTCAGGGCGGCGCCGTCCGGCAAATCGGCGCGGAAATTATGCTGGCTGGAATACCACGCGCCCTGATTAAGCGGTTCTTCCTGACACCAAATAAAATCCTTCACATGAAAAAACTTCGCCAAAATCTCCCGCACTTCTTCGTGCGGATACGGATAAAGCTGCTCGATACGGATGATTGCGATGTCGTTTTGTTGTTTTTTACGCCGTTCTTCCAGCAAATCGTAATACACTTTGCCGGCGCAGAAAATCACCCGTTTGACGTTTTCCGGTTTGATGTCGTCAATTTCATCAATCACGCGATGGAAGGTGCCGTTAACGAATTCCTCCGTTTGCGACACCACCAGCGGATGGCGTAACAAAGATTTCGGCGAAATGACGATTAACGGACGGCGTTCGGCGCGCAACATTTGGCGGCGTAATAAATGATAAATCTGGCTTGGCGTAGAAGGTACACAAACTTGTATGTTTTGCTGGGCGCAAAGTTGTAAGTAACGTTCCAGCCGGGCGGACGAATGTTCCGGGCCTTGCCCTTCGTAACCGTGCGGCAGCAACATGACTAACCCGCACATTCTGCCCCATTTTTGTTCGCCCGAGCTGATAAATTGGTCAATCACCACTTGCGCGCCGTTGGCGAAATCGCCGAATTGCGCTTCCCAAATGGTTAAGGTATTGGGATCCGTCGCGGCGTAGCCGTATTCAAACGCCAGCACCGCTTCTTCCGACAGCACGGAATCCCACACTTCGAAGCGGCCTTGTTGCGGTTGCAAATGCATCAGCGGGATGTAAGCCTTGCGCTCGTTTTGATTATGCAGCACCGCCTGACGATGGAAGAACGTGCCGCGGCCGGAATCTTCACCGGAAATGCGCACATGGTGACCGTCGGCAAGCAAAGTGGCGTAGGCCATAATTTCCGCCATGCCCCAATCCAGCGGTTTTTCACCCGCCGCCATCAGTTTACGATCGTCATACACTTTTTCCACGCGAGGATGAATCGGGTGATTTTCCGGATATTCGCAGGCGCGTTCCGCTAACGCTTTAAACCGGACCGGATCGAACTGTCCGTTATATTCCGTTTCTAATCCGCCGTTATCGGCACCGAGGAATTTATACCATTGTGCCGATGACATATCCATTTCGCGCCATTCTTTCACCACACAACCGCCTTCATCCAAGGCGTCGCGATAATTATTCATTAATTCGATAGCATCGGATTCGTTAATCACGCCTTCATTGACCAAACGATCCGCATACACTTTGCGCGGTGACGGATGTTTCTTAATAAGCTTGTACATTACGGGCTGAGTGGCTAAAGGTTCGTCCGCTTCGTTATGTCCGTGGCGGCGATAAGACACCAGATCGATAAAAATATCCCGTTTAAACCGCATACGAAATTCCACCGCCATACGCGCGGCATAAGCGATAGCTTCCGGATCGTCACCGTTCACATGAATCACCGGCGCTTCAATCATTTTAGCGATGTCGGTGCAGTATTCCGTAGAACGGGTATCTTTAGTGTTGGAAGTGGTAAATCCGATTTGGTTGTTAATCACCACGCGGATGGTGCCGCCTACGTTATAACCGCGGGTTGCCGACATATTTAAGGTTTCCTGTACGACACCTTGCCCGATAACGGCGGAATCTCCGTGCACGGTGACCGGCAAGACCCGATCTTTGGTTTCGTCGCCCAGTCGTTTTTGCCGGGCACGCACGGAACCGATGACGACCGGACTCACAATTTCCAAATGAGACGGGTTAAACGCCAGAGCCAAATGCACCACGCCGCCTTCCGTCATGAAATCGGAGGAATAACCCTGATGATATTTGACGTCACCGGTGCGATCACCCGAATGTTTGCCGGCAAATTCGTCAAATAAACGGGCGGGCTGTTTACCCAATACATTCACCAGCATGTTCAACCGTCCGCGGTGCGCCATGCCGAACACGATTTCTTTCACGCCGTTTTTGCCGCTGTGGCGAATAATTTCTTTCATCAACGGAATATAACCGTCACTGCCTTCCAGCGAAAAACGTTTAGCCCCCGGGAATTTCGCGCCGAGATAACGCTCCAGACCGTCCGCGGCGGTTAATTCTTCCAAGAATTGAATTTTTTCATCACGGCTAAACAGCGGCGTGTTCAATAAATTTTCCGCTTTGCGTTGTAACCAGGTGCGCGCTTCCAAATCGTTTACATGCATAAATTCGAAGCCTAAAGTGCCGCAATAGGTGTTTTTCAGGTTATATTCCAATTCACGCAAAGTGATTTTTTCACGGTTATACACATAACCGCCGATATCGAATTCTTTGTCTAAATCCGCGTCGGTAAAACCGTAAAATTTGTAATCCAAGGTCGGCGACGGCATGCGTTCCCAAAGTTTTAACGGATCCAGATTGGCGTCCAGGTGACCGCGGTTACGGTGCCCGTTCACCCATTGCAACACTTTGACCAATTGCGCACTGACTTTCGGATCCACTACAACGGTTGTACCCGACTGAGTATTGTCCCGGGCAAGACGTCTGAAATAATCGCGAACCGGCGAATGCGGCTGTTCCTGCGAAAGTGCGGGCGATTTTGGGAAAGAATTAAAAATGCTGCGCCAACTGTCATCGACGTTATTCGGATCTTGAAGATAATCCTCGTAAAGCGCTTCGATATAAGATTGATTTGCGCCGCCCAGCGCGGTTTGGCTTAGCCATTGCTGAAATGAATGAGACGGATTATTCGGCATATAACTTCCTTATGCGATTGCAATATGCGCATTATACAGAGAAAAAAATTTTTTAAAATTTAACCATAGTATTTCACAAAATATTTTGATGTTCGTCACAAATTTGAAAATTTTTTGTTGTATTTTTGTTAAAAACACAATAGGGTAACGCTCGGACTTAACTACTCTACGATGTTAACGACTACGCTAATTATTCTACATTGTTAACTAAGGAGCGAGATATGAATATCACGCCGGAACTTAAATCACGATTTAATCCTAAAACCGTTATCCTTTGTCTGGACATTTTACTGTTTGCCGCCTTACTCAAATGGTTACCTTTTGATGCTAAAGCCAATAAAGGACTCGCCTTACTGGCTTTTGTCGCCGTTCTTTGGCTAACCGAAACCTTGCATGTGAGCGTCACGGCATTATTGGTCCCCTTATTGGCAATCGGGCTGGGATTAGTCAGCACCAAAGAAGCATTGGTCGCTTTTGCCGATCCGACGATTTTCCTGTTCTTCGGCGGTTTCGCCTTAGCTACGGCATTACATATTCAAAAACTGGATCAACTGATTGCCAACCGGATCATGGCGTTGGCCCGGGGTAATTTACTGGTGGCGATCATTTATTTATTCCTCGCTACCGCATTTTTATCCATGTGGATCAGCAACACGGCCACCGCCGCTATGATGTTACCGCTTGCCATGGGCGTGTTAAGCCAGCTTGATAAAGAACGGGAACACAATACTTACGTGTTCGTTCTGCTCGGTATTGCCTATAGCGCCAGTATCGGCGGCATGGGAACGCTTGTAGGCAGTCCGCCGAACGCTATCGTCGCCTCCCAATTGCATCTGACGTTCTCCGATTGGTTGTGGTACGGTTTGCCAATAATGATAATTTTAATGCCGCTTATGATCGGCGCCTTATTTATTGTGTTTAAACCGCGCTTAAACTTCCGTTTCGAACAAAAATTCGAGCAAGTAGAAATGAACGCCCACCGCTGGAAAACCTTATTAATTTTTACTTTTGTGGCGCTCTGCTGGATTTTCAGCTCACAGCTTAATCCGATTTTCTCCGAATTATTAGGATTACCTAAAAAAGTGGGAAGCTTTGACAGCGTAGTGGCCATGTTGGCGGCGGTGCTCATCGCCGTAGCGGGCGTCGCCTCCTGGAAGCAGATTCAGGACAACACGGAATGGGGCGTTTTGCTTTTATTCGGCGGCGGTTTAACCTTAAGCGAAGTGCTGAAAAACTCCGGAGCCAGCAAAATCATGGCGGACGGTATTGTATTTTTAATCCAGGACGGACATTTTTACCTCATCGGTTTAATCGTTGCCGCCTTTATTATCTTCTTAACCGAATTTACCAGTAACACCGCCAGCGCCGCATTGCTTGTTCCGATCTTCATTTCCATCGCACAAGCATTAGGCATGCCGGAACTCGGATTAGCCTTAATCATCGGTTTAGGAGCATCCTGCGCCTTTATGCTACCCGTCGCAACCCCGCCGAACGCTATCGTATTCGGGATCGGCGTCATAAAACAGAACGAAATGGTCAAAGCCGGTTTCGTGCTGAATATTATCAGTATTCTTGTTATTGCGACGTTCGGTTATCTGTTCTGGTTGAATTGATCCTGAACGACCGAAACAAAAAGTGCGGTCAAAAAAACGAACGAATTTTTCACCGCACTTTGAATTAAAAAACGACCTTTAGAGGTCGTTTTTTATGCGTCATTCTTTATTTGATACTGACAATTTTTCTTTTCTTCTCTAATCGCAATACGCCTAAGTGAGTCATATAACAGCAGAAAATACAACCGCATACGGCGAACAGTAAAAGATAGAAGCCGGCGTCCCAACCGAAATGTTCCGCCAAAATACCAAACAACGCCGTACCGGAGAAACTGCCTAAAACATAACTTAATAAGCCGCGCAAACCGGTGGCCGAACCGGCGGCAAACGATGGAACCAATTCAATGGTTTGCAGCGAAGACAGAAACATCGGTACATAAATTAAACAACCGATAATCCCCGCGCCGATAGTAACGGTTAACAGATCGTTACCGCCCCAATAGACAAACATTGCGATACCGACTCCGGTTAACGTGATAATGGCCAACGGCATGCGGCGTCCTTTAAAGTAAGTATCGGTCAGCCAACCGGCCAGTAACGTGGAAGGAATCGCCGCCCATTCGAAAATAGCGAACGCCGTCGCCATTTGTCCTTTGGAAAAACCTTTGGTTTCCAATAAGTAAAGCGGCAACCAGGTCAACACGCCGAAACGAATCATATAGGTGAATACGTCGATAAAAGAGACAAACCATACATTAATGTCTTTCATGATGTAATCGCGGAAAATTTCCCAGGTAGTTAATTTCACCTCTTCGGATTTGGTTACGATTAACTCATCCTGTTCGGTACCGAGGATTTTAGTAGTCGGCGGCAAACCTTCATTATAAGTACGACCCGCGCCAAAAATATAAAAGATCAGCGCAATAATAGTGGCAATGGCGGTTGGTACAATAAAGTGCGCGGCCTGCCAATGTTCGCTGCCCAGCCACGCAATACTCGCCCCCGCAATCGGCGCCACCAAACCGCCTCCCACATTATGGGAAACATTAAATATCGCCGTAATCACCCCGCGGGATTTACGCGGAAACCAGTTTGCCAACACCACATAGGCCGGCCCGGCGCCCATTCCCTGAAAAATCCCGTTTAAAATACATAAAAACAGAAATGCCCAGAACGACGCGCTGAATCCCATCATTAAGTTAACCAATCCGGACATGACTAAACCGAAAATCATGAAATGTTTCGGATTGGAGTTATCCGCAAATGCCGACATAAAGCCTTTACTTAAACCGTATACCACCAGCATTGTTCCGGAAATAAAGCCGATATCTTTTTTGGTAAATCCGAAGTCACTGATTAATTCCGGCGAAGAAAGTAAAAAGTTATTACGCAGAATATAATAAGCGGTATAACCGATAAAAATACCGAATAACGCGTGCCAGCGTAACCGATTATAACGTTGACGAATCTCCGCATCCGGAACAGGTCGGCCCGGCTTCGAGGCTAAAAAGGAAATCATAATGTCACTCCCATGAAATAAATTGAGGATAGAAGATTTTCATTTCTAATTTTAGAAATTCGGTGGTATGTTAATATGCTCAGAATAAAAGGCAATACATTGATTTTTAAGTCAAATTCATCTCTTTTAAATAGAATCGCGTGTCAAAAACGACACAAAATCAATTGTCTGTAATCCGTGCAAATAAATTTCCCGTTAATTGGGACAAAATCAGGTTAATTGCAGACTTTGGTATTTTTTAAATAATTTCACTTTTGTGATCCGAATCACAAAAAAGGATAAGAAAATGAAAAAAATTTGGTTAACGCTTATTTTTCTTTTCAATATTTGTCTTCCCGTTAAGGCGAAAGAATTAGTCATCGCCACCTCATTTTCGCCCGATACCACCGATTATATCGCCCAACAATGGCAGGCAACCTATCCGGAAAAGAAGATTAGATTAATGAATCGCACCGTGAATTCATTAAGCCGGTTATTAGCGCAGTCCAATACGGAAGATGTGGATTTAATTTTAAGCTCCTCGCCTTTTCTGTTTCAGCATTTACAGAATTCCCATCGTTTATTGATCTTGCCGGAAAAATTACAGAAAAATCATCATTGGGTACCTAAAAGCCTGGCAACCACCACGACCGCCGTCGCTTTTTCCGGTTATGGCATTTTTTACCACAAAGAACTATTAAAAACACTGAATTTACCCGCACCGACGGACTGGGACAGCCTGATGAATTCAAACTATTTCAATAAGTTATTAATCAGCTCGCCCTCTCGTTCAGGGACTAATCACATCATGTTGGAAATGTTGCTACAACAACGCGGTTGGCGGCAGGGATGGCAGGATTTTCTCACGCTGGCAAGTAATGTTTCTTTAATTTCATCCCGGAGTTTTAACGTGGCGGAAAAGGTGCGAATGGGATTAGCCGCGGCAGGATTAAGTATCGACACCTATACGACTTATACTCACGACGATCCCCGGGTCGGATTTGTTTATTTTCCTCGTTCCGTTATTTCGCCGACATTTATTGCTATCCATAAAAACAGCCGAAATATTGAAGACGCACAAAACTTCATTAGCTATCTGCTTTCGGACAAAGGACAAAAAATCGTCGCCGAACACCGTTTCGCCAAATATCCTGTTGTAGATTTACCGAAAAATGACCGTTTATACGCGCAACAACAGAAATTATTAGCGGAACCTTTATTGGATTACGATTTATTACTGGCCCGCCAATATTTAGTCGAAAAATTATTCGATATCGCCATTACTTTTCGCTTAACTCAATTAAAAGAAGCCTGGGCGCTAATTCATGCAAAAGAGAAAAAAACAAACAAAAAACTGACCGCACTTCGTCAAATTTTAACAACGATTCCCGTTGACGAAAAACAAGCCGGTGATGAAATTTACTTATCCCGATTAAAAAATAATCGCGGTTTTGCCATTCAACAGGAAAAACAATGGGCAATATTCTTTCAACAACAAATTAATCGGGTATTAAGCCAAATTGAGGAAGAATAACAGTGAATAAATCCGGCATTATTAAAACTCTGAAAAACGCTTTAAATATGGGATTATTATTTACCTGTATTATCGGCGCCGTCAGTTTAATTTCATGGTATCAGCAATATAAACAGGTTAATTATATTTTAAACGATTACTTCCCTAAAACGAACTTAGCATTAAAATTAGATGACAATGTCAATTCTTTTATCAATGAATTGGATCGTTTTGCCGCCGTAAAAAATAATCCGACTCGTCAGACTATGTTTAAACAACTTAATCTGCAATTAATCGAAATTGAAAAAAACGCTTTAGCATTAACCGAGCCGGATAACCAAATAATACTTACCCAAAACATATCCGATTTAAAATCGTTAATCGGTAAAATAGACAATAATATTTCGCAATATTTTTATATCGAGCAAAAGAAACAGGAATTATTTACTAAAATTCAATGGTTACATGACGATTTTAATAATGAAATTGTGGCATTAGGGCAGGAATTAAACTGGCAGCAAATCAACTTTACCGAGCCGGGCGAACGCGCGCGAAAGACTTTAATGATAAATCTACAAGATAAATTACAAAGCATGACCAAATTAAAAAGCATGGAAGAACAAATAAAAAATGAAATCACACAATTTATTTATTCATTGGAACAACAAAATATTAGTGAGGAATATCAGAATCTGAAAAATATCATCCTGAATATTTATTTAAATGAACAAATAAAACCCAATAAAGCCAGTCTGGCGACTTTACAACAAATGGTAGAAACTCTGGTTAACATTACCAAACCGGGCGAAGAATTAGATCTGTTAATTACCAACATAAATAACCATCAGCAATCTCTAAATAATATTGCTTCGCATCAGGAAAAAATATTGTATGCCACCCGTAATTTAACCAATAAAATCTTATCGAAAACAAAAGATAAATTTAGTATGCTGAATAGTCATTTGAAAACCCAAACGGAAATCAGCGGAATGATTATTTTGATGTCTTTAATGATTATTTTATTATTTATTTTGCTGTTTAATCGTTTTTATTTACAAAAACATTTAACTAAACGTTTTGAAGAATTAATCGAATCCGTTAAATTATTAAACCAAGGAAAAGAAGATCCGCTTATCCAAATCATCGGTAACGACGAAATTTCCGAAATCAATCGATTGTTAAAAAAACATACCGAAATTTTGCAGGAACGACGGATTATTCAACAAAATTTACAAGATACGCAAAACGAATTAATTCAAACGGCAAAACTCGCGGTGGTCGGGCAAACCATGACCATGCTGGCACATGAAATTAATCAACCGTTAAATGCGATGTCCATTTATCTGTTCAGTCTGAAAAAAATGCTGCAACAGCAAGATTATCACCAAGTGGCGGATTATACGGCAAAAATTACCGGACTAACGGAACGCATAGGACGTATTGTGAAAGGCTTACGCCAGTTTACCAAGCGGACTAATCAAATGGAACCGCTGCAACCAATCGATCTGCATACGGTGATTAACGAAGCCTGGTCATTACTTGAATTGCGTCATCAACCGCTGCACGCGATCTTATCCGTTCAGGGAAATGCGACGATATTGGGTAATAACCTGCTGTTGGAACAGATTTTTGTCAATTTATTCAACAATGCGTTGGAAGCGTGTAAAAGCCGACCGCATATTTCGGTAAGAATCACATCCGAGCGGCAAAAAACTTATGTTTATGTAGAAGATAACGGTATCGGTTGGCAAACCGATAATATCAATAAATTGTTACAACCTTTTTACAGCAGTAAAGAAGTCGGTTTGGGCTTAGGATTAACAATCTGTCGCCATATTATGAACCAATTCAACGGAAACCTTTATATCGCTTCCAGTTTTCAACAAAGTGCGGTCATTATTTTAGAATTTCCGCCAATATCTCAAGAAATAACAGGTAACCATCATGAAAAATAAAAGCCAAGTGTTGTTAATCGACGACGATCCGGATGTATTGCAGGCTTATCAGGCATTGCTGGCTTTAGAGAGCGATGAAAAAGGCTATGAAATTATCGCATTGAATAATCCGTTAGACGCTGAGCCACTCATTACGGAAGACTGGCAAGGCGTGGTGGTGAGCGATATTTATATGCCGCAATTGTCCGGCTGGCAGGTGCTTGAACGGTTGCATGAAAAGGATAAAAATCTCCCCGTCATTTTAATTACCGGACACGGCGACGTGCCGATGGCGATCGACGCCATGCAAAAAGGCGCGTTTTATTTTATCGAAAAACCGGTGGATCCCGAACGTTTGCTGCAACAAATCGATCTGGCGTTAACCCAGCGTCAAGCGCAATTGGCGTTAAAACATTGGCAGCAACAAGAGCTGGAAACCCATCTTATCGGACAAAGTAAATGGATAAAAAATTTACGCCGGCGTTTACAGCAATTATCACAAACGGATTTACCCATTTTTATTTTCGGCGAAATCGGCACGGGAAAAACCCTAACCGCACATTATCTACACGAATTGGCTAAAACGCGTTTTCCACAAAAGCAATGTCTAGAGCTTCTCAGCGAATGCGATACCGAAGAATTGCAATCTCAATTAAACGCCGCGCAAAATACGACGTTCATTATCAAAAATATTGAATATCTGACTAATGCGGCGCAAAAATTACTGGCTCAGTTTATTTTACGCAACCAAAATGCCCGAATTATTGCCGTCAGCCAATATTCCCCGCAACAATTATTGGCGCAAGCCAAATTGTTGCCCGAATTGTTTTATTCGTTTTCCCTGACCCAAATCGAATGCCTGCCGTTATCTCATCGCACATCGGACATTGAGCCGTTATTCCGTCATTATCTCGCCGTCACCTGCGAAAAGCTGAATAAGAAAAAACCTTCGATAACGGAAGCATTCATCAAGCAATTATTGTCCCAACAATGGCTGGGAAATATCAGCCAACTGATTCATACGGCGGAACTTTACGCAGTGGGCATCACCGTACAGAACGATAATTTGCATTTCACGCAAGATAAGCAAAGTGAATTATCGCTCGACAGTTTAATTGAAGAGTATGAAAAAAATATTATCGCCGACGTGTTGGATCGCTTTCAGGGCAAAATTAACGATGCCGCCGCTTATTTGCAGATTCCCCGCAAAAAACTCTATTTGCGCATGAAAAAATACGATCTCAACAAAGAAGATTACAAAGAATAAACGAAAAGTGCGGGCAAAAATTCATGCGTTTTTTTGCCCGCACTTTTGCTTTATCGCGTTAAACCAGCAATACCCAGCCGTCATCCAGCCAGTTGCAGATACTGTCGAATAATAGGATGAAATCCTCTTGCGAACCGTTCACTTCCTGCGCTAACGATTTTAGTTCGGTGAAATCCGGCTTTTCCCCGTCAGCCAAACGTTTCAACACGACCTTTTCCAATTCGTTCAGTTCATCCAGCCATTCGCCGTTGGCGTAAATTTCCAGCGGCGCGGTAAGATAAGCCAGTTTGCAGTTGTTATCCTGTTGCAACCGCGCAAAATTCCGCTCCATTTCCGACCGCACTTCGTCGGGATCCGACATCTCGTCGGATATCAGTAAATCATAACGACGGGTTGTCACTGCGCCGGCAACCGCCCGTCTGAACAAACGGTCAAAAGGTTCGGAATTCGCTAACCGCTGAAAAAACTGCGCCTTCATTTGCCGGATTTCCGCTTCTCCCAATTTTCCCGTCGGTTGTTCCCTTTGATTTAAGCGCAACGGCAACATGAATTCGGAAAAATCAATTTCCGGATCCCGCCGGTTAAACTGCTCGTTTATTTTATCCGTCAAATCGGAAATATTCGGATAACGCAAACCGAAAGAAAAGGTTAAACAATCGCTTTCCGCCACGCCGTAATGCGCCATACGCGACGGAATATACAGGACATCGCCCGGATTCATCACTTCATCCAGTACCAATTCGCCCATATCGTCAAAAATGCGAATCGGTTGATTCGGTTTAAACGCGGTACTCGGATCACACCATTTTCCCAGTTGCCAACGGCGTTGCCCGTAACCCTGCACTAAGAAAACGTCATATTCGTCGTAATGTTTTCCCACGGAACCGCCCTGAGGCGCAAAAGACACCATAATGTCGTCGCGCTGCCATTGAGGAATAAAACCGAAACGGTTCCACATTTCACCCAATTCCACCGACCATTGCTCTAAATTCTGCACCAATACCGACCATTTTTCCGGAAGATCGGCGAAATCCTCGGCATTCAGCGGACTAAGTTTAACCCGCCAATCATCATCGTTATATTGCCGCACCAAACGGGCGGTGACCTCTTCGCTTCGGGCTAACTCGAGAATATCTTGCGGCTCGAACATACCGACGATTTCCGGCAAGGCATTACGCATCACCAGCGGTCTTTTCTGCCAGTAATCCCGCAAAAAAATTTCCGCGCTGATCGATTCGGGTAAACAAAACTGACTCATTGGCGATCCTTATATTTTTGCCTTTTGTTGCGCCGCCTGCTGAGCCGCACGTTTGCGCCGGATTTCTTTCGGATCCGCCAGTAACGGACGATAAATTTCAATCCGATCGCCGTCTTTCAGCACATCCGTTAACTTCACCGGACGAGCGAAAATGCCCACTTTATTCCGGCGTAAATCGATATCCGTATATTGACTCAAAATGCCCGACTGCAAAATAGCGGTTTGCACGGTTGTTCCCGCATCCAAAGTGAAAGATTTTAAATAATGATTATGCGGGTAAGCATAAGCGATTTCGATATTTATTTGTTCCATAATCTTCCCTTGAATAAAAATTAGCTGCATTATAACCAAAACTTTAACAGGAAACAGGAGAAATTCATGAACTGGCTTATTTTCGCGTTCGGCTCGGCATTTTTTGCCGGTTTAACGGCCATTCTCGGAAAACTCGGCGTGGAAGGCATGAACAGCAATCTTGCCACTTTTATCCGCACCGTCGTGATTTTCTTCGTTATCGGCGCCATCATCACCGCCCGTAACGAATGGCAACTGCCCCAACATATCGCCGCCAAACCCCTCACATTTCTGATTCTTTCCGGCGTTGCAACCGGGTTATCCTGGCTTTGTTATTATCGCGCTTTGCAACTCGCCCCCGCTTCCTGGGTGGCGCCGATTGATAAACTCAGCGTGGTGATCGCCATCGTATTAGGCGTGGTGCTGTTGGGTGAAGCCGTCAGTTTAAAATTGGTGATCGGTTCTTTATTAATTTGCAGCGGCGTGCTGGTTCTGGCGTTATAAGTGCGGTCAAAAAAAGCGAAGTTTTTTGACCGTTACCTGCCAACGAAGATTGAGCACGAAAAATCGAATAAGCGATTTTGCGGCATAAAAACACCATACTTTTTTGCGATTTTGCGCGGAATTGCGCCCGCCACCGGCTTGATAAACAAGAATGATTTACATTAAAAAATTCAAATAAATTAATGGGTTACAAAAAACAACACTTGACGAATGTTATAATTTGGTTAAAATAGCCGAGACTTTATGACAATGTCATCTGCATTATTTTATTGAGGAAACAAACATGTTAAACCAAGCAATTACCGCTAAATTGAACGAACAAATCAATTTAGAATTTTATTCATCCAACATTTATCTGCAAATGAGCGCCTGGTGCGAACACAAAGGATATACCGGTGCGGCGGCATTTTTACTTCGTCACGCCGACGAAGAAATGGAACACATGCAAAAATTATTCTCCTATGTGAGCGAAACCGGCGGTTTACCGCTTTTAGGTAAAATCGAGGCGCCGCGTTATGAATACGGTTCATTAAAAGAAGTGTTCGAAGTGACAATGGCACACGAAAAATTAGTCACCTCCAAAATCAATGAGTTAGTGGAAGTCACTTTCGCTCATAAAGATTACTCTACTTTCAACTTCCTGCAATGGTATGTGGCGGAACAACACGAAGAAGAAAAATTGTTCGGCAGCATTCTAGATAAATTCAACATCATGGGTGAAGACGGTCGTTCTTTATATTTCATCGACAATGATTTAGCAAAATTATAAGCGGGAGAATGAAAATGTTATCGACAAATGTTGTAAAACTGTTAAACGCTCAAATGAATCTTGAGTTTTATTCTTCCAATCTTTATTTGCAAATGAGCGCCTGGTGCGAACACAAAGGTTTTGTGGGAGCGGCAAAATTCCTGCGCGAACATGCGGCGGAAGAAATGCAGCATATGCGCAAACTGTTCACTTACCTGAATGAAACCGGCGCGGAAGTGCGTATTGAAGCCATTGAAGCACCGGCGGCCGAATATAAATCATTGCGTCAGGTTATCGAATTAACCTTTGAACACGAGAAATTAATCACTCGTAAAATCAATGAATTAGTGACGGCAACTTTCGAAGAAAAAGATTATTCCGCATTCAATCACTTGCAATGGTTCGTGGGTGAACAACACGAAGAAGAAAAATTATTCGGCGGTATTTTAGATAAATTCAATATCTTAGGCGAAGAAGGCAAATCCTTATTCCTTATCGACAAAGATTTAGGCAATTTATCAAACGCCGACTAGCCTGATGAAAAAGGGAGAGCATCATTGTGCTCTCCTTTTTTATTGTCGTTTTTCAAAAACAGGCTCAAAATCGCCCGCACTTTTCGTCCGCTCAGCCGGCTCGCTGTGATGAGATTTCCGATTCGGCGATTCGGAATGCTGATAGGTTCGGTATAAAAAAACGAAAACCAGAATTCCCAACATAATGAGAATTTGGAAAAATCGACGTTTGGTTAATTTTTCTGCCGGCATGATTTTACCCTCTGAGTTTTTGATTTATTTCTTCTTAATTTTAACAAATAATGCTATTATTTGTTGCGTTAGATCAATTTTATTACATTTTATGCGTTTTTAGTTATTGAGGAACACATGACAAATTTAGCTAACGAAACCAAAGCAGGTCGTCGTATACAATCCGGCGGTTGCGCTATTCACTGCCAGGATTGCAGTATCAGTCAACTTTGTATTCCTTTCACTCTTAACGAACATGAGCTTGATCAGCTCGACAACATTATCGAGCGCAAAAAACCCATTCAAAAATCGCAGGTTCTTTTCAAAGCCGGCGATGAACTCACCTCTCTTTACGCTATCCGTTCCGGAACGATCAAAACTTATACCATCAGCGAAACCGGCGAAGAACAAATCACTTCTTTTCATCTGCCGGGCGATTTAGTCGGATTTGACGCTATCACGAACGCACGCCATCCGAGCTTCGCGCAAGCTCTGGAAACTGCCATGGTATGCGAAATTCCTTACGATATTTTGGATGATCTAACCGGCAAAATGCCGAAATTACGCCAGCAAATGATGCGCTTAATGAGCAGCGAAATTCAAAGTGATCAGGAAATGATCCTTTTACTTTCCAAAATGAATGCGGAAGAACGTTTAGCCGCTTTTATCTATAATCTGTCCAAACGTTACTCCGCCCGCGGTTTTTCATCCCGCGAATTCCGTTTAACCATGACGCGCGGCGATATCGGCAATTATCTTGGTTTGACCGTTGAAACGATTAGTCGTTTACTGGGCCGTTTTCAAAAATTGGGCATTCTCTCCGTCCAGGGAAAATACATTACTATCAATAACTTAAATGCTTTACTGGAAATTTCGGGGTCAAACCGAACAAAAATTAAATTTGTCCCGTAATTCAATCTATTGCCGTTTCAGCGAGAAGCGGCAATTTTTTTGCAAAAATTTGCACTAGGTCACATTTTTGACTCATTATTCTTGTCCTTACGGCATCTCTGTTCTATGCTAGTCATAACAATTAAGAAAGGAGAACATTATGAAATTTAATAATATACTCGTCGTTCTGAATCCTGAAAATGAAAAACAATACGGCTTGGCTCGTGCCGTTCGCCTAGCGAAAGAACAAAAAAGCGAGCAATCAGTAAAAATTACGCTATTCCTTGCAGTTTATGATTTATCTTATGAAATGTCAGCGTTGCTTTCATCCGAAGAACGCAATGAAATGCATCAAGGCGTAATTACTCAGCGTCAGCAAGAAATTCAGCATTATATTGAAAAATATGCGGACCCAATGATTGAATTCAAAACCTTAGTCGTTTGGAACAACAATGAAGCGGAAGCTATCGCGGAAGAGTTCGAAAAAAATCAATACGATTTGGTTGTGAAATACACCAAAGAAGAAGAGAGTATGGCCTCTATCTTCTTTACGCCGGTAGATTGGCAGTTGTTGCGTAAATGTCCGGCCCCTATGTTAATGGTGCGTGACGGAGACTGGAAACATCAGCGTCGTATTCTCGTGGCGGTAAATGTATCCGGTGACGAAGATTATCACGAACAATTTAATCATTATCTGGTCAATCTGAGTACCGATTTAGCCGATACATTGGAACGCGGAAATATCCATTTAGTCAGTGCCTATCCGCCGACACCAATCAATATGGCGATCGACTTACCGGAATTCCATACCAGAGAATATATTAACGGCATCCGCGGACAATATTTACTGAATATGAAAGCTTTACGCCAAAAATATGGTATTGATGAAGATCATACTCATGTACGTGAAGGCTTCCCGGAAGAGGTAATTCCAGAAGTTGCCGAAGAACTCGGCGCGGAATTGGTCGTACTCGGCACTGTGGGACGTACCGGCTTATCCGCCGCATTATTGGGTAATACCGCGGAACATGTTATCAGTAAACTCAAATGTAATTTACTGGCGATTAAACCGCCAAAAGACGAAACCACCGAATAAAGTAAAATAATCGGCTCTTCAAAAGGTTAACGGCATACGTTAACCTTTTTTAATCCCCCGATCATTGCCATTATTTCCAAATATTTAAACCGAAAAAAGGACTAAATCCATTGCGGTATTTAGTCCTTATTTAATTTTTCCGATTAGCGTAAGCTAATTATTCACCTGTGACAAATTTCACGCCGTTTTCAATATCGGCTTTTAAAGTCGGTAACATCGCATCAAGCGCTTCCTGCTCAAATGCGCTTAAGGTACCTAACGGTAGAATTTCTTCCACCCCGTTTTTACCTAAACGAACCGGTTGAGCAAAGAAACGAGCGAATTTTCCGTCGCCTTCAATATAGGCGCATTCCGTGATCACTTCACCTTTCAGTGCACGCGCCATTGAAACCGCAAAACGCATTGCCGCATACGCCATAGAAAGCGTCGCCGAACCGGCGCCGGCTTTAGCCTCTACCACTTCGGTTCCTGCGTTTTGGATACGATAGGTTAAATCTTTCAATTCCTGTTCTGTGAATTCCACATGCGGAATCTGTGATAATAAAGGCAAAATCGTCACGCCCGAGTGACCGCCGATAACAGAAATATCGTTACGGTTAATCTCAATATTCTTCGCTTGCACAATAAATTTCTCGGAGCGAATAACATCCAGCGTGGTAATACCGAATAATTTTCGTTTGTCATAAACACCGGCTTTTTTCAATACTTCCGCCGCAATCGGAATCGTCGAATTCACCGGATTGGTAATAATACAAATGCAGGCTTTAGGGCAAACCTGAGCCGCTTTTTCCACCAAGCTTTGGATAATTCCGGCATTGACATTAAACAAATCCGCACGCGTCATGCCGGGTTTGCGCGCAACACCCGCGCAAATTAATACGATGTCCGCACCTTTTAATGCTTCGGACGGATCATCGCCGCCGAAACCTTCTACATTCACTGAGGTCGAAATATGACTAACATCTTTCGCCACGCCCGGAGTCATTGGCGCGACATCATATAAACTTAATTCGCTCTCAGCCGGAAGGTTCAATTTTAACAACAACGAGAGAGGTTGACCGATACCGCCGCCGGCGCCTAATAAGGTTACTTTCATGATATGCTCCTTGATAATAGTAATAACTTTAACTCAGTAGATTCTACGAAGAAAAGAAACGAAACTCAAATAAATAATCGTCTAATTTCACGATCTAAAACAAGTTTTCAGCATTTATTTTTCGAAAACGCTCAAATTATTTTAAATTTAAATTTTTATTGATTAATTTTGAATTTTTATGCAGAATTTATGCAAAAATTTTCCATAAACCACACATATTTATCATTATGATGACGGATAACAAAACAGACAATCTACTGCAGGTTTTTAAAGATTTACTCGCACAGGAACGTTTCGGTTCACAAAGCGAAATCGTTACCGCATTACAGGAAATGGGATTCAACAATATCAATCAATCCAAAGTTTCCCGCATGCTCACCAAATTCGGCGCCGTTCGCACCCGCAATACCCGCATGGAAATGGTTTATTGCCTGCCGAACGAAATGAGCGTGCCCAATACCAGCAGCCCGCTGAAAAATTTAGTACTGGATATTGATCACAATCAACTGTTAATCGTGGTCAAAACCAGTCCCGGCGCGGCACAATTAATCGCTCGCTTACTGGATTCCGTCGGCAAAGCAGAGGGCATTCTCGGCACCATTGCGGGCGACGATACGATTTTCATCACGCCGACAACCGGCACTTCTATTGATAAATTGGTGGAAAACGTAAAACGCTTATTTGAAAACTCACTCTGATGAAGATTTTTATTACCGGCGGTACGGGATTTATCGGACAAGCGTTAATCAATCAATGGCTGACCGATCACCAAATCACCCTGCTCAGCCGCAACCCGCAAAATGCCGAACGACGCTTTCAGCATCGCATAAGTGCGGTCGATTCTCTTGATGTTTTTTCGCACTTCAATCAATTTGACGCCGTCGTTAATCTTGCCGGCGAACCCATTTTTAATCGTCGTTGGACGGATAAACAAAAAACGCTTATCCGCCAAAGCCGTTTAAATTTAACCGAAAAACTGACCGCACTTATCAATCGCAGCACCGAACCGCCGCACTGTTTTATTTCCGCCTCCGCTACGGGTTATTACGGCGACAAGGGACAGCGCGTTATCACCGAATCCGAGACGCCAAGCGAAAGTTTCACCGGACAGCTTTGCGTACAATGGGAACAAGCGGCAAATCAAGTGAAAGATCAGGAAAAAACGCGGATTTGTCTGCTGCGAACCGGCATGCCTTTGGCCGCTTCCGGAGGAATGCTGGGAAAAGTTCTGCCGGTTTACCGATGGGGATTCGGCGGCAGATTGGGAAACGGAAAACAGATTATGCCGTGGATTGCCTTACCCGATATGATTCGAGCCATTGATTTTCTTTTGCGAACCCCGAATTGTCACGGCGCGTTCAATCTTGCCGCACCGAATTTGGTCAACAACGCCGAATTCAATCATCTTTTGGGCGCACAATTAAACCGACCGCATTTTGCCGTCGCGCCGGCTTGCTTGTTACGAATATTGTTTGGCGAGCGCGCCTGTTTGCTGCTCGACAGCCAGAATGCGTACCCCGAAAAATTATTACGGGCGGGATTTCAGTTCCAATTTCCCGAACTCAAACCTTATCTTCAACAGATTCTGCCCGCACGACGGAAAAAACGCCGATAACACGAAGCCGATTACGAAAGCTGGCGATGAACCAGCAAAGCATAAGCGTCAGACATCCCGGCGATATAATCGCAAATAATCCGTTTGCGCCCCGCTAATTCCGCATTCTGCCAACGTTTTACCGTATTATGCGGCAACAGGCGTTCCGGGTCGCTGTCAAAAATCTGGAACATTTCCGTTAAAATGCGCTGCCCGCGAAATTCAATGCGCTGCGTTTCCACATCGCGAATCACATATTTGAATACAAAATCTTTAAAAATATTCAGCACGCAAATTACATCGTCCGGCAATTCGGCGTTGTAGCGCAGCAGCGGATCATCAAATTCCGCCGTCATTTTCCAACGTACATGAGTAATAAAATAATTTACCAGCGCGCCAATGGCGTTTTTACGTTCATAATGATAATCGGAAAACAGCTTCTGCGTCAGTTTATCCACATTTTTCCGCATCCAGTCGGAAGCGCAATTTTTCAGCGCGTCATAAGCGACCTGCCACTGATTTTGGGTTATCAGCCCCACCACTACGGCATCTTCCAAATCATGCACGCCGTAGGCAATGTCATCGGCCAGCTCCATAATACTGCAATCCAAGGATTTATAGGATGTTTTCAAAAACTCTTGAAAATTTGACCGCACTTTTCGGAACGAAGTGAATAAACGACGATCGGAATCGGACAGCGGCGCCAATAACCAATTCATCATGGCTAAATCATCGCGATACAATCCTTTGCTCGGTCGCCAATCAACCTGGCGTAAATGGCTCAAATCCGTAGGATACGGTAAATCCAGCTGCGCATATTGCGGTGAAACCTCATCTAAAATGGCGGGATATTTCACCAGTCCCAGAATGGTGCGGCGGGTTAAATTCATGCCCGCTTTTTCCGTGTAAGGTTCCAATTTGGTCACAATGCGGAAAGTCTGAGCGTTGCCTTCAAAGCCGCCGGCGTTACGCATCATCGCGTTCAGCGCAGTTTCCCCGCCGTGTCCGAAAGGCGGATGCCCGATATCATGAGCGAAACAAAGGGTTTCAATCAGATCATTGGTCGGCAATAAAGGTTTGAGTGAACGTTCCAGCGCTTCGCCGTTACAATTTAACTGCGTCGCAAGCTTTGTGTAAGCTTCGGAGAAGCGCAATTGAGAAGTCAGACTGCTGCCGATTTGCGCCACTTCCAACGAATGAGTTAACCGAGTGCGATAAAAATCGTTCTCGCCGACCGCATGAATCTGCGTTTTTGCCTGCAAACAACGAAACGCCGCGCTGTGCAGAATGCGCGCACGGTCACGGCGGAAAGGCGGTCGATGATCTTTTTCTCTCGGCTGATCGGCCTGAAAACGCTCAAGCCAAGTGGGATTCACGGACAATATCATAAGCTGAAATAAATTAAATTGAAGACTAAAGGCGCCAATAATGAGCTGATAATACCACAAAGCACCAATGAAATTGAACTGTAACTGCCCGCCCGCGGATCCACTTCCATCAGGCTGACTGTGCCCAGAGCGTGAGACATGGAACCCACCGCTAAGCCGATGGCTTCGTGATTTTTAATCCGTAATTTTTTCATAATCAGATAACCGAACATGGAACCCTGCAAACCGGCCAGAATCACGCCTACGGCCGCCACAGCCGGTACGCCGCCCAAATGTTTCGACACTTCCATGGCAATCGGCGTGGTGACGGATTTAGAAATTACCGTCGCCACAATTTCGGGATTGGCGCCCAACAACATCGCCGCCCCCGCACCGGATACCATCGCCAATACGGACGCCAACAATGTCGTAAGCAGCACGGCTTGCCAGCGCGCAGCGATTTGATGGAGCTGTTCATATAACGGCAGTGCCAACGCCACCACACTAACGCCCAACAAATTATTTAACGGCGCATTGCCCTTCATATAAGTATCGTAAGGTACATCAGTCGCCAGCAAAATTCCGACTAAAATCAACACCGTCAGTACAAAAGTATTCAACAACATGGATTTCAGGCGTTTATTAATTTGCAACGCCACAAAGAAAGCGGCGATGGTCAACAAAGAAAACAGAATAATCATGGCTGCTCCTTAAGACGTTTTTTAATCACTTTTTTGCGTAGCTTTTTGAAAGAGTTTAAAGAAAATAAATAATCCCCTACTAATCCCACAACGATTAAAGTGGTTAAAGAACTCACTACGTTCGGAATAACCAAAGCCTTTGCCTGCGAAACCAGCAAATCGGAATATTTCATAATGCCGACGCTCACCGGTACAAATAACACCGCCATATAACGAATCAACAAACCGGCGCCGAAAAAAATCCACTGAACTTTAATAATCCGAGTAGTTAATCCTAAAAACAATAGCAATAAGCCGATAATACTGCCGGGAATACCGAGAGGAATAAGCCGAGTAATCCACTCGCCAAGAAACAGCATTGCGTATAAAATAATGAGCGAGCGGGCAAGTTCCGCCGCTTTTTTCGGTAAATCATATTTTTCAAACATAAATAACTCAATTTTTTTTGAAAATTTGCGAAATTATTTTACACTCTTTTTGTTAAATTGTTACCTTTAATGGGTATAAAAACTTGATATAAACTAACATTATGCGGAAAAGAGCCATTTTTATCGCTTTATTGCTCATTTTTTTAACATTTAACGTAAAAGCCGACCGCACTTTATCCTGTCGGGTGGTCAAAATTTCTGACGGCGACACCCTAACCTGCCTTACGAATAATCATAAACAGCTCAAAGTCCGTTTGGATGAAATCGATGCGCCTGAACCCGCACAGCCTTTCGGCAAGCAATCCCGACTAACGTTAGGACGGCTGGTACATAAAAAACAGGTAACATTGCGTATTTCGGGATATGATCGTTATCATCGCTTACTGGCAACGGTTTATAATGTGCAACAGGAAAATATTAATCTGAAAATGGTACGACTGGGCATGGCATGGGCATATGAAGGATATGTGAAAGATCCCGTTTATTTCGACGCCCAACAACAAGCGCAACGCGCAAGAATCGGCTTATGGCGGGATCCCCGCCCGGTTCCGCCCGCTCAATTCCGTCACCCGAACCAAGAGAAGAAAAAATAATGTTTGACGTACAACAATTCCGTCGCCAGTTTCCTTACTTTACGCAAACAGAGGCGGTGGTTTATTTTGACAACGCGGCAACCACCTTAAAACCGCAATGTTTAATCGACGCCACCGTCGCCTTTTATCAATCCGCAGGCTCCGTTCACCGCAGTCAATATGACGCAAAACAAACCGCGCTGTTCGAACAGGCTCGCACGCGGGTTAAACGGTTGATTCATGCGGAATCGGAACGGGCGGTTATCTGGACATCCGGCACCACGCAAGCCATTAACACGGTTGCCAACGGATTAATCCCGCATCTTCGGCCCGATGACGAAATTATTATCAGTGAAGCGGATCATCACGCTAATTTTGTCACCTGGCACGAAATTGCCAAAAAGTGCGGTGCAAAAATTCAGATTTTACCGATTTCGGATCAATGGCTTATCGACGAAAACGCCTTAATCAAAGCGTTAAATCCGCGCACAAAACTGGTTGCGCTCAATTTCGTTTCCAACGTAACGGGCACGGAACAGCCGGTAGCGCATTTAATCCGTTTAATCCGCCGATACAGTCAAGCGCTGGTTTTAGTGGATGCCGCACAGGCAATCAGCCATATCAAAATTGATTTGCAAGCGCTCGATGCGGATTACCTCGCCTTTTCCGCGCATAAAATTTACGGCCCAAACGGAATCGGAATTTTAACCGGAAAATCGACCGCACTTGAACTGCTCCAACCTCTGCAATACGGCGGAAAAATGGTAGCCTTTGCTTCTAAACAGGAAATTCGTTTCGCCGATTTACCTTATCGGCTGGAAGCCGGCACACCGAATATTGCGGGTGTTATCGGTTTTAATGCGGTGTTGGAATGGTTGCAGCAATGGGATTTTGAAGCGGCGGAAAGGCATGCCGTCGCACTGGCGGAACAGGCAAAAGTGCGGTTAAAAAAATACCCGAATTGTCACCTGTTCGCTTCGCCCGCGCCAAGTTCGGTGGTTAGCTTTGTGTTTGACCGCATCGCCTGTTCCGATTTAGCCACTTTGCTGGCGGAACAGCAAATCGCTCTGCGCACCGGCGTCCACTGCGCCATGCCTTATTTAACCCGGCTCGGAGTGCCTGCGACATTACGCTTAAGTTTCGCTCCTTACAACACATTTGAGGAACTGGAACAATTCTTCCGCGCCTTGGATAAAGCCTTGGATTTACTGGCTTAACGGTCAAAACAAAAGATCATGAATATTAAACAATCATTATTGAACGCTCAAAACTGGGAAGACAAATACCGCCTGCTGATTCGGCTCGGTAAAACGCTCACGAAACCTGAAGATTTGGAAAATTACACGCCGATTTCAGGCTGCGAGGTCAATCTATGGGCAAAAATCATGCGAAATTCCGACCGCACTTTAACCCTTTCCGCCTACAGCGAAGCGCGGATTATGAACGGTTTGCTGGTAATTTTAATGAACGAAGTGAACGGTAAAACGGTCAAACAACTGGATAATTTCCATTTTTCAGACTTTTTCCGCGAACTCGGCATCGCTCAACGTCTGAGTTCGACTCGCCTGAACGGATTACAACAGATAGAAACGCTGATTAAGGAACAAAAATGACTTCCCGTCGAACTTTTTTAACTCTCGCCGGCGGAACGGTTTTGGCGATAACGTTGCCCAAAATTGTGCTTGCCGATGAAGAAAATACGCCGGAAAAACTTATCGCATTGAATCAAATTTACGGCGACGGCGCCAAATGGGTTGGTGTGGCGATTCAATATAACAAACCGCTGCAAGCCGCCGATTTGCCTCGTTATCGTTTTTTGGTGCAGAACCGTAAAGTGCTCGGGCTTTATGTTACGGATTCATTGGAAAACGGTGCAAAAAACGAAGGAAAATTTGTGATCCTGAATTTAGATCCGCAGGATGAAACGGCAAATTTACTGCAAAAAAATCCGCCTTCCCGTCCGGCTAAATTTAAAGCCGGCGAAAAAACCGATAATTCGCCGGAAATGAAATCGGCGAACGGTTCGGTTATCATAAACGGGCGAATGTTCGCTACCGACGAAAACCGAACGGCTATCGCGGACGATTTCAAACAGGAAAGCCGGCAGGATCCCGCAACCGGTAAAACCGTAAAATATAACCTGTTCGTGCCGAAAAATTATCAGTTTAAAGAATCCTATCCGCTGGTACTTTTTATGCATGACGCCGGCATTACGGGCAAGAAAACCAAAGCGCCGCTGTATCAGGGATTGGGCGCCGTCGTCTGGGCTTCGCCGGCGGTACAAACGCAATATCCCGCTTTTGTGCTGGCGCCGGCGTTTGACGAAATCGTGGCGGATGACGACGGTCAAACATCCGATTATCTGTATGCCATCATTAATTTAATCAAATATTTAGCAACGCAATATAACATCGATACCTCGCGACTTTACGCCACCGGACAATCCGGCGGCGGAATGCTGGCTATCGCCATGAATATCCGATATCCGGATTTCTTTGCGGCAAGTTATTTGGTTGCCTGCCAATGGGATCCGGCTAAAGTCGCGCCGATGGCGAAAAACAAATTATGGATTACCGTTTCCGAAGATGACAACAAAGCTTTTCCCACTCAAACAGGCCTCACTCAGGAATTGGAAAAGCAAGGCGCCAAAGTGGCGCGAGCGGTTTGGGATGCTCGCTGGTCACAGGAAGAATTTCAACAGGCTTATGATCAATTAACCGCCGCCGATGCCAATGTTTATTTTGTGGCGTTCCGTAAAGGATCGGTTTTTGCCGACGGAGAGAATTCGAGCAATCCGGGCGCGGGACATATGAATACGTGGAAATACGCCTATTCCATCGCGCCCGTCCGTGACTGGCTATTATCGCAACGAAAATCCGTGTAATTTTGACCGCACTTTAACCGATTAGACAAAAGTGCGGTAAATTTTTTGATATTTTTTCCACTTTGGAAGCAAATAAGGGTAATATGCGACAGCATTTATTGATAGGTATGCTTATGTCCGAACAACATCATCATTTAGACGGCACGCAACATATTGTCGCCATCGGCGGCGGACACGGTTTGGGCCGCGTTATGTCCGCATTAAGTTTCATGAAAGAACGGCTCACCGGCATTGTCACCACCACCGATAACGGCGGTTCCACCGGACGCATCCGCCGCCAGCACGGCGGTATCGCATGGGGCGATTTGCGTAACTGCCTGAATCAGATTATCGCCAAACCTACCACCGCTTCAAAAGTATTCGAATACCGATTCAGCGGACAAGGCGAACTGGCGGGGCACAATCTCGGCAATCTGATTCTGAAAGCGCTGGAAGATATGGAAATTCGCCCCACCGAAGCCATCAACCTGATTCGTAACTTTTTGCGGGTGAAATCCTATTTAATTCCCATGTCCGAACAACCGGTGGATCTCGGTGCCGTCTTGGCTTCCGGCGAAAAAATTATCGGCGAGGTCGCCATCGATAAACTGATCAACGAAGTGCCGGATTCGGTTTTTCTTGATCCCGTTGTTGAAGCCACGCCGGAAGCGGTATCCGCCATTCAGCAAGCGGAAGTGATTCTATACGGCCCCGGCAGTTTTTTAACCAGCATCATGCCCACACTGTTAATTCCCGAAATTATTCAGGCGCTAAAAAGCAGCCGCGCAAAGAAAATTTTTATCGATAATCTCGGCATCGAACGCAGCCCTGCGGCAGCATTATCGCTCGGGGAGCGCATTCAGTGGATTCATCGGGTTATGGGAAAAAACATTATCGACGGCGTTATCACAACACCTCAATATGCCGAAAACTATCATCCGCTGAATATTCGGGTTCTGGCGCGCAAGCTGAATGCCGACGATGTCGTTTATCGCCATGATCGCGATCGTTTATGCGCCGCCATTGACGAAATGATCGAAATTTTGACCGCACTTTAAGCGAAAAAACGGGTTAACGCCGGCGCTAACCCGTTTTACGGCGCTAAAACCCCGATTAAATCGCGTTAAACGCCTGTTCAATATCCGCCAAAATATCCCTCACGTTTTCAATACCGACGGACAAACGCACCAACCCGGCTGACACATTGATTTTCGCCAGTTCTTCTTCATTCATCTGACGATGCGTGGATGTCGCCGGATGCAGCGCACAGGTGCGAATATCCGCCACATGAACTTCCCGGGAAATCAGCTTTAACCCATTCAGCCATTTTGACGCCGCTTCCCGTCCGCCTTTGATTTCAAAAGAAATCACGCCGCAAAGCCCGTTCGGCGTATATTTTTGTTTTAACTCATAATCGGGCGAACTTTCCAACGCCGGATAATTCACGCTGCTGACCTGCGGTTGCGTTTCCAGAAATTTAGCCACTTCCAGCGCATTTTCATAATGGGCTTTCATGCGCAACGGTAAGGTTTCCATACCTAAATTCAGCAAAAAGCTGTTTTGCGGCGCCGGTGTGGCGCCCAAATCACGCATTAATTGCACCCGGGCTTTCACAATATATGCCGCCGCACCGAATGTTTCCGTATAAATCAAACCGTGATAGGACTCATCAGGCAGAGTAAACGCCGGGAATTTGCCGTTATGCCAATCAAAATTACCGCCGTCAATCACCGCTCCGCCCATGGCAACGGCATGACCGTCTAAATATTTGGTGGTGCTATGAACGACGATATTGGCGCCGAATTCAAAAGGCCGGCAAAAATACGGCGTCGCAAAGGTGTTGTCGATAATCAAAGGCGCTTGTGCCTTTTGAGCCAGTCGGGCAAATTTTTCAATATCCAATACCCGCAATTCAGGGTTGGCAATGGTTTCGCCGAACACCGCTTTGGTATTCGGTCGAATCGCTTTTTCCAGCACTTCCAGCGGCAATGTTTGATCCACAAAGGAAACCTGAATGCCCATTTTTTTGAAGGTATGCGCGAATAAATTATAAGTGCCGCCATAAATGGAAGTGGACGCGATAAAATGATCGCCCGATTCCAAAATATTCAACAAGGCATAAAAGGTGGCCGCCTGTCCGGATGAAGTGCATAACGCGCCTACTCCGCCTTCCAGCGCCGCTAACTTTTCTTCGGCGGCGTTGGTGGTCGGATTCGCCAAACGAGTGTAGAAATAACCGGCGGCTTTCAAATCAAACAAATCACCGATTTCCTCTGCGCTGTCATAGGTGTAAGTGGTGCTCTGCACTATAGGCTGAACCCGCGGTTCGCCCGATTTCGGACTGTAACCAGCATGTAAACACTGCGTTTCAAATTGCATAAAAAGTCCTTCTGATTGAACTAAATTTCCGACTAAATATCGTCGTTATCATCTATCATCTTATGAATATTTTCAATGATGTGCCGAATTCTTTTTAATCATTTTCATAATGAAACGATTTCATAAACAAAACCGCTTCAGCCTTGCCTGTAAGCGGTTTAGTCTTAAAAAGATCGGATTAAATACCGAATCCGCCGTCAACGCGATAATCCGCTCCGGTTACGTAACGAGCGTGTTCGGACGCCAAAAACGCCACAACCGGCGAAATTTCATCCGGCTCGGCAAAACGCCCTAACGGCACGGCTTTGCTTACCGCCTGTCGGTACGCTTCCTTTTGTTCTTCGTCGAATCCTAACGCGTTATGTATCGGCGTGTTGGTTGCACCCGCCGATACGCTGTTCACCCGAATACCGTAAGGCGCCAGTTCTTTCGCCCAGGTACGGGTTAAACTTAGCACTGCCGCTTTGCTGGCGGTATAAATACCGTTTCCCGGCATCGGATTATGCACCAATCCCGAGGTAATATTGACGATATTGCCTTTGCTGGCTTTTAAATAAGGAATCGCCTGCGCCGTCACATCAATCACCGCACGGACATTTAAGGCAAAAGTGCGGTCAAAATCCGCTAAGTTTATTTTTTCGATAGGTGTCATCGGCGCAATACCCGCGTTGTTCACCACAATATCAAGCTTACCGAATTCCTCCTGAATTTCCGTCAGAACACGGGCTATATCTTCGGATTTCAGCACATCGGCGACGATATAAGTGATATTTTCGTGTTGTTCCGCACTTTCTTTCAGGGTTTCTTCATTTCGCCCGATAATCACCACATTGGCGCCGTCTTTCGCCATGCGTTTGGCGATTGCCCGTCCGATACCCGTGCCGCCGCCTGTCACCAATGCCGTTTTATTCACTAAATTTGCCATATTGCTCTCCTTATTTTTGAATTAAAACGTCCGTTTTATTCATCATAGCTTTTGAACGGAGCACTGTAAACAATACGCTCGGCAAGATTATCGCTTAACCGGAAAAAGGCAGACTGATCGCATGCAAACGGCTGATGATTTCGCTCAGGCGCGGATCCGCTTCCCGTTCCAGAAATTTTCCGATGCGCACGCCGAAAGGTTCCGGATCCTGTTCGCTCATCATCGCCATAAATTTATCCGCTATATCGCCGCCCTGACGATAGCCCGCCAGACGCCGCGCTTCACGTTCCAGCGTTACCCGTAAATCGTAAGGAATAGTCGGAAAACGAACTTTTGCCTCGGCATGGGGATCGGCAATTTCCTGTTTGCCTTTCAGTTTTTGTTCCAGCAAACCTAACGCCATGGCGAAACCATAAATGGTCGCCGCCGGTGTCGGCGGACAGCCCGGAATGTACACATCCACGGGAACGATTTGATCCGTGCCGCCCCAGGTGCAATACAGATCATGGAAGATCCCGCCGCCGCAACCGCAGGCTCCGTAAGAAATACAGATTTTCGGATCCGGCGACGCCTGATAAGCGCGCATTGCCGGCGTACGCATTGCCCGCGTCACCGCGCCGGTGAACAATAAAATATCCGCATGACGAGGCGACGCCACCACTTTGATGCCAAACCGTTCCGCATCAAACACCGGCGTAATGGTACTGAAAATCTCGATTTCACATCCGTTGCAACCGCCGCAGTCCACGCGGTAAACATAGGCCGAACGCTGAATATTTTTCAACAGGGTTTGTTTCATTTGCGCGATATTTTCATCCACGGCGAAAGGCGTGGAAATACCGTTTACCGGCATCGGAATTTGTGTGTTCATACTGCTCTCCTGTTTCACCGGACAATCGGATTTACCGAAGGATTGGAAAAATCATTCGAATTTTTCACCGCACTTTTCATGGACGACGGCTCTGCGGGTTGAAGTGCGGTCAAATTTAACGTTGTTTTTTTGTCCTGATAAGCTAATAATGGCAGATTCATGTGCGCTTCCATATCGGCCGTTTTGGTTAAACTGTTTTGTCGCTTGCAATCCGGGCAAGTGTGCAATATCTGCAATTTGTCCTTCAGTTTCGACGGATCGTCCGCCTGCTGTTTCAGCAGTTCAATGGCATAATTCAGTTCCTTATAAGAAGTGAACGGACGATGACACTGTTGGCAAGCGGCGGTGGCAAAACCGGTTTCCTGAAACAAATCCTGTTTGTTTTTTACCGATAATTCAAAATCCTGCGATAACCGAATCGCCTTGGTCGGACAGACTTCTTCGCAACGCCCGCAGAAAATGCAGCGTCCCAGAAACAGCGACCAGGTGCGTTCGCCTTTTTCCGGATCGGTACGCAAAGTTAACGCATTGGCCGGACAGGCAATGGTGCAGGCGCCGCACACGATACATTGATCGGAATTCAGTTCCGGTTTGCCGCGGAAATCGGGATCCACTTCGTAGGGTTTGAACGGATATTTGGTTGTGGAATCGCCCGCTTTAAACACGGTTTTCAATAATTTAAACATAATCCACGCTCCCTATTTTAACGGCGAATTTTTACGTTCGACGCCGTAACGTTCGATCTCTTTGTAAGCGACGGTTTTCGCTTTGCGTTTGCGTACATCCACGACCGTGACGCGATCGGTGCAGGAATAACAAGGATCGAGGCTGCCGATAATCAACGGTGCGTCGGAAACCGTATTTCCGCGCAGCATATAACGTAAAGTCGGCCAGTTGGCATAAGTCGCCGCCCGGCAACGCCAGCGGAACAGTTTTTGGTTATTTCCCAGCATAGACCAGTGAATATCCTCGCCGCGCGGTGCTTCGGTAATGCCTAAAGCAAAACGGCCCGGCGTGTAATTAAATCCTTCCGTCAACAAATCGCCTTCCGGTAAATTATCCACCATATAATCAATAATATTCATGGATTCAAAGACTTCGTTAATCCGCACTTTCACCCGAGACAGGACATCGCCGTCGGTTTCCGTATGCAGGTTAAACGGAATATCGCCGTAACCGGAGAAAGGATGTACTTTACGTACGTCACGAGCATATCCGCTTGCCCGCACCATCGGACCGACCGGACTGAAATCCCGCGCGACCTGAGGATCCAGCACACCGATACCTTGAGTACGTTGTTTCATATTCGGCGTATTCAATAAAATATCCGTCAGATTTTTGACTTCTTCACGCATTTCGCCGATTAATTTGCGGCATTGTTCCCGCTGATGTTTCAGCATATCCCGTCGCACGCCGCCGATAAGATTGATACCGTAAGTTTTGCGGGCGCCGGTTAACACTTCCGCTAACGTCATGGATTTTTCACGCACCCGGAAAAACTGCATAAAACCCGTATCAAAACCGGTAAAGTGGCTGGATAAGCCGAGATTTAACAAATGGCTGTGCAAACGTTCCACTTCCAGCAAAACGGCGCGAATCCACTCGGCGCGTTTTGGAATTTGAATGCCAAGAGCGTTTTCCACAGAATTGGCATAAGCCACACTATGAGTGAAACCGCAAATCCCGCATACCCGATCCGCTAAGAATGTTACCTGATCGTAATCCATGCGGGTTTCCGCCAGTTTTTCCATACCGCGGTGCACGTAAAACAAACGATAATCCGCGTCAATAATATCTTCGCCGTCCACAAACAAACGGAAATGCCCCGGTTCGTCGGAAGTAATATGCAACGGACCGATAGGCACAATGCGCGCTTCCCCTTTTTCATTAATAAACTCATAGGTTTCCGTCGCGCCGGTCGGATCCGGGCGTAGGCGATAATCCATGGCGTCTTTGCGTAACGGATATAAATCTTCCGGCCAGTCATCAGGCAAAACTAAACGACGCTGATCCGGTAAACCAACGGCCTTTAAACCGTACATATCGAACATTTCCCGTTCCGCCCACACGGCCGCTTTAACTTTCGGCGTTACCGACGGAAACTCCATGTCGGCAGGTTCGACCAAAGCTTTTACGATGACAAAAGATTTCACCGCACCTTCCATAGAAAGCACGTAATAGACGGCATAATGCCCGTTGATACTGCGCTCGTCATTACCGAATGCCACCGGCAGCCAGCCTTCGTGTTGGTAATAAAGATATTCCACTACATCAGGCAGCATATTGGTTTTAATGGTAATCGTCACCTGATTTTCCGTTGACCATTCTTCATCCAGAATAGTATCGGGGAATTTCTGGTTCACGGCTTCAAGATAATTTTTACCTAACGCCCGAGATAAATTCACTGAGGTATTTTTTGTTAATTCCATTTTTCCTCCTGTCAAACTATTGCCTTTCTACCGCTCATTTTTATTATTGCAACGTTTGCCAAGGCAATAACAACATATCACCGAAAGAAACATTATCCTGACCAAGAATGATGCCTACCGAATTTTGTAAAAGCTGAGAAAGCGGATCCGCAATATAAATGCCGATAGCGAACAACAACAGCAAATAAACCGCTATGACGGCGACGGATAATCGACTGCCTTCACCGGCTTCGACACCTTCCGTCGGTTTACCAAATACGGTTTTCAGCAGCATTATTGTCAAACCGGATAATGCAATGGTTAAGAAAATCAGACAGAAAATCACCCACCAGGTTTTCCCCGCCGTAATGCCCGCCACCACAATGGCAAATTCACTCACAAACATCCCGAAGGGCGGAACGCCGCCTAACGCCAAAGCACCGCCGGCAAATAAAACCGCCGTCCAAGGCATCACTTTCCACATTCCGCTGACGTAATAAATATCGCGGGAACGATATTTCAATAAAATATTACCGGAAGCACAAAACAACAGCGCTTTCGCCAGACTATGCGTAATGGTGTGCAACAAACCGGCAAACATGCCGATAGGACCGCCCAATCCGAAAGCGAAGCTGATTAACCCCATATTTTCGATACTGTGGTACGCCAGTTTACGTTTAATATCATGTTGCATAATGATAAAGAACGAAGATACACCGGTCGAAAGCAAACCGAATACCAACAACAAGGCTTGCGGATAGTCAAATCCCACGGCTTTCGCAGTTAAAATGAAATAACGCAACACAATCAGCATGGCGCAATTCAATAATACCGCAGACAACACCGCACTTGCCGGACTCGGAGCCTCACTATGCGCGTCAGGCAGCCAGGTATGCATCGGAAACAGACCGCACTTGGTACCGAAACCCACCACAATAAAGGCGAAAGCCAGATACATTAAGTGCGGATTCAGATTTACCGCCTGCCCGTTAATCACCGACCAGAAAATCGCCTGTGAGGAATCGTGCAATACCGCGTTGGCATTGGAAAAGGTTAAAATCGTGCCGTACAAACCGAACGCCACACCGACGGAACAAATAATAATGTACTTCCACGCCGCTTCCAGTGAAGTTCGGTGTCCGTAAATGCCGACCAAAAATGCGGAAGTCAGTGTGGTTAACTCAATGGCGACCCACATTAAAATCACATTATTGGTCGTTACCGCAACCAGCATAGAACCGAAGAACAAATGCAGGAACGCATGATAATAGACATAGCTGCGATAATCGATATGCCCTTCTTTCAGTTCCGTATTCATATAACCGATGGAATAAACGCCCGCCAAGGTGCCGACGATACCGATCAATCCCACAAACACGGCGGATAAGCTGTCCGCATAAATCCAATGATTCCATGTTTCAATCCGCCCGTTTTCCAATACGGCCGCCACCACATTCAGGGAACAAATTAACATCAGACCTAATCCCGTCACATGAAGTGCGGTCGAAAATGAAGCCGTTTTCATATGAGTAAGAAAAAAGAACGCCACGCCCACAATAAAGGGAACCGCTAATAAGGCATTAATCCATTCCATACCTTACCCCCGTAATTCCGTTAACTGTTTTGCATCCAAGGTATGCAAAGTGCGGTAAATTTTATTCACTAAAACCGCCATAATCATCACGGCAAAAATCGCATCCGTCGCAATACCGATTTCCACCAGTTCCGGCGCTTTATTCGCCAATAACGCCAAAGTTAAATGGGAACCGTTTTCCATCAAACAATAACCGAACACCTGTTTCATCATGTTGCGCTGCGTCACAATACAGGTTAATCCCAACAGAAAATGGCTCAAAGAAACGGAAAGCGCCGGTTTTAAATGTTCCGCCAACGGCAGCTGAACGGCATTTGTCGCCATGTAGCAAACCACCACAATCGCGGTGGCAATGGGAATTAACCAGGCCGCATTCATAGAAGCGGGAACGGTGCTTTCATCTAATTTGCGAACGGCGAAAATTAAAATGGCCGGCACTAAAAGCACTTTGGTGACGAAAGCGGAAACCGACCACATATACAATTCGTGCGCGTTTAATTCCTGTGCCAAAAATACAAACAAAGCCACTAAAACCAAGGATTGCACGGCATAAAGTGCGGACGATTTTTTCGCTGTTTTTGCCGCAATCACGGCAAGAGAAGTCAGGATCAACAAACCTGCTAACGTATTAATCATCAACATAATCCTCTCCTTATAATTGGGTTAACCATGGAGTTTCAAGCCAATAAGCGGCAATAAAAGCGGAGCAAACGGACATCACCATTAAAATCACCAACACCAGATTCATCGAAAAAGTTAACGGTTGTGCGTTAACCACATCTTCGGACGGCTTGCCCAACACGCATTGACCGAATTTGTACAGCAACCACACAAAAGTCGCCACGCTTTCCATTAAAGCGATAATCATCATCGCCGTAATCCAACCCTGGCTTTTGCCTAACTCAAAACCGGCGGCAAAGAGCGGGAATTTACTAAAGAAACCGTTAAACGGCGGCACGCCGGCGATAGCTAACGCGGCGATCCCGAATCCGACGCCCACCAGCGGCATTTTTTGAATCACGCCCTGCAAACGCGGCATAGAACGAGTACCGGTGGCATAAGCCAGACTACCGGCAACCAAAAAGAACAAACTTTTCGCAAACGCATGGTTAAAAATATAAGCGACGGCGGCGACCAACGCCAATTTGGAACCCAATGCAAAAAGCGATAAGCCGATAAAAATATAAGCCAGTTGAGTAATGGTGGAATACGCCAATAAACGTTTTAAATCCGTTTGCGGCAAATACATCACAAAGCCGTAAACCAATGTCAGCATGGCCATTATCAATCCCACTTCGCCCACGATTTCAGGCACTTCGCCTGCCGACATAACGGCACGGGCAAAAATATACACGCCCACTTTCACCATAGATGCCGCATGCAGATAGGCGCTCACCGGTGTCGGCGCTTCCATGGCATTCGGCAACCAAATCTGCATCGGAAACTGAGCGGATTTTCCCCAGGCGGCGAATAACACACCAAACAGCACGACGGTTTTACTTGCCGGATCAAGCCGTTCTAATGCCGTAATTTCAAAAGTGCCGGCTTTGCTGAACAGAAAGGCGGCGGCAAGATACAAACCGATTGCGCCGATATGCGTGATAATCAACGCTTTCATCGCAGACGATTGCGCTTTCGGCGTTTGATAATAACTGATCAGCGCCCAGGAACAGGCTCCGGTAATTTCAAAGAACAATAATTGTCCGAGCAAAGTGGATGAATACACCACTCCCGCCATAGCGCCGATAAACACCAGTAAAAACGCATAGAAACGCGGCAACGGCGCATGGGCATGCTCTTTATTTTTAACCGTTAAATAACCGTTCGAATACAATACGATTAACAGCCCCAATCCTACAACGGCAAAACCGATTAAGGTGCTTACCGCATCAAAGGTGACACCGAAGATTTCCGTATTACCGAAACGAATTAACGGATAATGCAAAACCGCAACGGCGGCGCTATGCCATTGCTGCGCCACGCATAACGCGCCGGCAGTAGCCAACGCGGCAAAAACCACGGCGAGCTTCGGAAACAGCGATTCGTTTTTCACCAATCCGACCCAAACTGCGCCGACAAAAGGAAGAATAATGGTCAGTAAGGCTAAATTTTCCATTTCATCCTCCTACATCCCAATTAGATAAAACATAAAAGCCAGAATGGAAATACCAAAGCCCACGACCGTCAAATGCCCCGCCATCATGAAACGGGTACGCGCCAATGTATTTTCAAACACGCATGCCAAAATATAAATAATCAGTAATTTCAGGAAGAAAAAAACTGCGCCAAAAACGACCGCACTTAAGGAATATTCCCGAGCGGCGCCGAACGGCAGCAGAACCGCCGCCACAATCGCGGCGACTACCATGGATTTCAGGCTTAAACCGATTTTGATCAAAGCCAGCGCAGGTCCCGAATATTCCGTCAACGGACCTTCCTGCAATTCCTGCTCCGCTTCCGCCAAATCGAAGGGAATTTTGCCCATTTCAATAAAAACGGCAAACGCCGCGGCAATCAGCGCCACGGCTGTCGACACCGGATAACTCCAGGTTTGAGTGCCCAATACGGCGGATATTACGCCGAAATTAGTCGACCCCGCAATCAGCGCGATCACCAACAAACTTAACATTAAGATCGGTTCCGCCAACACCCCGAGCGTTACTTCACGGCCGGCGCCCAAACCGGAAAAGGTACTGTTGCTATCCAACCCGGCGATAGAAAAGAAGAAACGGAAAAGCGCGAATAAATAAATCGCGGTAATCAAATCGCCGCCCGCCCCAAAAGGAGAAGCCAAAACGAACAACGGCAAACTCATGGCGACCACCGACACGGAACCAATCAACACATAAGGCATCACTTTTGACACCATCCCCGCATTATCGGGCAGAATATTTTGCCGTGTCATTAATTTCGCAATATCACGATAATCCTGCAAAATTCCTGCGCCGCGGCGAGACTGAATACGGGCGCGAATAAAACGGGAAATGCCGGAAAAAAGCGGCGCCAGCAATAATAAAATCAGGGCTTGCGCGATACCGAGAAAAAACATTCCGCCGGAGGTGGCGACTTCTGCTGGTAAATGAATCATATTCTCCTCCTTTACATCGTCGCCGCAACGGCAAGTAACGCCACTAAGGCAATCACGAAATACAGGCAATAAACTCTGAAATCGCCGCCCTGTAACCACCGAATGCGATCCGCTATCCAGGGAATGAAACGGGCAATCGGCATGGTCACTTTTTCTTCCCAGAACGGTTCCGCCTCAATTGCGCCTTTAATCGCGCCGTTAATAGCTTTTTGACCGAGCGGTGCGGGATCAAACGTCTTACGAATGGTATAAAGCGGTTTGAACATTATCCGTAACGGACGGGTAAAACCGCCGGCGGATATCGCCATATCGGACTCATAAGCATAACCGCACGCCCAAGGATTGCCTTTCGCCCGATCCGCCAAACGATGCCCCTTCGTCACCGCATAATAAGCGAACGGCACGGCAATAAAAGCAATCAGCATAATCGTAATCATCGGCATGGATAACGCGGTGTACGGCGCCGAATCGGATACGACGATGCCGTTTTCCGCCAAAGCAAAGCTCTCCGCACCGGAAAGTGCGGTCGAAATTCCGGCAATTATTGGCGTCACCACAGAAGCGCCTATTCCCAGCAGCACGCAAAGAATCGCCAACAACGCCATGGCAACCACCATCGGCAACGGAACTTCGCGCGCATTGGCGGCGGCCTCGCTTCGCGGCGCGCCGCCGAAGCTGATCCCGTAAACCTTCACGAAACATAACGCCGCCAGCGCACCGGTTAAGGCAAGCATAATAATCGCCGCCGGACCGGCAATTTTCAGCACGATATTGCCGTGTTGACTTAAACCGAATAAAGATTGATAAGTGAACCATTCGCTGACAAAACCGTTAAACGGCGGCAAAGCGGAAATCGCCATGGTACCGATCAGAAAGGTTAACGCGGTATAAGGCATCAGTTTGCTTAATCCGCCCATTTTATCCATATCTTTCGTATGTAAACGGTACATAATGGAACCCGCACCTAAGAATAACAACCCCTTAAACACGGCGTGATTTAACAAATGATATAAACCGCCGAGCAAACCGACAACGGCAAAAACCGGATTTTTCACCGCAATGCCAATCATGCCGACGCCGACGCCCATCATGATAATGCCGACATTTTCCACCGTGTGATAAGCCAACAGCCGTTTGATATCATGCTCCGCCAAGGCATAAAGTACACCCAAGACGGAAGAAACGGCACCGAACGCTAATACAATCACGCCGAACCAAAGATTCTCGGCGCCCAGCAAATCGATACCGACTTTAATAATCCCGAAAATCCCGATTTTCACCATCACGCCGGACATTAACGCGGACGCATGGGAAGGTGCCGCCGGGTGAGCTTTCGGCAACCAACCGTGTAAGGGAATCATCCCCGCCTTGGCGCCGAATCCTAAAAACGCCAGAATAAACACCGTAAAAGATAGCGCCGGGGAAAGTTCCGTTTGACGAAACGCCGAAAATTCAAAACTGCCCGCATAGCAGTAAAAAATGAAAAAGGCGATCATAATCAATACGGAACCCGCATGGGCGATAAAGAAATAAAGTAAACCCGCATTCGTGGCGTTCTCATCCTGTTCGGTAAGCACTAAAAAATAAGACGCCAAAGACATCATTTCAAAGAACACCAAAAAGAAAAAGGCATTATCCGTGGTTACCAACGCAATCATCGACGCGATAAACAGGTTCATAAAGAACCCCATCGACCCCGCACCTTTACCTTTATATTCCCGTACATAAGCAAAAGAATATAAGGATGTGACAATCACCAATAAGGAAATGACACACACCATAAACGCCGCCAATCCGTCAATCCGGATGGAATAAGGCGCAAAAGCAAAGGGAGTCTGGAATAAAGCGAATGCGGTTTCATTGCTGACCAGCACCGGCGCCACAGCCGCTATACCGAGCGCACCGCCAATCATGCCGGATACGCCGGCGATATTCACGGAAACTTGTTCCCGTCGACTAAAACAAAGCGAAACAAAAGCGCCAATCACATAAACCGACAAAGCCGCGATGAGCCAATTAACCGTACTCATAACGTCACTCCTGAATAAAACTGAAAATTTAGCGTGGAATTGCCGGTGAATTCACCATCGCCATTTCACGTTTATGTTGATTTGCCTGCGCGATACTTTCATCGCTAATCACAAATAAAGTCTTGGTCGGACAGGTTTGTACGCAGGCGGGACCTTCCGGGCGAAAATAACAAAGATCACATTTAATCGCGACAGCCTTCACGCCCGGCTGCCATGCCAGCATATTGTGCACATTGGTATTGTCCGGCGCTAAACGAATATCACGCGCTACAGACTGTTCAAAACTGAAGTTTTCATAATGCGTCGGCGCATCAATCGGCCCGCTGCCGTGTTGCGTAATCGCGCCGAACGGACAGGCAATGCCGCATAATTTGCAGCCGATACACAAACTTTCGTTAAGTTGAATACTGTCGTTCTTATGGGTAATTGCATGCACGGGACATACGGTCGCACAAGGCGCATCGTCACAATGACGACAAAGGATAGGAACGGTGATATCATCATTACGCATGACTTGAAGCCGGGGAAAAGATTGTAATCCGAATGCCTTATGCACTTCGCTACACGCCGCCATACAGGTATTACAACCGATACAATCTTTCGGATCACCGATAACAAAACGGTTCATACGCTATCTCCCATTGAAACAAATTAAAAGATAAAAAAATGATTGCACGAACTCGCAATAACCATATTTTTTATAAGGATACGCCTGCCGCCGAACAGGGGAAATATGAAATAAATTTTTTCTTGATTGAGATCATAAAATTTCTATTTTTTCCATTTCCTTTATGAAAAAAATAATTTCTTTGAATATCATAGAGTTAAAATTATGTAACCAATGTTACAAAAATATTTAAGATAAAAATCATTCGTATTTTATGGGGCTAAATCATGGACGGCAAAAATTCGAAAAGTGTAAACGGAATAGCATTGCGCATAAAAGGCAAAGTGCAAGGCGTCGGTTTTCGCCCCTTTGTGTGGCGGCTTGCCAACAAACATCGTTTAACCGGCGACGTCAATAACGACGGACAAGGCGTACTCATTCGATTAATGGAAACCGATGATGAAAAACTCGCCCGTTTTCTGCAGGATTTACGGGAGGAATTGCCGCCCCTTGCCGCCATCAGCGACATTCAACAACACAAAAAACTGTGGAAAATTTCACCGCACTTTCGCGGTTTTACCATTCGTGAAAGCCAAAATAACGCCATGGACACCCAAATCGTGCCCGACGCCGCCACCTGTCCCGCCTGTGTGGCGGAATTGTTCGATAAACACGATCGCCGTTTCCGTTATCCTTTTATTAACTGCACCCATTGCGGACCGCGTTTTACCATTATTCGCGCCATTCCTTACGATCGCCCGAATACGGCGATGTCGGATTTCCCGCTTTGTTCCGCCTGTGCGACAGAATACCGAGATCCCGCCGATCGTCGTTTTCACGCCCAACCCAATGCCTGTCCGGACTGCGGTCCGCACATTTGGTTACAAAACGCCGAAACCGTCATTGCCGAGCGCGACAGCGCTTTACGGCAAACGGCAGCGGCGCTAAAACAAGGCAAAATCGTTGCGGTCAAAGGCGTGGGCGGATTTCATTTAGCCTGCGACGCCACTAATCAACAGGCGGTCGAATTATTACGCAAACGCAAACGCCGCCCGAGCAAACCGCTGGCGATTATGGTGCCCGACTTAAACAGCCTGCGGGATCCGAATCCCGAAGAAATACGTTTACTGACGTCCGCCGCCGCGCCCATTGTGCTCCTGAAAAAACACAAGGTACCGCAAATCTGTTCGCTTATCGCGCCGAAACTCAACGAAATCGGCGTTATGTTGCCAAGCAATCCGCTTCAGCATTTGCTACTGCGTGAAATAAATCGCCCGCTGGTAATGACTTCCGCCAACCCGAGCGGCGAACCGCCGGTACTGGATAATGAAAGTGCGGTCAAATTTTTAAAAGATTTTGCAGAGTTTTTTCTCTGTCATAACCGCGATATTCTGCAACGCGCCGACGACAGCCTGGTTCGCGCGGCATTCGACGGCACGGAAACCCTACGCCGCGCGCGCGGTTATGTGCCCGACGAAATTCAGTTGAATATCAATAACACTCAACATATTCTGGCTTTGGGTTCCGATTTAAAAAACACCTTCTGCCTACTGAAAGGCGATAAAGCGGTGGTCAGTCAACACATCGGCGATACCGCCAACGAAAAAGTGCGGTCACAATTAGCGCAGAATTTAGCGCTGTTTCAGCAGATTTACCAATTTAAACCGGACAAAATTGCGGTGGACGCGCATAGCGGCTATTTTTCCACTCATACGGGCAAAGCCTTAGCGGAAAAACTCGGTGTTCCCTGGGTAGAAGTGTTGCACCATCACGCTCATATCGCCGCAGTTACGGCGGAACATCATTGCGACCAGCCCGTTATCGGCTTAGCCTTAGACGGTATCGGCATGGGCGAAAACGGGCAGCTGTGGGGCGGCGAATGCTTCTATGTGAATGGTGCGGAATGTCGTCATCTCGGCGGGTTGCCGGCGGTTGCGCTGCCCGGCGGAGATTTGGCAGCCACTCAGCCGTGGCGCAACTGGCTGGCGCATTTGCATCAATTTGTGCCTAACTGGCGGGAAATCGCCGCCCAAACCTGCGCCCGGTACGACTGGCAACTGCTCGCCAAAGCCATCGAACGGCAAATTAATTCGCCGCCGATTTCCTCCGCCGGACGCTTATTTGACGCCGTCAGCTACAGTTTAAATCTTGCCCCTGAAAAATTAAGCTGGGAAGGCGAAGCCGCCTGCCAACTGGAAGCTTTGGCGTCGCAGTCTGCGCTCGCACGATTATCCGGCGCAGAGGCGGCAAAACATATCCGCTTATTCATGCCGGTTAAACATGACCAATTAGATTTAACGGTTTTTTGGGAAAACTGGCTTCAGGACGAAAGCGAAAACGCGGATAAAGCCTTCGCCTTCCATTTTGTGTTGGCACAAGGTTTTGCGGATTTGGCCCGCCGACAAGCCCGGAAATTAGGTTGCCAAACCATCGTTCTCAGCGGCGGTGTGATGCATAATCAGCTATTACGGCGTCTGTTAAAAGAAAATCTCGCCGAATTCACCGTGCTCAGCGCCCGCCAATTCCCTATGGGCGACGGCGGGCTAAGCTTAGGACAAGCGATAATCGGAGCGCTTAACCAAAATTAAGAATGGTAACTAAAAGTGCGGGCAATTTTTTGAATGTTTTTTGCTGCGAATGTTAAAACTTGCTTAAATCCAAACCGCCAGCGGTTTTTTCATTGGCTTTGAGATAATCAGGGTGGTTTTCGATTTGTTCGAGATAACGCGCGATATTTGGGAAATCGGCTTTCTCCACATAATTCAAGCCCCATTGCAGTGGGAAACTTAAAGCGAAATCTGCGCCTGTAAGTTGCTCACCCACAATCCATTTTTTGCCTGCTAACGATTGTTCAACGTGGTTGAAATATAAGCCGACTTGGCGTTGGTGTATTGTGCAAAGTCGCCTAAATCACCTTTTTTCGACACTAACGCGAGCAGATTTGCCGAGAACATCGACGCTGAAATCGCCAGCCAGTAAACGTAGTTTGAATAATCATTGGTCTTGTATGCTGGCGTGAAACGGTTTTCATCGTCATAACGATCAAGCAAATGCTGAATAATCGCATTGCCTTCTGCGATGGTTAAATCGCCGTCTTGCAACACGGGAGCTTTGCCGAGCGGATGTTGCGCTTTTAATTCTGCCGGTGCCATTGAATTGTCCGGATTACGATCGTAAATTTTAAGTTCATAATCTAAACCTAAGGCTTCAAGCAACCACACAATGCGGTGCGAACAGGATTGTTTGAGATAATGTAAGGTAATCATCGTATTTTCCTATGTAAGAGCGAATCGCATTCGCCTAAATATACAAAAGGGCAAATATAATTTGCCCTGACGAATTATAAATCGAAAGATTGAATCACATTCACATGCAAACGCACGTCCACATTGCCGCGGGTCGCGTTGGAATACGGGCAAACTTCGTGCGCTTTCTCAATGAGCATTTTCGCATCTTCCAGACTCAAGCCCGCCACTGTAATGGTGATATCTAAATCCAAACTGAATGCGCCGTCAGCTTTTTGACCGATGCCCACGCCCACCGTTGTGCTTGATGAAGTCGGTTTTAAGCCTAAACTTGGCGCTACATGGTTCATTGCACTGTCAAAGCAGGCGGCATAACCCATGGCGAAAAGTTGCTCCGGATTGGTTCCGACTTTACCGCTTTCGTTTTGGAAACTGACCAAATCAAAACCGATTGAACCGTCATCCACTTGGGTGCGACCATCACGACCGCCTGTTGCCGTTGCCGATGTTTTGTAGAAAATTTTCATAATGCTCTCCTTCTGTTGTTCGTTTTGATGTGTTTAGTATATTGCTTTGACAACGTAAGCGATATATCATTCGTCCAAATAACTTGCCTATTTATCCAAATAATTATGTTTTCAGAAGAAAGTTTAACACGCATATTACATGTTATTCCGCACAATCAAACTTATTATTCTTCCGTGAAAGGCTTAATTGTTCACCACTCCGATCATCCGTTTTATTATGAAAACGTGATTCAGGAACCGAGTATTTGTATTGTAATTAAAGGCGAACGTGAGGTGAAACTGGGCGCGCAATGCTATCTGTTCGATAACCGGCACTTTATGTTCTGTCCGGTAAATTTGCCGATGAGCGGTAAAATTACTAAAGCTACGCCGGCAGAGCCCTTTGTGGTGATGTCTATGAAAATCGATTTGCAAATGGTCAACAAAATTCTGCTGGAACAGACCGCACTTTTCGTCAATGTTCCGCAAAATTCAACCGCTTTCGGACGCTGGCATTTAGACAGCAAACTGGAAAACGCTTTTGAACGTCTATTACTCTTGCACGAAAATCCAAATGATATTGATTTTCTTGCACCGCTTATCCAACAGGAAATTTACTATCGTTTGCTCACCGGCGAACAAAGCGACAAGCTTAAACAAATGGTCAGTTTTGATTCCAACACACAAAAAATCGCGAAAGCGACGCAATATTTGCAAACCCATTTTTGTGAAACCGTGCAGGTAGACATTCTTGCAAAGCTGTGCGGCATGTCGCTTTCGGGCTTTCATCACCATTTCAAAAAACACACCACGCTTTCACCGTTACAATACCAAAAATCGCTCCGTCTAATGGAAGCCAAGCGATTAATTTGCCAGGAAAACTTACCCGTTTCCACTGCCGCTTTTCAGGTCGGTTACGAAAGCCCGAGCCAGTTCAGCCGGGAATTTAAGCGATATTTTGGCAATGTGCCGAGTGAAAAATAGACATAAAATTGCCGTCTAAGCGGTCTATTCGGATGACGTCGAACATAAAAATAGGCGCGATTATCACTCAAAAAACAGTGAAAAATTCGCCCGCACTTTAAACGCCGGATGGGATTCCCGGCATTCAAATTTGTATCCGCCAAAGGATTTTCGTCTTTATCAAAAATATTGAAATCTTCAACTTTTTTGACAAAGATCGTGTTTTTTCTTCGCCCGGCAATTTATTTTATAGCACGAAAAGTGTATTCTATAGGCGTTATGACTTTTAGTCGTTCGCTGGTTATTTAGTGAACTATTCCACTCCAACCCACAAGATAGGTTAATTTATGTCAAAATTAGTTTTAATTCTTAACTGTGGTAGCTCATCTCTCAAATTTGCTATCTTAGATCCCGTATCCGGCGAGGAAAAATTATCAGGTTTAGCCGAAGCGTTCTATCTTCCGGAAGCGCGTATCAAATGGAAATTGCACGGTGAAAAAGGCAATGCGGATTTAGGAGCAGGCGCCGCACACAGTGAAGCGTTAAACTTTATCGTTAAAAATATCTTCCCGCTAGATCCGTCTCTTCAGGAAAGTATCGTGGCAATCGGTCACCGCATCGTTCACGGCGGTGAGAAATTTACCTCTTCCGTTATCGTAACGGATGAAGTGGTGAAAGGTATCGAAGATGCCATCCAATTCGCACCGTTACACAATCCTGCTCACTTAATCGGTATTAAAGAAGCCTTCAAAATTTTCCCGCACTTAAAAGAAAAAAACGTGGTGGTTTTCGATACGGCCTTCCATCAAACTATGCCTGAAGAAGCGTTCTTATACGCCCTTCCTTATTCTTTATATAAAGAACACGGTGTTCGTCGTTACGGCGCACACGGCACCAGCCACTATTTTGTCAGTCGCGAAGCGGCAAAACGTTTGGGCGTAGCGGAAGATAAAGTGAACGTGATTACCTGTCACTTGGGTAACGGCGGTTCCGTTTCTGCAATTCGTCACGGTCAATGTATTGACACTTCAATGGGTTTAACGCCGTTGGAAGGGATTGTAATGGGCACCCGCTGCGGTGATATCGACCCGGCGATCATGTTCTATATGCATGATACATTGGGTATGTCCGTGGAAGAGATCAACACGACTTTAACCAAAAAATCCGGTATTTTGGGTTTAACGGAAGTCACCAGCGACTGCCGTTTTGCGGAAGACAACTATGACAGCGAAGACGAATCATTACGCGTACCCGCAAGACGCGCAATGGACGTTTACTGCTATCGTTTAGCAAAATACATCGGTTCTTATATGGCAGTAATCGGTGAACGCTTAGACGCCATCGTATTTACCGGCGGTATCGGTGAAAACTCCGCTCATGTGCGTGAAATTACCTTGAATCACTTGAAATTGTTCGGTTATCAATTAGATCACGACAAAAATCTGGCCGCCCGTTTCGGTAACGAAGGTATTATCACCGCAGACAATACGCCAATCGCAATGGTGATCCCGACAAATGAAGAATTGGTTATCGCGCAAGATACCGCTCGTCTTTGTTTCTAATGTGTAAATAATAAACTGCCGACTCGCTCGGCAGTTTCGCTTTTATTAAGGAAATCTTATGTCACGTACATTTATTCTTATCCCTATCAGCGGTGGCGTTGGCTTAACCAGTGTCAGTCTCGGTTTAATCCGCGCGCTTGAACAAAAAGGCGCAAAAATCGGTTTTATGAAACCGATTTCCCAACCAAGTACGGGTGAAGACAAAATCGACCGCACGACCTCAATCGTTCGTACCAGCACACAACTTGAAACGGCCGAACCGATTATGTTAAGTGTGGCGGAAAATCTGATCGGTCAAAATCAAACCGACGTCTTGCTGGAAACCATCGTTGCGGCACATCAGGAATTAAGCAAAAATAACGAAATCATTATTGTTGAAGGTTTAATCCCTAACCGCAAACACAGCTATGCCAACAGCATTAACTACGAAATCGCCCAGGCACTTGATGCGGAAATTATTTTAGTGGCGGCGCCAAGCACGGAAACACCGGCTCAATTAAAAGAACGCGTGGAAGCTTCCGCTTCATTGTTCGGCGGTAAAAACAATCCGAACTTATTAGGCGTGGTAATCAACAAATTCAACGCACCGGTTGACGAATCCGGCCGAACCCGTCCTGATTTAACCGAAATTTTCGACTCGTTCCAACACAGCCATAACAATTCGAACGAAGTGTTTAAACTGTTCGAACAAAGCCCGATTAAAGTACTGGCCTGTATTCCGTGGTCCGCCGATTTGGTGGCGACCCGCGTGATCGATTTAGTAAAACACTTAGGCGCCACTATCCTTAATGAAGGAGAAATGAAAACCCGTCGTCTCCGCGGCATTACATTCTGTGCCCGTTCTCTGCATCACATGGTAGAACATTTCCATGCGGGCGACTTATTAGTCACCTCCGCCGACCGTGCCGACGTATTGGCGGCAGCCGCATTAGCGGTGACCAACGGTATCGAATTAGGCGGTATTTTATTAACCGGCGGCTACAAAATTGATAACGAAATCAATAAATTATGTCAACGCGCTTTTGAAACCACCGGCTTACCTATTTTCCGTATCGAAGGTAACACATGGCAAACCGCATTAAGTTTGCAAAGCTTCAATCTTGAAGTGCCGGTGGACGACAAAATCCGTATCGAAAATATCAAAGAATACACCAGCCGACAATTCGATGCGGAATTCATCCATCAAATCGCCGGCACTTCCGCCCGCGTGCGCCGTTTATCGCCGCCGGCTTTCCGCTATCAATTAACCGAATTAGCCCGTGCAGCGAAAAAACGTATCGTTTTACCTGAAGGCGACGAACCGCGCACCATTAAAGCGGCGGCACTTTGCGCCGAGCGCGGTATTGCGGACTGCGTATTATTAGCCAATCCGGAAGACGTAAAACGCGTCGCTTCAGCGCAAGGCGTCAGCTTAAATAAAGGCATTACCATTATCGATCCGGCAAGCGTGCGCGAAAACTATGTGGCGCGTTTGGTGGAATTGCGTAAAGCGAAAGGCATGACCGAAGAAGCGGCACGCGAACAATTGGAAGATAACGTAGTATTAGGCACCATGATGCTGGAAGCCGACGAAGTGGACGGCTTAGTGTCAGGCGCCGTACATACCACGGCAAACACCATTCGCCCGCCGATGCAAATCATTAAAACCGCTCCGGGCAGCTCTATCGTTTCTTCAATTTTCTTCATGTTATTACCGGATCAAGTGTTGGTATACGGAGACTGTGCGGTAAATCCGGATCCGACAGCGGAACAGTTAGCGGAAATCGCCATTCAGTCTGCCGATTCCGCCAAAGCCTTCGGTATCGATCCGAAAGTGGCCATGATCTCTTACTCAACCGGAACTTCAGGCGCCGGTGCGGATGTTGAAAAAGTGAAAGAGGCGACCCGTATCGCGCAGGAAAAACGTCCTGACTTACTGATTGACGGTCCGTTGCAATACGACGCCGCCGTCATGGCGGATGTGGCAAAATCCAAAGCGCCTAACTCTCCGGTAGCCGGTAAAGCGACGGTATTCGTGTTCCCGGATTTGAATACCGGTAACACCACTTATAAAGCGGTACAACGTTCTGCGGATCTGGTTTCCATCGGGCCTATGCTGCAAGGCATGCGCAAACCGGTGAACGACTTGTCTCGCGGCGCGTTAGTGGACGACATCGTTTACACTATCGCCTTAACCGCCATTCAGGCAACGCAGGCTTAATCAAAAAACTTGCAAAAATCCGACCGCACTTTCGAAGTCAAACCGCTTAAAGTGCGGTCGATTTTTTTGATGTTTTTCGCCCCCGCCAAACGACAAACGAAAAAAAAGAGCCTTGGATCAAGGCTCTACTCGGAAAGCAAATAATAAGATGACTATTTAGTTTTTATAGCTCTGTTTTTTTATGCGTCGAGAATACGGATTTTCCCGATTATTTGCAAATACCAATCTTTAATTTTGTGACGTACCGCACATAAATTCATAATTCTTTCAGGAAAAATTTGAGCTATGTCATATTTTTTTAAATTTACGCTTGAAATGTAAAGATTAAAATTTCATAATCAACAATCAATTGAGAATCAATTTTATTTACATTTATGCGTTATCTTCGATTTATTTTCATTTTATTCTGCTTACTTTTCGCTCATCCGATTTTTGCAGCGGACTATCAAGCCTGGGCGGACGACATAAAATCACGCCTGGATAAAACGGCACAACTCTATCAGCAAAATCAGGCTGACGAAGCCAAAACCGAAGTGCAATCCGCTTATTTTGAAGTGTTTGAAAACTTAGAAGGGCCGATTCGAATTAACTTTTCCGCACAAAAAAGTTACCAAATGGAAGCTGCTTTTGGCGAAATACGCAAAATGATCGGCGATAACAAACCGCAAGCGGAAATTCAAGCGCGCATCGACTGGCTAAAAAGCGAACTGGATGCGGTTTTGCCTTCGCTGGCAGAAGGCCATCGGTTGAACGCCGAAGCACAACACGGCGCTTACGACAATCAGGACATTCTGCCTCACTGGCAACAAAGCTTCAAAACCATTGACGATTTACTGGCTCAAGCCATTGAAGCCTATCAGCAAAATAAATTCGGCGATGCCAAAAAATTCATTCAGCAAGCACAATATGACGGTTTCAAAAATTCCGAAATGGAAATGTCTATCCGACATAATCGCGGCGCCAACCTTTCCGCCGAGATTAATCAACAATTTTACGATTTAATCCGCCTTAGCGAACAGCCGGATCAAATCAATGATTTGGGCTATCAAAGCACGCAGTTGCTGCAAACTATTGAAGAACAACTGCCGAATCTGCCGACAACCCGCGACAGCCAGAAGCAGCCTTCGGAACAAAGTGCGGCGGAAAATCAGCAAGATTCTCAGGATTGGTCAAAAGTCACCGCTGAAATCAATAACCGAATTCGTCAGGCGATTCAAATCTATCAGGACGGCGACGCCAAAAAAGCCATTCTTTCCGTGCAAGATACCTATTTTGACGTGTTCGAAGCAACGGGCATGGAAAATAAAATCGGTTCCCGCGACAGCAATTTTAAAACCCGATTGGAAGCCTATTTCACTCGCATGGTCAGCCTGATGAAAGCCAATGAAAACGCGGAAAAATTACAGGATCAAGCCGATGGTTTAAGCCGGGATCTTGCCAGCGCGGTCGCCACATTACAAGGCGAAAATCAAAGCGATTGGACAATGTTCCTGTACAGTTTGCTGATTATCACCCGTGAAGGATTGGAGGCTTTGTTAATTGTGGCGGCGATCGTGGCGTATTTGGTGAAAAACAATCATCAGGACAAATTGCCGACCATCCGCAACTCCGTTTATGTTGCGCTGGCGGCAAGCGTAGTCACGGCGTATTTATTCCAAATGATCTTCGAGAACTCCGGTCAGAACCGGGAATTACTTGAAGGTTTCACCATGATTATTGCGGTATTTATGCTGTTCGGCATGAGTTACTGGCTGCTATCCAAAGTGGAAGCGCAAAACTGGAAGCGTTATCTGGAAGGTAAGCTCAGCACTGCATTAACCACAGGATCGCTTATCGGATTATGGCTGACCAGCTTCTTAGCGGTTTACCGCGAAGGCGCCGAAACCGTCCTGTTTTATTACGCCCTGGCCAGCGATGCACAAAGTGCGGTCAGTTATTTCTATCTTTTTGCCGGTTTCGCCGTCGGCGTGGTAATTCTCGCCGTTTGTTACCTGATTATGCGTTACAGCGTGGTGAAATTGCCGCTTAAACCGTTCTTCATGTTCACCGGCGGATTTATGTACCTGATGGCATTCGTATTTGCCGGCAAAAGCGTATTGGAATTGATCGAAGGAAAACTGTTTGAACCGACCTTAGTCAATTACGTGCCGGAAATTACCTGGCTAGGCATTTATCCTTACGTGGAAACCCTGATTCCGCAAGGCTTATTGATTCTGGCCGCCGTTTTTGCTCTGTTTTATATGAAAACCCAGGTGAGCAAAAATACTGAAAATGAAAAAAAACAATGAAAAAATCGACCGCACTTTTCACGCCGCTTCGGCTTGCAGGTTCGCTCGGTTTGCTTTACGACGAAAAATTAACCACAACACAGGAAAAAATGACATGAAAAAAACACTCTTAACGGCCACACTTGCCGGTATGCTTGCTGCAACAAGCGCTCACGCATTCAAAGAATATCCGATTGGCGAAGCGCAAACTATCAATGAAATGGAAATTGCGGCGGTTTACCTGCAACCTATCGACATGGAACCGCGCGGCATGGGCTTACCGGCTGCGAAATCCGACATCCATTTGGAAGCGGACATTCACGCCACCAAAGGAAATAAAAACGGTTTCGGCGACGGCGAATGGATGCCGTATCTGACGATCAGCTATACGTTGGTTAATACCGATACCAATGAAAAACAGGAAGGTTCGTTTATGCCGATGGTGGCCAGCGACGGTCCGCACTACGGCGCAAACATTAAAATGATGGGCGCGGGAAACTACAAATTAACCTATCATATTGAGCCGCCGTCAAAAGCCGGTATGCATCGCCATACCGACGACGACACCGGTGTCGGTCGCTGGTGGAAACCGTTTGACGTCAATTATGAATTCAAATTTGCCGGCCTAGACAAAAAATAATCTTCAGGCGGGGATTGCCCGCCTGACTTTCTATTCTCGTCGTTCATCTTAATTTATTCCGGTTTACTGCATTATGACGTATTTTTTTACTTCGCTGCTCCAAATTTTATTGCCGATCGCGTTATTGCTCAGTTGCGGTTGGTCCGCATTCGAGAAGCCAAAGATCAAATTACTCACTCGCCTAACGCTGATAGGTTTCGCCTTAGTAATACTTCTCGCGCCCTATTTACCGGTCACCCAAATAATTAACTTAAGTTTGAACAGCACGATTATCGGTGCCGTTTTGCTTTTTATCCTCAGCTGTTTTTTCCGTTCTCAACGGCTGCTCGCCTTCTGGCATGCCCTGCTCATCACGCTGGCAAGCCTTCAATGGGCGCGAAATCCGAATATTTCCGCCATCACCGGCACCGATGTGATTAATACGGATTTTATTCTGAATATAAGTGCGGTCGTTTTCGGCGTGATTTTTTGCGCTTTTTTGGCTGTCTGGTTATTTTTTCTTATTCGGCAAACAAAAACTGAGCAAAAACTGACCGCACTTTACGCGGTATTAATGGCGCTAATCGCGCTGCTTGTGATTATTCCGCTTGCGGGCGAAATTTTGCTTAGTCTCATGAAATTGCAGGTCATTGAACTCACCAAGGCACGCCTCAGTTTCGTAGCGAAAACCGGTAAAATCACCAATTATTTCAATTATGCCGTCGTCACATTGTTAGCCGTCAGCTTGATTCTGTTTGCCGTAAAAATTCATCTGCCGCGACTGATGCGGGTAAAAGCGGAATCCCAGGCTATCGAAAAACGTAAAAAAATGGCATTGGCGCAGCATTCCTCCCGCACCATCCGGTGGGGAGCGTTCTGCTTGATTATCATGTTAAGCAGCCAGCTTTATTGGGATAAAGTCGCGTCTCGACCGCCGCAGTTATCCGAATCGATTCCGGTGAAATTAAATGCCGACGATCAAATCCGCATTCCCGTTCAACAGGTGAAAGACGGTCAGTTGCACCGATTCATGTGGGTGGCGGACGACGGCAAAGCGGTCCGTTTCTTTATTATTAACCGTAAACCGGACGGTTTAAGCCTCGCCGCCGTATTTGACGCCTGCTTGCTGTGCGGCGACCAAGGCTATGTTATGCACGACGGACAGGTGGAATGCGTAGGTTGCGGCGTGCGGATGTTTATTCCTTCCATCGGCAAACCGGGCGGTTGTAATCCGGTACCGATTGACGACTGGAAACAGGACAAAAACGACGTCATTATCGACCGCACTTCATTGGAAGCCGGGTTGAATTTATTCTCCACCGTAATTGAAATTCAAGTGACGGATCCGGTAAGCGGTGAAAAACTGACAAACACGAAAACGGAATTTAAATATAATCTCGATAACAAAACCTATTTCTTCACCAGCGAGAAGAATTTGAATCTGTTCCGTGATAATCCGGAAAATTATTTACCGAAAACGGAGAACCAATAATGTTAGCCCGTATGTTATTGCAATCATGGAAAAACGGGATAAGACGTAAATTACTCGCCGTTATCACGATTTTCCTTGCTTCAGGATTGGTTTCCGCCCTGCTCGCCGTTTCCATCGACATCGGCGACAAAATGGCGAAAGAACTGAAATCTTACGGCGCCAATATTCTGGTCGAACCCGCCGGCAACGCGATTCTGCCGGAAATATCGGATTCGGGGAATAACTTCACATCATTGGAAACTCAGGATTTTATCGATGAAAAAGAACTACCGAATATTAAGGATATTTTCTGGCGGAATAATATCGTCGGCTTCGCTCCGCAATTAACGGCGAATGTCAAATCGGGCAATAAAGTGGTTACCGTTACGGGCACTTTTTTTGATCACCGCATTGCCGTGCCGGATGAAGACGATTATCACACAGGACAAAAAATTATCAGCCCGTACTGGAAAGTTCAAGGCGAATGGGTAAATGATGAAACCGATAATTTACCGGAAATCGTTCCCGCGTTACTGGGCGAACAGCTGGCGCGCAGTGAAAAATGGAAAATCGGCGATCGGATCCCACTAAATTATAAAACGAGCGAAACGGATAACAGCTTGAGCGTAGAAATTAAAGGAATCGTTTCGACCGGCGGTCCGGAAGAACAACAAATTCTGATACCGTTAAGCGCGTTACAAAATCTGGTGAATCTGCCGGGCAAAGTGCAATCCGTTAAAATTTCCGCCCTGACCGTCCCGGAAAACGAATTATCCCGCAAAGCGCGCGCCAATGTGGACGGGCTGGATGCGGAAGAATACGATCGTTGGTACTGCACGGCTTACGTATCATCCATTTCCCATCAACTGGAAGAAGCCATTTCCGGCGCCGTTGTGCGACCAATCTGGCAAGTAGCCGCTTCGGAAGGTGCGGTAATCGGCAAAATCCAGCTGTTACTTACGGTTGTAACGGTTGCCGCATTAATTGCCGCCGCCATGGGAATTGCTTCCTTAATGACAACCACCATTATCGAACGCGGTAAAGAAATCGGTTTAATGAAAGCGCTGGGCGCTTATCAATGGCAAATTACCTTATTGTTTTATTGCGAAGCGGTAATAAGCGGATTAATCGGCGGTATTTTAGGTTGTATTGCAGGTTGGGGGCTGGCAAAATTCATCGGAGTCAGCCTGTTCGGGGCGCCGCTTGATTTTGCCTGGATCGTTGTGCCTTGCGTATTGGTTCTCGCCGTGTTAATCGCACTCATCGGCACTTGGTTCCCGGCGCATCGCATCGCAAAATTATATCCGGTGGAAGTTTTATATGGTCGCTAATAAACGAAAAATGTTCTGGTGTTTAGTATTACGAGCGTTGCGGCTACGCTTAAACCGCGTGCTGATCATTTTCGCCGCGCTCACCGTTGGGGCCGCCATCGTCACGGCCATGTCTGCGGTATATTTTGATATTAACAGCAAAATGTCACAGGAATTACGCACTTTCGGCGCAAATTTCTATATCGGCGCGGAAGATGCAGGATTAATCGAAACTAAACAGGTAAACGACATTATCAATCGGGCGCCGACAGGTTTGATTTCGGCGGGCAGCAGCTATCTATACGGCGTAGCACGGGCGGATTTGGAAAAAGTGGTCATAATGGGCGTGCAATTCGACCAACTTAAAGCCTTAACGCCTTACTGGCAAATCACCGGTTCCCGGATTGAGATCGGGTTTGATGATCGTAACGCGATGATCGGCAAAAAACTGGCCGAACGATTAAATTTAAAAGTAGGCGATAAAATCACCCTGACAAAAAATTCAATGGAAAAATACAGCCTAAGAATTAAAGGGATTGTCGAATCCGGCGATGTCACTGACAGCATGTTGATTGTCAATCTTGAATTGGCGCAGAATTGGCTGGAGAAAGACGGCTTAGCCAGCAATGCGTTGCTCATTGTTAAAAACGATCAGGGACAAGCGGATGAATTTGCTCAATTACTTCGGCAACAATACCCGAATCTCGACATTCGTCCGATTCGTAAAGTCTCTGCCAGCGAAGGACAGATTCTGAACAAAATCAAAGGATTGATGGGGCTCATTTCCGCCGTTATTTTAGTACTGGCCACACTTTGCGTAAACACCACCTTAATCGCCATTGTGGGTGAACGTGCCAAGGAATTCGCGTTGCAAAAAGCATTGGGCGCAAAACGGCGCGACATCATCACACAAATCGGCACGGAAACCCTGATTATCGCGCTTTTTGCCATTGTGACAGGGCTGATTATCGGCTATATTTTAGCCCAAATTCTGGGACTAACCGTATTCAAAGCCAGCATTGATATGCGTTTGCCGGTGATTCCGCTCACCGTGGCATTATCGCTGATTGTGGCATTTATTGCCGTTATCGTACCAACTAAACGTGCGCTCAACGTAAAAACGGCGAACGTATTAAAAGGGGAATAATTTTGTCAAATTACGTTATTGAAACCCAACATTTGTATAAACGATTCGGAGCCGTCACCGCATTGGAAGACATCAATATTCAAATCAAAAAAGGGGAATTTGTCGCCATTATGGGCGCATCCGGTTCGGGAAAAACCACCTTAATGAATATTCTGTCGGGTTTGGACACCGCAACCGAAGGCAAAGTAATTTTAGACGGCATAGATGCGGCGCAGCTTGACGAAACGGGACGCCAACGCTTCCGTGCCGAAAAAATCGGCCTGGTGTTCCAGCAATTCCACCTGATTCCCTATTTAACCGCATTGGAAAACGTGATGCTGGCACAGCATTATCACAGCGTTATCGATGAACAGGCGGCGCGCGCCGTACTTGAACAAGTGGGACTGGGAGAACGCGTGTCGCACCGTCCCAGCCAGCTTTCCGGCGGTGAACAGCAACGGGTTTGCATCGCCCGGGCATTAGTCAACCAGCCGCCGGTGATTTTTGCCGACGAACCCACCGGAAATCTGGACGAACAAAACGAAGCGCTGGTGCTCAAATTACTGCAGGATCTCAATAAACAAGGGCGAACTATCGTGATGGTCACGCACAATCCGGAACTGGGCGAATTAGCGGATCGGATCATTTATTTTCACCACGGTAAATTTGTCAAGGAAGAACGCAATGCGCATTAATACTTTACTCGCTGTTCTAAGTGCGGTCGTTTTTTCCGTTGTTTTATTCGGCTGCAAAGAGCAAACCGCGGAAATCGGAAAAAAAGCGCCCGATATTGCTGCGTTCGATTTACAAGGCAACCAAGCGGAATTAAATCGATTCCGCGGCAAAACGCTACTGATGAGTTTCTGGTCCGGCACTTGCGGTGTCTGTGTGGCGGAACTGAAAACATTAGAAAAAATGGCGGGCGAATATCCGGGAAAAGTGGAAATTGTGGCCATCAACATCGACGGCGAAAACGCGGACATCCAATCGTTGCTCACCAAACAAAAAATTCGCTTACCGGTATTAAAAGATCAATTGAAAATCACCGGCGAACGCTATGGCGTAACGGGCACGCCAACTAGCTTCGTCATTTCGCCCGAAGGAAACATTCAGGCAAAATACGAAGGACTCATCCCCGAAGAAACGTTACAAAAATTATTTAAAGGTTAACATGAAAAAAACTCGGCTAATTTTGACCGCACTTTACGCGCTGCCTCTTGCGGTACAGGCGGATAATAATGCGGATCTAAAAAAAGGCGAACGCATCTATAAACAGCAATGCGCCACTTGTCACGGTAAACAAGGCGAAAAGCCCGCCATGGGCCAATCCGCCGTTATCCGCCATTTTACGGCGGAACAAATCGTAACGGCGCTGTCCAAGCGAAAAAGCGGTGAAATTCAAGGCGCCGGCAACAGCGTGAAAGAACGGTTGAGCGAATCGGATATGAAAAATATCGCAGAATTTTTAACCCAACAAAAATAATTCCACAACGGAAATATTCGGCTAAAAGCATAACGGCGGGTCAATCGACTCGCCGTTATTTCGTGAATAATGTGAGTTGGTCGGTAAGCCGGGTTCTGTCGCGGACAATCATTCCTCTAGGCGACGAATTACTTCGCCGCTCAAGCAACCTACCCGAACTCTGAGCGGGCACACTCATTGAGTTCCTATTTGGTCTTGCTACGAGTGGAGTTTACCCTGCCGCGGAATGTTACCACCCGCGCGGTGCGCTCTTACCGCACCCTTTCACCCTTACCTTTTCAAAGAAAAGGCGGTCTGCTCTCTGTTGCACTTGTCGTAGGCTCGCGCCTCCCGGACGTTATCCGGCACTCTGCCCTATGTAGCCCGGACTTTCCTCTCGTCTATTTGTCCCGCTTATCACCTTTTCAGGCTAACCTTAGGGTACTAAGGGCTTCAATAAACCAGCGATTGTCTGACCAACTCGGCGCGTAGTATAGCGGATTTTATGCTAGAGCGAAATCAAAAGTTGCTGTAAAATGACCGCACTTTTATTTTAACCGCACGTCCATTTGCAGGATGTATCGCGCGCGCTTCAACTTGTTAAGTTTTAGGCGCCGGGATTCCCCTGCAAGCATTCGCAATCTTATAAGGACATCAGATGGATTATTTGCAAAATGCGCGCGAAACCCTTGCCATTGAAGAACAGGCACTGGCAAAATTAAGCCAAAATTTAGACCGCACTTTTGATGCCGTGGTAAATCTCGTTCTTGGCTGCGAAGGACGCGTCGCCGTCAGCGGAGTCGGAAAATCCGGATTAATCGGCAAAAAAATCGTCGCCAGTCTCGCTTCCACCGGCACGCCGAGTTTCTTTCTGCATCCGACGGAAGCCTTCCACGGCGATCTGGGCATGCTGAAACCCATCGACGTGGTTATTCTCATTTCTTACAGCGGCGAAAGCGACGAAGTGAACAAACTCATTCCCAGCTTAAAAAATTTCGGCAATAAAATTGTCGCCTTGACCAGCAACCCAAATTCGACGCTGGGAAAACATGCGGATTTTATTTTAGACATTTCCGTTGAACGTGAAGCCTGTCCGAACAATCTTGCGCCGACGACTTCCGCCTTAGTCACGCTGGCTTTGGGCGATGCGTTAACCGTGGCGTTAATTCATGCGCGCAATTTCAAACCGATTGATTTCGCTAAATTCCATCCGGGCGGTTCCCTCGGACGTCGTTTGCTGTGTCGAGTAAAAGATCAAATGCAAACCCGGCTGCCCGTGGTAACCGAAACCACCGGTTTTACCGACTGTTTAACCGTCATGAACGAAGGCAGAATGGGCGTGGCGTTAGTTATGGAACAACAAACCCTGAAAGGCATTATTACCGACGGTGACATTCGACGCGCACTGACGGCAAACGGCGCGCAAACTTTGCATAAATCCGCCGGAGACTTAATGACGCGGAATCCGAAAACCATCCACCAAAACGAATTCTTATCCGCCGCCGAATCTTTCATGAAAGAGAAAAAAATCCATTCATTGGTAGTTGTGAACGATGAGAATCAGGTTGTAGGATTGGTGGAATTTTCATCGTAACGGATATTTTCATTCGGAGCGTATCCGCTCTTTTTACTTTTTTCGGAATAAATAAATGCAAAATAAACTGCAAAAAATCAAATTTGTGATTACCGATGTCGACGGCGTTCTGACCGACGGTCAACTCCATTACGACGCCCACGGCGAAGCGATTAAAAGTTTCCACGTACGCGACGGATTAGGCATCCGCATGCTGATGGAACAAGGCATTCAGGTCGCCGTATTATCGGGACGTTCATCGCCTATTTTACAACGTCGCATCGAAGATTTAGGTATTAAACTGGCTTATCTCGGTAAACTGGAAAAAGAAAGCGCCTGTTTGGAGCTGATAAAACAAGCGGGCGTCACGGCGGAACAAACCGCCTATATCGGCGACGATAGTGTAGATTTGCCGGCATTTGCGGTGTGCGGTGTGGCATTTGCCGTTAACGATGCGCCCCAATACGTAAAACAACATGCCGATTACGTGCTGACACTCGGCGGCGGAAAAGGCGCATTTCGCGAAATGTCCGATCTGATTTTAACCGCCCAAAACAAAACGGATGTCTTTAGTACGGCGAAAGGCTTTTTGAAAACCGTGAAAAATATGGCGCAATAGCCGAAATAACTTTACAATTTAACTAAATAATCAGGAGAGTGATTGATGTCTACCCTTGTTCAACTTCACATTGTTTTTGCTTTTTTAACACTGTTTTTATTAATCATTCGAGGCGCCATGCAATTCGCCGGCAAAGACTGGCGTGCCAAAAAACTATTAAAAATTCTACCGCACTTATCGGATACCGTTCTATTAGTAAGCGGTCTTGTGCTCGCTTTCATTTACGGATTTGAAATCTGGATGGTTGAAAAACTGCTATGTTTCGTGGTGTATGCGCTCGGTGCCGCAAAATTCTTCAGCAAAAAAACGCAGCAAGCCAGAGCATTTGATTTTATCCTCGCACTTGCAGCGTTACTTATCGCCATGTGGCTGGGATATCGCCATTAATTTCCATCAAAAAGGGCGTAATGTTACGCCCTTTTCCAATTTGCCTTTACGTTTACCATTTATCCGCCGCCTGATGATCGCTGTCTCGGCTTTCGATCCAGCGTTCGCCTTGATTGGTTTGTTCTTTCTTCCAAAACGGCGCGCGGGTTTTCAAATAATCCATAATAAACTCGTTGGCGGCATAGGCGTCACCGCGATGAGCGGAACTCACGCCCACCAATACAATTTCGTCGCCGGTTTGCAGCAAACCCACGCGGTGAATGACGGAAATCCGTTGCAGCTCCCAACGTTGTCTGGCTTCTTCGACAATTTCGCGTAAAGCTTTTTCCGTCATGGCGGGATAATGCTCAAGGTACAAACTTGTCACTTCATCGCCCAAATTCATCTCGCGCACTTTACCCACAAAAATCGTGGCGGCGCCCACGGAACGGTTTTCCGACAACCAACGATATTCGGCGTTTTGGTCGAATTCCGCTTCCTGCACCGCAATGCGAACGTTTGACATATCAGCCTCCAGTCACCGGCGGGAAAAAAGCAATTTCATCGCCGGATTTGACCGCACTTTCCAAAGGTACGAGCGTTTGATTCACCGCCACCAGCAGTTTCCCCGCTTGTAAAGCCAACGCCCAACGCTCGCCCTGTGCGGCGAGATGTCGGCGAATTTGCTCGGCGGTTTGGAATTCATCGCCCACTTCCGTGGATGCGACACCGATAATCTCGCGGGTTTGCGCAAAAAATAACACTTTAATCATGCCGAATCCTTATGCCGCAATAAAATGTCCCGATTTTCCACCGCACTTTTCCAGCAGGCGCACCTGTGAAATCACCATATCTTTTTGCACGGCTTTGCACATGTCGTAAATGGTTAACGCCGCCACGCTGGCCGCAGTTAAGGCTTCCATTTCCACACCGGTTTTACCCGTCAGTTTGCACAGGCTTTCAATGCGAACCTGATGAGTTTCGGGAAGTGCGGTCAAATTTACTTCGATTTTTGACAACAATAACGGATGGCACAACGGGATCAATTCCCAGGTTCGTTTAGCCGCCTGAATGCCGGCGATTCGGGCGGTGGCAAAAACATCGCCTTTATGATGATTGCCTGCAATGATCATTTGCAACGTTTCCGCATTCATGCTGATAAAGGCTTCCGCACGCGCTTCGCGAACCGTGTCCTGTTTGCCCGACACATCCACCATGTTTGCTTCGCCGTTCTGATTAATATGAGTAAATTCTGTCATGTTGTCCGTTAACCACCGATTGTTGATAAATTTTTACGCACACCGCTGTCGCCCTGATGAAGAAAATGATGTTCCCGTTTACCCTGTAACGCTGCGAATAAACTTGCCTGTAAAAGGGATTGCTGATCATCACGTTGTAACAAATTACGCAAATCGATGCCTTCCTCACCAAACAAACAAAGATGCAATTTTCCTTTCGCCGATACGCGCAGACGGTTGCAACTCGCACAAAAATTCGGTTCGTACGGCATGATTAAACCGATTTCGCCGACATAATCCGGATGCCGGAAAACTTTTGCCGGCCCGTCGGTTAAGCCTTTTTGTTGCAACTGCCAGCCGTCAAGAATAAGCTTTTCCGCCAACATTTGTCCGGAAAGATGATGACGACGGAAAAACGCGTCCATTTCACCGGTTTGCATTAACTCGATAAAGCGCATTTGAATCGGGCGAGTTTTCACCCATGCCAGAAACTTGCCGAACTCCCGTTCGTTAAGATCTTTCATCAGCACGGAATTCACTTTGATTTTGCGATAACCGACTTCGAAAGCGCGATCGATACCGCGCATCACTTCAGCAAATTTATTCTCGCCGGTAATTTGATAAAACATGCGCGGATCAAGGCTGTCCACGCTGACGTTAATAGAGGAAATCCCCGCGTTTTTCCAGGCGTCGACGTCTTTTGCCATACGATAACCGTTGGTCGTCAGCGCGACTTTCTGAATACCGTCAAGTGCGGTAATATTTTCCACAATTTTAAGGAAATCTTTACGCAACGTCGGTTCGCCGCCGGTAATCCGGACTTTCTGCGCGCCCATTGTCGCAAAGGCGGATACCAGCCGACGGATTTCGTCCACAGTCAGAAATTTATCGCGCTCGGACGACGGTCGATAACCGTCGGGCAGACAGTAATTACAACGGAAATTGCACACGTCCGTAATCGACAAACGCAGATAATAATAGGTACGCCGGAACGCATCCACAAGGCGTTCGCCCGCGTTTTTAACAGGAATAGATTGCATTGAATACCTTTACAAAAATCGGTAGGACCAATTGTTTCCAACGGATCCCTGAGCGATAAACCGCATCGCTGGCGTTGCTGCCTTATTCCGCTCCGACTGTTCGGAAGAACTTAGGCACACAAGCTCGGTAAACGAAAATTGAATCTATTGTAAAAGAGCCCATAAGGATGAGCAAGCATAAAACAAGAAATTACTTGATCTAGGTAGGAAAAATGAAATTTTCTTTTGAATCAATTATATATTTATTTTTATAGCGTAAAAAAACATCGCAAAATTTGACCGCACTTTACGCCGCCACAAACACTTGCTGCACTAAAATCATATACAAAATCGTGCCCGCGGCCATGGAAAGAAACATATTTTTCTTCCACAAATGCAAGGCTAAGGTTACCGCGCCTGCGATAAAATTCGGTATGCCGTGATAGCCCGTGAACAGATCGATATCCTTAAAGCAATAAATCACCAGCATGCCGAACATCGCGGCCGGCAAAACTTTGCCCAAGTAACGAATATAATGAGGAATGGGACGGTTTGCCGGAAAAATCCAAAAAGGCAGTAAGCGGCAAAAATGCACGCCGACAACGCCCATCGCAATGGTGATGATTTGTTGGCTTAATGTCATTTATTCCACCTTTTCCAAACGAATGATTTTATTTTCCAGTTTGTTGCGTCTGAGCGTCAGCACCGCCAGAATCGTAAACAAAGTCGGAATTAAGAAATGCTCTTTTCCCGCCGTAACCAGGAAAAACAGAGTAATTCCCAATCCCAGCCACGAACTGTCGTGCACTTTTTCTTTCATCCAGTTTTCCGCAAAAATCACGATAAATAACGCCGTCATGGCAAATTCGACGCCTTGTAGATTAACCGGCAGGATATTACCGAACACATTGCCCAGCACTGCGCCGGAAATCCAGTAAATATGCAGATACAAGCTGACAAAAAAGTAATACCAGCCTCTGTCGATGCCGGTTGGAACGGTTGCCATGTAATTCAGAGAAAAGGCTTCGTCCACCAGAGCGGCAATTAAATACCAACGTTTTTTACCCACGTACGCACCGTATTTTTCCAGCATGGAAATACCGTAAAAAACCTGTCGACCGCTTACCATTAAGGTCACCAGCAAAGTGCTGACAGGCGCAAAGGGCGCAACCAAAGCGGTGGCGACGATAAATTCCACCGAACCGGCATAAATCAGCGCCGCCATAAACAAAGGAAACAGCACGCCAAAACCCAGCGCCTGCATATACACGCCGTAGGAAATGCCGAGAAATAAAAAGCCCGCCAGCATCGGCAGAGAATAAGGGAATGCCGCTTTCGCCGCGGCAAAAATTTGTGATCGATTTGCCATTACCGCTCCAAAACAGACAAACCCGGTAAAGTTGAAAAACTTTGCGTTTTTACGGTTTCATAAAAATCGTCAAGATAAGCGCTTTCCGCATCTTCTTTTCGGTAGGCGCAATAAAGATCGCTTTGCAACCCTTGGCGGGTAATCTTACGCGCCACGACATAGCCGCGATCCAAATAGGGCTTGGCCGCCCAAAACGGTAGTGCCGCGACGCCGCGTTTACTGGCCACCAGTTGAATAATGGCAATAGTCAGTTCGCTGGTGCGCCGTTGCGGCGTAATACCCGCCGGTTTCAGCACTTTGCGTAACAAATCCAACATATCGTCGGGCACGGGATAAGTAATCCAGGTTTGTTCGGCAAAATCTTCCGCTTCCCACACTTCTTTATTTGCCAGCGGATGATCTTTCGCACAAATTCCCACCATCTCATAGGAAAACAACGGTTTATGCACGATGTCGTCATTTTCTTCAATTTCCGACACCACCGCCCAATCCGCCCGGTTGGTTAACAGCAATCCCACCGTATCGGTATGAAAGCCCGATACGATGTCCAATTCCACCAGCGGCCAATGTTGACGAAAACTGTCCATCGCCGGCATCAGCCAATCGAAACAGGTATGACATTCCACTGCGATGCGCAATTCCCCCGCTTCGCCCTGCTTTACCCGCGACAAATCCCGTTCCGCCGCCACCACTTTCGGCAAAATATCATTAGCCAGTTGAATCAACCGATCACCGGCGGCGGTAAACCGCAACGGATTGCTTTTGCGTTCGAACAGCGGCAAGCCGTATTGATCTTCCAAAGCTTTGATTTGATGGGAAAGCGCGGATTGAGTCAGGTAAATCCGTTGCGCCGCCGAAGAAACGGAGCCCGTTTCTTTCAGCGCCAGCAAGGTTTTTAAATGACGAAGTTCAAGGAATATGGGTTTCATGAGAATCATTCATTCAAATGGAAAAATTAATGAGCAATATTCTACTCGAAATTTGACCGCACTTTAAATCAATTTTTGTGAGCTAGTTCACGGTATTTATTTTCGAAATCCTATAATATAGCGCTAACTTTTATTCGAATTCACTCAAAGTCGGAGTTTATATGAAATATCAAAAACTTTCTCTCGCCGTTTCCACCGCGCTTTTAGGCGCCGGTTTAATGTTTTCCGTTCATGCCGAAGCCAAAGGTCGCCTGACGGTTTATTGCAGCGCCACCAATGAAATGTGTGAAGCGGTAACCAAATCTTTTGAACAAAAATATGACGTGAAAACCGCTTTCATCCGCAACGGTTCCGGCAGCACTTTCGCCAAAATCGAAGCGGAAAAGAATAATCCGCAGGCGGACGTGTGGTACGGCGGAACTTTCGATCCTCAGGCACAGGCGGCCGAATTAGGTTTGTTACAGCCTTATCGTTCGAAAGAAATCGATAACATCATGCCGAATTTCCAAGATCCCGCCAAAATAAAAGGCAATTACGCCTCCGCCATTTACATGGGAATTTTGGGCTTTGGCGTAAATACCGAACGTTTAGCCAAATTAGGCATTAAAGAGGTGCCGAAATGCTGGAAAGACTTAACGGATCCGCGTTTCAAAAACGAAATCCAAATTGCCGACCCGCAAAGTTCCGGTACCGCTTATGTGGCAATCGCCACTTTCGTACAACTTTGGGGGGAAGACGCCACCTTCAAATATTTCAAAGAATTACATCCGAATATTTCGCAATATACGAAATCGGGAATTACTCCGTCTAACAGTACGGCGCGCGGCGAAGCTACCGTAGGTATCGGCTTCCTGCACGATTATGCGGTGCAGAAAAAAGCCGGTGCGCCGATTGAAATGGTGGTGCCGTGCGAAGGAACGGGCTATGAATTGGGCGGTTTAAGTATTATCAAAGGTGCTCGTAATTTGGATAACGCCAAATTATTCGTCGATTACGTGCTTTCCGCCGAAGGTCAGGAAGTGACATGGCAGAAAGGCAATTCACACCAAACTTTAACCAATACCAAAGCGAAACAATCGCCGACGGCGTTTGATCCGACCAAACTGAAACTCATCAATTACGATTTTGAGAAATACGGTTCTGCGGACGAACGCAAACGCCTAATCGAAAAATGGGTTCAGGAAGTGAAACTGGCAAAATAATTGAAAAAACACTTCATTTTTTGACCGCACTTTGACCTAAAGTGCGGTTCAATTTCCCATTAAATTTAAAAGGAAACCTATGAAAATCTCAAAAATAGCTTTATCGCTTTCAACGATTTTATTAGGATCTTTAGCGTTCAGTCAGAAAGCCACCGCCGATAGCGGACGTTTGGTGGTTTATTGTTCCGCTCAAAATACGATGTGTGAACAGGAAACGCTGGCTTTTGAGAAAAAAACCGGCATTAAAACCAGTTTTATCCGCGGCGGCACAGGCTCGATTTTAGCTAAAATTGATGCCGAAAAAGCCAATCCGCAGGGCGACGTGTGGTATGGCGGCACGCTGGATCCGCATAGCCAGGCCGGTGAAATGGGCTTGCTCGTGCCTTATAAATCGCCGAATTTGCAATATATTCCCGATGAACTGAAGGATCCCGCCAAAGTAAAAGGAAATTATTCTTCCGCAATTTATTTAGGCGTGTTAGGCTTCGGCGTGAATACCGAACGCTTGGCAAAACTCAATATTCCGGTACCGAAATGCTGGAAAGATTTAACGGATCCGCGTTTGAAAAATGAAATTCAAGCGGCGGATCCGCAAAGTTCCGGTACGGCTTACACGGCGCTTGCCACTTTCATACAGCTTTGGGGCGAAGATGAAGCCTATGCGTATTTGAAAAAATTACACAGAAATGTGTCGCAATACACCAAGTCGGGCAATACGGCAACGCGTAACACCGCGCGCGGCGAAGCTTCAATCGGAATCGGTTTCCTGCACGAACATTCTCTGGAAAAAGAGAAAGGCGCGCCTGTCGAACTGGTCGTACCCTGCGAAGGCACGGGTTATGAAATTGGCGGCATAAGTATTATTAAAGGTGCGCGCAACCTTGAAAACGCGAAAAAATTTGTGGATTGGGCATTATCGAAAGAAGCACAGGAACTTTCCTGGCAAAAAGGTGAAACTCACCAGATTTTAACCAATAGCCAAGCGAAACAATCGCCTTATGCGTTAGATTTTAAATCCATCAATTTAATCAACTATGACTTTGATAAATACGGTTCGAGCGATTTGCGCAAACGCTTGATTACCAAATGGGTGGATGAGGTGAAACTGGCAAAATAATTGAAAAACACTTCATTTTTTGACCGCACTTTAAACTGTCCGGCGTAGCAATACGTCTATTATTACTCTAAAAATTGCGAGGTTGTATGAATTCCGCAAAAACGCCTTTTACCCAAACGGCAAATTTCTGGATATTATTATCCGTTCTTGCCTTTTTAATCTTGCCGTCTCAAGCTCTTGATTACGGTTTGTTGGAAAGCACCTCCGACGAATTTTACGATGCCATGGGTTGGTCTTCTTTTAATCTGACCATTTTATGGTTTCTGCCGCTACTCGGCTTTTTACTCACGCCGCGCCTTGGATTGTCCGTCGCCGCGCAAGCTAAAGCGGAACTGGGCTTAGTGACCTTCAGCGTATTATTCGCCTTTGTCACCGCTACCGTTTACAAAGTGTCGATGGGTTATTCGGTCATCGTTTTAATTGTCACCCTAACTGCACTTGCGACTTTCGCACTGGCAAAACTTAAAGTGATGCAAGGAGATAAATTCATTATCGCGTCATTGTTGTCGATTATTTTGTTGATTTTCTTCTTTATCGTATACCCGACCGTCGCGATTTTAATTTCCATGTTCTATGACGGCGACACCTTCGCGCCGCAGCAAGTATTACGCATTTTAAGCCAAAGCTATATTATCCGGGTAATTACCAACTCGCTCGCGCTATCCGGCTTTGTGGGCATCGTTTCCACGATTTTCGGTTTAGCCTTTGCGCTTTACACCACCCGAATCGCAAAACGCACGGCGTTTATCGGTAAAATTTTCTCGATTTTGCCTATTGTGACGCCGCCGTTCGTTGTGGGTTTAGGCGTAACCTTAATGCTTGGTCGTTCGGGTTATGTCACCGAGTTTTTATCTAATCATTTCGGTTTTACCAATCAAAACTGGCTCTACGGCTTTAACGGTATCGCTATTGCGCAGATTCTCGCTTTTGCGCCCATTTCCTTTATGATTTTAGACGGCGCCTTGAAATCGATTCATCCGTCTATTGAAGAAGCCTCTTACACTTTGCGGGCAAACCGTTATCAAACGTTCTATAACATTATTTTCCCTCTGCTCCGTCCCGCTTTGGCAAACTCGTTTTTAATCGTGTTTGTGCAATCGCTTGCAGACTTCAGTAACCCGTTAGTTTTAGGCGGCAGCTTCGACGTGATCGCCACCCAAATCTATTTCTATATCGCCGGCTCACAACTTGATTACGCCTCTGCAAGCACCTTAGGTTCAATATTACTGATTTTCTCCTTGCTGATTTTCGTGGTGCAGTATATGTGGATTGGTAACCGTTCTTACGTCACGGTTTCGGGCAAATCTTACCGCGGCGACGTACAAGATCTGCCGGGCGGCTTAAAATGGACCATCATCGCCATGCTCGCCTTCTGGGTGGTTTTCAACATTGCGCTGTACGGCAGTATTTTCTACGGCAGCTTCACGGTGAACTGGGGCGTGGATTACACCTTAACGACCCGCAACTATGAACTGATGTTCGGACAAGGCTTAAGTGACGGTGCATGGCCATCGCTGTTAAACACTATGCTTTACGCAGGAATTGCCGCACCGCTGACCGCACTTTTCGGCCTGCTGATTGCTTATATTGTGGTGCGTAAAGATTTCCAGGGCAAAAAAACATTGGAATTTTTGACCATGCTCTGTTTCGCCGTACCGGGGACCGTCGCCGGTGTGTCTTACATTTTGGCTTTTAACAATGCGCCGATGTACATTACCGGTACCGGTATCATCATTATTATTTCCATGGTAATGCGTGATTTGCCAATCGGTATGCGCGCCGCCATCGCCGGTTTGGGACAACTGGATAAATCTCTTGATGAGGCGTCCCTTTCACTGAAAGGCAGTTCGTTTAAAACCATTTGGTTTATCGTGTTTCCATTGTTAAAACCGGCATTATTGTCCGCCTTGGTCACCAGTTTCGTGCGCGCCATGACAACCGTGAGCGCCATTATCTTCCTGGTGACGGCGGACACCCGCGTCGCCACCGCCTACATTTTAAACCGCGTGGAAGACGGCGAATACGGTGTTGCTATCGCTTACGGTTCAATCCTGATTATCGTCATGATGGCGATCATTCTGCTCTTCGACTGGATTGTGGGCGACACACGCATTTCACGTTCGAAAGCGAAAAAAATGAATTAAATTTTGACCGCACTTTAACGGGCGTACCGCGTACGCTCCGGTGAATAACTTGATTGGGCGTCGTGATACGCCCTACGAAATAAAAATTGATACGCTAACACGCACTCTACACAGGCAGTACCAAATTATGACAACAAAAAATGATGATTTCTTAGTTTTAAAAAATATCACCAAATCATTCGGTAAATCGGTGGTGATCGATAATCTGGATTTAACCATTAAACGCGGCACCATGGTGACATTGCTCGGCCCTTCCGGTTGCGGTAAAACCACCATTCTGCGGCTGGTCGCCGGCCTGGAAAATCCGACTTCGGGACAAATTTTCATTGACGGCGAAGATGTGACCAAATCCTCCATTCAAAACCGCGATATCTGTATCGTGTTCCAGTCCTACGCCCTTTTCCCGCACATGTCCATCGGCGATAACGTGGGCTACGGCTTACGAATGCAAAATATCGGCGCGGAAGAACGGAAAAAACGGGTGAAAGAAGCGTTGGAATTAGTGGATTTAGCCGGTTTTGAAGATCGGTTCGTCGATCAGATTTCGGGCGGCCAGCAACAACGCGTTGCCTTGGCCCGCGCTTTGGTGTTAAAACCGAAAGTGCTGTTATTCGACGAACCGCTGAGCAATCTGGACGCCAATTTGCGCCGTTCCATGCGGGAAAAAATCCGCGAATTACAGCAACAACTGGGCATTACTTCCCTTTATGTTACTCACGATCAAACCGAAGCCTTCGCCGTATCCGACGAGGTTATCGTTATGCATAAAGGCAAAATCATGCAAAAAGCGCCGGCGAAAGAACTCTATTTGCGTCCGAATTCCTTATTCTTAGCCAACTTCATGGGCGAAAGCAGCATTTTTGACGGCAAACTGGCTCAAGGCAAAGTCACCGTTAACGGCTATCAATTCGAATTACCGCAAGCGGCACAATTTAACGTGGCGGAAGGAGATTGCCTGGTCGGCATTCGCCCCGAAGCCGTCAGCTTAAAAACGGAAGGCGAAGCAAGCCAGGGCTGCACTATAAAATCGGCGGTTTATATGGGCAACCACTGGGAAGTCGTCGCCGATTGGGGCGGTCGCAACCTGTTAATTAACGCTCGTCCGGACGGTTTTGACCCCGACATGACTCAAAGCTTCGTTCATTTGGCAAAACACGGTGTATTTTTGCTGAAAAAAGAATGAGTTACTCGCACACAAAGAACGGTTTAAAGCCGTTCTTTGTGTGAAAACAATCGAAAAATTGACCGCACTTTAACGGTTTAAACGCCAAAGTGCGGTCAAAAAATACGACGTTTTTTTACTGTCTTTTACGAAACCGGTCGAACGCCTAAGGTATGGCAAATGGCGTAAGTCAGCTCCGAGCGGTTTAAGGTATAAAAGTGAAAATCCTTCACGCCTTCTTTCGATAAAATTTTCACCATATCCATGGCGATACTTGCCGCCACCAGATTTCTGGTCGTCTGATCGTTATCCAGCCCTTCATACATTTTATTCATCCAGCCCGGAATTTTCACATTGGTGAGCGTTGCCATTTTTTGTAACTGCTTGAAATTCGTTACCGGCAGAATTCCCGGTACGATTTCCACTTCAATCCCCACCGCAACGCAGCGATCGCGAAAACGTAAATAGCTGTCTACATCAAAGAAAAATTGAGTAATTGCCCGGTTGGCGCCGGCTTCCACTTTCTGTTTTAAATAAATCAAATCCGCTTGGGCGGATTTCGCTTCAGGATGAACTTCCGGATAAGCGGCTACGGAAATATCAAAATCCGCCACTTCTTTCAATAATTTCACCAAATCCAATGCATAAAAAGGCGGTTTCGCATAACCGACCGGAATATCACCGCGAAGGGCGACGATATTTCGGATGCCGTTATCCCAATAATCCCGAGCGATTTCCCGCAACTCTTCCGGCGTGGCGTCAATCCCCGTTAAGTGCGGGGCCGCAATCAGCCCGGTTTCGTTCCGTATGCGTTTTACAATGGAATGGGTGCGATCCCGCTCACCGGAATTGGCGCCGTAGGTTACCGAAACAAACTTGGGCTTTAACGGTGCAAGACGATGAATAGAATCCCATAACATGGTTTCCATGTTCTCATTTTTTGCCGGAAAAAATTCAAAAGATACGTTGATATTTCCGTTTAATTCCGCAAGTGAGTGATTTAAATGATCGATTTCTTTTGCATAGCTCATAAAGCATTCCTTTTCTGCTTTTTGTGATTTCAATAGTGGTGATACTTTAAAAGGCATTTAAATGAAAAGCAAGACGATAAATTTCATTTTATTATGAATAAAATTAATATTCTTAAAACGTTGACATCAATATAGCCTCTCCCTATTATCCATCTTATTTTCTCAAATTTAACGAATGGAACTTACCGTGACAGACACAACCTCAATTCTTCAACATGCTCTTTCCAAACGTATTCTGATTTTAGACGGTGCGATGGGGACGATGATCCAGCAATTTAAACTAACCGAAGCGGATTTCCGTGGCGAGCGTTTTGAAAATTCTAGCGTGGATCTGCGTGGCAACAATGATCTTCTCACCCTGACCCAACCTTTAGTGATTTCGTCTATTCACGAAAAATACCTTGAAGCCGGAGCGGATATTATTGAAACCAACACGTTCAGTTCCACCACTATTGCACAGGCGGATTACGACTTACAAGCGGTCGCTTATGAGCTGAATTTTGCAGGGGCAAAACTGGCTCGTATTGCGGCGGATAAGTACAGCACGCCTGAAAAACCACGTTTTGTAGCGGGTATTCTCGGCCCGACTAACCGCACCGCCTCGATTTCGCCAAATGTGAACGACCCAGGTTTCCGTAATATTACCTTTATGGAATTGGTCGATGCCTATGCGGAAGCAACTCGCGGCTTAATTGAAGGTGGTTCGGACATCATTATGATCGAAACCATCTTCGATACCTTAAATGCTAAAGCCGCCGCTTTTGCCATTGACCAAGTGTTTGAAGAACTGGGCGTGGAATTACCGATTATGATTTCGGGGACGATTACCGATGCGTCCGGGCGTACTCTTTCGGGGCAAACCACCGAAGCCTTTTACAACTCGCTCCGCCACGCTAAACCGCTCAGTTTTGGTTTGAACTGTGCCTTAGGCCCGAAAGAGTTGCGTCCTTATGTGGAAGTGATGTCGAAAATCTGTGAAACCTATGTATCCGTTCACCCGAATGCCGGCTTGCCGAATGCCTTTGGGGGCTACGATTTAGGGGCGAAAGAAATGGCGGCTCACATCAAAGAGTGGGCGGAAAGCGGTTTCTTAAATATCGTGGGCGGCTGTTGCGGTACCACACCTGAACATATCAAAGCCTTTGCAAACGTAGTAGCTGGGATCAAGCCTCGTGCCTTGCCTGAAATCAAAACCGCAATGCGTTTATCTGGGCTTGAGCCGTTAAACATTGATGATGAAAGCCTGTTTGTGAACGTGGGCGAACGTAATAACGTAACAGGTTCGGCGAAGTTTAAGCGTTTGATTAAGGAAGAAAAATTCAGCGAAGCCATTGAGATTGCTATCGATCAGGTGGAAAACGGTGCGCAAGTCATTGACGTAAATATGGACGAGGCCTTGCTCGACTCGCAAAAATGTATGACCCGTTTCCTTAACATTATGGCGACCGAACCTGATGCGGCGAAAGTGCCCGTGATGATTGACTCGTCAAAATGGGAAGTGATTGAAGCCGGTTTGCAATCAGTGCAAGGCAAAGGAATTGTGAACTCCATTTCCCTTAAAGAAGGCGAAGAAAAATTTATCCACCAAGCGAAACTGGTTCGCCGTTATGGTGCGGCGGTGGTCGTAATGGCGTTTGACGAAGTGGGGCAAGCGGACACCGAAGAACGCAAAGTAGAAATCTGTACTCGAGCTTACGATATTCTCGTGAACCAAGTGGGCTTTCCGCCTGAAGATATTATTTTTGACCCGAACATTTTTGCCATCGGCACGGGAATTGAAGAACACAATAACTACGGCGTGGACTTTATCAATGCCACAGGTCGCATTAAACGTAGCCTACCGCACGCTAAAGTTTCGGGCGGTGTGTCGAATGTGTCCTTCTCGTTCCGTGGTAATAATGTGATGCGTGAAGCCATTCACGCCGTGTTCCTTTACCACGCTATCAAGCAAGGAATGGATATGGGGATCGTGAACGCGGGGCAACTGGCGATTTATGACGATCTCGATCCTGAATTGCGTGATGTGATTGAAGATGCGGTGCTAAATCGCCGTCCTGATGCCACCGATCGCCTGTTAGATATTGCAGAAAAATACCGAAATGTGACCGCTAGTAACAGTGAAGATAGCGGCGTTGCCGAATGGCGTACTTGGACGGTGGAAGAACGTTTGAAACACGCCCTCGTGAAAGGGATCACCAACTATATTATTGAAGATACCGAAGAAGCGCGCCAAAAATTCCCGACACCGCTCGAAGTGATCGAAGGGCCGCTAATGGACGGTATGGACGTGGTGGGCGATTTGTTCGGGGACGGTAAAATGTTCTTGCCGCAAGTAGTAAAATCCGCTCGCGTGATGAAACAGTCGGTCGCCTATTTAGAGCCGTTTATCAATGCCACCAAACAGAAAGGCTCGTCCAGCGGTAAAGTGGTGATTGCGACCGTAAAAGGCGATGTTCACGACATCGGTAAAAATATCGTGAGCGTGGTGTTGCAATGTAATAACTTTGAAGTGATCGACTTAGGCGTAATGGTGCCTGCGGACAAAATCATTCAAACGGCGATTGATGAAAAAGCGGACATCATCGGCTTAAGCGGTTTGATCACGCCGTCCCTTGACGAAATGGAATACTTCTTAGGCGAAATGAACCGCTTGAATTTGAATATTCCTGTCATTATCGGCGGAGCAACCACCTCCAAAGAGCATACAGCGATTAAACTTTATCCGAAATATAAGCACGAAGTGATTTACACCACCAATGCCTCTCGTGCGGTAACAGTTTGTGCGGCATTGATGAACCCGGATACCAAAGCGGAACTGTGGGAACGAATGAAGAAAGAGTACGAGCAAATTCAAGACGCTTTTGCCAACAAAAAAGCCCCACGCAAGCAGTTGCCGATTGAAGAGGCACGCAAAAATGCCTTTGATGCGTTCAGTGGCGAATGGGCGGATTACCAAGTGCCAACGCCGAAAAAAACCGGCATTGTGGAATATAAAAACGTGCCGATTGCGACCTTACGAAAATTTATCGACTGGTCGCCGTTCTTCCGCTTATGGGGATTAATGGGCGGCTATCCTGATGCCTTCGACTACCCTGAAGGCGGCGAAGAAGCCCGCCGAGTGTGGAACGATGCCCAAAAAGTGTTGGACGAATTAGAACAAAATCACAAGCTCAACCCAAGCGGTATTATGGGCATTTTCCCAGCCAACAGTGTGGGCGATGATATTGAAATCTATCAAAATTCTGACCACACTTTGGTGGCTGGCAAAGTCTATAACCTCCGCCAACAAAGCGAACGTGGCAGAAACAGCAAAAGCCCGTACAACCTCTGCTTGAGCGACTTTATCGCAAGCAAAGCCAGCGGCAAACAGGACTGGTTCGGAATGTTCGCCGTTTGTGCAGGGATTGAAGAACACGACTTAGTGGAAGGCTACAAAGCCGCAGGGGACGACTACAACGCCATCTTGCTGCAAGCGGTCGGCGACCGTTTAGCCGAAGCAATGGCGGAATATCTGCACTTTGAACTGCGTACAAAAGTCTGGGGCTACAGCAACGAAACCTTAGACAACGACCGCTTAATCCGTGAAGAATACATCGGCATCCGCCCTGCCCCAGGCTACCCAAGCTGCCCAGAACACACGGAAAAACAGATCATCTGGGATTTACTGGAAGTGGAACAACGCATCGGAATAAAACTCACCGAAAGCTACGCAATGTGGCCAGCGGCAAGCGTCTGCGGTTGGTACTTCACCCACCCTGCGAGTAATTATTTCACCCTTGGACGCATTGATGAAGATCAAGCGGTCGATTATGCGAAACGTAAGGGGTGGAATGAGAGAGAGATGGTGAAATGGTTGGGAGTGGCGATGAAGTAGGATGTGAAGTCGCAAACTAAAGAGACGTAATGTAGTGGCGGTTTTTAACCCGCCATATGTTTTGCTTAATTATTTATCCTCATTTATATCTGAAACTAATATTTTTTTCAATTCTTCAATTAGATCCTTGATTAAGGTACGAATTTCTTCTTTGCTAAGGTGTTCCTGTTTTTTGTTGTTATATATCCAATTTACTAAGCTCTCAGAGTTATCAAAGAATTTTTCATCAATAATATTATGTCTAAAATCAATAGGTAATATCAAAAAATCATCTTTATATGAAGTATATCCAAACATATCACCATAAGAAAAACTTTCAGTTCTTATAGATAATTTTCTATATTTTCCCCAAGCAGGAAAGAATAATCTACACCCTCGTTGATTTGAGTGTTTCTTATTTTTAATGATTTCTATAAAATACTTTTCTGACACAGGAAAAATATCATTCTTATCAAAACTATACTTAAACTTATCAATATTTTGATAGCTATTATCTCCCTTAGTGTCTTCTTTATCAATACAATAAAAAACATTTGATTCCGTAACACTCAATAGTAAAAAGTGTAACAGGTATTTCCTTATGTTATTTTTTATAGTTTGTTCTCCAAGAAATTTACCATTATAATCCCCATCTATAAAAACAATACTTTCTTGACAAGGGTTATTCTTAATTTTATTTATTAGTTCATTTATATTATATGAGCTTTGGTTCCCCACGTCATTAATTTTCCTAATTATGTGTGAGTCTATATCTTCCATATCATCAGATACATAATAATAACTGAGAGCTGCAAAAGGTTTTTGATCAGCCGGAATTTTATTAAAATTTTTCTCAATATAGTTCTTAATAGTCTTATAAATCTTATTGACTGTACCCAAAGAACTAGTAGATAAAATCTTCTCTCTATTATAACTAAGAAATCTATCAGAAGTTTCAGAATAAATATCCACCTTGCAATACATAGATGGAATATTTATTGACAAACCTGAAAATTTCTGACCTCTAAAGAATGTATCTATAAAGCTAGAGAAGTCTCCGAATGAAATATCAAACAACATAATATTTTCTTCCGAATCCCAATAAGCTTTATCTCTATATTTATTAAAACCTTCTTCCTTATAAGAAAGTAGTTCTATTTTAACAGGAGAATTAATATTAAATTCTATTATTTGACCTAAAATAGACATAGTCTCAACAAAGTCTAATCGAAACTCGGAGTTAGTAATATCATATTCCTTAAGTCGATTACTAATCTCTGTATACATATTATTCTGGTGAGAATAACTATAACTCTTGGGAAGTTTTTCCACTTTAATATTAATTTTGAACTCACATCCAAAAGAATTAAACACAGAATAATCTACTTCCTTAATACTAATTCCTTGATATTTATTAAAGTGCATTTCAAAACTTCTTCTATCAATAATTGATGTGCTTGTAATATAAAACTCATCAGCTAATAAAAATGCACTTTGCAGTCCAATACCAAAAGCACCAGACGGTCTAAACCACATTGGCATTTCATTTAATCTTTTTTGTTTCTCACTGTTATATTTAGTACTACCAATATTTAACATAAATTTTAAATCATTAAGACTAATACCTATACCTTTATCTTTAACAGTTAAAACCCAAATATCACTATTAGCTTCTTTAGGTTCAAAATTAACTTGGATTTTATATTTATCTACAAGTTTAAGATAATTTTCATCAATTGGTGAAAGATTAGAAAAATCATATGTATTTTTATTTTCAATCCAAATACGGTGTAGAGTTGAATCAACCGCATTTTGTAATATTTCTCGAATACTATCAAAACGAGAACTATATAAGCCAGAACCTCTGACTAAATTTAACATACTTTCTTTATTAAGCTGAAAAGATGGTTTTTTACCTTCTTCAATAATGATATATGGATGCTGAATAGTTACCTTAGGGCTCATTAAGGTTGGAAGTCTACCAAGTTGTTTACTAGGTACTATTTGATCCCAATGCTGAGTTTGATTATGGTATTCTATTTTTAACCATTCGAACCAATCAAACGCAGCTTCATAAGATTCTGGAGTTGGACAAGTACATTCAACTTCAATTCGTTCTGAATCTAGGCGAAAGTGTTGAACTGAAAGATGTTTATCTCTATGAGCTCGGCTTAATGAAGGTAAATTATGACTACACATAGCCATCATAACTGGACAGAATCGGTTATCGTCAATATCAAGTAGATCCCCCATTCTAAGTAGACACGCAATATATAATGGGTGACAGTCTTCCGTTCCTAACCCTGCTTCTGCCTTAGGAAGCTCTTTTAGTATTTGCTCAAAACTATCTCCGTGAGCTTTACAAATTTTAGCTAAAATATTAAATAAACGTTTTGGAATAAGTTCATTTCTTGAGGAATTTAACCCTATCTCTTCCCATGGATTTCTAACAATATTTGCTGAATTTATAGGGTGTTTACGGCGATACCATTCTGCTAATAGTTGAATATATTGCTGAAAAAAGTCATGAGCCTTTGCTCTTTGAGGTAGAACGGCTTCATCTTGTAGCCATTTTTTAGCAAAAGAAGATAATTCACTCTGTTCATCTAATGATAATTTCTGAACAAAATCATGAAATGAAGGAGAATTCATTTCTTCAATTTGTTTTTGAGTAATGACCATTCCTATATCATGAGAATATGCAGCTTCAAGTATTAGCCACATATCTGTAGCTGTTAAATATTGAATTTTATCTCCCAATAATCGTTCAATATTGATAATAATCTGCTTTGAGTGTGATACATCATGGCGACTATAGTGTGGAAAAATATGGCCAACATTTTGTAAAGCTTTACTAATTAACTCTTTATCAAACCCCCATTGTGAACGGAGATATTGTAGCTGTGGATGTTGCTCGCAAGCCTGTTCAAAGTATTGTTCTAGGCTATTTAATATAGTGTTCATATATTACTCCAAAAGTGATACTAACAACTTGAATTTTTCTACAAGTTTAGATGAGGCCATTTGTCGATGTCAATTTAAGGAATAAAAAAACAAGTGGTCACCTCGCCTAAAAACTTTGCAGAATTCCTCCCCAAATCGACCGCTTGTAAGACATCCCTACATTTTTCTATATTTGCAATCTCCATCGAAAAATCCCTTATTTCCATTCGACAAAACCACGATAAGCGGTTACATTTATCCAAAATATTGCACAACGGAAAAACAGAATGACTAAAGATCCTTTTGAAGAATATATCCGCCATATTGAAGCGGATAAAAAGGAAAAGAGCTATGCTTGGCAAACGGCAATCGGGCTGCAAGAGGTTGATGGATTAAAGCCATCTCAATATTTGATCAGTACTGCGATTAAAAATATTGAAGGTGAGATTTCCATTGATACAGCAGAGCAATGGATTAGCCAATATTATGAAGAAAATCCGTCATTAACCAGCGAGGATCGCACAGAAGAAGCGGACAAAGTTTCGGTGCGTATTGCAAAATTGCTGTCGGAGCCTGCTTTTTCATTTAATGCCAATCAGTATTTAGCCATTCATAAATATCTGTTTAAAGATATTTACTCTCACGCAGGACAAATTCGTACTTATAACATTACTAAAAAAGAGTGGGTGTTAGAGGGCGAAACGGTAGTGTATGGTATGGCATCTGAATTGAAAAATACCTTGGAATATGATTTATCGCAGGAGAAAAATTTTAGTTATCGAGGGCTTTCTCTTGAAGAAATTATGATGCATTTAGCCACATTTATTGCACGTTTATGGCAAATTCACGTTTTTGAAGAGGGCAATACTCGCACCACAGCTGTGTTTTTTATTAAGTATTTAAAAACATTAGGGTTTAATGTTACGAATGATATTTTTGCCGAAAATTCGTGGTATTTCCGCAATGCGTTGGTACGAGCAAATTATAATAATCTCGCCAAAGGGGTTTATGAAACCAATGAATACTTGCTTTTATTTCTGCGTAATTTGTTATTAGGCGAAAACAATCTACTAAGCAATCGCCAGTTGCATATCCATAGCAGTCAATTTTTGGAAAAACAGGATATTGAAAAACAAAAGCAAGACATTGAACATAAAAAACAAGACATTGAACAAAATCCTGACGAAAAAACAAGACATTCAGAGAAAACACAGAAACATATCACCGCACTTTCTCAGATTTTAGCTAATCGTATTTTTTCACGAATAGATGTGGTCAATACCCTTCATCTTTCCGCATCTGCCTCATCGGAATTGATAAAGAAAATGTTAGAAATGAAGGCAATAGAAAAAGTCGCAGGACAAGGTAAAGGGAAATATCGATTTCGATAAATAACAAAAACAAGATATAAAAAATGCACACACCCCACATCTACATCGGCACGGGCGGTTATAGTGATACGGATTTAGTCGGTACGCTCTACCCGTTTGGGACGGACAAAGCGGATTTTTTGTCGGTTTACAGCCAGCATTACGACACCGTTGAAATCAACAGCACCTTTCACGCCCCGATTGGCTATAAGGCGGTGCAAGGTATGTTAGAAAAGGCGGAAGGGCGGTTAAAATTTTCGGTGAAACTGCATCAAGATTTTAGCCATAAACGTACCGCTACCGCCGAGCAAGCACAGGCGTTTTTGGACGCATTACAACCGTTGCGTGATAGCCATTGTTTAGCCAATTTATTTGTGCAATTCCCGACCAGTTTTGAACGTCAGCACGCAAACCGTTACTATCTTGCGGAACTGGTGTCGTGGTTTAGTGATTATCCCCTTGCCATTGAATTTCGTCACACCAGTTGGCATACACAGTCGGTGCTGGATTATTTTCACGGTAAGGAAAATCTGATTTGGTGCAATGTGGATTATCCGCAGAATATCGGTTTGCCTACCTTTCAGTTTTATGCGAACCAACGCACCGCTTACCTGCGATTACACGGTCGTAATCCCCACTGGTGGAAAGCACAATCGGCACAAGAACGTCACGATTATCGCTATAGCGAAACCGAATTACAACAACTAGCGGCATTGTTAAATCAGCGAAAAGCGGAATTTGATCAGCTTTATCTTTATTTTCAAAACACCTCCAACAGCCATTCTTTCTACAATATCGAAAGTCTGAAAGGCTATTTAGCGAACTATGGATTTCAAGTGAAAGAAACACCCGAATGTTTAGCTGGGCAGCAGAGTTTATTTTGACTGACTGCGAGGAGCTTTGCCCATGTTTCGCTTCCTAGCTTAAGCATCTATCATGCCTCCGGCACGAAAACTCAGCTTACTCCGGCGGAGCAACACCACGTATAACCTACGACATAAGCCGTGGGTTATTTGTAAAATAAAGCACAACCAAACAAGTTCAATAACACCGATAAATTTTTTAACTTCTACACTCCCTATAATTTACGCTATCATAGCACCACTCTATTTTCCTATATTTCTCGGAATTTTAATTATGAACAAACTAAAACTCATTTTATTGACATCAACCCTTACCGCGCTATTCGCTTGTGCGCCTAAACCGACCGCGCCGGTGAAAACGGGTTATTTAAAGGATGATATTAGTCCGGCAGAATTACAAAACGCCGCCAACTACAAACGTTATTATTACACTTGTACGAATTTTGAAACGGGCGCAGATTCTTATTTATCTACCTATTTTCCGCTTTCGCGAGAAAGCCGCATGAAGGATAACTTTGGAATTTATTTCCAGTTAGACGGTGACAAAGCCCGGCCGTTTGATCATATTGAAAACAAAGCGCTTAATGCGCAAGCTTCCCGTTTTGAAGTCACATATCGCTCATACCGCCCGATTCAAGGCGATTATATTGATTTAGTTGCGCACGAACACAGTTCGGTTTATTACAAAAATCATCAGGGAATGCGGATGCCTTGGCTGGATTGTCGGGAAAGTTAACTATGATCTAAATCAAAACAGCCGTTTGACAGAAAATCGAACGGCTGTTTTCAGTTTATACTTAAGTCATTTTCTCGATAGCAAAAATTTCTCTCTTTGCCTGATCCATTTTAACTTTCACACCAAACGCCCTGGCCAGATTTTCCGCATTTAATACCGCTTGTGTTGCGCCGTTGGCGAGGATTTTTCCTTTCTCCAACAAAATAATTTCATCACAAAAGCGATAAGCTAAATCCAGATGGTGAATGGCCATCACGCAGGTTTTCTGCGGCGTGAGAGATTTAAGCCGTTCCATCATATCGATTTGATAATAGGGATCGAGCGACGCAATAGGTTCATCGGCGAGCAACAACGGAGCTTGTTTAATGCAGCAACGGGCCAGTTGCACACGGGCTTGTTCGCCGCCTGAAAGTTGTCGGAACGGTTTTTCGAGTAAATGTGAAAGAAAAAACTGCGCGGAAATCGACCGCACTTTTGCCGATTCGTCCTTCGTTGGCGTTGGCAAACCGAGCGCGATGACATCATAAACCGACAAATCCCAATGAATTCGGGTATTTTGAGCGAAGTACGCCAGCCGTTCGCTTTTCTGTTTGGCGCTCATTTCCGATAATTTGCAATGTTCGAGCCAAATCTCACCACTTGCAGGCGGCAAGATCCCCGCAATACCTTTCAATAAAGTGGATTTTCCCGCTCCATTTGCGCCCATAATACCAATGAGTTTGCCTTGTGGAATTCGGCAACTGACATTGGATAAACCGAATGAAAAGCTGACGTTTTCCAGTTTAATCATTTGCCATTCTCCGTTGTTGCGTCAATAAAATCCAAATCAAAAACGGCGCACCGATAATTGCCGTGAGCGTGCCCACATAAATATGGGCAAAAAACGGCAAATACAAAATGCAAAGATCGGCAATCAGCAAAATTAATGCGCCAATTAAACCGCTTGTGAAATAAAGCTGAGAAGGGCGCTTTTTCAGGAGAATACGCGCCAAGTGCGGAGCGATTAAGCCGATAAATCCGATGGTTCCCGTTTGCGGAATGGTGGCGCCGACCAATAACGCCACGCCGAGAGTCGTGATAAAAAAGCTGCGTTTCGGATCAACGCCCATTGTACCGGCGGTTTCTTCGCCAAAGGTGAGCAAATCCAGATAGCGCCGTTGTTGATAAAGACAGAATAAGCCGAACAGCATAATCGGTAATGAAATCAATAAGGTATCTAACTTCGCCCACATTAGCGAACCTTGCAGCCAACGGTAAAGTTCCGCCAACGCCCAAGGGCTTTCGGCATTCGACAGCAACAATGCAATTGCTGAACCGAGCAACATATTGACCGCCACTCCGCTTAAAATCATCATGGTTGTGCCGTGATTTTTGGCAATCAGATACACCAGCAGGAAGCTCAATAACGCCCCCAGCACCCCGCCAATCAGTAAAAAGGTAAAAGGCACGGAAAAATAGTACAGAATAAAAACACTCGCCGTCGTCGCGCCGTTCGCACTGCCGAGCAATCCCGGGCTTGCCAGCGGATTCTGAAAAATCCCCTGCATCGCATTGCCCGCCACCGCCAAACTCGCGCCCGTCAGAACAGCCAGTAAAATACGCGGCAAACGAATGTCCCACAACACCAACGGGCGCATATCGGTGATGATACCTTCGGCATTTTTCAATGCAGAAAAATGGCCAAGATCATGCCAACTTGCCAGGCTGATAATGAAGATCAGCAGAACAAAAAGTGTGCTGTTTAATTTAATGATTTTACTCATTTTTTTCCTTTGACTGTCGATAAATCGCCTCCGCCCCTTGCCAAATGCCGTGATCAAAGCAATAAGTATATTTCATCGGAAGCTCAAAGTGCGGGCGATTTTTAAAGAGTTTTTTCCATAACGGATGAGAAAACAGCTCCGCCCGTTCGTTGTAACCTTGCTTATCCGTTAATGAAATCAGCACGTTCGGCTGGCTTAACAGCACTTTTTCGAGGGAAAAATTCTGCGGCGTTAAGGGCGTTTTCAACGGAGTTAAACCGAGTAATTGCAATAACGTTTGATAGTTGGGTTGCCGCGTGTCCGCCACGCCCGTTTCGGATAAAATCAACGTATCGGTAAGCGGTTGATTTAAATTAGTATTTTGCGATTTTAGAGTTGTAATAAATTGCTCCGCTTTGGCTTGATTATCCGTCAATTTGCCAAGCTGTGAAATCAGTTCGAACAGTTGTGCGGGCGTTTGCGGGCTGTCGTTAATCGGAATAATCCTTACGCCCGATTTTTTAAGATCCGCCGTCAGTTGCGGATAAAAATATTCGTTAATCAGCACGGTTTTATCCAAATACGGCAATAATTGGCTTAACTCCGGCTCAAGCACGGGCTTATCCCGATTGAATTTATCCAACATCATCAAAGGATTTTTAGAATAAGGCGACATTGCCGCAATTTGCTCGGGGCGAGCGAGTTCCGCCAGCAAGCGATCGCTGCAAAGCGTGAGAGAAACAAACTGTTCCTGAGCATAAACCGTACTTGGCAACAAAAGTGCGGTCACAAAAAGCAACGCTTTTTGAACGTTGGCTTTGCCAACGGTGGCGAAGCCATAAGTAATCGCACCGGCGATTACGCATAAAAATTTAAAGGTTTTTTGCATTAAATAATTATAGGTGACAAAACCGGCGGGAATCGCCCCGCCCCAAGATTAAAAACCGCCTTTTAAACCGACGTAAACATGACGGCCTTCTTGACCGTAACCCACGGTATGTTCGTATTTTTTATCAAACACATTGTTTAAATTGGCGTACAGGTTCAAATTTTCCGTAAGTTGATAATTCACTCCAAGATTTAATAAAGTATACGACGGCAATTCAATGCGCGACGACAAATACGTGAATTCGTCATAGTAGCTGTCAAAACGTTTGCCTACGTAAGCAATATTGGCATCGGCGCCCCATTGTTCGGTGAGTTGATATGCGATTCCCGCATTTGCCGTGTGTTTCGGGCGACGAATCAACGCCACACCCTTGCTGTCTTTGGTTTGCATATAAGTATAATTGGCATAAGCGGTGAAGGCATCCGTCAATTTGCCGTTATACGTCACTTCAACGCCTTTAATTTTGGTTGTGCCGTCCACGTTAACCGCGCGGTAAACATAAGGCGCAACGGATTCGGTGCCGATAAAGTTTTTCACCTGCCGCCCGAAATAAGTCACATCAAGACTGTGGCGTTTATCCTGGGATTCAATGAGTAAACCCGCCTCGCCGCCGCGGCTTTTTTCCGCTTGTAAATCGGGATTCGCCAAATATCTGCCGTCGTAACCGTAGTATTCGGTCATTGTCGGATTTTGAATCGCCGAACCGAAGCCGGCGTGCACCTTGAAATTAGGCGATAAACGATAGGCGCCGGCGACGCGCCCAGTGAACGCGTCTTTGTATTCAGAGCTGTCGGTATAACGACCGCTTAAGGTTAAGCTGTGTTCATTTTCGGCGAACAAGCGATATTCCGTCGCCACGCTTTTTTCCGTTAAGCTTTTTTCATTTAAATAAGACGTCGAATCGTATTTTGATTTCTGATATTCGGTTAAAAGACTTAAGCCTTGTTTAATTGCACCTTCGCGATCGAAATTAACGTCTAACTGATAATTCGCATTTAATTTCTTCGCATGATAAGCGCTCATCCACGCGCCGAAGGTATCGCTGTCGGTTTTGATATGACTTACGCCGGCTTTTTGCTTGAATAATTCATCCTCACCGCCAAGATAACCGCTTAATTTTAAAGTGGTTTCACGGGTGCGGGTAAAATCGTCAAACAAGGTTTCCCCCGCAAGGCTATTATCATAATGAGCGGATTGGGTCGAATGCCCGGCTAAAACCTCGACGCCTTTGTCGCTCGCATCATATCCTAACCGAACCGAAGCGTTATCGCGATGAAATTTATCTTTCTCAACGGCGCCTCCAGACGTAATTTTCGCGCCGTTTTCCGCAATATAACGGAAAGTGTCCGAACTATAGGCCGAAATTCCCTGCGTGCGATGGCTATCTCCATGAATCGCATAATAAAAACCGTCGTTATAACCGGATAACGTTGCGGATGCATCTCGCGTACGATGCGAGCCGGTGCCTAAGTCAAAATCAATATTGAACGGTTTATCTTTATACAATCCGGTTTTGGTCGTGATATAAATCACTCCGCCCATGGCATCGCTGCCCCAAAGTGCGGACTGCTCGCCGCGCAAAATTTCGATGCGCTCCACGTTACTCAGACTCAATCCGCCGAAATCAAATCCGTAACCGGTGACGGGATTCATTTTTACGCCGTCGATAATTACTGAAGTATGGTTGGCGTCCGCTCCGCGCAGATAGAAATTAGATAAGGTTCCGCGTCCGCCCGACGCACTGAACGCCACACCCGGCACGGTCTTTAAGACGTCGCTTACGTAAGTTGCATTGCGGTTATCGAAATCTTTTTCGCTGAGCACGGTCACGGATGAGGCGGTTTGATCCTGATTTACCGGTGCGGCATAAGCGGAATAGACGTTTATAGGGGATAAATCGGTTGTCTGTTCCGCAGCGACAGCTCCGGAAGCGATTAACGAGACAGATATAATACTAAGCGCTTTCTGCATAACGGTTCCTTAAAAATAAAAATTTTTGAAATGACGTCCCGAATTCTATACCAAAATTATGATTTCCAAGGTGAATTATTCTCATACAAAACGCTAAAAATTTTCATCCGCTCATTGATTTGTGATTCCGATAAAAAACAAGGAGCAAATGCCGTTATATCCGCATTCGCTCCCTGATTTAACCGGTATTCACAACTTCATTTTTGCTGATAAAGTGCGCCTTCCGACAACCGCTTCATCAGAAAATGTTTTCTTAAGCCGAAACCGTCGGAATTAAATTCGCATCCCAGAAATCCACCACGGCATTGACGACCGGCTTGATAATGCCGGCACGAATGACGAAATCGCCAAAACCTTCGTTAGGTTTGCGTTCCGTCGCCCAGCGACCGATTAAACCGTCTAATTCCGCCAAAATTTCAGGCAACGTGATGTTTTCTTTGTACATACGCGGAATGCGGGTTCCCGGGCGGTCGCCGCCGATATGCAAATTATAACGACCGATAGCTTTACCCACTAAACCGATTTCCGCCAGCATCGCTCGTCCGCAACCGTTCGGGCAGCCGGTAATGCGGGTCACGATGTAATCGTCCGCCACATTGTGTTTCGCCATAATTTTATCCAGTTCGTCGATAAATTCCGGTAGCGCCCGTTCCGATTCCGCCATGGCCAACGGACAAGTCGGAAAGGACACGCAAGACATGGAATTTTCACGCAATTTGGTGATCTTGCCCATTAATCCGTACTGACGGGCGATATCTTCGATTTGCTGTTTGTCTTCTTCCGCCACATTGGCAATGATGATATTTTGGTTCGCGGTAATGCGGAAATCACCTTTATGTACTTTGGCTAGTTCCAGCATACCGGTCATCAACGGTCTGTCCGGTTTGTCCGTAATACGTCCGCTTTCAATGAAACAGGTTAAGTGCCATTTGTTATCAATACCTTTCACCCAGCCGATACGATCGCCGCGTTCGGTAAATTTGAAAGGACGAATCGGTTCGAATTTAAAGCCCATGCGACGTTCCACTTCCTCACGAAAACCGTCTAACGTCATATTTTGCACGGTGTAACGCAAGCGCGCATTTTTGCGATCCGCTCGGTTCCCGAAATCTCGCTGAGTCGTGACAATACATTCCGCCGCTTTCAACGTTTGCTCAACCGGAATATAACCCAATTCCAACGCAATATTCGGATAAGTTTTGGTATTACCGTGTTCAAAGGAAAGACCTCCGCCCACCAGCACGTTAAAGCCGATAAGCTTACCCGCTTTATCCTGAATACCGACAAAGTTCATGTCGTTGCCGTATACGTCCACATCATTGAGCGGCGGCAATACCACCGCCGTTTTATATTTACGCGGCAGATAAGTTTTCCCTAAAATCGGCTCGTCTTCCTGACCTAAGAAACTATCGGAACTTTGCACTTTTTTGCCTGCAATCCACACGTCTAAATAACCGTTGGTTCGCGGCAACAAATGTTCGGAAATTTTCTTCGCCCATTCATAGGCTTCCTGGTGCAATTCCGATTCAATAGGATTGGAAGAACACAATACGTTACGGTTCATATCCGATGCCGTGGCAATCGAATCCAAACCCAATTTATGCAGCAATCGGTGCATTTCCTGCAATTTGGTTTTCGGTACGCCGTGATACTGGAAAGTCTGGCGGTTAGTCAAACGAATTGACTGATAATAGTTGTTATCCCGGGCAAATTTATCAATCTCAATCCATTGTGCCGGCTTAATAATCCCGCCCGGCAAACGGCAACGCAATAACATAAATTTGCGCGGTTCCAGTTTTTCATCCGCACGTTCCGCACGAATATCGCGATCATCCTGTTCATACATGCCGTGGAAACGAATCATCTGGAAATTATCGCCTTTAAATCCGCCGGTGAGTCCGTCTTCCAAATCGTCCAAAATAGTGCCGCGTAAGAAGTTACTTTCGGCCTTCAGACGTTCGTTATCGGAAAGCGGCTGCGCTTTCCATTCCAAGCCTTTTTGTTTAGTTGAATCTGTCATGTTTTCACTCCGAAATTTGATCATCCTTTCGTAGGACGAGCCCGTCCCACCAAATTCATTTTTTAACTGAGCATTGTTTGACGCGCCAACGTCTCCAAACTAATACACATCTCGTTGATAACGCTTGTCTTCGCGTAAACCGTCGAGGAATTCTTCCGCCTCTTCCGCACTTAACTTGCCTTGTTGCGCAATGACGTCTAATAAGGCTTTATCCACGTCTTTCGCCATTCGGCCGGCATCGCCGCATACGTAAATGTAGGCGCCGTCCTGAATCCATTGCCAAATATCGGCGGCATTTTCCCGAATTTTATGCTGTACGTAGATTTTTTCTTTTTGATCCCGCGACCAGGCGAAACTGTATTTATTCAGGAAACCGTCTTTGGCGAATTGCAGCCATTCCGCCTGATATAAGAAATCAAGGGCAAAGTGCTGATTGCCGAAAATCAGCCAGTTTTTACCGTCCGCTTCGTCCGCCGCGCGTTGTTGCAGGAAAGCCCGGAACGGCGCAATACCGGTGCCGGAACCGATCATAATAATCGGTTTGCCGTGATCCTGCGGCAAACGGAAATTATCGTTATGTTCCACAAAAACCCGAACCTGACCGTCTTCTTCCACGCGATCCGCCAAATAACCCGACGCCCCGCCGGAACGGACTTTGCCGTTATGTTCGAAACGTACAACGCCCACGCTTAAATGCACTTCTTCGCCCACTTCCGCCGGCGATGAAGAAATGGAATACAAACGCGGCGTAATCGGACGCAATAAATTCACCAACGCCTCCGGCGCCACCGTTGCCGGAAATTCGTTCAATACATCCACAATCGGCGTACTTTGCACCAACGTCTGCAATTTTTCGGCGTCCTCTACAATAGCATTCAACGCCGCGTTATCGGCAAGTTCCGCATAACCTTTTACAAAAGCCGGCGTGTTTTGCGTCAGTTCCAGTTTGATTTGAAGTGCGGTAGAAATATCGAATAAATTTCCGTCCACGGTGACTTCTTCGTCTCCTTTCAACCCGACCGCCGCCAGAATTTCCGCCGCCAGCGCCGGATCGTTTTCAAAATAGACGCCTAGCACGTCACCGGGCTGATAAGTTAAGCCCGAGCCGGAAAGATCGAATTCCAAATGACGTACGTCTTTTTCCGAACTTTTATCCGTAATCCGTTGATTCGTCATTAATGTCGCCGGAAACGGATTATCCTTGTTATATTGAGATTCGACCGCAGATTTTGCCGTGCCGGCCGAAGAAGCGCCGACCGGCGTTGACGGAGAGGCGGCGGCTTTTTCTTTCACAATAGCCGTAATATCGTCTATCCATTTATCCGCCGTTGCCCGGAAATCCAAATCCGCCAGGCCGACTTCCAATAAACGGCTGCCGCCCAAGGCGGCGAAACGGCTGTCAAAATCTTTGCCCGCCTGACAGAAATTCGGATAAGAGCTGTCGCCCAACCCTAAAACGGCAAATTGCAAACCCTCTAATTTCGGCGCTTTTTTGCCGTTCAGCAGCTTCAGCAATACCACGCCTTCTTCCGGCGCTTCGCCTTCGCCCTGCGTAGAGGAAACCAATAAAACCAGCTTTTCGTCGGCGATATTTTTCGCTTTGTAATCGGTCAACGAGACGCGGTTGACATTTATACCTTCCGCTTTCAGGCGGTCCGCCAGCTTGTTTGCCACGGATTTTGCATTGCCGGTTTGCGAGGCGGAAAGCACCGTGACTTTCAACGGCTCTGCCGTCGGCGCATTAAAAACTTGGTCAAAATTGACCGCACTTTCGGCGCCGGCGCCCTGCGCTTTCGCCCAGGCATAGCCGGAAAGCCACGCCAGCTGAATCGGATTAAGCTTTGCCAGCAACTGTTCGGTTTCCGGCGGTAAAGGATTGGTTGTGTTTGGCATATTGGTGTATTCCCCACAATGTGTTTTGGTTTACTGTTCATTTTTTGCTCGCACAAAAAAATGAACCAAAAAATTCGTCAAAATACTTACAAAAGTGCGGGCGATTTTTGTTTAGTTTTCTAAAATCATGCCGCCGGCAACCGTGTGATAAGTTGCCTCGTCGATTAAGATAAATGCGCCGGCCGCTTTATTTTGCGCGTAAGTGGTGGCGGTGATCGGTTTTTGTAAACTGATGCGAACCTGAGCGATGTCGTTCATTTTTACCTGATCCGCCTCTCTGCTGTTGAGCAAAGTTTTCAGATCTAAAATTTGCTCCACTTCGCTCACTTTAGCGAACACGGTTTGCGTACCTTGTTTGAGCAAATATTTACGCGCCGGGTTAAGCGGGCGTTGGTCGAACCAACAAACGGTGGCGATTAATTGTTTGCTTGAAATCGTCGTTGAATTCGCCGCAACGAAGGTGTCGCCGCGGGAAATGTCAATATCGTCCGCCAGGCGAATAGTGACCTGCTCGCCTACTTTGGCGCTTTGCGCCAAACCGTTCGGCGAATAAATTTCCGTCACGCGACTTTCCAAACCGTTCGGCTCGATACGAATTTTCGCGCCGACCCGGATTTCGCCCGCTTCGATACGACCTTGATAACCGCGGAAATCGTCCGCTTTGTCCTGGTCTAAACGTAATACGAATTGCACCGGAAAATGAAAATCCTCCGCTTTTTCCGATTGTTCGTCGTCAGTCGGTAAGCTTTCTAATATGGCTAATAACGGCTCGCCCCGATACCAAGGCGTGCGGTCGCTTTTATGCACGATATTGTCGCCCTGCAAGGCGGAAACCGGCACGAATAACACCTCTTTTAAACCGAGTTGCTGCGCTAATTTGTCGTAAGCCCGGGTAATCGCATTGAATTTGCCTTCGTCAAAATTCAATAAATCCATTTTGTTTACCGCGACAATCACGTGCGGGCAGCGCAAATGTTTGAGAATGGCGGAATGGCGTTTCGTCTGCGGCAGCAATTCCACTTCCGGACGGCTGAAATCCAGTTGCGTCGCATCGATTAACACCACCGCCGCATTGGCGGTTGAGGCGCCCGTGACCATATTGCGGGTGTATTGCTCGTGTCCCGGCGTGTCGGCGATGATAAATTTACGTTTTGCCGTGGAAAAATAACGATACGCGACGTCAATGGTAATGCCTTGTTCGCGTTCCGCTTCCAGTCCGTCGGTTAAGATAGAAAAATCAATCACTTCACCGTTATTTTTGGATTTGTTCAGGCTGAGTAATTGGTCGCTCAGCAACGCTTTGCTGTCGTATAACAAACGGCCGATTAGGGTACTTTTGCCGTCGTCCACGCTGCCTGCGGTGATGAAGCGAAGAGGTGCATATTGATTTAGGTTGCTCATATTATCTATTCCTTGTGAGGTGAACTTCCGGCTCACCAAAAAACTCTTAAAAAATCGCCCGCACTTTTAACGGTCTGTCAATGAATTAACCAATCCTGAGATTGTTAGAAATAACCTTGTTTTTTGCGTTGTTCCATTGCCGCTTCGCTGGCGCGATCGTCCATTCGGGTGGCGCTGCGTTCCGAAATTTCGGCGACGGCGGTTTCTTTAATAATCTCTGCCGGCGTGGCGGCCGTGCTTGCCACCGGGCAGGTGCAGCTGATGTCGCCGACGGTGCGGAAACGCACGGACACCATTTTGCTTTCGTCGCCCGGTTGTTTCGGCGTTAACGGCGTCACCGGCACCAACAGGCCGTTGCGCTCCACTACTTCGCGTTCGTGCGCGTAATAAATCGGCGGTAATTCCAGATTTTCACGTTCGATATATTGCCAAATGTCGAGTTCCGTCCAGTTGGAAATCGGGAACACCCGCATATTTTCGCCTTTGTGCATTTTGCCGTTATAAAGCGACCATAATTCCGGACGTTGCGCTTTCGGATCCCATTGACCGAATTCATCGCGGAAGGAAAAAATACGTTCTTTGGCGCGGGCTTTTTCTTCGTCGCGACGAGCGCCGCCCATTAAAGCATCAAAACCGTTGGCTTCAATGGTTTCGAGCAATGTCACCGCCTGAGCCGCATTACGGGAATCGGTTTCTTTACGTAACACCACGGTACCTTTGGCGATGGAATCCTCCACATGTCCCACCACCAGGCGCGCATTCAGTTTTTTGACTTGTTCATCGCGGAACCGAATCACTTCCGGATAATTATGGCCGGTGTCGATGTGCACCAACGGGAACGGCAGCACCAAATCGCGACCTTCCAACTGAAAAGCCTTACGGGCGAGCGCCAGCAACACCACGGAATCTTTACCGCCGGAAAACAGCAGCGCCGGATTGCTGCATTCGGCCACCACTTCACGAATAATGTAGATCGATTCGGCTTCCAACCAGTCAAGATGCCCGTTTTCGATTTTGTTTTGCGTTGTCATCGTTAATCCTTTTATTTTTATTAAATTGAAATCCTTTGCGCCGCCGGCGGCCTACTTTGCTTTAAAAAGGGAAGCAGGCAAAGGAAACACATCGCCGACTTCACCGTTTCTTTTCACGAAAAATAAGTAACCTCGCTACCCTCCGACAAACTTATTTTCCTAAATATTTCAAGTTGCTCGGGCGTCTCAGACGAGTAATCCTCAACAGCACAAAAGTGCGGTAAAAATTTTCGCTATTTATGCAGCCCGCATTCTTTGCTGTTTTTGCTTTCCCACCACCAGCGGCCGGCACGGATGTCTTCGCCTTGTTTGACCGGTTTGGTGCAAGGTTCGCAGCCGATACTCGGATAGCCTTGTTTATACAGTTCGTTGTAGGGAATCTTGTGTTTCAGAATGTAAGCCCATACGTCGATTTCATGCCAGTCGAAAATCGGATTGTACTTGTCGATACCGTGACCGGTGTCCTGTTCGTGAAAAGCTAATTCCGTGCGGGTAACGGACTGCTCGCGGCGTTGTCCGGTCAGCCAACAGTCGGCGTCTTTCAATACACGGTTTAACGGTTCGATTTTTCGGATACGGCAACATTCGCGGCGCAATTCCACACTTTCATAGAATGCGAATCTGCCCTTTTCGTGATCATATTTTTCCGCCGCCGCGGGATCGGGATGAAAGAGTTGAAAATCCAAGTCGGGATAAGTATTTTTTACCGTTTCCGCCAAAGCCAGCGTTTCCGGGTTTAAACGGCCGGTTTGCAAAGTAAATACCGTAATTTTTGCATTGTTTTTAGCAATCACATCGGTAATCACCATATCTTCCGCCGCCAGACTGCTGGCAAATTTGGCATGTTGATGGCTGTCGGCAATGTCGTGAATACGCTGTGCCAAAATCCGTTCTTTTTCAGCCAGTGCGGCGTAATTCGCTTCCGTCGGCTGAGGTATTTGCCAAAAACTTGGTCTAATAATCATTGTTTTCCCACTTTTAAACTGAAATCAATCTGTCGTCACGCGGACTTGTTCGCCCGCGGTTAAAATGCTTATCGGTATATCGACGAACGAGCGTGAATGCTCTACGCCACGCGTTCAATACGCAAGCTTTCCAAGGTAAAGTGCGGTCGTTTTTGCGCGAGTTTTTGTTCGCCGAACCAGGCAAGTTTGTTATGCAGCGCCACCACTTCGCCCACCACGATCAACGCCGGCGTCGGCGCATGTTCGGCAATTTCCGCCAAATTTTCCAAGGTGCCCGTTTGCGTGGTTTGCGTTTCCTGAGTGCCCTGCGAAATCACCGCAACCGGCGTCGAACCTGCGCGACCGAATCGGCGTAACCGTTCGGCGATATCTTTAGCTTTCAGCGTGCCCATATAAATCACCAGCGTTTGATTGCCGCGCGCCAAAGTCTGCCATTCAATATCCGAGGCGTCCGCTTTGCGGTGACCGGTGACAAACACCGCACTTTGCGCGTAATCGCGGTGAGTCAGCGGAATGCCCGCGTAAGCGGTGGCGCCGATTGCCGCCGTAATGCCGGGCACCACGGAAAAGGGAATATGTTGCTGCGCCAAGACTTCCAATTCTTCTCCGCCGCGACCGAATACGAAAGGATCGCCGCCTTTCAAACGCACCACGCGCTTGCCTTGCTTGGCGTAATCCGCCAATAGCCGATTAGTGTGTTCCTGCGCCACCTGTTTGCCTTGTGCCCGTTTGCCTACGAACACCAATTCCGCGTCGCGCCGCACTAATTCTAAAATGTCTTCGGAAACTAAGGCGTCGTATAACACTACATCCGCCTGCTGGATTTCCTGCAAGCCTTTCAGCGTCAGCAAACCGGCATCGCCCGGACCGGCGCCCACCAGCGAAACGAAACCGCCGCGGTAATCCTTATTCAGTTGTAATTCCAATTCTTTTTTCGCCGCTTCCGTTTGACGGTTTTTCAGCAACTGACTGAATCTGCCGTTGAACAGGCTTTCCCAAAAACGGCGGCGTTCGGTTACGGTTTTCAGTTTGGTTTTTACTTTATGACGCCATTTGCCGGAAATTTCCGCCATTGCGCCCAAATGCTGCGGCAATAAGGCTTCTAACTTTTCCCGTAACAATCGAGCCAGCACCGGCGCCGAACCGCCGCTGGAAATAGCCACCTGAATAGGGCTGCGATCGATAATGGACGGAAAAATAAAGCTGCAGCGCGCCTGATCATCCACCACGTTAACCAATTTCTGTTGGCTTTCCGCCACGCGGAATACTCGTTCATTCAGTTGCTCGTCGTCGGTGGCGGCAATCACTAAAAATACGTTGCGAACCTGTTCGGCGCTGAAGGATTTGGCAATCCAAATAATGCGTTCCTGCTCAAAAAGTGCGGTCAATTCTGCGTTCAGTTTTTGCGCCGCGATGCGTACTTGCGCATTGGCCTTCAGTAATAAATTCACTTTACGCGCGGCAACAGCGCCGCCGCCCACTACTAATACGGGACGGTTGTTCAGATCGGCAAAGACGGGAAAATAATGCATTTAATTCGTTCCTTTTTGTTGCTGTGCGTGAATATAAAGTCGGTCAAACAGTGCGTTGTCGGCAAAATGAACGCGGTTGATGGTCGCCCAGTCGCCGAAGATGTCGTTTACGTCAAAAGTTTCAATTTCAGGGAAAAGTGCGGTCAAATTTTGCAACGTTTTTTTATCGCTCGGGCGAAAATAATTTTTTGCCGCCAGTTGCTGCGCTTCTTCCGACCACAATCCCTGCAAATAAGCCCTAACCTGTTCATGGGTGCCGTTAAGCTTGGTATTTTGATTCACTTCCGCCACCAGCACGGGAGTGTAAGCGGTCAGTCCGGGATAAACCACTTCGAAGCTATCTCGCCCTAAACTTTGCGCGGCAAGTGCGGCTTCGTTTTCCGGCGCAATCAGCACATCACCCAAATTACGCTGGGTGAAAGAGATGGTCGCGCCGCGCGCGCCCGCTTCCAACACCGGCACATTGCGTAACATCTTTTCGATAAACCGATACGCCTGCCGTTCATTGCCGAACTGCCGTTTCGCATAAGCCAGCGCCGCTAAATAGGCATAACGTCCGTTGGCGGAAGTTTTCGGATTGGCGAAAATCGTGCTGACGTCTTCACGGGCTAAATCCGCCCAATCCCGAATGCCTTTCGGATTGCCTTTGCGTACCAAAAACACCATAACGGAACCAAAAGGCGTCGCATGATTGGGCAACGCGGATTGCCAGTTTTCCGCGACCAATCCTTTTTCCACCAGCATTTCAATATCGTTCGCCTGAGTAAGCGTCACCACATCCGCCGGCAACCCGCTTGCCACACTCAGCGCCTGCTTGCTGGCGCCGCCGTGAGATTGAGAAATCGCAATTTGCGGATGCTGTTGCTGAAAATCGGCGTTGTAGGCTTTATAAAAATCGCGAATAACATCGTAAGCCACATTCAGCAGCACTTTTTTATCCTGTTTATCCGGGTTTGGCGACCAATCGGCGAAAACGGCAACGACAGCTAAAATCGCAAGAAAAACCGCAATAATTTTCTTCATTTTGCTTCCTCCGTTTCCTGTTCGCCTTGATGTTTCGCCATAGCCTTACTCGTCGTGGTGGAATTTATAAAACAAATTTTTCCGATTCAAAAATAACAAAAATTTATTTCTTAGAATGAAACGGAATATAGAGAACAAAAGAAAGCGATTAAATATTATCTTTGGTTATAAGAAATAAATTTTAGTTCTTTGCATCCGGCATAAAGTGCGGTTATTTTTTTGTGCAATTTATGGAGTATGCAAACTTATGCGGACTGTTTTACCTTTTTTTAAACGTGGGATGACGATTACCCTTCTGTGGTTGTTTTCCATGATTCTGCTGCCTTTGGGATTGTTGATCGCCACGGCATTACAACTCGGCGGCACGGATATTTGGGCGATTGTCAGCAGCGAGCGCGTTGTCGCGTCTATTTTGCTGTCATTTAAAATGGCCTTTTTCGCAACCGTGGTAAACCTGGTTTTCGGTTTTCTGTTAGCCTGGATTCTGGTGCGTTACGATTTTTGGGGCAAAAAACTGATGAACGCCCTGATTGACCTGCCCTTTGCGCTGCCGACGGCAGTGGCGGGTATTGCGCTGGCTTCGCTTTACGCGCCTACGGGATTATTCGGCGGATGGCTTGCAAAAATCGGCGTTCAAATCGCTTATACTCCGTTCGGCATTGCCGTCGCTTTAATTTTTGTCAGCTTGCCTTTTGTAGTGCGCGCCATTCAACCCGTGCTGGAAAGCCTGGATCCCGCTTATGAAGAAGCCGCCGATATTTTAGGCGCCAATAAACGGATAACGCTGACCCGCGTGATTATTCCCGCTCTGGCGCCCGCCATTATCAGCGGCGCCGGCATGGGATTCGCCCGTTCTCTCGGTGAATACGGTTCCGTGATTTTTATTGCCGGTAACGTGCCGTTGGTCTCGGAAATTGCGCCGCTGATTATTATGTCAAAACTGGATCTTTACGACGTGCGGGGCGCGTCCGTGGTGGCATTGCTGATGATCGGCATTTCTTTCCTCTTGATTTTTCTGATTAATGCCGCTCAATGGCAAATCGGTAAGAAAATGATGCAGGTGAAATAATGAACAATTCGACTATTCGGTTAAAAACTCGGGAAAAAGCCAACCGGCAGAAATGGATCCTGATTACCCTCGGTTTTCTTTTTTTCGCGGTGATTTTATTGGCGCCGCTGTTCACCGTATTTTATTACGCTTTCGCACAAGGCTTTGCGCTGTTCATGCAGGCAATCGGCAACGAAGAAGCTCTCGCCGCGATCTGGTTAACCGTGAAAGTCGCGTTGATTGTGCTGCCGATAAATATGTTTATCGGCGTGGTTATGGCGTGGACCATCGCCTATTTCAATTTCAAAGGTAAAGCGTTTTTGACCGCACTTTTAGATCTGCCGTTTTCCATTTCGCCGGTAGTTGTGGGGTTGATGTTTTTATTACTGTTCGGTTTGGACGGTTTAGCGGGCAAATGGTTTATCGAGCACGGTTTCCGCATTGTGTTCGCTATGCCGAGCATTGTTATCGTCACCTTATTCGTCACCTTTCCGTTAATCGTGAAATCCCTGATTCCGACCATGACGGCGCAAGGAAACAGCGAAGAACAGGCGGCGCTGATTCTCGGAGCAAATACCTGGACATTATTTTTCACCGTCACCTTGCCGAAAATCAAATGGGCGTTAATTTACGGCGTGATTCTCAGTAACGCCCGCGCCATGGGAGAATTCGGCGCGGTAAGCGTGGTGTCCGGCCATATTCGCGGCTTAACCAACACGATTCCGCTGTATGTGGAAATCAGCTACAACGAATATCAGTTTATCGCCGCTTTTGCCTGCGCCAGCTTACTCGCCGCGTTAGCGTTGCTCACGCTGGGATGCCAGACTTTGCTCGGCCGACTGCAACGGCGTAAAGTGGAAAAATCTTTACACAGCCGTGCGGCCTAGCGCAATCACCGTATTTCATTCAGTTAAGGAAACAAAATGTCAATCCGCATTGAAAATTTAGAAAAACATTTTGGCAGTTTCCATGCCTTAAAAAATATTAATTTGCAATTCCGGCAGAACCAACTGACATCGCTGTTAGGCCCAAGCGGTTGCGGCAAAACCACGTTATTACGTATTATTGCCGGTCTGGAATTTGCGGACAGCGGACGTATTTTGTTTGAAGATCGGGACGTCACTAACTTGTCGGCAAAAGATCGCGGCGTGGGTTTTGTGTTTCAGAATTATGCGCTGTTTCAAAATATGACAGTGTTTGACAACATCGCTTTCGGGCTGCGGGTGAAACCGCGCAAAACCCGCCCGAGCGAGGCAAAAATTCACGAAAAAGTGACCGCACTTCTAAAGCTGATTGAGCTGGAATGGCTGGCGCAAGCTTATCCGAACCAACTTTCCGGCGGACAACGGCAACGCGTTGCGCTGGCGCGTTCCCTGGCGGTTCAACCTAAAGTCCTGTTATTGGACGAACCTTTCGGCGCGTTGGATGCGCAGGTACGCAAAACCCTGCGCCGCTGGTTGCGCGATTTGCATCAGGAATTGAACGTCACCAGTATTTTCGTGACTCATGATCAGGACGAAGCGCTGGATGTGTCCGATCGAATTGTGGTGATGAATAAAGGACAAATCGAACAAATCGACGAGCCGAATCAGATTTATCACGCGCCACAAACGCCGTTTGTCACTCAGTTTGTCGGCGATGTCAACGTGTTCCACGGGCATATTGACGAAGGGAAACTGGTAGTGGGCGAATTTTCCCATCACATTAATACGCACACGAACACCACAAAACCCGTGAATAATCAATCGGCTACGGCTTATATTCGGCCTTATGAACTCACCCTGTCACGTTCACCCGAAAATGCGCTGGCCACAGGCAAAATTACCCACATCAATGCCATCGGTTTCATCGTCCGCATTGAAATCGAAAGCGCGCAAAGCGAGCAACCCATTGAGGTGATTCTCACCAAAAACGCCTATAACAGCGCCAATTATCAGCTCAACGAACAGGTTTATCTGGTGCCGGATAAATTGAATTTATTCCAGCAAATGAACATTTAACGTGCAAAAAAGTGCGGTAAAAAAACGTTTAATTTTTTGACCGCACTTTTCGCGGATCTCAATGCCGCCGGGTGCGGACATGTACGGTAATCTCTTCGCGATCATGATACAAATGTTTGGCTTGTATCTGAAATCCGAAACCGTTTTGCGTCAATTGTTCCGCCAGTTTTTGTAGGCACAACCGCACTTCCGCATAACGCTTTTTCATCGGCAGTTTTAAGTTGAAGATCGTTTCGCGGCACCATTCGTTCACTAACCATTTTCCGATTAACGCCACGATTCGGCTCGGCTGCTCCACCATGTCACACACCAGCCAATCCGCTTTTTTTCGCTTCGGCGGCTGAAATTTAAAACCGTCTTCCGGGCAATGTTCAATTCGTCCCGTATCGTGCAAACTTGCCGCCATTTTGCCGTGATCCACCGCATAGACGAACAAACCTCGCTTAACCAACTGATAGCTCCAACCGCCCGGACAAGCGCCTAAATCCACGCCGATCATGCCTTCGCTCAGACGTTTGCTTTCTTCTTCACGGGGAATAAAGGTTAGAATCGCTTCTTCCAGTTTTAACGTGGAACGGCTCGGCGCTTCCGGGGGAAATTTTAAGCGGGGAATGCCCATAAAATAAGGCGAATGATTACGGTTGTAGGAATAGCCCGCGTAGCAGGCGTCGGACTGCACAAACAGACAATGCAGAGTAATGCCGCTTTTGATTGATTTAAAATTCAGCCAGCCTTGTTTTTTCAATGCCTGGCGCAAAGGTACGGTAAATTTGCGGCAAAAAGCGGATAATTCTTTTGCTTCGTTGGTGTCCGCAGTTTCCACCCAAAGTTCGGTACTTTGCTGCAGGTTCAAGTGCGGTGAAATTTCCTGATATTTTTGCACGATCGGCGTAATACGATCCGTTAGCGGCAAATCCTGTAATAAATCGGAAACCACTATCATTTGGCGGGCAAAAATCAATTGAGTAAAGGGAATTTCACGGGCAAGACGATCCGCCTCACCCGGCCGATAACATTCAAAAATGACATAACCCGAATTTTCCTTCACCCGGGCAAAACCGAATACGCCTTGTTCGGCGGCTTTTTCCGTGATTTCCGCCGCCGTTTCTTTTTCAAAACCGATACGACAATATAAAGCCAGTTTATTCATATTTGTTTTTCATTTCCTGCACAATCCATTCGCGGAATGTCACAATAGGTTGATCATCTGTTTTTGCCTGAGCGTTCACCACATAAAAGGCTTTGGAATCCTGCAGTTGAGTCGGCATGACAATTTGTAAATTTCCGTTCTTGATTTCCTGCAATGCCAATATCCGGTTGGCGAGCACGATTCCCTGCCCCAGCCTGGCCGCCTGTAATCCCATAAACGTATGGCTGAAAACAACGCCCTGCTGAGTGTCGAGATTGTCAAGTTTGAGATAATGCGCCATATTCTGCCAGTTTTCCCGAGTGTGTACATGAATAAGCTGATGTTTATTCAAATCTGCGGGCGAATCCACCGGATTCACTGCAAGCAACTGCGGTGACGCCAACATCACCACTTGCTCCTGCGAAAGCAGTTCGGCCTTAAGATTATCCCAGTTTCCGCGTCCGTAATAAATGGCAATATCCACGTCGTTACTCAACAAACCGTCGTCTTGTTCCGCCGCTTTAATGCGCACGTCAATGTTCGGATAACGTTCGTGAAAGTTGGCGAGATGCGGTACCAACCAGTGCATGCCGAAAGTTTGCGGCACACTGATGGTTAAGTGCGGTCGATTTTGCGCCATTATTTTTTGCGTGCACTCCAACAATTTATGCAATAAAAGGGCGATCTCGGTAAAGTACTGTTCTCCTTTTTCCGTCAACTCCAACGCCCGACTTTTCCGCACAAAAAGCGGAAACCCCAAAAAATCCTCCAACAATTTGATTTGATGACTCACGGCGGCTTGTGTCACAAAAAGCTCTTCCGCCGCTTTGGTAAAACTTAAATTTCTTGCCGCACTTTCAAATGCTTTCAGTGAATTCAAGGGAGGCAATCGTTTAAACATAATTCTTCCCTACAGTATTCTTTTGTTATATAATAAATGAAAATTCCCATGGATTAGTTTTTTTAATCCGTCAAATAAATATTTCTAGGTTGTCCGCTCCGATTTCCTTTTCTATAATGCGCCCATACTTAATGACTGGTAATTCCTTAATTGATTAAGAGTTGAATCTTTTAGTTAAGTATTATGTTGTGTTTGCATATTGTTTGGGTAACCAAACAGAAGTAATTAATCCTTCTATTAATTACTTAATTAACTTCCTGTATATTTTACTACCTAATTTTAGGTTATTTGACACCGCACTGAGATTTCAAAAAAGTGCGGTGTTTTTTTATGTCGAAATTCTACCATATTTTCTTTCCGCTGAAATCACAAATAATTGTTTTCAATCCGCCGAGATTGGCGTATATTTGCCAAGTCGTTATCAAATAATAAGTAATAAAAAAGGATAAATATCATGAAAGATCTTGATTGGAATAATCTCGGATTCTCTTATATTAAAACCGATTATCGTTTTATCGCACACTGGAAAGACGGAAAATGGGATGAAGGCAAGCTCACCACAGACAATATGCTTCACATCCATGAAGGTTCCACCGCACTCCATTACGGTCAACAATGCTTTGAAGGTTTAAAAGCCTACCGTTGTAAAGACGGTTCTATCAATCTTTTCCGTCCTCAAGCCAATGCGGAACGCATGCAAAAAACCGCAGAACGTCTGTTAATGGCGCCGGTTCCCACCGAATTATTTGTCCGCGCATGTAAAGAAGTGGTGAAAGCCAATCAGGAATGGTTAGGTCCTTACGGTTCCGGCGCCACGCTTTATTTGCGTCCGTTCTTAATCGGTGTGGGAGAAAATATCGGGGTGAAAGCGGCACCGGAATACATTTTCTCCGTATTCTGCTGTCCGGTCGGCGCTTATTTTAAAGGCGGTCTGGCGCCTTCCAACTTTATTACCACCGATTACGACCGCGCAGCGCCGATGGGTACGGGCGGTGTGAAAGTCGGCGGTAACTATGCGGCAAGTTTGCTTCCGCATGAACTGGCAACGGAAGAAGGCACCGCAACCCGTAAATTTGCCGATGCCATTTATCTGGATCCGAAAACGCATACCAAAATTGAAGAAGTGGGCGCCGCAAACTTCTTCGGCATCACTAAAGACAATAAATTTGTAACGCCGAAATCCGAATCTATTCTGCCGAGTATCACTAAATATTCTCTGCTTTATCTGGCAAAAGAACGTTTAGGCATGGAAACCGTGGAAGGCGACGTTTACATCGACCGACTTGATCAATTTACGGAAGCCGGCGCTTGCGGTACGGCCGCGGTTATCACACCGGTAGGCGGTATTCAGCATAAAGGCGATTTCCACGTATTCTATTCCGAGACGGAAGTCGGCCCAATCACTCGTAAACTTTACGACGAATTAACCGGTATTCAGTTTGGTGACAAGCCGGCGCCCGAAGGTTGGATTGTCAAAGTGGAATAATCTTCCGTTCCCCGAAAGCACGCATAATTGCGTGCTTTTTCGTAAAGATATTTAAAGAGCATTCTCAACGGACAAAATATCGTTTACAATAATTCCAACTTTCTACTCTAGGCAGAGTATTACTATGAAACTGAACTTTCCGACCTTTCTCACCTTGTTTCGAGTGGTGTTGATTCCGTTTTTTATCATTGCGTTTTATTTACCGGTAACCTGGTCGCCTTTTGCGGCGACGGCGATATTTTTCATCGCTTCGATCACCGATTGGTTCGACGGTTATCTTGCCCGCAAATGGAAACAAACCACCCGTTTCGGCGCCTTTTTGGATCCCGTCGCCGACAAAGTTATTGTCGCCGCCGCGTTAGTGCTCGTGGTGGAATATTACCATGCCTTCTGGATCACCATTCCCGCGATCATCATGATTTCCCGCGAAATTATTATTTCCGCATTACGCGAATGGATGGCGGAAATCGGCAGTCGTACCACCGTCGCCGTGTCCTGGATTGGTAAAGTTAAAACCACTGCGCAAATGCTGGCTCTCGGCGGGCTGCTCTGGCGTTATAATCAAGCCATGGAAATTCTTGCCATCATTTTGCTCTATGTGGCGGCAATTCTGACTATCTGGTCAATGTTGCAATATCTCAAAGCGGCGAAGAGCTATCTGCTGGATGAAATTGAAACGAAATAGATTATAAAATTGGATGGATAAAAAAATGCGGTCATTTTTGACCGCACTTTTACAAATAAACACTTCGAATTATCTACTTTTCTTCCAATACAATCCCTTCAAACAGTTTTTGCACATCACCGTTATCGCGTGCCTGCTCCGCCTGCTCCACTTTCGATTTGGTTAAGTGCGGCGAAAAATATTGAATAAAATCATACATATAATTGCGTAAAAAAGTACTGTGTTTAAACGCGATTTGAGTGGTGCTGGATTTAAATAAATGGCTGGCGTCAATCGCCACCAAATCCGTATCCGCTTCCGTGTGCGCCATGGAGGCAATAATTCCCACGCCTAAACCCAACCGCACATAGGTTTTAATCACGTCCGCATCCGTTGCCGTAAACACGATATTCGGCAACAAACCGGCGTTATTAAAGGCATAATCCAAATCCGATACGCCGGTAAAGCCGAACGTATAAGTGACCAGCGGATATTTACTGAGTTCCGCAATCGTCACGTTTTTCACTTTAGTCAGCGGATGATCAGGCTTCACCACAATGGAACGATTCCATTTATAACACGGCAGTAAAATCACATCGTCGAACAAATATTGCGCTTCCGTCGTGATAGCAAAATCCACTTCGCCGGATAATAACGCGTCATAAAGCTGATTCGGCGAACCCTGATGCACATGCAAACTGACATCCGGATATTGCTTCGAAAATTTTTCGATCACCGCCGGCAACATATAACGCGCCTGCGTGTTGGTGGTGGCAATACGCAATACGCCGTGATTCGGCTGAGTATATTCGTCGGCGATAGCGCGAATTGCCTGCGTTTTTACCAGCAATTCGCGGGCAATAGCGACAATTTTTTTGCCCGCCGGCGTCACCGCTTTAATATGCTTGCCGTTACGCTCAAAAATCTCCAGCCCCAGCTCTTCTTCCAACAGGCGAACCTGTTTGCTGATGCCGGGCTGAGACGTATACAGCGCGTTTGCCGCTTCCGTCACGTTCAGATTTTGATTTACAATTTCAACCACATAACGCAATTGTTGGATCTTCATAAAAATTCTCTACGTTGATTCATCAATATTAACGGACAAAGTATCGCCCGAAAAACTTGTGTTTTTTTGACCGCACTTTTACTTTTTATAACGTCTTGCCGTATCGGAATAGCGCTTTACGGCTCGACGGATTTGCCCGGTTCTCGCCCGACGGTTCGGTTGCATCACATCCAGCTTGGTTTCCGTTTCCGGCGGCAAGCCTACCAGTTCGCGCAAATAATTGACGTTTTCCAGATCCATTTCCTGCCAGCCGCCGCGCGGTAATCCTTTCATTAATTTAATATTGCCGTAACGGATCCGAATCAAACGGCTGACCTGAATTCCCTGGCTTTCCCACAAGCGACGCACTTCGCGGTTGCGGCCTTCCATTAAAGTAACGTCAAACCATTGATTCATTCCCGTGCCGCCCGCCGATTTAATTGCGGTGAAATTTGCCGGACCGTCTTCCAGCTGCACGCCTTTTTGCAAACGCGCCAACATGGCGTCGTCCACATCGCCGAATACGCGCACGGAATATTCCCGTTCCACTTCCCGGCTCGGGTGCATCAGGCGGTTTGCCAGCTCTCCGTCCGTGGTGAATAACAACAGACCGGAAGTGTTAATATCCAACCGTCCCACTGCGATCCAGCGGGAGCCGGTTAAGCGCGGCAGGCGATCGAATACCGTGGCGCGGCCTTCGGGATCATGGCGGGTGCACAATTCGCCTTCCGGTTTGTAATACATTAACACGCGGCATACGTCTTTTTGCACGCCGGTTAAATTCACCAAATGTCCGTCAATACGAATTTTCAGGCCGGAATGCAAAATCACACGATCGCCTAAAGTGGCGATTTTGCCGTCCACACTCACTCGTCCTTCTGCGATAATCCCTTCGATTTCGCGACGAGAACCTCGTCCCGCACGGGCCAGCACTTTTTGCAGTTTTTCGCCGGCAACGGCTTTTCGTTCAACGGGATGAGACGGTTTGGGTTTTCGCATCGGCAACGGTTTACGTTCGAACGACTGAATTTCGTCGGATTTTTTGCCCGCACTTTTAGCGTTCATGCCTGTTGTCTTATTGCCGCCGACAACTTTGTGACGCGGTGCATAACCTTCTTCGCGATACTTTACATAACGGGATTCATCGGCATTATCGTGACGTTTAAAGTGCGGTCGATTTTCCGATTGTTTTTGACGAGAATGGGATTGAAATTTCATAATTGTTCCTTGTCGCTTTCACAAGCGTCGGCGCCTGCTTTAGTTAAATTCCGCGGCAGGCGGATGAATAAAAGTTAAATAAAAGGTTCGACGGAACCGCTGCCTTCACGCAGGATCACCGGCGTTTCTTCGGTTAAATCCACCACGGTGGTCGGTTGCTGCCCTAAATAGCCGCCGTGAATGATTAATTCCACCTGACGCTCCAACCGATCGCGGATTTCTTCCGGATCGGACTGCGTGATGTGATCTTCATTCGGCAACATCAGCGAACAGGACAAAATCGGTTCGCCCAATGTTTTCAGCAGATCTAACGCAATTTGATTGTCCGGAACGCGCAATCCGATGGTTTTGCGTTTCGATGTCATCAAACGGCGCGGCAATTCTTTGGTTGCAGTCAGAATGAAAGTGTAACGCCCCGGCGTGTTGTTTTTAATCAATCGATACGCCACATTGCTCACCTTGGCGTAATGGGAAAGCTCCGACAAATCGCTGCACACCAGGGTAAAATTGTGCCCTTCCGGCAAGTGGCGAATCGCCACGATCCGATCCATAGCGTGTTTATCGCCCATCATGCAACCTAAGGCATAGCCCGAATCCGTCGGATATACAATCACACCGCCGTTACGCAAAATATCCACGGCTTGATTAATCAATCGCGGCTGCGGATTTTCGGGATGAATATAAAAAAGTTGACTCATAAGCTACGCCTTCTGCAAGAAAAACGTCGCAATTATACCGCACTGCCGTTTGAATGAAAATATAACCCGACGTTATCTTGCGGGATTAACCGGGCAAAACAGATGAAAATCCGGACAAAAATTCTACCGCACTTTTGTTCTGAGCGAAAATTTCGTTATACTAACGGAAAATGGAAAATCGTTTAAGCCCCAATTATGACCAAAACCAAACGCCCGACCCTGCAAGATATTGCCGACCATCTCGGTATCACCAAAATGACGGTAAGCCGTTTTTTGCGCAACCCCGACACGGTGGCGCCGGAAACCCAAATCCGCATCGCCGAAGCGATCGAAAGCTTCAGTTATATTCCGAATAAAGCGCCAAATATACTTTCCAAAGCGAAAAGCGGCGCTATCGGCGTACTGGTTCCATCGCTCACCAATGCGGTGTTTGCCAACGTTATTCGCGGTATTGAACAAGTCACCGATAGCGCCGGTTATCAAACCATGCTGGCGCACTTCGGTTATAGTATCGAAAAAGAAGAAAAACGGTTGGAAAGCCTGCTGTCTTACAACGTAGACGGCGTGATTCTGTCGGAAAACATTCACACCGAACGGACCCAGAAAATGCTGGAAATCGCCGATATTCCCGTGATTCAGATTATGGATACCGGCGAAATAAGCAAATATCAAGCGGTGGGATTCGATAACGTTAGCGCGGCGCAAGCCATGGTGGAAACCATGATTCTGCGCGGACACCAGAATATTGTGTATTTTGCGGTACGAATGGACAAACGCACCAAACTGAAACAAACGGGTTATGAAAACGCCATGGAAAAACACGGATTAACGCCGCATTCCATCAGTACACAAGCGCATTCTTCTTTCAGCCTGGGGAGCGAATTATTGCAACAGGCGATAAAACAATATCCGTCCATGGACGGCATTTTCTGCACCAATGACGATTTGGCCATCGGCGCTTTGTTCGAATGTCAACGGCTCGGCATTGGCGTGCCGCAACAAATCGGTATTGCCGGTTTCCACGGACACGACGTGGGACAATCCATCACGCCGCAACTGGCCACCGTGATTACGCCGCGTTTCGAAATCGGGCAAATTGCCGCGCAGGAATTACTTAACCGCATTAACGGCATTCCCTATCGCAGCGCCGTGATAAATTTGGGTTATGATATTCATTTGGGCGAAACGTTGTAATCACTATAAAAGTGCGGTCAAAAAACGTTACATTTTTTGACCGCACTTTTCCGTTTTTTACAGATAAGGTTTTAGCGCTCGAACGCATTTTTCCACCACGTCTTCGAAGCTGCCGCTGACATCAATGGGAATCACGTCCGGCTCGTCCGCTTGCGGGACTTCCAGCGTTTCAAACTGACTTTTCAGCATTTCTTCTTTCATATAATGGCCTTTACGCCGGCGCATGCGTTCAAGGATTAAATCGAAACTGCCGTGCAAAAACAGAAATTTTACGCTGTCGTTACCGTCGCGAATGAGATCGCGGTATTTTTTCTTCAGCGCCGAACACACAATAATGCCCACTTCGCTTTTGTGTTCCAAGCTGAATGCGGCGTCACGAATCCGTTCCAACCAAGGCCGACGGTCGTCATCGTTTAAAGGATGACCTTCGCCCATTTTTATAATGTTGGCGCGCGGGTGCAAATCGTCACCGTCGATCAGTTTAATGCCCAAACGGCGCGCCACTTCCGTGCCGACCGAAGTTTTCCCCGTGCTGGATACGCCCATCAAAATAAAACTTTTACCTTTCGACATGTTCATTTCTCCGTTATTTTTTATTTACCATATCAAAAAAACATTTCTTCGTTACCAGTAACATCTATTTTTGTGATCAACATCACAATAAATTTTCATGTTTGCCTGCATTATTACCAAGTCATCAAAATAATTTGAAGTGGATCACAGTTTTACACTTTATTAATTTACTCTTTTTATAAAAATAGATATGTTACTAGTAACAATAAAACAAGGAGAATCTTATGAAAATCGAAACCCTTTCTTGTGTTGTTAAAGGCAAAAATGATGTGGATGTCGTGACACAGCACATTGATTACGATGAAAACAGTCGGGACCAAACCTTAGTGCAAATCACCCGCGGGGGCATTTGCGGTTCCGATCTGCATTATTACCAGCACGGTAAAGTCGGCAATTTTGAAGTTAAACATCCGATGATTTTAGGTCATGAAGTGATCGGTAAAGTTGTCAAAACCAACGATCCGAAACTGTATGCAGGACAAAAAGTTGCCATCAATCCAAGCAAGCCTTGCCTGAAATGCAAATATTGCTTGTCCGGTGAAACCAATCAATGCGAAACCATGCGTTTTTTTGGTAGTGCTATGTACAATCCGCATGTGGACGGCGGTTTCACGCAATACAAAGTGGTGGATAACGCACAATGTATCGATTATCCGCAGGAGGCCTCCGACGATGTCATGGCATTTGCCGAACCCTTAGCCGTTACTATTCACGCCGCCAAACAGGCGGGCGATTTAACCGGTAGAAAAGTCTTTATTTCCGGCGTCGGACCAATCGGTTGCCTGGTTGTCGCTTCAGTAAAAGCGTTGGGCGCAGCGGAAATCGTGTGTGCGGATATGAGCCGACGTTGTCTGGATTTGGCTTTGAAAATGGGCGCCGACAAAGCGTTACACGCGCTAAACGATGATTTCTCCGCTTACGCCGAACACAAAGGCTATTTTGATGTGTCTTTTGAAGTTTCCGGCCATCCGTCTTCCCTCGAACGCTGTCTCGCTATCACTAAAGCGCGGGGAACATTGATTCAAGTAGGCATGGGCGGCGCAATTCCCGAATTCAATATGATGATGCTGATCGCGAAAGAAATCAGCTGGAAAGGTTCCTTCCGATTTATTGAGGAATTCAATACTTCAGTGGAATGGCTCAGTACAGGTAAAGTGAATCCGTTGCCGTTACTTTCAAAAGTATTCGGTTTCCGTCAGCTTGAAGACGCGCTGAAAGCGGCGGCAAACAAAGATGAAACGGCAAAAGTTCAACTCAGTTTCGAATAAGGAATGCAATATGAGCGATTTATTTTCATTAAAAAATAAACATATTCTCATCACCGGCTCCACCCGCGGTATCGGTCGTTTGCTTGCGCAAGGCGTTGCCGAACACGGTGCCGAAGTCATTATTAACGGTACCAATCAGGAAAAAGCGCAGCAGGTTGCCGACGAATTAAACGCACAAGGCTTCAAGGCTTATGCCGTCGCGTTTGACGTTACCGATTCCCAAGCGGTGCAACAAGCCATTGATCACATTGAAAAAGACATTGGTCCGATTGACGTACTCATCAATAATGCCGGCATTCAGCGTCGCCATCCGTTCTGCGAATTTCCGGAAAAGGATTTCGACGATATCGTAAAAGTCAACCAAAAAGCCGTGTTTATCGTTTCACAGACGGTTGCCCGTTATATGGTAAAACGCAATCGGGGCAAAATTATCAACATCGGTTCCATGCAAAGCGAATTGGGGCGCGATACTATCACGCCTTACGCCGCCTCAAAAGGCGCGGTGAAAATGTTAACCCGCGGCATGTGTGTGGAACTCGCCCGTTACAACATTCAGGTGAACGGTATCGCACCGGGCTATTTCGCCACCGAACTCACCAAACCCCTGGTAGAAAATAAAGAATTCAGCGAATGGTTGTGTAAACGTACGCCCGCCGCGCGCTGGGGCGATCCGAAAGAACTCATCGGTGCCGCCGTATTTTTATCCGCCAAAGCTTCCGACTTCGTTAACGGACATCTATTGTTCGTGGACGGCGGTATGTTAGCGGCGGTATAAGGAGCATCATCATGTTGATTTTTATTTTAGTTGCCTCTATCGCACTTCTGCTGATTCTCATTATGAAATTCAGAGTGCATGCATTTGTCGCCCTGGTTTTAGTAAGTTTATTGACCGCACTTGCCACCGGAATGCCGATTAACAAAATTTTGCCGACATTACTCAGTGGATTCGGAAACACCCTGGCCTCGGTCGCCTTATTGGTAGGTTTAGGCGCCATGATCGGTCGTTTGCTTGAAATTACCGGCGGCGCAAAAGTGCTAGCGGATTCCTTAATTAATAAATTCGGTGAACAAAGAGCGCCGTTCGCCTTGGGTGTCGCCTCATTCCTGTTCGGCTTCCCGATTTTCTTTGATGCGGGCCTAGTCGTTATGTTGCCAATTATTTTGAGTGTGGCAAAACAGTTTGGCGGCTCCCTGTTTCGTTACGCCTTCCCGGCCGCCGGTGCATTTGCCGTCACCCACGCCTTCCTGCCGCCGCATCCCGGTCCGGTTGCCGCCGGTGATATTTTAGGCGCAAACATCGGGTTATTGTTGATTGTCGCCTTAATTGTTGCGATTCCGACCTGGTATTTCGCGGCTTATTTATACGGGACTTTCCTGGGCCGAAAATTCCATTTGGATTTGCCGAAAGCCTTTCTAAACAACGCACCGATTAACGAAACTGCCGTTCTCAATCCGCCGAGTTTCAGAAAAGTGCTGTTCATTTTGCTGCTGCCGCTCTGCCTGATCATGTTCGACACCGTATTGAATACGCTGTCCGTGATGAAAATTGTCGACGGTTCCGCATTATGGGTGGAAACCTTGCGTTTACTGGGTAAGACTCCGGTCGCCTTACTTATCACATTATTAGTGACCATTCTGTTATTGAAAGAACAACGCAGCGTGGAACAAATCGAAAGAATCTGCGATAACGCATTAGGTCCGATTTGCGCCATCGTGTTAGTAACCGGCGCCGGCGGCATGTTCGGCGGCGTATTGCGCGCCAGCGGCATCGGTGACGTGCTAGCCGCCATGCTGGCCGACACCGGCATGCCGATTATCGTCGCCGCATTCCTGATTTCCACCGCATTACGCGTGGCGCAAGGTTCGGCCACCGTGGCAATTACCACCACCTCCGCTTTAGTGGCGCCGATGGTTGCCGCCTCAACGGGATTAAGCGAATTCGATTTATGCTTTATCGTGATTTCCATCGCATCTGGCGCCACCGTACTGGCCCACGTCAACGACAGCGGTTTCTGGCTGGTCAGCCGTTTCCTGGAAATTGACACCAAAACCATGTTCAAAACCTGGACGGTTCAGGAAACCTTAATCGGGTTGGTCGGTTTCGGTATCTCCGTCGTCGGTTCAATTGTCCTCTAACAACAAAAGTGCGGGCAAAAATCGTGATGTTTTTTGCCCGCACTTTTGATTTTTTTATGCTATCGATTCCAAATCCTAAATTTATAAATAAATATTTTTCTTATTTCCATACAATAAATCTTACAAAATATTACATATATGTTATATTAAGGAAGGATTATGTGGAATTTGCTATTCTATAAAACAAGAACGGGAAACTGTCCTATAGCGGATTTTATTGATGAATTACAACCTAAACTTAAAGCAAAAGCCTTGCATGATCTGGATTTATTAGCAGAATTTGGTAACAGGTTATCAATGCCCTATTCCAAATCAATGGGAAACGGATTATTTGAACTACGCGTAACACAATCAAATAACGCAGCAAGAATATTTTATTTCTTTATGCAAGGAAAAAACATCGTTATTACTAACGGTTTCATCAAAAAAATGCAAAAAACATCTGCGTCGGAATTAGCTAAAGCCCTCGAATACAAGCAAGATTATCAAGCGAGAAATATGCCATGAAATTTGAAACATTTAAACGGCAACAACTTCAAGATCCGGCGGTCAAAGCGGAATATGATTTACTTACTCCGCAATATGAATTAATCCGCCAAATCATCAAATTACGCCAAGAACAGCATTTAACCCAAAAAGCTTTAGCAGAAAAAACAGGCATCGCACAAAGTGCCATCAGCCGTTTTGAATCTGGCAATCACAATCCGTCTTTAGAATTTTTACAGCGATTGGCGTTGGGGTTGGGAAAGTCGGTTTATGTGGAGTTAAGATAGAGAAAGTGCGGTTAAAAAACTCATCATTTTTCGACCGCACTTTGGTTGAAGCTGGCATCACGATTGATAGCGCGCGTCTCCCGACGCGTGCTTGAGTTGAAAAGATACGCGTCGGGAGACGCGTACCATCGGGGGCTTGGCGTGGGGGGTTAGCAAATCAATTCATGTGGAATTAAGATAAAAAAGTATGGTTAAAAAACTCATTATTTTTCGACCGCACTTTGGTTGAAGCTGGCATCACGATTGATAGCGCGCGTCTCCCGACGCGTGCTTGAGTTGAAAAGGTACGCGTCGGGAGACGCGTACCATCGGGGGCTTGGCGTGGGGGGTTAGCAAATCAATTCATGTGGAATTAAGATAAAAAAGTATGGTTAAAAAACTCATTATTTTTCGACCGCACTTTGGTTGAAGCTGGTATCACGATTGCTAGCGCGCGTCTCCCGACGCGTGCTTGAGTTGAAAAGGTACGCGTCGGGAGACGCGCACCATCGGGGGTTTATGGTAAATTTCCTCTTAAAGTGCGGTGGGAAACTCATTATTTCTCAACCAACCTTTTGGCTGCGTTTGCTCAACGTGTTCCTGATTCTATAAAAGTCTATTAAAAGGCACGCATCAGGGATGCATACCATCGAGAGAGATTATTGTACTAATTTAGAAATATTTAATCTTCTTATCATTTCTTTTTTATATGCAATTGATGAATTAGAAAAGCTAACCTCATCTATATAAATTCCAACAATTTTAGGCGGAATTAAAAACTCAATCTCATTTTCTATCAATATTTCTAAAAGATAAGTATAAGGCTCTGTATCTTCGTTATAATCAACTGCATACAAATTCCAACAAGAATTAATAAATGGATCAATAATCTCATAAATATACCTTCTAGACATATCGCCACAGTTTATATTATTAGGATCAGCAAAATGCTGTATCGAGTTTCTAAGAACACCAAATTCTTTATACAAATCTATCTTTTCAATAGTAATTCCTGTTGTAGCCCATAAACGTTCAGGCAAATCAGAGTATTGTAATGTTTTAGCTTTACTACACAATGATTGATAATTTAAATTATCTACTTGAGAAGATTTAGGTAAAGATTCAAAAATTAATAATGGATGTTCTTCTGCGATCTTGGCTTTAATAAGAATTTCCATCGCGTGAGCCACTTGTAAAACAGATAATTCCGCCCACATATTATTTTCAAAAGAAAAATAATTTGCATGCGAATTAGCGTGGCTTAAAGCAGCTAAACCAAGGCGCAGCATTCTTTCAGAAACGCTACTTAATTCAGGACTCATACTCATCTAACTTTTTTTACAATATTTAATTTACTTTTATCACTAAATTCAGATACCAAAAAATCAACCCATTTTGAACTATATAGATAACTATCATAACCTTCAATAAATCCAGCATACTCACCTTTAAATTTAGAATCTAATACATTAGGTCTTGCTTGATAATATTTCCAAGATTTTGTATGTAAATGCATATTAAAACCAGATATTTTTTTACTCACTAGTTCAACAACTTTACCGGGTTTAAATTTATATGGATGTTCAATTCCTTTTATAAAGGCAACTACATTTTTATAATTTTCTAACTGGTCTTCAGTTAAATTATCTGTTTTTATAAATTCAATAGATAAATCACACGAGCTTTTCCTATTTCCAATTTTAGGAATCAGAAATGCTCTCAATCTATACTTCGCACTATCTAAAATATCTTCCGACAAATCTTTATTATATGTCTCCATATAATTTCTAACTACATTATAATTTTCCGATTGCAACTCTTTCATTGCATCAATTTGTGCTTGTTCAGAAATTCTCGTTAACTGTAATGAAGTAGCTAAATTTGTCATTAAAGCATAATTATCTCCAAACTCATCAACTAAGATAGTTTCAAAGTTGTTTAACGCAGATTGGCATTCTCCACAAAGAGATAAATCAAGTGCAGGTAGGTACCTATGCTCTATTTTATTTCTTAAACCGACTAAAAATTTAATGTTAGCTTTTTCAGGTGAATTATTACCATTCCAATAGCGTTCTATGCACTCGAGTAATTCCCACGATTTTTCTTCACCATCAATTATGATTGGAAACCCATCAGAATCTTTGTGAATATATTCCATCCCTCTCTTTTCAAAAATAGCATGAAATAATGCAGTGTATGCAATTATTATATTAACAATAAATCCATAAGTTTTAAATTCCGAATATGGATTGTTATAAACAGATACTGCTAATAAAGCAAACTCTCTAGCTTTTTTTACTAGAATGGATTTATTTGATGTAACTAAATTAGAATTAAATTTCTGACTATGAATATCTCGAAATTCAGCTTTACTTAAATATGAAACACCTGAAACTAAATATTCATCATTATTCCGTTCAATAAATTGATGCCATCGTTTACTAGGGTATGTTTTACATGTTTGAAGAGCCCATCCAGTAAAATTCGATAACTCCTGAATAGTAAAGACATCACCTGATTTTTCTTTATTTACTAAAAAATCATAAGCTAAATCAACTTGAGTATATCTACTCATAATATATTTCCTATTGTTCCATTATACTATTCAACACCCTCTTCTCCGAAACCGGATATTTCGTTCCTAACTGCTGGGCAAACAAACTCACTCGTAATTCTTCAATCATATAACGAATTTCCAGCACTTCGGCGCTGAGCGGTTTGGATTTGGGGAGTTTTGCCAAAAGTTGTTGGTAGGCTTGTTGGCATTGTTCGACGCGGAGCATGGCGGCGCGGTCGCGGTTGATGTCTTGGGCGAGTTTGTCCATGCGTTTGTCGATAGCTTGCAGATAGCGGTGAATATCCGGCAGGCGGGCGTAGCCGGTTTTTTCCACGAAACCGGGATAAATTAAGCCCGCCAGTTGGGATTTAATATCCGACAGCGCAAACGCCATGGTGAAATCCATTTTGCCTTTCAGGCGTTTGTTAATTTCAAAAGTGAGCGTGAGCAATCGTTCTACTTGTTGGGCGATGTCCACGGTGATTTCATTGAGATTTTCGCGCACGAAGTCTCGTAATTTATCAAAATCCGTTTCATTCCAGACAAAACCGCCGAAATCCGCAATCAGTTTATCCACGCCGCAGGCGATACAATCGTCGATTAAATCCAGTACTTTGCCGAACGGCGTGAAATACAGGCCGAGTTTGGATTTGTTCGGCAGTTTTTCGTGCAAATATTTAATCGGCGACGGCACATTAAGCAAAATCAGGCGGCGCAAGCCTTGCCGCATGGCCACGGACTGCTCGTATTCCGTTTCAAATAATTTAATGCCCACCGCTTCTTTTTCGTCTGTAATCGCCGGAAAAGCTTTCACGGTGAAGCCTTGTTTTTTCTGTTCGTAACATTGCGGCAGGCTGTCAAAATTCCAAATATGGATGCCGGATTGCTCAATGCCGTCGTCCGCCACTGCGGAAATACTTTGCTGCACCCGGTCTTTTAAGCTGAATTTCAGTTCGTCCAAATTCATACTTTCCGCAATTTTTTTGCCTTTTTCATCAATCACGCGGAATGTGATGCGTAAGTGCGGTGGAATTTGGTCGAGTTTCCATTCGTCCGCGTCCACATTTACGCCCGTCATACGGCGCAATTCGTTGCTCAGCGTTTCCGTTAACGGTTTGTCGAAGTTGGTGACACGGGCTAAAAAAGCGTCGGCATAATTGGGTGCCGGCACGAAATTGCGACGCAGAGATTTCGGCAACGCTTTAATCAATGCCACGATCAATTCATGGCGCAAACCCGGAATCTGCCAGTCAAATCCCTGCATTTCAATCTGATTCAGTAACGGCAACGGAATATGCACGGTCACGCCGTCCGCGTCGGTGCCCGGCTCGAACTGGTAAGAGAGTTTTAGTTTCAGATTGCCTTGATGCCAGAAATTCGGGAAATCCAACTGACTGACTTTTTGCGCATCCTCTTTCATCAGGAAAGATTTTTCAAAATTGAGCAATTCCGGATCTTTCTGACTGGCCTTTTTCCACCAGCTGTCGAAATGCTTTTGCGATACCACGTCCGCGCCGATACGGGAATCATAAAATTCGAATAAAGTGCGATCGTCCACCAAAATATCGCGACGGCGGGATTTGTGTTCCAATTCTTCCACTTCGCGAATCAATTTTTGATTTTCAAAAAAGAACGGATGGCGGGTATGCCAATCCCCTTCCACCAATGCCGATTGAATAAAAATTTCGCGGCTGGTTTGCGGATCAATGGCGCCGTAATTGACCGGACGATTCGCCACAATCGGCACGCCGTACAGACTGACCTTTTCATCGGCGATCACCTGCCCACGGGATTTTGACCAACGAGGTTCCGAATAGGATTTTTTCACCAAATGCGCGGCAAGAGGTTCAATCCATTCCGGATCAATTTCCGCCGCCATGCGCCCCCAAAGTCTGGAAGTTTCCACCAATTCCGCCGCCATCACCCATTTCGGCTGTTTTTTGAACAACACGGAGTTAGGAAAAATGGCAAAATGAGCGTTACGGGCACCAAGATATTGCTGTTTTTCCGCCTCTTTCATGCCGATATGAGAAAGCAATCCGCTTAAAAGTGCGGTATGAATTTGCGGATATTCTGCGGGTTCGGCGTTAATCGGCAATCCCATTTCGCGCACGGTTAATCGGATCTGATGATAAATATCCTGCCATTCGCGAATGCGCAAATAATTCAGGAAATCCTTTTGGCACAATCGGCGAAATTGATTTTTACCGAGCGCTTTTTGCTGTTCTTGAATGTAATTCCACAAATTCAGAAAAGCCAGAAAATCGGATTTTTTGTCCGCAAACCGACGATGTTTTTCGTCCGCCGCCTGTTGTTTTTCCTGCGGACGTTCGCGGGGATCCTGAATGGAAAGCGCGGCGACAATAATCATCACCTCCAAAACACAGCCTAAATTGACCGCACTTATCAGCATTTTGGCCAAGCGAGGATCCACCGGCAATTGAGCCAATTGACGACCTGTTTGGGTTAAACGATTCTTTTGTAACGGCGAATGTAATTCTTCCCGACGAATCGCTCCCAATTCTTCCAACAATTTAATGCCGTCCTGAATATGCCGTTTATCCGGCGCATCCACAAAAGGAAAAGATTCAATGTCATCCAAACCGAGCGAAGTCATCTGCAAAATAACGGAAGCCAAATTGGTGCGCAGAATTTCCGGATCGGTAAATTCCGGACGGTTATTAAAATCCTCTTCCGAATAAAGCCGGATACAAATCCCTTCGCTCACGCGTCCGCAACGCCCTTTGCGCTGATTGGCGGAAGCCTGGGAAATCGGTTCAATCGGCAAACGCTGAACTTTGGTGCGATAGCTGTAACGGGAAATCCGCGCGGTGCCCGGATCGATCACATATTTAATGCCCGGCACCGTAAGCGAGGTTTCCGCCACGTTAGTCGCCAGCACAATCCGATTCAGTCCGCTCGGATGAAAAATTTTATTTTGTTCCTGCGCCGACAAGCGGGCGTACAGCGGCAAAATTTCCGTATGGCGCAAATTTTGCTTTTCCAAAGCGTCGGCCGTGTCGCGAATTTCCCGCTCACCGCTTAGAAAAATCAGAATATCGCCGCGACCTTCCGCCTGCAATTCATCCACCGCATTCAAAATACCTTGCAGCTGATCCTGTTCTTCCGCTTCCGCAACGGGACGATAACGCACTTCCACCGGATAGGTTCTGCCCGAAACCTCGATAATCGGCGCATTGTTGAAATGTCTGGAAAATCGCTCCACATCAATGGTTGCGGAAGTGATAACGACTTTTAAATCCGGGCGGCGCGGCAATAATTGTTTCAAATAACCGAGAATAAAATCATTATTCAGGCTGCGTTCGTGAGCTTCGTCGATAATCAAGCAATCATATTGATTAAGAAAACGATCGGTTTGAATTTCCGCCAGTAAAATCCCGTCGGTCATCAACTTGATTTGAGTCTGCTCGCCGATTTGATCGTTAAACCGAACTTTATAACCGACAAGACCGCCCAATTCCGTTTGCATTTCTTCGGCGATGCGCGCCGCCACCGAACGGGCGGCAATACGACGCGGCTGAGTGTGACCGATAAGGCCTTTCTGACCAAGCCCGAGCTCCAAACACATTTTCGGCAACTGGGTAGTTTTGCCCGAACCCGTTTCGCCCGCAATCACCACAACCTGATTTTCCGCAATCAGCTTTTGAATTTCCGCTTTGCGCTGACTGACCGGCAGATTTTCCGGAAAAACTATCGGATTTTTAACCGCACTTTTGCGCTGCGCAAGACGAAATTGCGCTTGCTGAATTTGTGCGTCGATTTCCGCGGCAACCGTTTGTTGCTGCCGTTCGGTTTTAATTCGGCTCAGCCCCTTGATTCGAGCGGCAAGACGATGGCTGTCCACAAGCATCATATCGCTCAATTTGCTGAAAAGTGCGGTCTGAATTGGCGTCATTTTGACGGAATGGTGATGTTTTTTCATATTTCGTAATCAATCAATACAACAAGACAGGCGAATCGCCTGCCTGAATAACTTAAACTTTACCGAGAAATAAGGATAAAATTCCCGCGGCGATTAACGGCCCCACCGGAATACCGCCGAGGAAACCGACGCCCAAAATCGTGCCGATAAGCAAACCGGTTAACAAAATAGGTTGCGAGCTCATCAGCGGCACGCCGCGACCGGCAAGCCAGGCGACCAACATGCCGGCGGCCAAGGCGAGAAACATTTTCCAGTGCAATAATTCCATTAAGGCGGGAATTTTCACTTTGCCCGCCACAATGGGACTGAGCACGCCAATAGTCAAAATTATCACACCGATATTCAGGCCGTATTTTTCCATGAACGGAATATATTTCGACAGAAAAGTTTGCTGCATAAGTAACAGCACCGTAGCGGAAATGGTGATGGAACTGTTATTTCCCAACACGCCCAGCAAGGCTAAAACAACCAGTAATAATGCAACGGAATTGAAATGAAGTGACATATCGGCCTCAAAGTGCGGTCAAATTTTAAAAAGTTTTTGCATAATTATAGCAAATTTTGTGAATCCGACGTTTTTTTATTTGCACTTTATCTCTAGAATATAAGTCACGAATCACTTTTTATAAACACGGATGATAAGATGGAAATCGCTTTTATTCTTGCCGGTAAAATTATCGAGCTGACGCTTATCGTACTCATCGGCTATGCGTTGGTGAAAAGTAAGCTGCTGCAATCGAAAGACAGTTACCCGCTTTCCGTCATCGGATTATACGTGATTAGCCCGGCGGTGATGATAAAAGCGTTCCAAATCGATTACACGCCCGAATTACTGAAAGGCTTACTGCTTTCCCTGGGCATGGCGGTGTTTCTGCACGTCATTTTAATCACTTTAGGCGTAGTGATGAAAAAAACGCTGAAGCTGGATCCCATCGAACATGCGGCGTCTATTTATTCCAATTCGGGCAATTTGATCATTCCTTTGGTGATGTCCATGTTCGGCGGGCAATGGGTGATTTATGCCACCTGTTTTATCGTGGTGCAAACCTTTCTGTTCTGGACGCACTGCCGTTCGATTATTTGCGGCAAAGGTGCCGTGCCGCTTAAAAACATCGTAAAAAATATCAATATTTGGTCGATTATTGTGGGCGCCGTGCTGTTTGCCCTGCAAATCAAATTGCCGCCGATTATTACGGGCATGCTTGGCGCCGTAGGCTCCTTTATCGGTCCGAATGCCATGCTGGTCGCCGGCATGCTGATTGCCTCGATTCCGGTAAAATCCATTCTGTCGTCCAAACGGGTTTATCTGGTCACCTTTTTACGTCTGATTTTTGTGCCGGTTTGTTTGCTGTTCGTGGTGAAAATCGGCGGATTCGCTCATTGGGTGGAAAACGGTGAAACCATCGCCATGATTAGCTTCCTCGCCACCATCAGTCCGGCCGCCGCAACCGTGACGCAAATGGCATTGGTGTACGGAAAAAATGCGCAGAAAGCCAGTATGATTTACGGCGTCACGACGATGTTATGCGTCTTCACCATGCCGCTGATTATTGCTTTGTACCAGCTGTTCGATTGATTATGCTACGCAACGATACGTTCTATTTATTGAACAATCCTGCTTTTTCCGCCGATTTTTATTGCAAAAACGGAAAGATGACCTATCATTCATCAAAACACGTTAATATTCATCAATCTAAAGGAACCGCACATGGAAAAAGTTAGTCTGGATGATATGCGCTTGTTTGTTTCCGTGGTGCAGGCGGGTAGTCTGCACCTTGCTTCGGAACTAACAGGCGTTCCCATTTCCCGTTTAAGTCGTCGCATGACACAACTGGAACAAGCGTTAGGTTCAAAATTGATGGATCGCGGTAAAAAAGGCGTGACGCTAAACGATTTAGGCCAGCCTTTTTTCCAACGAGCGCAGCAAATGCTGCAACTTGCCGAACAGGCGGTTTCCGGCGTGCAGGACAGCTTAACCAAACCCAACGGCCTGCTGCGGATTTCCGTTGCCGGCGATATTATGCGCATGCTGATTGCGCCGTATTTGCCCGCTTATTTAGCGGAAAATCCGAATGTCAGCCTCGACATTCATCAAAGTCCGCAAAAAATCAATATGATTCAGGACGGCATTGACATCGCCATTCGGGTGGGTTCCATTGAAAACGAAAATGTCGTAGTGCGAAAATTTCTGGATATTCGATTCGGCATCTACGCCGCCCCCGAATATCTCAAACAACACGAGCCGATTCACAACCCGCAAGATATTTACCGCCACTCAATCGTCGTGCACGCGCTTTCGCTGCCGTGGCGGCTTACACAGGGAAATCAACGGATCGAGATTATTCCGACGGGAAAATTAACGGTTAACGATTACTTGCTGGCGGCGCATTTTATTCAGCAGGGAACGGGCATCGGGATGCTGCCGACTTTTGTAGGCGAGCAAATGCCGGAATTGGTAAACGTGCTGCCGGACTGGGAAATGCCGAGCGTTCCGCTTTCCGTCATCTACTACAAAAACCGCGGCACGGTGCCGACTATCCGCAGTTTCACTCAGTATTTGCTGGAGTTAAATCCGGCGTAAAAAACAATGAAAAAATTGCCCGCACTTTTTCTCAAAGTGCGGGCAAAAAATTAAACGTTTTTTTCTCTCGCCACCGCGCGATAACCGATGTCACGGCGATAGAAACGCCCCGTCCAGTTTACTTGTTCGGCAAGTTTCAAGGCTTTTTGCTGCGCTTCGAAAACGCTGTCGCCAAGCGCCGTCACACAAAGTACGCGACCGCCGTTGGTGACGAACTTGCCGTCTTTTTCCGCAACGCCCGCCAGGAAAACTTTTTCCCCCGGCGTCGCCTGAGCCGGAATGCCGGTGATTTCATCGCCTTTGCGATAATCGCCCGGATAACCTTCGGCGGCCAGCACAATGCCTAACGCCGCTTGCGTTGCCCATTCCGATTTCATTTGATCCAATTCGCCTTTGCAGGCTTTTAAGCAAAGCTCCACCAAATCCGATTTCATTCGCATCATAATCGGTTGGGTTTCGGGATCGCCGAAACGGCAGTTGAATTCAATCACTTTCGGTTGGCCGTTTTTATCGATCATCAAGCCGGCGTATAAGAAACCTTTGTACACATTATTTTCCGCCGCCATGCCGCGCACGGTCGGGTAAATAATCTGTTCCATTACGCGATTGTGGATTTCCTGAGTGACTACCGGCGCCGGCGAATAAGCGCCCATGCCGCCCGTGTTTAAACCTTTATCGCCTTCGCCTACGCGTTTGTGATCTTGCGAGGTTGCCATCGGTTCGACATGTTCGCCGTCCACCATCACGATGAAACTGGCTTCTTCGCCGTCTAAAAATTCTTCGATAACCACGCGACTACCCGCATCACCAAACGCATTGCCGGAAAGCATGTCTTTAACGGCGGCTTCCGCTTCGCTCAAGGTCATCGCAACAATTACGCCTTTGCCCGCGGCTAAACCGTCCGCTTTAATGACAATCGGTGCACCTTTTTCACGCACATAAGCCAGCGCCTGCTCCACATCGGTGAAATTTTGATATTCCGCCGTCGGAATATGATGACGAGCCAGAAAATCTTTGGTAAAGGCTTTGGAACCTTCCAACTGCGCGGCGGATTGACGCGGCCCGAAAATGGTTAAACCCGCTTTCTCAAAAGCATCCACCACGCCTACAACCAACGGAGCTTCGGGTCCTACGATGGTTAAACCGATATTATTGTCCTGCGCGAATTTTACTAAGGCGGGCACATCCGTTGCGGAAATGTTCACATTTTCCACCGCACTTTCCAATGCCGTACCTGCATTTCCAGGCGCAACAAAAACTTTCGTCGCTAATGGTGACTGCGCCGCTTTCCAAGCAAGTGCATGTTCGCGACCGCCGTTACCGATGATGAGGATGTTCATATTTGGGTATCCTTTAATTTATTTTTTCTTAATCCAATGCTTATTTTTCTGTCCGTTTTCTTCGCTTATACAAAGAAAAACGAACCCAAAGAAACACGCCCGACTTCAATACCGTCCTTCGCTTTATTGAAATTTTTTAACGAAAATTCAAGTCACTCAGGCATTTCAGGCGGGGACTGAACCGAACATAAAGTGCGGTTAATTTTTAACAAATTTTGATATTTCCTAAATGGGTTCCCTTCTTTGCCGCCTAAAAATGGTTTAATTTATAGGAAAATTTGTACTGTGTGAGCGTAGCGAGTTTACAAATTTTCCGTTAAGTAAATTAAACTATTTTTAGGAAAAAAGGCAAAGCAGGGTTGCCTTTCTTTTGGTTACTTTTCTTTGGCAACGCAAAGAAAAGTAACAATTCTTAGTGACGGAAATGACGCATTTTAGTCAATACCATCACCATGTTGTGTTCGTCCGCCGCATCGATAACTTCCTGATCGCGCATCGAACCGCCCGGATGGATGACACATTCAATCCCCACTTCGGCGGCGGCGTCAATGCCGTCGCGGAACGGGAAGAAAGCGTCCGACGCCATCACGCAGCCTTTCACTTCCAACCCTTCGTCTTGCGCTTTGATGCCCGCGATTTTCGCCGAATACACGCGGCTCATTTGACCGGCGCCGATACCGATGGTTTGGTTGTTTTTCGCATAAACAATCGCATTGGATTTCACGAATTTCGCCACTTTCCAGCAAAATAGCATGTCTTCTAATTCCTGTCGGGTCGGTTTACGTTTGCTCACCACTTCCAAATCGTCAACGGTGACTTCGCCTAAATCGGCGTCCTGAACCAATAAACCGCCGTTCACGCGTTTCATATCCAGGCGAGGTTGCGGTTTGCTTAATGCGCCGCATTCCAACAAACGCACGTTTTTCTTCGCTTTCACCACCTCAACTGCCGCCGCTGAAACCGTCGGTGCGATAATCACTTCCACGAATTGACGTTCGACGATAGCCTTCGCGGTCGCTTCATCCAATTCGCAGTTGAACGCAATAATGCCGCCGAATGCGGAGGTCGGATCGGTTTGATAAGCGCGGTTATAAGCTTCCAACGCATCTTTGCCCAACGCCACACCGCAAGGATTCGCGTGTTTCACGATCACACAAGCCGGCTCATCGAAAGATTTGACACATTCCAATGCGGCGTCGGTATCTGCAATATTATTGTAAGAAAGCGCTTTGCCCTGTAATTGTCTGGCGGTGGAAACGCAGGCTTCCTTCACTTCTTTCTCTACGTAAAACGCCGCGTTTTGATGGCTGTTTTCACCGTAACGCATGGTTTGTTTGCGAATGAAGTTCAAATTTAAAGTCCGCGGAAATTGACCGCACTTCGCCTCTTTGTCTTCTTCCGCCGCAGCAAAATAAGGTTTCACCATTTGACCGAAATAATTAGCGATCATGGAATCGTATTGCGCGGTATGTTCAAACGCACGAATAGCCAAATCGAAACGGGTTTCCAAAGTTAAACCGTTTTGATTCTGATCCATTTCCGCTAAAACCATATCAAAATCCGAATTATTCACCACGATCGCCACATCTTTGTGATTTTTCGCCGCAGAACGCACCATAGTCGGCCCGCCGATGTCGATATTTTCCACCGCATCTTCCAATGTGCAATTCGGTTTCGCCACCGTTTGGGCAAAAGGATAAAGATTCACCACTACCATATCGATGGCTTCGATACCGTGTTTTTGCATCACTTCATCGTCCGTACCGCGACGACCTAAAATTCCGCCGTGCACTTTCGGATGAAGCGTTTTCACCCGACCGTCCATCATTTCCGGGAAACCGGTGTAATCGGACACTTCGGTCACCGGCAAACCGCTGTCTGCCAGTAATTTAGCGGTTCCGCCGGTTGATAATAATTTAACGCCGCGTTGCACCAAGCCTTGTGCGAATTCCACAATGCCGGTTTTGTCAGACACGCTTAATAACGCTTGACGAATAGGACGAGTTTGCATGGTTATTTCCTTTTTGATTAGAACGGTTAGCTTTCATAAAAAATCCGCGGCATTATATCGCAAACGATTGCGCAATGCTACGGATCCGATCAAAAAAGCCCGCAAAGTGCGGGCGATTTTTTCATTGTTTTTTGCAGAATTAAAGCGCTTTCAGCGCGTCCAGAGACGGCGCAAAATAATAGCTGCCCGTGACCGGTTTGGTGAATCCCAACAATCGGTCGGTTTTGCCGTCGAGTTCGCCGAACATGCTCAATAATTGCTGTTCGATATTGTGCAGACGGGCGCAATAGGAAATAAAGAACAGGCCGTTGGTGCCGCTCGCCGTTCCGTACGGCAGGCTCTGACGCAGAATTTTCAAGCCTTCGCCGTTTTCTTTTAAATCCACCCGTCCGACGTGAGATGTCGGCGGCACATCGTCCAGTTCCACGCTGTCCGGTTTGGTGCGCCCGATAACGCTTTCCTGTTTCTCGTCGGATAATTTCGCCCATTTATCCAAATCATGTTCCCAGCGCTGAGTAAATACGTAACTGCCGCCGGCGTCCGCACCGTCCGCAATTAACGCCACCGCCGCGCGCTGTTCGTCCTTCGGATTTTCCGTGCCGTCGATAAAACCGGTTAAATCCCGTTCTTCCACCCAACGGAAACCGTGAATTTCCTGGCGAATTTCGACCGCACTTACGAACGCCGCCACCGCCGCCTGCGCCACGCTGAAATTCACATCGGGACGATCCGACTGAATATGCACCAGCAAATCGTTTTGGGTTGCCGGCGCACTTAAACCGCCTTTGCCTAAAGCGGTGAAAGATTTCAGTTGCGGCGCCGAATCCGCCCCGGCAAGCCGGCGCCAGGCTTGGTGACCGAACGCCAGCACGGCGCCTAAATTGGCGTCGGGATACTGCGCCAGAAAACCGTCCAAACGCGCGCAAAAATCGCGGCACGCCTGCGGAATTGCCGCGAAATCCGTAATATCCGCTTCCAAATAAATGCCCGCTTTGCAATGTTCCAATAAAATACCGCTTTGTGCTGTCATATTTTGTCCTCTTCTATTTTGTTAATCCGTTAACCCAATCCGCAAAAGGTTGAGCTTCCATAAAACCGGTGACGCGCGCGCCCTGAATTTCCCTGCCCGATTGCTCGAAGAAAATAATGGTCGGCAGTCCCATCACATTCAACCGTTTCATTAATTCCGTGTTTTCCGCGCTGTTTTTGGTCATATCCGCTTGTAACAGCAGAACGTTTTCAAACGCTTTTTGCACCTCAGAAGCGGGAAACGTATATTTTTCAAATTCTTTGCAGGCGACGCACCAATCCGCATATAAATCCAGCATGGCTATCGCTTTCGGATTTGCCGCCAAGGCTTGTTGCAACTCGTTATAACTGTCGATTCGGGTAAAGTGCGGGCGAAAAACAGCGGATTTTTTGACCGCACTTTCCGTCGATTCGTCATGATGAAACGCATATACGGCAAAAAACGCCGCCAGCGAAACCAGCAATCCGAGCCAATAATATTCGGACGCCAGCCAGCAGCAGAAAGCAATCGTCCACACCGCCCATAGCGGCACAGACCAATCGGGAAATACGCGTTCAAGCAGAATCACCGGCAGCAGCAATAAAATAAAGCCGAACAGCTCTTTCACCCGGTTCGTCCAGGCGCCGGATTTCGGCAGAATTTGATTGCCGAACAGAGTAATCAGAATTAGCGGCACGCCCATGCCCAGCGCCAATAAATAAAGCGTAACGGCGCCGGTGACCAAATCTCCCGACTGCGCCACATACAGCAACGCGCCGGAAAGCGGCGCGGAAGTGCAAGGCGACGCCACCAATCCCGCCAGCATGCCCATCACAAATACGCTGCCGAAGGCGCCGGATTGCCGGTTTTGGCTGATTTGAGTAAGCTTCGTCTGCCAGCTTGCCGGCAGTTGCAAATTGAACGCGCCGAACATAGACGCCGCCAGCAGCGCAAACAGCGCGGACAAAGTAATCAATACCGCCGGGCTTTGCAACGCCACCTGAAACGACAGCCCGATTGCCGCGACAATCAATCCGAGCAAGGTGTAAGTCAGCGCCATTCCCTGCACATAAACGAAACTCAGCGCAAAAGCGCGCCGGCCGTTCGGACGCTGTCCTCGTCCGACGACCGCAGCGGACAGTAACGGCAACATCGGCAACACGCAAGGAGTAAACGCCAGGCCCAATCCCAACAGAAAAAACCAGAACACCGCATATTTCGACCGAAACAGACGCGCCGCCAATTGATCCTGCTCGCTCGCGCCGTTTAAAAGTGCGGTCAAATTTTCATCTGTTTTTTTGACCGCACTTTTTCCGTCCGCCGGCTTCGTCAACGCCACGGTTTGAGTTTCCGGCGGATAACAAAATCCTTTGGTGCAGCCCTGATAGGTCACTTCAACTTCGGCATTGTCCGTCGCATCCTGCAACGGCACGGTTAGCGCCAGTTGATTCATATAAATTTCCGTTTCGCCGAAAAATTCGTCCTGATGAACTTTACCCTGCGGAAAATCCGTTTCGCCCAATGTGACGTTTTTCCCGCGCAGCCGAATTTCTTTGCGGTATAAATAATAATCCTCGGCGATTTGCCAGTTTAGCGTAAGCCGATTATCCCGCTGTTCCGATGAAAATTGAAAAGCGTCGTCGGCCGGCAAAAAACGCGATTCGGCGGCGCCGAACAATCCCGCCTGCGCCGAAAGTGCGGTCAAAATTAAGGTTAAAAATAAAAATAATCGTTTCATTGGTTTATGAGAAAATCGTTATGGACGAAAAAGGCAGATTTTACTCGTCTTTATCCTTAATAATCAATAAATTAAATACTTCCGTAATATTTTCTATTACGGCTCGGGTTTCAAACAGTTCAATGTCGTGTTCGATAAAATACTGCAACACGGTTAAGGATATGGTGCCGAACAAATGTCCTTGAAAATTAAGCTCTTCCAGCGAAAAATCGGAACAATGACGTTGATGTTTCACATACGCCATTTTCACCATTTCCCGCAAATCTTCCAGAAAATGAATTTTGGGTGTGCGGATTTTGCTGATTTTACGCACCAAATCCTGATTCGCCAAAAACACCGGTCGCATCAGTTTGGCAAATTCCAGGGTCGAAATGGTGAAACGCTGCTCCAAGTCGGAACCGAAAATCAGCTTCAATTCGCTCACTAAGGCTAACGCCACTTCATTTTTGTTCATGTAATATTTGTAAAATGTGGAACGATTGATTTTCGCTTTGTTCAGAATATCCTGCACCGTGATCTGTTCGAATTCCTTTTCATCCAGCAAATCTAAGAATGCCGTTCGGATTTTGTGCAGCGTTTTTTCCACCCGAATGTCTTGTTTTTTCATCATTGCTTCTCTTTTGAATTTTTCACACTGTAACCGAGCAACTTAAATTAAGCAACACTTTGTTGCTTTTTGTCGGTTGAAGTGAAAATACGGCACAATATAATATTGCTATACTAATTTCATTAGTTCGCTTGGCTTGAGTAAGTATAAGGAATAATTATGAAAGCAAAATTTATCGTTGCCGCGCTTGTGGCGGCGGCCCTTGCAGGCGGCGCCGTTTGGTATAACGGAAAATTAAAAACCGAAGATCTGCCCGGCATTGCCGCCGTTAACGGTCGTTTGGAGCTGAAACGTTTAGATATCGCCACGCTGTACTCTGGACGAGTAGAAGAAATTTACGTGCAGGAAGGCGATGAAGTGCAACCCGAGCAAAATCTCGCCCGTCTGTCTTCCAGCATTTCACAAACTCAAGTAGATGCGGCGAATGCGCAAAAACAACGGGCACAGGAAGCCGTTGCGCGGGCCGTTGCGCAAATCGATTCCCAACAACAACAACTCAAAGTAGCGAAACTGGATTTGGACAATGCGCAAAAATTGCGTCGTGAAAATCTGGTTTCCGCCAGCGAATTGGATCGTCGTCAGGCGAATTACCGGGCGGCGCTGGCGGCGCTAAACACCGCAAAAGCCGCCAAAGCGGAAGCGGATGCGGCGGTGAATCAGGCTCAGGCACAATTGGATCAGGCGCAATCGCAAAACAGCGATATGCTGATTAAAGCGCCGAAAGCCGGTTGGGTGGAATATCAAATTGCCGAAGTGGGCAACGTACTTGGGGTCGGAGGCAAAGTCATCAGTCTGTTGGATCCTACCGACACTTACATTAACGTGTTCTTAACCTCTCACCAAATGAATCAGGTTAAAATCGGAGATGACGCCCGTATCATATTGGACGGTGTGGATGCGGTGTTCCCGGCCAAAATTACCTTCGTTTCCAACAACGCGCAATTCACTCCGAAATCCGTCGAGACCACGGAAGAACGGACAAAATTAATGTTCAAAGTGAAATTGCAGGTACCGCAGGAAATCGCTCAGCAATACGAACGTTTCTTAAAAGGCGGTATGACGGCGGTAGGTTATGTGAAATACGCGCCGGATGCCGAATGGTCCGAACAACTTGCCGTAAAATTACCCGCAGGTAACCAATAATGACAGAAACGACCTTGGCAGTGTCGGTTGAAAATCTGGTCCATTCTTACGGAAAAACGACCGCACTTTCGCACATCAATCTGCAGATTCCGCAAGGCAGAACCGTGGGCTTAATCGGTCCCGACGGAGTGGGTAAATCCACGTTGCTTTCCGTGATCGCCGGCACCAAAATCATTCAATCCGGCACGGTCAAGGTGTTTGGTAAAAATCTGGCGGATAAAAAAGCACGGGAATCGCTGTCTCACCAAATCGCTTTTATGCCGCAAGGGTTGGGTAAAAATCTCTATCTGACATTATCCATTTACGACAACGTGGACTTCCACGCCCGTCTGTTCGGTTTGCCGAAACAATACCGCAAAGCCCGTATCGAGCGCTTGCTGAAAGCTACCGGGTTGGCACCCTTCGCCGCCCGACCGGCCGGAAAATTATCGGGCGGGATGAAACAAAAACTCAGTCTCTGTTGCGCTTTGGTGCACAGCCCGGATTTACTGATTTTAGACGAACCTACGACCGGGGTGGATCCTCTTTCCCGTCGCCAATTCTGGCAATTGGTGGCGGATCTTCGACAGGAAACGCCGAACATGACGGTAATCGTCGCCACCGCCTATATCGATGAAGCGGAAAATTTCGAACACGTGCTGGCCATGGATGACGGTAAGCTGATTGCGGATAAACCGACTCAAGAAATCATCGCGGAAACTCAAAGCGATAATCTGGAACAAGCCTATGTTAAATTATTGCCGCCGGAAAAACGCGGTACGGAAAACGGCTTAGTGATTCCGCCTTTTGAAGTAAAAGCCGGCGAACCGCCCGTCATTATCGCGAAAGGGTTAACCAAAAAATTCGGTGATTTCGTTTCCGTGGATCACGTCAGTTTCACCATTCCAAAAGGGGAAATTTTCGGTTTTTTAGGTTCCAACGGCTGCGGTAAATCCACTACCATGAAAATGCTTACCGGTTTGCTCGATCCTACCGAAGGCACGGCAACCCTGCTGGGACAACCGGTTGACGCCGGCAACATCGACACGCGCAAACGAGTGGGATATATGTCGCAGGCTTTTTCTTTATACGAAGAATTAACCGTATCCGAAAACCTGAAATTGCACGCCAAACTGTTTCAAATCCCCTCCGCGCAATGGGACGCCGCGGTCAATTCCGCCATGAAACAATTCGATCTGCTCGATCTTGCCGATGAAAAACCCTCTTCCCTACCGTTAGGGATCCGTCAGCGTTTACAACTTGCCGCCGCCTGTTTGCACAAGCCGGAAGTGTTGATTCTGGACGAACCCACCTCGGGGGTGGATCCGGCGGCGCGGGATATGTTCTGGGCATATTTAATCAAGCTTTCCCGCGAAGATCGCATTACCATTTTCGTCACCACTCACTTTATGAACGAAGCCGCCCGTTGCGATCGTATTTCCTTTATGCACCGCGGGCGCGTACTAGGCGTAGGCACGCCGGAAGAATTACGTATCGGTAAAAACGCTCCGACATTGGAAGAAGCCTTTATTCTTTATCTGGAAGAACAAGCGGACGATATTACTGCGCCGCCAAGTAATGAAAGCACGGATGAAAGTGCGGTCAAAAATTCAGAGGTTTTTGAAACCCGCACCGGTTTTTTGGCGTGGTGGTCGTTGGTGTGGACATTCTCCGTGCGGGAAGGAAAAGAGCTGTTGCGGGATAATATCCGGTTATTTTTTGCTTTTTGCGGACCGATCATTATGCTTTTAGCCATGGCGGGCAGTATTTCCTTTGATATTAATCCGTCTAATTTCAAAGTGTTGGATCACGATAACAGTTCCGAAAGCCGTAAATTCATAGAATATTTTGCCGGCTCGCCTTATTTTATCCGACAAGCGAATCTGCATTCGGTGGATGAAATCAAATCCGCTTTACAAACCGGTGAAATCAAGTTGGTGATTGAAATTCCCGTTGATTTCGGCAAAAAAATGCTGAGCGCCCAACAGCCGGAAGTAGGCTTGTTTATTGATGGCGCGTTTCCTTCCGTCGCGGAAAATCTGAACGGTTCCGCCTCCGGTGTCATTCGTCAATATATGATGGAGACCTTGAAAGAACAAGGCATTAGCCTGCCCGTGAATACCGTTACCGAAGCCCGTTTCATCTATAATCAGGATTTCAAAAGCATTTACGCCATCACCCCGAGTATCATTATGTTGGCAATGGTTTTAATTCCCGCCATGATGACCGCACTTGGCGTGGTACGCGAACGGGAAATCGGCTCAATTATGAATTTATACGGCTCACCGGCTTCCAAATTTCAATTTCTGCTGGGGAAACAGTTACCTTATATTCTCTTATCCTTTCTCAGTTATCTGTTGTTGGTAGGCGTATCCATTTTAATCTTCGGTGTCCCCATTAAAGGATCAGCATTGGCAATGTTCTTCGGCTGCCTGATTGGGATCTGCGCTTCAACGGCATTCGGGTTATTCGTTTCAACTTTTGTGAAATCACAGGTTGCGGCGATCTTTGCGACGGCAATTATCAGTATTGTGCCGGCCATTCACCTTGCAGGAATATTCTATCCTACTTCCGCACTGGATAAACATTTAGCCGTCGTATCTAAAATATTTCCGGGCGCATGGTTTCAAAATATCAGTTTAGGCGGTTTTACCAAAGGATTAAGTTTTACAGAGTTAACTCCTAACTATATTCAGCTGGCGACAATTTATATTATATATATCAGCCTTGCTGTCTTTTTCTTAAAAAAACAGGAGAAATAACATGTTACGCTGGTTTAAAAATGTCCTTTTTCTCTCCGCTAAAGAATTTAAAAGCCTGTTTAGTGATCTCACCTTGCTGGTTTTAATCATATATATGTTTACCATTGCTTTAATCAGTGTCGCCAATCTTCCGACGACAGAAGTAAAAAATGCGTCTCTCGGGATTGTCGATCATGATCATTCCGCGCTTTCCTATCGGCTGAAAGACGCCCTGCTCAATCCTTATTTCAAAAAAGTCGAACAAATCCGGCAAGAGCAAATCGACGATTTAATGGATAACGGTAATTTCACCTTTATCGTCGATATTCCGCCGAATTATCAGCGAGATATTCTGGCCGGCCGTAATCCTCAGATTCAAATTTTGATCGATGCGACGGCGATGACTCAGGCAAGTATCGGTTCATCCTATATCACTCAGATTTTCACCGGTGAATTAAACCGTTTTCTCAAAACAGCTAATGCGCCTATGCCGATAAAAACGGCGGTCAACGTACTGTATAACCCAAATTATTCCAGTAAATGGTTTATGGGTGCAATTCAAGTTGTGGGGAATTTAAATCTGCTCACAATGTTATTGGTCGGTGCGGCGGTTATCCGCGAACGGGAACGCGGCACAATAGAACATTTACTGGTAATGCCCGTTCGCTCCAGCGAAATTGCTGTAGCCAAAGTATTGGCAAACGGCTTGGTTCTGTTTGTTGTCGCTATGCTGTCGCTTAAATTTGTCGTACAGCGCTACCTGGCTATTCCTATCACCAATGCATCCATCGGATTATTCAGCTTAGGCGTGGTTATTTTTATTTTTTCCATCGCTTCGCTGGGAATTTTACTGGCGGTTTTTGCCCCCACTATGCCGCAATTCGGTCTGCTTTGCCTGCCGGTTTATCTTGTAATGTATATGTTGTCGGGCACCATGTCTCCCTTGGAAAATATGCCGCCGTTAGCGCAATATTTAACCCAGTTTTCTCCCACCACGATTTTAGGTTCTTACGCAAAAGACGTGTTATTTAGAGGAGCGAATCTGAGTATGGTTTGGGACGATTTAGCAAAAATGGCGGCATTGGGCGCATTATTTTTATCCGTCGCGCTGATGCAATTTAAGACAATGTTATCTAAACAGGGATAAAAGTGCGGTCGGTTTTTTCATTGTTTTTTGACTATCCGGCAAAAACCGTCTTTGCCGGAAAATATGCAATATCGGATTTTAAAAACCTGATTTACGTTGAGGTTATTTATGCAATTCATTCATAAATTTTCACTTATTGCCGCGGCGATGACATTAATCGCCTGCGCTCACACCGATGTGGATTTAAATTCGCAAATCAAGCTGCCCGCCGGCTTCGAACAAACCGGCAAAGGCAGCGGTTCCGCCGACATCAGCCAATGGTGGCGACAGTGGCATGATCCGCAACTCAGCCGGCTGATCGAGCAAGGACTACACAACAATCTCGACATTGCCATGGCGCGCAGCCGCTTAGCCGAAGCGCAAGCCAATACGGCTTACACCGAAGCGGATAAAGGTCCGAAAGTTTCCGGCGAAGGACGGGCGGGCGGCACGCGCTCTCACATAATTAATAGTCCGTTAACGGGTGAAAACAACACCACATCGGGCAATAATCAATACGCCGGTATCGTGGCAAGCTGGGAACTGGATTTCTTCGGCAAAAAACGCAGTGATGCCGATGCCGCCAAAGCCAGCGAAATCGCAGTGCAAAATCAGATTTACGCCACCCAAATGCTGATTGCCGGACAAATTGCTGAAAACTATTTCAATATTTTCGCATTACAACAGCAAAACGCCGTATTGAATCAGTCTCTTTCCGTGTTAAACCGCCTCAAAAATTACGCTCAAGGCAGATTTAACGCGGGACAGGCCAACGCCAACGACGTGTTACAAGTGGAAAACCGCCTCACCGCGGTACAGGCGCAGCAAGCCACGCTGAACAGCCAAATTGCCGCCAACGAACGCGCTATTGCGGTGTTAACCGGACAAACGCCGCAAGGATTCCAGATCGACAAAAATGGCGATCCGCTGGTCTCGTTGCCTAATCCGCCTGCCGGCGTAATGCCGAGTGATTTGCTTGATCGCCGTCCGGACTTACGCATCAATCGGGCGCAAATTCAGGCCGCGGCGGCCAAATTAGCCAGCGCCAAAGCGGATCTTTATCCGAGATTCGATATTCAGTTTATGGGTGGAACCGGTCGTATTGAAGTGAATTCCGATATTTCCGAATTAAAAGGCTGGGCGGGATTGCTCAGCGGCGGATTCAGCGTACCGATTTTCACCAATGGGCGCATTCAGGCCAACATTGATGCGGCGGATGCGCGCCTGAAAACCGCTTTACTGCAATACGACAAAACGCTGATTCAATCGCTGGCGGATGTGGACAACGCCTATCAGACGCAATATGCCTTAAACCGTCAGGCGGAATTGCAGCAAAGTGCGGTCAAAAAAGCGCAGGTTTCCGCCGCCAATGCCGAAAAACTGTTTAAATACGGCGACAAAAATCTGGATAACGCTCTCACCGAACGCCTGAATGCCCTGGATTACCAAAACCAACTCATCCAGATTCGCCTAAATCGGGCGAAAAATTTAGTAAGTTTATATAAAGCTTTGGGGGGCGGCTGGTAAGAATAGTCGACTTCATTCATCCTTAAATTCAATGCTGAAATGGTTCAAGTATTCGTATTTAAACCATTTTTCTTAAATTTAAATAACAATCTCTGTTTGCAATACAACCAATAATTGATTATATTGTAATCATAATTAAGGAGAAACACATTATGCCGTATAAAACAAAAGGAAACGGAGAACCCATTATTTTCTTGCCCGGATTATTTGCCGGCGGATGGATTTGGGACACCGTCGTTCAAAATATCACATCTCAAGGATTTAAAACTTTCGTATTCACCGATCCCATCCCCGTCGCCTTTGAAGGCAGCCAACAAAAAGCATTTAAAGAACTGGACGCTATTACCGAAAACTGTTCAACTCCCATATATTTAGTCGGCAACTCCCTTGGAGCCTTAATAGCATTACATTATGCATCCCAACGAAAAGAGCGCGTTAAAGGGATAGTAATGAGCGGCGCACCGGGACAACTCGAAATGGAAGCCGGCGTATCGCTTGACGAACTAAAAAGCGGTAAAGACGAATATACTACGTTGCTTGGTTCGCGCATATTTTATGATCAAAGCAAAATCCCACCGCATGCCGTAGCCGAAGTAAAATATTTATTTGGCACGGAAAAGATTTTCCGTAATATCGTTCGTTGGTTATTTTTTAGTCGCAAATACGATGTCCCCACAGTATTACAGAATATGACGATTCCCATCGATTTTATTTGGGGCGATCATGATCTTATCACACCAATAGACCCTTGGATCCTCATAGCCAAACAGTTCCCGCAAACTTCGATGACCATTATTAAAAACAGTGGACATAGCCCGATGGTGGAACAACCGGAACAGTTTACCGCCGCCCTGTTGGCGAAATTATTACCGTAAACGGCTAAAACGATAAAGTGCGGGCAAAAAAACGATCGTTTTTTTGCCCGCACTTTTTGTTTCGGCTTGCAGATTAATTCCCGCCGTATCGGTCATGCCATTACCGAACGGGCGATTATTTTGCCGCTTTTAACTCTTGATAATATTTTTCGTAAAGCTCCACGGCTTCACCCACATCATCCTGCCAATGAGCATTTTTCAAGACTTCCTCCGTCGGATAAATTGCCGGATCCTGAGTGATTTCGGTCGGTAATTTTTCTTTGGCTTTTAAGTTGGAAGTCGGATAACCGATTTCAAGGGTTAATTTTTCCGCGACTTTTGCGCTTAATAAATAGTTGATTAATTTATGCGCCGCATCCGGATGTTTTGCATTTGCCGGGATGGCTAACGTATCCACCCACAACACCGGACCTTCTTTCGGGAACACCATGTCGATGGTATTCGGCGCTTCTTTCTTCGCAATACGCACGGAACCGTTCCATAACTGGCCTAATTCCACTTCGCCCGCGATGAATGAATTCGCCGGATTATCGGAATTAAATGAAAGAACGTTAGGACGCAATTTCAATAATTCTTCATAAGCCGCTTTGATTTCATCCGGCTTGGTCGTGTTCGGATCCAGACCCAATTTCACCAATGCGATATTGAAAACTTCGCGCGCATCATCCAATAATTGGACTTTGCCGGCATATTCGGGTTTCCACAAATCGCCCCAGGAAGTGAAATCCGAACCTTTATAAGTATTCACGTTAAATGCGATACCCGGCGCGCCTAATAATTGCGGCAGGCTGTATTTATTACCTTCGTCGTAAGGTTTATTCAACCAGTTCGGATCAAGCTCGGCAATCACCGGTAATTTGCTGTGATCCAATTCTTTTAACATGCCTTCGCGTGCCATTTTAGACACAAAGTAGTTAGACGGCGCAATAACGTCGTAACTATCGTCGCCTTTCGTCTGTAATTTGACTTTGGCGTACATGGTTTCGTTTGATTCAAGACTGGAAACGTTTACTTTAATGCCCGTTTCCTTGGTAAATTCGTCTAATAAACCGTCCGGTACATATTCGGTCCAAGTGTAAAGATTAACAACGTTGTCGCCTGAAGCCTGCGTGTCGTTCGCAACGGCCGCTTTGCTGTCTTTATCATTACAGCCTGTCACCGCAACCGCAACCAAGCTAGCTGCGAAAAGACCTGCTAATTTTTTCATTTAGATTTTCTCCAATGATTACGTTAAGAGTATCCGTCTTTCTTATATAAAGACATAAAAAAACGCCTGACTTTAGGCTAGTTTCTAGCTTACCGGTCGGGCGCTATTTTATGGATAAAAGTGCGGTTTGTCCAGACGAAGTTTTTTTAGGCTTTGTGCTTACGTCCGATTAATTGACCAACCATCACCAGAACCAGCGACAATACGATCATAATGGTTGCCAGTGCATTAACTTCAGGCGTCACTCCGGTTTTTACCAATGAATAAATCTTCAACGGCAAAATTTCGTAACTTGCTCCGCTCACAAAAGAAGATACGACAACATCATCCAATGAAAGGGTAAAACTTAACAACCAACCTGACACGATTGCCGGCAAGGCCAACGGTAAAATGATTTTACGCAGAATCGTAATCTCACTCGCGCCCAAATCGCGCGCCGCTTCAAGCATTCGAATATCGAAACCTTTCAAACGTGAAAAAACGCTGACTACCACATAAGGTAAACAGAAAGTTACGTGCGCCAACAATAATGACCAGAAACCCAATGAAATACCCACAATCATAAACAATGCCAGTAAAGACACCGCCATCACGATATCCGGCGACATCATCACGACAAATAACATGCCGCTTACCGCCTGTTTACCGCGGAATTTATAACGATAAAGAGCAATCGCCGTTAAACTGCCGATAATAGTGGCCAACGTGGCGCCGACAAAAGCAATCACAACGGAATGAACCGCCGCCTGAATTAAGGTATCGTTATTAAACAAACGTTCATACCAGTTCCAGCTGAAGCCTTTCCAACTTAATCCGTAGCGGTCGCCGTTAAAGGAATTGCCTACCAGAATAAAAATAGGAATGTACAAATAGGCGTACACCACAAACATAAAGAAATTACGTAGCATACGATTCATTATTCTAACTCCACTTTCTTATTCAGTAATTTATTCGCTTTATAATAAACGAAAATCAACAATGCCATCAGAATGGTTAATCCGATACTGATTGCGGCACCGAACGGCCAGTTGCGGGATACCAAGAATTCGCTCTTAATGACATTACCCACCAATAATACTTTCGCGCCGCCCAGTAAATCCGCCACGTAGAACATGCCCATTGCCGGCAATAACACTAACAGGCAACCGGAAACGATACCGGGCATAGTCAACGGGATAATGATTCTCACGAAGCGCTGAAATGCATTTGCGCCTAAGTCTTTTGCGGCTTCCAGTAAACGCAGATCCAATTTTTCAATGGCGGAATACAAGGGCAAAATCATAAACGGCAGTAACAAATATACCAGCCCGATGATCACAGCCACTTCCGTATTCAAAATACGAATCGGTTCGTTAATCAGCCCGAGCGAAAGCAAGACCTCGTTCAAAATACCTTTCACACCTAAAAACACTTTCATCCCGTAAATACGGATCAATGAGTTTGTCCAGAACGGAAGGACCAGCAAAAACATTAGAAACGGACGATATTTTTCGTTGATTTTCGTCATGATAAAGGCAAAAGGATAACCAATCACCAAACAAAGTACGGTTGCAATAACCGACATGTACAGTGAATTCCACACCACCGTTCCGTAAAGCGGCTCGAACAGACGAGCGTAGTTTTCAAAGGTGAATGGTAACGCATAAAAATTACTGACATCTTTGCTTAAAAAGCTGACAATAAACACCAAAAAATTCGGTGCAAATACAAAGAAAATCAGCCAGGCGAAGATGATACCAACAGTAATTTTCTGGAATTTATTGGTTGTCATTTTCATCATTCAATACCACTTCCCATTTTTCAATCCAAGTGACCGCCACTTTTTGATCTAATGAGTGATCGATATTCGGGTCGTCTTCATTAAAGAATTCACTGACAAGCACCATTTTACCGTTGTGCTCAAGTTCTACTGTAGACTCCAGCGTCATCCCTTTATAGTTACGTTCACGAATATGACCGATAATCGCGCTGGATTTCTCGTTTTCATCTAATTCTTCAAGCAACACGTCTTCCGGGCGAAGCAATACTTTCAGTTTTTGGTTCGGTTGCACCGGCTGAGCAACATAAATATCGCAAATTCGACCTTCGACATTTGCGCGCACGCGTTGCTCATCGATACGTTCAATCACCGTCGCATCAAAAATATTGATTTCGCCAATAAATTTCGCCACGAATAAATTACGCGGTTCTTCATAAATCTCACGCGGCGAACCGTCTTGTTCAATATTTCCTTTACGCAATACAATAATACGATCAGACATAGTCAAGGCTTCTTCCTGATCGTGCGTCACAAAAATAAAGGTAATACCTAACTGACGTTGCAACGATTTCAGCTCATTCTGCATTTGCTTACGTAATTTGTAATCCAATGCGGATAACGACTCATCCAGCAACAAAACTTTCGGTTTATTCACCACAGCCCGTGCGATAGCGATACGCTGTTGTTGACCACCCGAAAGCTGCGCCGGCTTGCGATCGGCCATTTCTTCCAGTTGAACCATACGTAAGGCTTCGAGCACGCGAGTTTTGATTTCACTCTCAGGCACTTTCTGCATGCGTAAACCAAATGCCACATTATCAAAAATCGTCATATGCGGAAATAATGCATAGCTTTGGAACACCGTATTCACATGACGTTGTTCCGCCGGGATGTTCGTTACATCTTCTCCGTCCAAAATGATTTGTCCGCCATTCGCTTCTTCAAATCCCGCAATTAAACGTAAAACTGTCGTTTTACCGCAACCTGACGGACCGAGAATGGTAATAAATTCGCCATTATTAATGGTTAGATTAAAATCATTGATAATTGTGTTATCGCCATATGCTTTTCTTAAAGAACGCAGTTCGACGATAGGTTTAGTTTGACTTGTCTGTTCCACTAGCTTTGGTTTTCTCCATAACAAACTAAATGAAATTCATGCCTACAATTCTGTTTGCAGACGCCTGAGAAATTAAATGCTATATGATATAGCTAACCCTCGGTAATGAAAAGTAATTAATCCGTTTTCGGCGGAATTTTCCACAAAAAACAAAAGATCTCCCAATAAAAAGCCATATTCCCCTGAAATAACGGTAAATCTTTGTCGTATATCAAGAAATTTCCAGAGCAAAATTGATACAGTAACCCATATTTTTTATGGAGATCCGTATTATGTCATTCACTGAACAGCTCCTCGAACGATTTTTAAGCTACACCGCCTTTGATACTCAATCCAAAATCGGTGCGAAATCGTCGCCCAGCACGCAAGGACAAGTTAAATTAGCCAAACATTTAATGCAGGAATTACAACAACTGGAACTGGAAGAAATCACGTTAACCAAACACGGCATTTTAACCGCATTCTTACCGGCCAACATCGCTCATGCGCCGACTATCGGTTTAATTTCTCATCTCGACACCTCGCCCCAATGCAGCGGAAAAAACGTGCAGGCAGAAGTCATCAAAAATTATCGCGGCGGCGATATCGCATTAGGTATCGGCGATGAATTTATCAGCCCGGTATATTACCCTTTCCTGCATCAGTTAACCGGCAAAACCCTTATTGTTACCGACGGCACAACCTTGCTCGGCGCCGATAACAAAGCAGGAATTGCGGAAATTTTGACCGCACTTTCGGAAATAAAAAAACGCAATTTGCCACACTGCAACATCCGAATCGCCTTTACGCCCGATGAAGAAATCGGTTTAGGCATGCATTATTTCCCGTGGGACGCCTTTCCCTGCGATTGGGCATATACTATCGACGGCGGCGAAGTAGGTGAATTGGAATACGAAAACTTTAACGCCGCGACGGCAAAAGTCACCATTCACGGACGCAATATTCATCTGGGTTCGGCAAAAGATAAGCTGATTAACGCACTCACTTTAGCCTGCGATTTCCAACAATTACTTCCCGTCGATGAAGTGCCGGAAAAAACGGAGGGAAAAGCGGGTTTTTTCCATTTACAGCGTTTGACAGGAGATATTGAAAAAGCCGAATTACATTATTTGATCCGCGATTTCGATATAGATAAATTTGAGCTACGAAAAGCATTTATCCGACAGGCAGTGGATAAATTCAATCGAGAAAAAGGATTACGACAAAAAGCCGAAGTCACGCTGACCGACACTTACAAAAATATGTATGACGTGGTCAAAACCGTACCGCAATCCATTGATTTAGCTGACAAAGCCATGAAAGCCTGCAATATCGGGCCCGTGCATAAACCGATTCGCGGCGGCACAGACGGCGCATGGTTTGCTGAAAAAGGCTTAGCCTGTCCGAACATTTTTACTGGCGGATACAACTTTCATAGTAAACATGAGCTAATCAGCCTTGAAGGCATGGTCGATGCCGTAAACGTGATCATAAAAATGATGGAACTGGCGGTAAAATAGCACATAAAAAATCCCCCGGTTATCGCCGAGGGATTTAAATTTTAGCTATTTTGTTTTGACAAACACTTGAACATTATTAAAGCCTTTTTCTTTCAGATACAGGGCCTGTAATTTGCTCATGACGCCTCGTTCGCAATATAAAACGTAATTTTTACTTTGGTCCAGCTCGCCAAACTGTGACGAAACCTTATAAAAAGGCAATTCAATGATCTGACGGCCTTCCAATACCAGCGGATTTTCATCCGTTTCTTCCGGACTGCGAATATCCAAAATTACGTCGTTTACGCCTAAAACCGAAACCGCATCAACTTCTACCACGCCTTTTTCCGTTTCTTCCGCAATTTGACGAATATCCAAATATTCGGCATTTTGTACCGCACTTTCCAGAATATTAAAATCGAAATGCTGTTCTTCCGCCAAAATGCGATCACGCACCGCTTTTACCGTCGGATTTTTAGAAATCACACCGCAAAATTCCGGCATGGATTTCGCAATATCTTCCGTGCCGATTTGTTTTGCCATGGCGATAATCTGTTCTTTATCGTGCGTAATCAGCGGACGTAATACTAAAGCGTCCGCCGCTTCATCGATCAAACGTAAATTAGTTAAGGTTTGACTGGAAACCTGACCGAGCGCCTCGCCCGTTACAATGGCCTCAATGGCAAAACGCCGCGCCACTTGACTGGCCGCTCGCACCATCATCCGCTTCAACACCACGCCCATCTGCCCGTTATCGATTTTCTCTAAAATCTCGCCGACTACGCCTTCAAAATTAACGGCAATAAAGCGAACTTTGTGCGAACTGCCGTAACGGTGCCAAATGTGATACGCCATTTGTTTCACACCGATTTCATGAGCCGCTCCGCCTAAATTAAAGAAGCAATAATGTACGCGGGAACCGCGCCGAATCAGCATATAACTGGACACGCCCGAATCGAAACCGCCAGAAATCAACGACAACACGTCTTCCTGCGTACCAATAGGATAACCGCCAATGCCTTCATGACGCGCTTTAATAAATAACAATTTGTCATCGTCCACTTCGATACGAACCGTCACATCGGGATTTTTCAGTTTTACCGTCGCCGTTTCAATGTGCTGATTTAACCCGCCGCCCACATAACGTTCGATTTCCAGTGAGCTAAAACTATGCTTACCGCGGCGCTTCGCCCGCACACAAAACGTTTTGCCTTGAAGCGCATCACGCATGCGTTCCAGCGTTTGTTCGAAAATATTGTGCAAATCCGTAAACGGACATTCTTCCACTTCCAGAAAATGGTGAATTCCCGGAATACGTTGCAACAATTCGATTAAGTGCGGGCGATTTTCTTCAAGTTTTGACCGCACTTCAATATAATCCCAATGACGAACCACCGCCACGGAATCATCATGCTTATCCAATACGTTACGGATATTGCTGGTTAAAATTTTGATGAACCGTTTGCGAACGCTGTCGCTTTTAATCATGATCTCGGGAAAAAGTTTAATTATAAATTTCATTACTTATCTCGGCTAAAAAAATTGCGGGCATTATACCGACTTTCCGGCAAAAGAAAAACCGCAGTCAGTAAGCTGCGGTCGATTGATTGCGAAGGAAATACGGGTTATTTCACGGTGACAACAATTTCACCTTCCTGCGGCGGCGACAATTCGCCTATTTCAAAAACGTCCGTGTTAGCTTGTTGCGCAACGCTCAATAAAGCGTCAACGCTATCGGGGCGCACCGCCACCAACAATCCACCGGAGGTTTGCGGATCGCATAAAACGGCCTTCTGCGTTTCCGTCATCGGCGAAACTTTATGTCCGTAACTGTCGAAATTACGCGTCGTACCGCCCGGCACACAGCCTTTTTCAATGTAATCCGAAACACCGTCCAAGGTGTGAATTTTATCCATATACACAGTGGCGTTCAAATGAGAACCTTCGCATAATTCAATCAAATGACCGAGCAGACCAAATCCGGTGACATCCGTCATCGCCGTTACGCCGTCAATTTCGGAAAACGCCGAACCGACCGAATTCATCCGACACATCACTTTTGTTGCTAATCCTTTATGTTCGGCTTTCAATTTGCCTTTTTTCTCGGCCGTCGTCAGCACACCGATTCCCAACGGTTTGGTCAGATAAAGCTTGCAACCGGCTTCGGCGGAAGCGTTTTTTTTCACTTTCTCCGTATTAATCATGCCGGTTACCGCCAACCCGAAAATCGGTTCCGGTGCGTCAATGGAATGTCCGCCGGCCAAGGCGATACCCGCTTCTTTGCAGACAAAACGTCCGCCGTCAACAATGCGTTGCGCAACCTCAGCCGGCAATAATTTTATCGGAAAGCCCAGAATGGCAATCGCCATAATCGGTTTTCCGCCCATGGCGAAAATATCGCTGATCGCGTTGGTTGCCGCGATACGACCGAAATCGAAGGGATCATCCACTATCGGCATGAAAAAGTCCGTAGTACTGATAATGCCTACGCCGTTTCCGATATCGTAAACCGCCGCATCATCGGCCGTGTCGTTACCGACTAACAAATGAGGATCGACAAATTGTTCGAGTTGGGTTTGTAAAATTGTCCCTAACACCTTAGGCGAAATTTTACAGCCTCAACCCGCACCGTGGCTGTATTGCGTCAATCGGATGGTATCTGTCACCGTACTGTCCAACGCCTGTTGAAGTGCGGTCAAATTTTCCGTCATTTTTTATTTTCCTCATTCTTTCAAATGGATATTTGATGGAAGAATTATACAATTATTTTCCGGGGAAAGGGGAATTTTCCTGCTCTTGTACTGTTTTTAAACAGTTAGGACTTTTTTTGAAATTTCTGTTTGACAGCCAAAACAAAATAAGTAAAATGCGAATCCGTTACGGCAATAAGCCGAAACAAATGCGGGAATAGCTCAGTTGGTAGAGCACAACCTTGCCAAGGTTGGGGTCGCGAGTTCGAGCCTCGTTTCCCGCTCCAATTTTTGAACGTAATTTAAACGCATCGTGCCCGAGTGGCGGAATCGGTAGACGCAAGGGATTTAAAATCCCTCGCCTTTCGGGGCGTGCCAGTTCAAGTCTGGCCTCGGGCACCATCTCAAAATCCAATCATTTATCTTAATTCTAAGATGTAACCGCCCGATATTTAACTTTGCTTACGCTAAACGGATTAATTCATCTCGCCGCTAATTCTTAACCCGATATAATATTAAAACCACCCGAAATAGATGCCTATTAACAATAGCTTCTATCCCGCAGGAATAAAACTCCTCAATAAAGGTTTATGCCATTTATTCCGTTTTATCATCACTGATCAAATTTCGTTTGATAATAAAAGAAAAACAGCTTCCGGCGCCTTCTTGGCTTTCAATATCCAAATGTGAATGATGCTGTTTTAATGCATGTTTCACAATCGCCAGACCTAATCCGCTGCCGCCGGTTTTATTACTGCGGGATTCGTCCACGCGATAAAATCGTTCCGTTAAGTGTGCAATATGTTGTTGCGGAATACCGATACCATGATCTTTAACGCTAAATTTCATCCCTTGTTCACATGAATGCCACCGAACTTGTATAAGATTTTTATCCCCGGAATGTTTAATCGCATTATGAATTAAATTTGTAATAACGCTTTGTAATTGATATTCATCGCCTAATACATAAATATCCGGTTCAATATCAAATTCTATTTGATGTCCTGATTGATTTAATATATCCATATCTTTTTTTATAGATAAAATTAATGCTGACATATTAAATTTATTGTGATCGGCATTAGATGAGGTTTCTATCTTGGCCAACTGATTCAGTTGTTCCAGAAGATATGTCATTCGCTGACTTTGCTCTAACATAGTTTGTACGACTTTCATTTGAAAATCCGTAAGACTTTCGTTAGAAAGCATCTCTAAATAGCCCCGTAAAACCGTTAACGGCGTTCTCAACTCATGATTCATATTCGCTAAGAACGTTTGTCTTGAATGAACCAAACGAATCATTCCCGTTATATCGCGGGCGACTAATAAATAACGTTTCGTATCATAAGAATTTAAATGAATTTCTAAATAACGTTGATTATAGGTAAGTAATACTAAAGGGCGGTTATGCTTGGTTTGTTGCCAATAATGTTTAAACTCGTCATAAAAGATAACGTTTAGAATTTGTTTTGGCGTTTTTTTATCCCAATAAAATTCAAAAAGTTGTTGCGATATTTGATTACACCATTCAATCACACCGTCATGGCTGAAAATAATAATGGCATCCGGTAAATAATTAATATTACGGTTTAATTTAGACAATAAACGTAAATTTTTAATCTTTTCTTTTCGATTTATACGTTGATAGTAAGCGACAGACTGAGATACGTTTTCCCAACTGGTTAAGGCGAATTTTTGATTATATTTAGGCTGAAGGGTTCGTAATAAACGATGCTCCGTAAAGTGGTGCCATAATAATGTGAACGACAAAAAAGCGATCAGCCAGTAAGTAAATCCTCCGGTGAAGAGACTAAATAGCAAAGAAAAACCAATGATAAATACGATTTCAACAAGAATATTCAATATTCGCATAACTAATCCCCGAAATGGTTAGAGAACCTATAACCACTCCCCCGTACGGTTTGTATATAACGCTCGCATTGATAAGGTTCAAGATTTCGGCGTAAACGACGGACATAACTATCGACGGTGCGTTCTTCAATTTCTAAATCATCTTTCCAAATACAATTAAGTAATTGTTCCCGCGAATAAACTTTTTCCGGATGATGCATAAAAAAATGAAGCAGCTTAAATTCCGTACCGCTTAAATTAATTTCTTGCTGTTGGTAAAATATGCGTTCGGCATTTTCATCAAGCAGCAAATCGTCTATTTGAATAAATTTTGGGTTATGCTCGTATGCGCGTCGCCAGACCGCTTCAATACGAGCCAATAAGACTTTAGGCGAAAACGGTTTGGTAACATAATCGTCCGCGCCGGCGTTAAGACATGTGATGCAATCATCTTCCGCGCTTCGTGCGGTAAGCATAATGATTGGAATCTGAGATGTTTCCTCTTGTTTTTTCAAATGTTGAATCAATTGAATACCGGAACGCCCCGGTAACATCCAATCCAGCAAGATCAGTTTAGGATGTTCTTTTAACTTATTAACTGCACTTTGAAAATCTTCCGCTTCTAACACATCATAATGCTGTTGTGATAAAAATAAGGCAATCATTTCACGAATCGCTCTCTCGTCCTCGACTACTAAGATCTTTTTTGTCATGTTCTTTCCTATAGTTGATATGACCGAGGCACAAAAGTGCGGAAAAAAACTCTGTTATTTTTTACCGCACTTTTGTTTTTTTTATGTTAATCATTACCCCATTTTGCCACGGATATAATCTTCGGTTCTCTGGATTTTTGGTTTATCAAAAATCTGTTTGGTTTCGCCGAACTCTACTAACTCCCCTAAATACATAAAAGCCGTATAATCCGAACAGCGGGCGGCTTGCTGCATATTATGCGTCACCATCGCCACCGTATAATCGTTTTTTAGTTCATTAATTAATTCTTCAATTTTCATTGTAGATATGGGATCCAACGCAGAACAAGGTTCGTCTAATAATAAAACATCCGGTTTAATCGCGATACCTCTGGCGATACATAAACGTTGCTGTTGACCGCCGGATAAGCTGTCTCCGCTTTGATACAGCTTATCTTTAACTTCATTCCATAACGCGGATTTCGTTAAAGCCCATTCTATACGGTCATTCAATTCGGATTTTGATAATTTCTCAAATAAACGAATACCAAAGGCCACATTATCATAAATTGACATTGGAAACGGCGTCGGTTTTTGGAATACCATCCCAACCTTTGCCCGAATAAGCGCAATATCCGTATCCGTCGCTAACAGATTTTCACCGTCTAAATTAATTGCTCCCGTCGCCCGCTGATTAGGATAAAGTTCAAACATACGATTAAAAGTACGTAATAAAGTTGATTTACCACAACCTGAAGGCCCAATAAATGCCGTTACCTTGTTTTTAGCAACTCTTAAATTTATATTTTTCAATGCATGAAAATCGCCATAATAAAAATTTAAGTTATTAACCGCAATTTTGGTTTCCGATAAACTAACCATAAAAATACCTTATTTTTGTTTCGGTTGAAAGAAAACGCGCGTGGCAATATTTAAACACAGCACGAATAATGTAATTAACGTTGCACCGGCCCAAGCCAGATTATTCCAATCCGTAAAAGGACTTGCCGCATATTGATAAATAACGACCGGCAAGTTTGCCATCGGTGAATTCATATCCCATGACATAAACTGATTAGACAGTGCCGTAAATAATAATGGTGCGGTTTCGCCGGCAATACGTGCAACTGCAAGTAATATCCCCGTTAAAATGCCCGATTTAGCCGCGCGATAACAAATCATCACAATCACTCGCCACTGCGGACAACCCAGGGCTACCGCCGCTTCGCGTAAATTATTAGGGACTAAATTCAACATGCTGTCCGTTGTTCGTACCACAATCGGAATAATTAATAACGCTAACGCAAAAGCACCGGCCCAACCTGAAAAATGATTAAGTTGTGCGACATAAATACTATAAATAAACAGACCAATAATGATAGAAGGCGCCGATAATAAAATATCGTTCAAAAAACGCGTCACTTTGGCAAAACGGCTATAGCGCCCATATTCCGCCAAATACGTACCGGCCAATATTCCGATAGGCGTTCCTAATAATGTGCCGGCCGCAACCATCAATAAAGAACCTAAAATAGCATTAATCAGTCCGCCCGTTTCATTTGGTGCGGGAGTTTCGTGTAAAAATAAATCCGGAGATAACGCCGGAATTCCACGCGTAACCAAGGTGAAAATAATCCAGCAAAGCCAAAACAAACCAAAAATAACCGCGACATAAGCTAAACTTAACATCAGCGTGTTTTTGCACTTTCGCCAATAAAAACGTGAGTTTTGATTACTTTTCATGATTTTTTCCCTTCTTTATTATTCATCCGCAAAATCATTAAACGCGAAATGGCAAGCACCGTCGTAGTAATTAAGAAAAGCAACAAGCCTAATTCTATAAGCGAAGATTTTTGCAATCCTCCCGCTTCATTAAATTCGTTGGCAATGGCGGAAGCAATCGACGTGGAAGGTGAAAATAATGAAGACGGCAACTGGAATGCGTTACCAATCACAAACGTTACCGCCATAGTTTCACCTAGCGCCCGTCCAAGACCGAGCATAATACTGCCGATTACGCCCGTTCTGGTATAAGGTAAAATGACTTTCCATATCACTTCCCATGTCGTCGAACCCAATCCGTACGCACTTTCTTTTAACATCGGAGGAACGACACTGAATACATCGCGCATCACGGACGAAATGAAGGGAATAATCATAATGGCCAAAATCAACCCGGCGGAAAATAAACCGATGCCGAAACGCGCGCCGGAAAAAAGCAAATCAAACACCGGCAAATCACCCAGCGTTTCAATCAAATGCGGTTGGATATATTCCTGAAACAAAGGTACAAAAACAAATAATCCCCACATACCGTAGATAATAGACGGAATCGCAGCAAGCATTTCAATAGCGATACCGACCGGACGTTTCAGCCATTCGGGCGCAAGTTCGGTTAAAAATGCCGCAATGCCGAATGAAACGGGCACGGCAATCACAAGCGCAATCAACGCAGTAATGACCGTACCGATAATAGGCACCAGCGCGCCGTATTGATTTTGCACCGGATCCCATTCGTCATGCCATAAAAACGACCATCCGAATTGTTGAATGCTGTCCCAACTTCCCGCAATAAGTGAAATTAAAATTGCAGAGAGTAAAAGAAAAACCAAGAGTGCAAAAAATCGAGTCGTATATTTAAACAGCGGCTCAATCCATCGATGATTAAGACATTTTCTTGTTACTTTAAGCATAAATTTTCTATCTTTATAAAAATTCATTTTGAATCCGCACTTTTAAACGAATCCGCTTAAAAGTGCGGTCAAATTTTTCGTTATTTTTTCAATTCGGTTTGCCATTTACCCTGAATGGTTTTTACCACCGTTTCAGGAATCGGAACATAATCCAATTCCGTGGCGGCGCTTTGCCCCTTGGTAAACGCCCAGTCAAAGAATTTCACCACATTTTGCGTCGCTTCTGGTTTATCGCTATTTTTATGAATGAGAATGAAACTGGCTGCGGTAATCGGCCAGGATTGTTCGCCCGCTTCATTAGTTAATACGACGCCCATTCCCGCACTTTCATTCCATTTAGCATTGCCGGCGGCAGCCATGAAACTTTCTTTCGTCGGTTGAACCGTTTTACCGGCTTGATTTTGCATTGCCGTCCAGGCCAACTGATTTTGTTTTGCGTAAGCATATTCCACATAACCAATGGTATATTTCATCTGGCGAACATAAGCCGCGATGCCTTCGTTGCCTTTACCGCCTTGTCCCGTCGGCCATTTAACGGACTTTCCTTCGCCTACGGTCGTTTTCCAATCGGAAGAAACTTTAGATAAGTAATTAGTGAAACCGAAAGTCGTACCCGAACCGTCGGAGCGATGAATAACAATAATATTTTTTTCCGGAAGAGGAAGCGAAGGGTTTAACGACAGGATAGCCGGATCATTCCATTTTGTGATTTTGCCTAAATAAATCCGAGCCAATACGTCGCCGGACAATTTAAGCTCGCCGGCCTTAATTCCCGGCAAATTAACGACAGGCACCGTTCCGCCGATAATGGCAGGAAATTGAAGTAATCGATGTTGTTGTAATAAATCCGCTTTCATCGGATCATCGGAAGCGCCGAAATCAATGGTTTTCGCAATAATCTGTTGTTGCCCGCCGCCGGAACCGATAGATTGATAATTAACCTTATTGCCCGTTTCTTTTTCATACAACGACGCCCACTTGGCATAAATCGGATAAGGAAACGAAGCGCCGGCGCCCGTAATACTATAAGCCTGAGAAACAACAGGCAGCGCGCTGAGGATGGTTCCCAGAATGACGGTTTTTTTTATCGTACGCATTAACATAACGAATTCTCCTTGAAGATGATGTGTTATTTATTGCGTGACCCAGTGTAGAAAAAAATTATGACAATTTGATGACAGCTATAAACAAAAACAATTAAAAATAAAATATCGTCAAAATTTTTTATTAAAAAACGACTGTCGGCGGCATCAAAGATAATGACGAACGCATAAAAGGCGACTGACAGATCGGTATTTTCAAACCGCATTCAGGCTTTACAAACCGGTTTTTTTATGTAAGATCACAGGCATCCACAGTGCGTGAACGGATAATTCACGGTGTATCGGTTAGATCATCTGAATTAACCCGAACTATCAATATCGTTATTTGGTTTTCAACATTTCGAATCTTCCGCCTTCCGGGGCGCGCCGGTTTAATTCCGGGTTCGACGCCGTTTAACGTTATTTAACGGAAACATAAAAACGGCACCTTGAGGTGCTTTTTTTGTATCCAGAATTATTTTCGATTCCGACGAGAAGAATCGATTACGAAGAAAGTATCGGACATTATGCGTTTTAAACCTCTTTTTGTCGTTTTATTAACGACCTTTATCTTCACCGGTTGTTCGTCACTGGATATCAGCGAACGCCGCCCGAGCGATATAAAAACTATCGCAAAATCCGACCGCACTTGGCAGCAACATTTAAGCCAAATCAAGCGAATCCAACGTTATTCCGCGCAAGGACAAATCGGTTATATCAGCGCTCAGGAACGCTTTTCCAGTCGTTTTGAATGGCAATATCAAAACCCGCAGAATTACACCTTAAAATTGTATTCCACCATCAGCACGACCAGTCTGGAAATGCAACGCCATCCTTCGGGCATGACCATTTCCGACAATAAAGGTAATCGCCGTTCGGAAGCGGACGCCAAAATGCTGATTCGTGAAATTGTCGGTATGGAAGTGCCGCTGGAACAGCTTGCCACCTGGCTGAAAGGCCAGCCCGACGAACAAGCCGATTATCAGGTGGGTGAAAATCATTATCTGGCCGGTTTCAGTTATCCGGTGGACGGCGTAACCTGGACCGCGGATTATCTGGTTTATCATCAGGAACTCAACCCCGCCCTGCCGCAGGACATTTTGCTGAAAAATAATAATCAAACCCTAAAAATCCGGATTGAAAATTGGATGTTACCATGAAAAAAACTTCTCGATTTTCGACCGCACTTTTCAAACCGAGCGAACAACCGGCAGAAACCCTGCGCGTTCCCAGCCCGGCCAAACTGAATCTATTTTTATATATCAACGGAAAACGGGATGACGGTTATCACGAACTGCAAACTCTTTTTCAGTTTTTAGATTACGGCGATTGGCTGGAAATCGGCATCCGTTCCGACGGTGAAATTCATCTTTATCCGGAACTACCCGGTGTCAAAAAAGAAGACAATCTAATTTACCGCGCCGCTAAAATGCTGCAACAGCAGACCGGCAGCCGCCTCGGCGCCGACATTCATCTGGACAAAGTTCTGCCGTTAGGCGGCGGAGTCGGCGGCGGATCCTCTAACGCGGCAACAACGCTGGTTGCCTTAAATTATCTGTGGAAAACCCGTTTGTCACTCGCAGAATTGGCGGATTTAGGGGTAAAACTGGGTGCCGACGTGCCCGTTTTTGTTCATGGTAAAGCCGCATTTGCCGAAGGCGTCGGTGAAAAGTTAACCGATTGCGAACCGCCTGAAAAATGGTTTGTCGTGCTCAAACCCGATATCGCCGTTTCAACCGCAACCATTTTTACCCACCCGGATTTACCGCGAAATACGCCTAAACGTCCTTTAGCACAGTTATTAAGCGAAGAATACGGTAACGATTGCGAAAAAGTTGTACGAAATTGTTATCCCGAGGTTGAAGAAACCCTTGCGTGGTTGCTAAAATATGCTCCGTCAAGATTAACGGGAACCGGCGCCTGCGTTTTTGCGGAATTTGATAACGAAGAATCCGCCCAAACCGTGTTTGAAATGAAACCCGATTCGGTTTCCGGTTTTGTCGCGAAAGGTTGTAATCGTTCGCCACTGCATCGGTGGTTAGACAAAATTTCGAAATAAATCAATCTATTACTTTTTACTTACAGCAAACCTTGAGGTTCAATTTAAAAATGCCCGACATTAAACTCTTCGCTGGTAATGCAACGCCAGAACTAGCAAAACGAATTTCCGAACGCCTATATCTTTCTTTAGGTGACGCTACCGTAGGTCGTTTTAGCGATGGCGAAATCCAAGTGCAGATCAATGAAAACGTACGCGGTAGCGACGTATTTATCATTCAGTCCACTTGTGCACCGACCAACGATAACTTAATGGAACTCATTGTAATGGTTGATGCGTTGCGTCGCGCGTCGGCCGGTCGTATCACCGCCGTCATTCCTTATTTCGGCTATGCCCGTCAGGATCGCCGCGTGCGTTCGGCCCGTGTGCCGATCACCGCCAAAGTGGTGGCGGATTTCCTTTCCAGCGTGGGAGTCGACCGCGTGTTAACCTGTGACCTTCACGCAGAACAAATTCAAGGTTTCTTTGACGTACCGGTGGACAATGTCTTCGGTTCTCCCGTATTAATTCACGATATTCTGAAAAAAACCGATTTAGACAACCCAATCGTGGTTTCTCCGGATATCGGCGGTGTCGTTCGCGCCCGCGCCGTGGCCAAATTATTGAACGATACGGATATGGCGATTATCGACAAACGCCGTCCTAAAGCCAACGTATCACAAGTTATGCACATTATCGGTGACGTAGCCGGTCGAGATTGTATTCTGGTGGATGACATGATCGATACGGGCGGCACTTTGGTAAAAGCGGCGGAAGCTTTAAAAGAACGCGGAGCAAAACGCGTATTCGCTTACGCCACTCATGCGGTGTTCTCCGGGGCGGCGGCACAAAATATTGCCAATCCGGCATTAGACGAAGTGGTAGTGACCGATACCATTCCGCTTTCACCGGAAATCAAAGCTTGCGGCAAAGTTCGCGTGTTAACCCTTTCCGGCATGCTTTCCGAAGCCATCCGTCGTATCAGTAATGAAGAATCCATTTCTGCGATGTTTAACTGATTTCACAGAAAGCCCGGAAAATTTCCGGGCTTTTTTCTCATATTTTTAGTGCATCCATTCCATTAAAACCGCAGACACCGCTTTTCTACGGCGATTTTGTCTCATTTCATATAAAAAACTTCGCAAAATCCTACCGCACTTTTCGAGTTTTCTTTAGGCAAAAATGCCCTATTTGTGCTATAATTCGACCAGTTTTTTCATCTCAGAATTAGGAAATTTCAATGTCTGAATTAAGTCAAGATATCACGCCGGTTAGTATCGAAGACGAACTGAAATCGTCATATCTCGATTACGCGATGTCCGTGATTGTCGGGCGTGCGTTGCCTGACGTGCGGGACGGGTTAAAACCGGTTCACCGTCGTGTACTTTTCTCAATGGATCAAAGCGGCAATACGCACAATAAAGCCTATGTAAAATCAGCGCGCGTGGTGGGTGACGTTATCGGTAAGTATCACCCGCACGGCGACAGCGCGGTTTATGACACGATCGTACGTATGGCGCAGCCGTTTTCATTACGTTATATGCTGGTAGACGGTCAGGGTAACTTTGGTTCTATTGACGGTGATGCGCCGGCGGCAATGCGTTATACCGAAGTCCGTATGCAGAAAATCACCCAGGAATTATTGACGGATTTAGACAAAGAAACCGTAGATTTCTCGCCGAACTACGACGGTAAAGAAATGATTCCGGACGTATTGCCGACCAAAATTCCTGCGCTGTTAGTGAACGGTTCCTCGGGTATTGCCGTGGGCATGGCAACCAATATTCCGCCGCATAATTTAGGCGAAGTAATGGACGGCTGTTTGGCGTATATCGACAATGAAGACATCAGCATTGATGAACTCATGCAGTTTATTCCCGGTCCGGATTTCCCGACGGCGGCATTGATCAACGGTCGCCGAGGTATTGAAGAAGCTTACAAAACCGGACGCGGTAAAGTTTACGTTCGCGCGAAAGCGGAAATCGTCACAAACGACAAAGGTCGCGAACAAATTATCGTCACCGAAATTCCTTATCAAGTGAATAAAGCGAAACTGGTCGAAAAAATCGGCGAATTAATTCGTGAGAAAAAAATCGAAGGCATTTCGGGTATTTTAGATTTGTCGAACAAAGAAGGTATCCGCCTTGAAATCGACATTAAACGCGACGCGGTCGGCGAAGTGGTGCTAAATCACCTTTATGCGCTAACCCAAATGCAGGTGACTTTCGGGATCAACATGGTGGCGTTGGATCACGGTCAACCGAAGTTATTCAATTTAAAACAAATTATCGAAGCCTTCGTAAAACACCGTCGTGAAGTGGTAACTCGTCGTACCGTGTACGAATTGCGCAAATCCCGCGAACGCGCGCACATTTTAGAAGGTTTAGCCATTGCGCTGGCGAATATCGATCCCGTTATCGAGTTAATCCGCGCGTCAAAAACCGCGGATGAAGCCCGCGAAGGATTATTAGCGCGCGCCTGGAATTTAGGTAACGTCGCACCAATGTTGGAAGCCGCAGGCGTGGACGTTTCCCGTCCCGATGATTTACCGGCGGAATGCGGTGTGCGTGACGGTCAATATTATCTTTCCGACACACAGGCCCGGGCGATTTTAGAGTTGCGTCTGCACCGCTTAACCGGCTTAGAACACGAAAAAATTGTCAGTGAATACCAAGAAATTCTGGTACAAATCGGTGAATATCTGCATATTTTAACCAGCAGCGAACGTTTACGCGAAGTCATCCGGGAAGAATTGGAATTGGTTAAAAGCAATTTCAATGATGCCCGTCGGACAGAAATTACCGCCGCTTCAGGCGATATTAATATTGAAGATTTAATCGCGCAGGAAGATGTAGTGGTAACCCTTTCACACGAAGGTTATGTGAAATATCAGCCGTTAACCGATTATGAAGCGCAACGCCGGGGCGGTAAAGGCAAATCGGCGACGAAAATGAAAGAAGACGATTTTATCGAGCGCTTATTGGTGGCAAACACGCACGACACTATTCTCTGCTTCTCCAGTCGCGGGCGTTTATATTGGTTAAAAGTGTACCAATTACCGGAAGCCAGCCGCGGTGCGCGCGGGCGTCCGATTGTAAACATCCTTCCGCTGGAAGAAAACGAACGAATTACCGCCATTCTGCCGGTGGCAAGCTATGATGAAGATAAATTCGTCCTGATGGCGACCGCAGGCGGTATTGTGAAGAAAACCGCGTTAACCGAATTCAGCCGTCCGCGTTCAAACGGTATTATCGCCTTGAATTTACGCGATGAAGACGAACTGATCGGCGTGGATATTACCGACGGTTCCAATGAAATCATGTTGTTCTCGTCACAAGGACGCGTGGTGCGTTTCGCCGAATCCGCCGTACGCGCAATGGGCCGCACGGCAACCGGCGTACGCGGTATCAAACTTGCCTTAACCAACGAGTTGTCCGACGATGAAAGTGCGGGAGAAATTGAAGAGATTTCTGACGAAAATTCGGAAGAATGTCTGGATTTAAATATCGATAAAGTCGTTTCCTTAGTGGTGCCGAAAAACGACGGTGAAATTCTCACCGCCACCCAAAACGGTTACGGTAAACGGACAAAACTTGAAGAATATCCGACTAAATCCCGCAATACCAAAGGCGTCATTTCCATTAAAGTAAGCGAACGGAACGGCAAAGTGGTTGCCGCGACACAAGTGGAAGAAGTGGATCAAATCATGCTGATTACCGACGCCGGCACGCTGGTTCGTACGCGCGTCAGCGAAGTGAGTATTATCGGCCGGAACACTCAGGGCGTACGCCTAATTCGCACCGCCGAAGACGAACACGTAGTCAGTCTGGAACGTATCGCCGAACCCGAAGATGACGAATTTGACGGTGAAGAAGCGGAAAATATGGAAAGTGCGGTAGAAAATTCACAAGAATAATTGACCGCACTTCAGATGAAAAAAGCTACCTTTGGGTAGCTTTTTTGTTGTATGAACATTTACTCGGATAGTTTATATTTCAAATTACTCTACCCAATCCACGGGTTGCCACGAGTTTTTATCCAATACGCGCCCGAAAAAACCTTCCACCAGCCGTCTAGTGGTATCGTGTTGCGGTGAACAAAACAGGGCTTGAGTGTTGCCGTACTCTACCATTTGCCCTTCGTCCATAACCAACACTTCATCGGCAATATGCTTAATAATGCCCAAATGTTGGCCGACGTAAATATAGGAAATCCCCCGTTTTTCCTGAATATCCAGCATGAGGTTAACCAACTGGGTTTTTACCGAAGCATCTAAAACGGCTAAGGCATCGTCGGCAATAATCACTTTAGGATTTAAAATCAATGCCTGGGCTAACGCCACGCGCTGTTTCTGGCTGACCGACATAGTATTAATGCCGATATTGGCATGATCGGGATATAATCCCACCAAGCGCAATGTATCAAAAATCCGGCTATTTCGCGCCTGTTCATCCAAATCTGTAGTGAGACGAAGAGGAACATCTAAAATTTGCCCTACATTTAAATGCGGATTAAAACTGAAATTCGGATCCTGAAAAACCATGCGGATATATTTCGCCCGATACTGATAGTCCCCGAAAGTCAACGGTTTTCCGTCAAAAAAAAGCTGTCCGGAAGTAGGTTCGGTAATCCCCACGATCATTTTTGCCAGCGTCGATTTACCCGAACCGTTATTGCCGATTATCGCCAGTGTTTTTTGTTGTTCTAACGTAAAACTGATATCTTTTACCGCATAAAACTCACGTTTTTCAAAAAAAGACGTTCGTTCTTTGAATAATTTGCACAATGCGTTAACTTGTAAAAGTGCTGACATACTTATTCCGCTTTGGCTTCTAAATTTAAGGTTAACGGGCTGCTTACCTGTTCTTTGGCAAGCGATTTCTCCCGTATATTCAATGGGTAATGACAGGAAAATTCATGCTGTTTAACCCGACGGGGAAACGGTTTATTAATGCATTTTTTCTGCGCAAAGGGACAACGCGGGCCTAACCGGCAGCCTACCGGCATATGCTCCAGCAACGGGACCGTGCCGCGTAACGTATTCAGCTTACTTTTCAACGGCAAAGGCAAACTAAAATCCGGAATAGCATGCAATAAGGCCGAAGTATAAGGATGATGCGGGTTTTCCAAAATACTTTCTTTCGGTCCGCTTTCGGCATTCTGTCCGCAATACAGCACAACAAAACTGTCACACCATTCCGTAATGCTGGTAATATCATTACTGGCAAGCAATACTGTCATCCCGTTATTCTGATTCATACCGGAGAGCAACCGGAAAATTTGCAGCTGGGTGGATGATTCCAATGCATTCGTGGCTTCGTCGGCAATCAGCAAACGAGGCTGGTTCGCCACTGCAATCGCAATCATCACTTTTTGCCCTTCCCCTTCAGTAATTTCGTCGGGATAACTGTGCATAATATCTTTGTGATCACGAATTCCGACCCGGTGCAACAACTCAACCGCACGTCGTTTTTTCCAGCCGAACCATTTCCACCAAGGCCCTTTATAAGACCAGTTGGAAAGCGTTTGTATAATCTGTTTACCGATTTTTTTGCTGGGATCCAAATAACTCAACGGATGTTGATATACCATGGAAATATTTTTTCCCACCAGTTTACGCCGTTTATGGGGACTTAATTTCAGTAATTCCACTTCGTCGAAACGGAAACGATCCGCCGAAACAATCCAATTATCCTTAAATGCGTTACAAATCACCTTTGCAATAATACTTTTGCCCGAACCCGATTCTCCGACTAAACCGCAAATTTCGCCTTCGTTAATGGTCAAATTGACGTTATCAACGATGCGAATCAGTCCTTGCGGAGTTTCAACATCAATGCATAGATTACGAATATCCAATAAAGCCATAACGTATTTTCTCCGCGCTATTCGCCGTAGCGCTCAAGGGTTCTGCAGATGCCGTTTCCCATTAAGATAACAATCAACAGAACAAAAATAATGGCAATACCCGGCAAGATTACCGCCCAGGGCGCAATATAAATAAGCTCTAAACTGTCACGAATCATCGCTCCCCATTCCGGAGTCGGACGTTGTGCGCCCAATGAAATAAAGCTTAACGAGCTAATCTCCAGCAATGCAATCACAAACGCTTGTACGATCTCCCGAATGTAGCGCACCATAATATTCGGCAAAATGGTTTCGCGCAGCAATACGCGATTCGGTGCACCGTCCAATCGCATCATCAAAATGTAATCTTTTTTTAATTCCTGTTGAATGGCCTGATAAATCTCATGAATAAAATGCGGCAATAACGCTAAAGAAATTGCCAACATAGCGTTGGATAAACCGGGCTCCATTAATGTGGCAATCACAATCGAAATTAATAAAATCGGCACCGATAAAAAAGTATCCAGAAAATGCCCCAGCACGCGGGATTTAAAACCGTGCGACATCCCGGCCAGAATACCCAGCCCGCCGCCGATTAAAGCCGTAAAAACCACCACGATTAAGGCGGAACCGAAAGTGTAGCTCACGCCATTAATAATTCGGCTGAAAACATCACGACCCAAATCATCCGTACCGAAAAAATACGCCACTTCCCCGCTTGCCACCCAAGACGGCGGGGTTAATTCTTTGCCGATAAATTGCGTATCGCTGGCATAAGGCGCAATAAATGTACTGAAAAGTGCGGTCAAAATTAGCAACAAAAAAAGATAAAAACTGAATAACGCAATACGATCACGACGAAACGCCAGCCAAATCCGTCGTAATGTTTCCGTTTCTCTGAATTCGTAAGGTTCTTTATCTAACACTGCCGGACCATCCTTTTTTATCAAACGGATCTAACAGGAACAGGCACAACCCGGCAATCAGATTAATGGACATAATAAATACGCCGATAACAATCACGCCGACAGAAATGCTGTTGTAGTCTTGCTGAGCCACCGCATCAATTAACCAACGCCCCATGCCCGGCCAACCGAAAGTGCCTTCCACCAGCATACATAACGCCAGAACATAACCGACCAAACGGGAAATCTGAGGAATCAACAACGGCAACATATTACGCAACACATAAACATGCAGAATACGCAACATCGACCAACCGCGCGTAACGGCAAATTTAATATAATTTTGCTTTAACACCCATTCCGTGCGTTGTTTGACAAATTTGGTAATTTCCATTGTAGGCGAAATCATCAGAACAATACTCGGCAACGCCAAATGCTGCAGCACGTTTTGAATCGCTTTCAGCCGATACGGTACATCCATAAACCATACGTCAATAATGGCGAATCCGGTAACCGGCTTAATGGAATACAACAAATTCATTTGTCCCACCGCAGAAATTTCCCAACGATTCACTGCCGCAAAATACAACAAAATCGGAGCAATCCAGAATATCGGCAAGGAAAGTCCGAGAGAGGAAACCGCACTAATCGTTTTACCGATAATATTATTTTGTTGAAAAGCGCCCAGCAATCCTAAAGGAACGCCTACGATCAACGCCAACAAAATCGCCACAAAACAAAGTTCAAGAGTAGCGGGCAATACCGTGAATATCATAGAGGCAATCGAATCACCGCCATTGTAGGTAATACCCAGATCGCCCCGTAACAAACTCCACGTATAGGATTTATAACCTTCATAAACACTGGGTTCCGCATATACCGCATTAGCGGGATCCCGCATAAAAATGGCGTAACTGATAAGGCTTAACAAAAATAAATTAATCAATATCAGTAAGAGACGACGAAACAAGGAAAAAAACATTATTTTCTCTCCTTTTTCAAGGATAATTTTTCGAAATGGATATTCCCGAACGGTGTCACTTCTATGCCATTCACCCGAGTATTCGAAATCAAAATACGTTTAACATTCGCCAGCGGCAAAATCGGTAATTCGGAAAAAACCTGTCGCTGGGCAATTGCATAATCCGCCGCGCGCGCATGAGGATCCGAATGAGTTAACGCCGAATCCAGCAGTTGATCAAAACTTTCCGAACACCAGTTCGATACATTAGATATTTCATTGGTGGTGCCGCAGCTTAAAATCGGACGCAAAAAACTGTCCGGATCCAAACTCCCCGCCAGCCAGCCCGCTAAAATCAAATCATAATCTTCCGTTTTATTGTGCAGATTTTCCGTCAAAAAGTTGCGTGAAATTAACCGCACTTTTACGTCCAACCCAACCGCTTTCAAATCCGCCCGAATCATTTCCGCCATCTTTATCGGCGCCGGATTGAACAGTTGCTCTTCCTGGACCGACCACATTTCCAACGGCGGAACCTGCATATTAGCTAATATTTCCCGCGCTTTTTTCGGATCATAATTATAATCGAAATGCGAGGCGTCATTACCCGCCGCCCAAGATATCGCCGGAATAATATTATTCGCCACCACCGCAGTATCATAATAAATATGCTTAATCAGACGTTCACGATTAATCGCCAATGCAATGGCGCGACGAAGATCCGCATTTTGCATGGCCGGACGCAAAAAATTAAATGCCAAAAAGGAAAGATTCATCCCCTCGGTAATTGTCGTTTTGAATTGCGCGCCGCTTTGTTGCAGCAGCCCCAACTGACTCACCTCCGGAAAAGCGGCAATATGACATTCATTATTAAAAAATTTTGCCATCCGACCGGTTTTATCTGTGGACAAATCAATGATGATATTGGAAATCTTCGCCGGCTTCTGCCAATAATATGGGTTCGGCATCAAACGGACATACTGCCCGCGCAAATATTCCTGAAGCTGGTAAGCGCCCGTACCGACCGGTAACGTGTCCAACTGCTCCAAATTATCGTCCGCATTCAGCTGCAGTGCGTATTCATGGGAAAAAATCACCGCATACTGACTTGCCAGATGAGACAAAATTGACGCATCCGGTTCAAATAAATGAATTTGCACCGTATAAGGATCAACATTCTCCACATAATTGATTTTCTGATTTAATTTAATACTTTCGAAATAAGGAAAACGCGTCTTTTTCGCCAAATCGTGGAAAATGCTGTATTGACGATTAGCGATATTTTGTTCTTTTTCCAACTCAAATTCCGGCAAAGACGTATTATGCCCCAATACGCGATTAAGCGAAAAAACCACATCGTCGGCATTAAAATCACGGCTAGGCGTAAACCATGGCGTATGATGAAATTTCACGCCCCGACGCAAATATAGGGTAATCGTTTTTCCGTCGGGCGAAATTTTATACGACTGCGCCAGAGACGGCACCACTTGCGAACTGTTTGCCTTAATCTCGAATAATTTATTATAAATCTGTTCCGTGACCACATTCATGCTGGTTCCCGCATCGGCGGTTTGCGGATTAAAGGAAAATCCCGTCGCATGAGTGCAATAAATCAACCCGTTATCGGTTAACTCGGCGGGCACCCGCGGCGCAGACAAAACAGGCAAACTTGTTATTAAAAAAAACAACAAAGTTATTGAAATCTTAAGCATAACACTGACTATTCGTGATAAATTATGTAAAGTTTAAAGGATTTGGCTCTGTTTGAAAAATAAAAATGTTTAATACTATTCAAAAAGAAATTCATCAAATTTTTGACCGCACTTTTGATCGCAGCCTAAGACTGGCTGTGACAGGGTTAAGCCGGAGCGGAAAAACGGCGTTTATTACCAGTCTGATTAATCAGTTGTTACATATTAATCAGGCGGATAACAGCCATCTGCCGCTGTTTGAAAGTGCGCGTAACGGAACTATTTTAGGAGTGAAACGCATTCCTCAATTAGAGCTCAGCGTGCCCCGCTTTGATTATGAACGCAATCTGGCGGAACTCGAGCAAAATCCGCCGCACTTTCCGCAATCCACCCGCGGCGTCAGTGAAACCCGGCTGGCAATTCGTTATCACCGCCGACAGGGAATTTTCAGCTATCTCAAAGAAAAAGGTACGCTTTATCTGGATATCTTCGATTATCCCGGCGAATGGCTGTTGGATCTTCCGCTGTTGGATTTGGACTATCGCCAATGGTCGCAATTTCTGCAACAGTTTACCACGCCCACCCGTCAGCAATTAAATCAGGCATGGCAGACAAAGGCGAGAAAACTGAATCTTTCGGCTCCCGCCAATGAGGAAACGTTAGCCGCTATCGCCGAAAGTTATACGGATTACCTGCTCGCCTGCAAACAACAAGGATTACATTTCATTCAACCCGGACGTTTTGTTTTGCCCGGCGAGTTAGAAGGCGCACCGGCTTTACAATTTTTTCCGCTTGATTATTTAACGGCGTCCGAATGGGAAAGTCTGGAGAAAAATGCCGGTTCCGCCAGTTATTTCGGGGTTTTAAAAAAACGTTACGATTATTACCGTAAGCATGTGGTGAAACGGTTTTATGAAGATTATTTCGCGCATTTCGATCGTCAGGTCATTCTTGCGGATTGCCTGACGCCGCTTAATCACAGCCACGCCGCCTTTGAAGATATGCAATTGGCGTTACACCAATTATTTAAGAATTTTCATTACGGCAAACGCAACCTGCTTTCCCGTTTATTTGCGCCGCGTATTGACAAATTAATGTTCATTGCTACCAAGGCGGATCATATCACCAGCGATCAAGTTCCTAATTTAATCAGCTTAATGCGGCAATTAGTGCAGGAAGGCGGGCGCCATGCGGAATTCGAAGGCGTTGATATCGCCTATTCCGCCATTTCGGCTATTCGCGCCACCACTCAGGTGAATGTGATTGAGAACGGTAAAACGTTCAAGGCGTTACAAGGCGTTCGCAGCCAGGATTTACAGACGGTCACGCTTTATCCCGGCAGCGTACCGAGTAAATTGCCGAAAGCGGATTTCTGGCGAAACCGACGCTTTGAATTTGATGCTTTCGAACCTCGACAATTGGAAAAAGGAGAATCCATTCCGCATTTAAGAATGGACAGCGTATTACAGTTTTTATTGCACGACAAACTGTAACTTTTGTTCTCAATGAAAAAACGAGAATTCGGCGCTGAATTCTCGTTTTTATTTGAATTTTTTAACGACCGACGCGTCGTGAAGCCCGGCGTTTCATGCGACGGATAAAACGTGTCACGCGCCACGCCCGGGTAATCGAATAAAGATACAGGAAAAACAGTACAATAAACGCACCGAACATAAACCATTCGTTCAAATAATATACTTCGCCAAGGATCCCGAAACCTGCGCATAATGCGGCAAAAAGCGTGATCACCAAAAATGCCTGGCGTGACGTCAACCCCGCACGAACCATTAAATGATGTACGTGCAAACGATCCGGCTTAAATGGGCTTTTTCCTTTTCTTACCCGACGATAAATCACCGCAATCATATCGATTAACGGAATCGCAATAATCCACAATGCCGTCACCGGGTTCATCGGATGCCCTTTGCCTTGCGTGCTCAGCAATAGAATCCAAATCATGGTAAACCCGATTAACGTACTGCCGCTGTCTCCCATGAAAATTTTATATTTTTTACCGAACGGAATACAAAGGTTAAACATGGAATACGGAATTAACGCCACAATTAAGGCAAAACACCAAATCGCCAAATCCCATTGATTATCGAGAATCAACAAAATGCCCATGGCGGCAAAACCGACACCGGATAAGCCGCCCAGCAAACCGTCAATCCCGTCAATCATATTAAACGCATTTATCACGGCGATAGTCGCCAACACGGTAATCACAAAACCGACGCCGCCTAAAGTTACCTGAAACGGTCCGATAATCTGCCCCAAATTATTCAGTGACAAATGCCCGAAATAAATCATCGACACCGACAACGCCGCCTGCACGCAGGCGCGTAACGCAGCGCTTAAATCAAAGCGGTCGTCCAGCAAACCGATAATCAGCAAAACGGTGACGGAAAACAGATAAAGATAAGGCAATCGGGTTTGATCCCATTGCATTAAATAAAAACATAAATTCCCCATAAACAGGGAAATGCCGCCTAACAGCGGAATAGCACCCTGATGGCGTTTACGATAATTAGGTTTATCCACCAGGCCGATTTTTTCAGCCACCGGACGCCCCGCAACAATGGTCGCAAACGACACAACAAAGGTTAAAATAAAACTAAACCACAACATTTTTATGCCTTATTTTCTTATTCGAAAAACGTTCAAAGCATATCATAAACCCTTATTTTACGATAACATTTTTTATCATTTTCAAGTACAATATGCGCCGTTTACTTCATTTACTTTTCAGATTATAGGAAAAATTATGTCAAATTCGACCGCACTTTTTCAACGCGCCCAACAAGTGATTCCGGGCGGGGTAAACTCGCCGGTTCGCGCATTTAAAGGCGTCGGCGGAACGCCGGTTTTTATTCAAAAAGCCGCGGGCGCCTATATTACGGATACGGACGGAAAACAATACATCGATTACGTCGGTTCATGGGGACCGATGGTGTTGGGCCACAATCATCCCGCAATTATTGACGCCGTATTGAAAGCGGTGCCGAACGGACTGAGTTTCGGGGCACCGACGGAAAGCGAAATCACCTTGGCGGAATTCGTCTGCAAGCTTATTCCTTCCATCGAATTAGTGCGCATGGTCAGCTCCGGCACGGAAGCCACCATGTCGGCAATTCGCCTGGCCCGCGGGTACACCGGACGCGATAAAATCATTAAATTTGAAGGCTGTTACCACGGTCATTCAGATTCCTTACTGGTAAAAGCCGGTTCCGGCGCCTTAACCCTCGGACAACCAAGTTCGCCCGGCGTACCGGAAGATTTCGCCAAACATACGCTGACTTGTACCTATAACGATCTGGATTCCGTCAAACAAGCTTTCGAACAATATCCGCAGGACATCGCCTGTTTAATTATCGAACCGGTAGCCGGCAATATGAACTGCATTCCGCCCAAACCGGGCTTCCTGCAAGGCGTTCGCGAACTTTGCGACCAATACGGCGCCTTGCTTATCATTGATGAAGTGATGACCGGTTTCCGTGTAGCATTAGGCGGTGCGCAAGCTTATTACGGCGTGACGCCGGATTTGACCACTCTCGGCAAAATTATCGGCGGCGGCATGCCGGTCGGCGCGTTCGGCGGTAAACGGGAAATTATGGAATTCATCGCGCCGACCGGCCCGGTTTACCAGGCGGGCACTTTATCGGGCAATCCGATTGCCATGGCGGCGGGATTGGCCTGTCTCACCGAATTATCCAAACCGGGCAACGAACAAAAATTAACGGAAAAAACCCAAAAACTGGCGGAAGGTTTAAAAACCTTGGCGAAAAAACACCATGTGCCTTTCATCGCGCAATATGTCGGCGGCATGTTCGGCTTATTCTTTACCGATGCGCCGGAAGTCACGAATTTCCAGGAGGTCATGAAATGTGACGCCGCAAAATTCAACCGTTTCTTCCATTTGATGCTGGAACAAGGCGTGTATCTTGCGCCTTCCGCCTTTGAAGCCGGCTTTATGTCTCTTGCGCATTCCGATGCGGATATTGAGCAAACGCTGAAAGCGGCGAATAAGGCTTTTGCGACATTAGCCTGATTTTCCGACAAAAGTGCGGTCAAAAAACGTTTAATTTTTTGACCGCACTTTTTCATTTGACCGGCATTCTATTCGTCTGCCGGCGCTATTGCATAATAGCCGGATCCGAAGGCAGCTGATTAAAATCGATATTTTGATGCCAATTAAAAACCTTCACGTCATCGGGTTTTTCAGAAAAAAACTGATAACCGTTGCTGAGCGTTTTTTCCTGAATTCCCAGCCACTGAGCAAAACCGTAAATAAAGTTAAACGCCGAGCGTTGCGTTTTTAAGATTTTACGTTCCGAATCGTCACTGGAAATACGAATAAAAGGCACCTGATAATTTTCTTTATGCTCATTGCCTACCTGCAATGTTCCTTGTTCGCTTTCTTTTTCCCGATGAGATAAGCCGTGATCGGAAAAATAAATCAGGCTGTAATTGTTATTACTTTCCGTTTTAACTAAATCCACCACATTTCTAATCAACGCGTCCGTTTGTCGCAAACTTTCCAAATAACAAGACATTTCATCATTTTTAAATCGTATTGAAGGCGCAATATCGATTCGACGGCAAAACAGAGGATGAGATCCCATTAAATGAAGTACAAATAGTTTTGGCGTATCATCGCTTTCCTGCAATTCCGTTCTAAAAATTTGAAGTAGGGTTTTATCGTTGATATTAATTGAATCCGACGATAATTGGGTAAAATGCGGTTTATCACTTCCCGCGCCGACTCTTGCCGCAACCGAATCAAACTCACCTGAAAATCCTTGATTGGACAACCAATAAGTTTTAAAACCGGCCTGTTTGGCTAACGTAATAATATTATTCTGGAATTGCGTGTCATTTTCTTTGTAAAGATATAAGGTTCTCGCCAATGAAGGTTGCGTATTCGGCGCCGCGGAAATATAGCCGTCGATAATTAATCCTGTTGTTTTGGCTAAAAACGGTGTAGTTTCTATCGGGTAACCGTACATAGACAAATAATCCGCGCGCATACTTTCCCCGATAATCACCACATAATTTTTATATTTAGGATTCACCGCAGAAATTTCCCAGGTTGATTGCTGATTTTTTACTGCGGACATTTCGGCTTTTTGCCGCTGATATTCTTTGATTAATTGATAATTCACCCAATAAAAACCTATCAATGAGACACGAGTATCACTTAATTGAAATCCTTTGCCTTTATGATAATTACTCCAGGGCTTATAAAGAACGGCGACAGTTATTAAACAAATCAATGTTATCACTGTGGTTTTCTTCATTGGTGAAGGTTTCACTTTCAAGGCAAATACGGCGAAACCGATGGCAAACAATAGAAATAACAGTGAAATCACATAACTGTAAATCGGCAGTGATTGCAAATATTCCCAGCTTTCCTGCGCATTGGTTTCGAATAATGACGCAATAATTCCGACGGATGGCGAACCGTAAAAAATCGCTTCAGGGATATAAACTGAACAAATCAGACTGTGAAATAATAAAACCGTAAGAAATAGGTATTTAGACAGGTTAAAGGCTAAAAGTAATAATAAAAAATTACCGACAACCGCATAAATATTAGGCGGATAACCCAGAGAATAATTAGAAAGCAAAGCATAAAGAAGTAATAAAAAATAGAATATTACTGCTTGTTTATTTATTTGTTCCATAGGATAACTCAAATAAAAAAGAAAGGGGAAATAGTTTCCCCTAAATTAATGGTGCAAAATTATAGCATGTTTTTTTCGCCGCGAGAAAGGCTGATCAGTCCCGAACGGACGATTTCCAAAATGCCGGTTTCTTCTTTCACCGCGCTGACAAAAGCGTCCAGTTTGTCTTTTGTTCCGGCTAATTGAATGGTGTACGATTTGGTGGTGACATCCACGATTTGTCCGCGGAAAATATCGGTCAAACGCTTAATTTCATCACGCGTTGCTCCCGTTGCGCGTAGCTTCAGCAACATAACTTCACGTTCCACATGATCGCAATCGCTTAAACTGATCACTTTAAACACATCAACCAGTTTATGTAATTGCTTTTCGATCTGCTCCAGCACCCGTTCGTCGCCGGAAGCTTCAATCGTCATGCGGGAAAGCGTCGGATCGTCCGTCGGCGCAACCGTTAAGCTTTCGATATTAAACGCACGTTGTGAGAATAAGGCGACAACACGAGATAATGCACCTGTTTCGTTCTCCAGTAATACAGATAAAATTCTACGCATTTTGTACTCCTTATTTTACTTCCGGTTTGCCCAATAACATTTCATCCATGGCACCGCCACGAATTTGCATCGGATATACGTTTTCCGTTGCGTCGACGCGGACATCCACAAAAACCAGACGATCTTTAATCGAGAATGCCTGAGTGAGCTTTTCTTCCAATTCATCGGCCGTATCAATTTGAATTCCGACATGGCCGTAAGCCTCCGCTAATTTTGCGAAATCCGGCAAGGAATTCATATAAACCTGCGAGTGACGGCCGGCATAAATCAGATCCTGCCACTGTTTTACCATTCCGAGGAAACGGTTATTCAGGCTGACGATAATAATCGGAATGTTGTATTGCATTGCCGTTGAGAGTTCCTGAATATTCATCTGAATGGAACCGTCGCCGGTGACGCAAACCACCGTGCTTTCCGGATGAGCGAATTTCACCCCGATAGCCGCCGGTAAACCGAAGCCCATGGTGCCGGCGCCGCCCGAATTAATCCAGTGACGCGGTTTGTCAAACGGATAATGCAACGCCGTGAACATTTGGTGTTGCCCCACGTCGGACGCTACGTAAGCATCACCGTTAGTCAAACGGTAAATCATTTCAACGACGGCTTGCGGCTTAATTTCCGTTGAAGTGCGGTCAAATTCCAGACACTTTTTCGCTTTCCATTCGTCAATCTGCTTCCACCAATCGGTTAAATCGGATTGTGATTTCGCTAGATTTTCATCCTGTAACAGAGACAAAAATTCGGTGAACACGTTATCTACGCTGCCGACGATGGGAATCGAAGCGGGAACGTTTTTCGAAATGGAAGTCGGATCAATGTCAATATGGATCACTTTGGCATGCGGACAATATTTATCCAGATTATTGGTGGTTCTGTCATCAAAACGAACGCCCACGCCTAAAATCAAATCCGCATTATGCATGGCGGTGTTCGCTTCAAAGGTACCGTGCATGCCCAGCATACCCAGCCATTGTTTATCCGTACCCGGAAAACCGCCTAACCCCATTAAAGAAGAGGTTACCGGTAAATTCAACTGTTTGGCGAATTGCGTGACTTTTTCGCTGCTGTTATCAATAATCACGCCGCCGCCAATAAATAACACCGGTTTTTTTGCCACCAGTAAGGCTTTTAACGCTTTTTTGATTTGGCCTTTGTGACCATGAACGTTCGGATTGTAAGAACGCATGGAAATTTCGCTCGGATATTCATAAGTAAACTTATTCGCCGGGTTCACCATATCTTTCGGAATATCAATCACCACCGGCCCCGGACGTCCGGTTGAAGCGATGTAGAACGCTTTTTTGATGGTTGCCGGAATTTCCGCCGGATCACGAATGATAAAACTATGTTTGACGACCGGACGGGTAATGCCGATGGTATCGCACTCCTGGAATGCATCGGTTCCGATTAAATGAGAATGAACCTGACCGGTAATAATCACTAACGGAACAGAATCCGCATAAGCGGTGGCAATTCCCGTTACAGCGTTGGTTGAACCCGGCCCGGATGTTACCAGGACGCATCCGACTTCTCCGGTTGAACGGGCATAACCGTCGGCCATATGAACCGCCGCCTGTTCGTGACGTACAAGCACATGTTCAATGCCGCCAAGGGTATGAATTGCATCGTAGATGTCTAAAACCGCGCCACCCGGATAGCCAAATAAATATTTAACCCCTTGATCGCGCAATGACTGTACAACCATTTCTGCGCCTGATAGTTTTTTCATCGTATTCTCCATTCTACTTTCGGTTATTAATGGCCTCAGTTTACTGATTCTAGGCGCTTTGTCTAATGATTTTTAAAATAAAAACTTCAATTTTTAAGTATAAAAATCTAAATCAAACAAAACATTCAGAATTAAATAAAAAAATAATTCATTTAAAATAAAAAAATGCGACTTTATGCCGCATTTTATAAAATAAATGAAATAAAATTTTTTATTCAAAAATGTGATTTAGATCACATTTGCTACCGCTTTTTAGTCAGCAAAATCAAAATGAACAAGATCACACCGGTTGTTGCAAACCCTAAAACGCCCGATTGAGTAAAGCCCACCATCAAATAACCTAAGGTGGTTGCCAATGCGATAATTAATGCATAAGGCAACTGTGTGGTAACGTGATCCATGTGATTACACTTCGCACCGGTTGAAGAAAGAATAGTGGTATCGGAAACCGGAGAACAGTGATCGCCGCAGACGGCGCCGGCCATCACGGCAGACAAGCAAGGCAAAAACAGTTCAGGCGCGGCATTTACCGTAATCGCCGCAGCAATAGGCAACATAATACCGAAAGTTCCCCAACTTGTTCCTGTCGAAAACGCCATTAACGCACCAAGAATAAATAATAATGGCGGCAAAAATGCGGGATTGAGATTACCTGAAATCAAGCTTGAAAGATATTTACCGGTCTGCATGTCACCCACAACTTTATTGATTGTCCAGGCAAAAAATAAAATTGCAATGGCTCCCGACATTGATTTCATCCCCGCTAACCAGGACTTAGCGTATTCGGACGGCGTGACGAGGCGATCAAGCATAATTAAAACTGTTGAAATAATGACCGCACTTACACCGCCGACCACAAGGGAAATGCCTACGGAAGTATTTTCAAACGCGCCTAACACGCTAAAAGCTTTACCGTTTTCACTCAGCGCTTGGTTACCCGTGTACATCATCATAGAAACCGTGCCGATAATCAGCACCAGAATCGGCAAAATTAAATTACGCACATGCCCTTTCGTTTCGGCCGCCGTATTTTGTTCATGATTCATTTGTTCCAGCGCCAATTTCTCATGACGCGCCATCGGACCGATATCAAATGAAAAATAGGCCACAACAAATACCATAACCATAGAGAAAATCGCATAGAAATTCATGGCGCTCATGGCCATAAACGCACTGAACGGCGTGTAACCGCTGATTGCATGTTCCGCCAGTAAACCGGCAATCAGGGTCATAATGTAAGCGCCCCAACTGGAAATCGGCATCATCACGCACATCGGCGCAGCCGTCGAGTCTAAAATATAAGCAAGCTTAGGACGGGAAACCCGGAACTTATCCGTTACCGGACGGGCAATCGCCCCTACCGCCAGACTGTGAAAATAGTCATCGATAAAAGTCACAAAAACCAAACAAGCCGCCATGATTTTGGCACCGCGACGATCTTTTATATGCTTTTGCGCCCACTCGGCAAAAGCCTGATTACTGCCGGATACGCTTAAAAGTGCGGTCAAAATTCCGAGCAATAATAAGAATAAAATAATATTAAGATTGCCGTCGTTTAATGCATGATCTTCCACACTGTAAACCAACGCTAAAATCCGATCCGCCAAATAACTTATTGCCATACCTATATTACCGTTAGCCAACATCAAAGCCCCCACAGCAATACCGATGCTAAGCGATAGTAATACTTTACGTGTCAAAATGGCTAAACTCAATGCGAGAATCGGTGGCAAAATTGACCAGATTGACGTAGAAAAATCAGCGATTTCCATATAATTCCCTAGTGCGATTTTAAACAAAAGACAAAGCAAGAAGATTACAACAAGATCACAAAAAAACCAACCGAAAAAATCTTAATTTCTTATATAAGGGAAAAAATAATTTACTTTAAATAATATTCTTATTATTATTCTAAATTGCAACGACACATTCATATCAATTTATTCTGGAGAATACTATGTCTTTTAGCAAAGGTTTAAATAATATCCGTACACTGCGCGCCGCCGTAAATGAGTTAGGTTTAGAAAAATCGGAAGAAGCATTAAAAAAACTGACACAGGTTATTACCGAAAAACGTGAAGAAGATGCGGCATTAATTGCAGAACAAAAAGCCCGTCAGGCATTAATTGAAAAATATAAAGAAGAACTTAAAGAAAACGGAATAAGTTTAGCCGAATTAGGATTAACTTCAACGGAAGTAAAAAACCGTAAAGTTCGTCAACCTATGCCGGCTAAATATAAATATATTGATGAACAAGGTAAAACTAAAACCTGGACCGGTCAAGGTCGTAAACCTAAAGCCATTCAGGATGCATTAAATGCGGGAAAATCACTCGATTCATTTGCTATTTAATTAAATTTAAAAACCCATATATTCGATATATGGGTTTTCCTTTACCTAAAAAGAATTAAAACAAATAAAACAATGATTGAAAATAAAATTTTACTTACAGACTGCCCTGATGATAAAGGCTTAATCGCCAAAATCACAAATATTTGTTATAAGCATCAATTAAATATTTTACACAATAACGAATTTGTAGATTTTGAAACAAAACATTTCTTTATGCGTACCGAATTACAAGGTATTTTTAATGAAGAAGTATTGCTTGAAGATTTAAATTTTAGTTTGCCTAAAGGAACAAATTGCCGTTTGATTAATGCGGATCGCCGCAAACGTATCGTTATTTTAGTTACCAAAGAAGCTCATTGCCTTGGTGATATTTTAATGAAAACCTACTACGGCGGATTAAACGTAGAAATCGCTGCCGTTATAGGTAATCACGATAATTTACGCACACTTGTCGAACGTTTTGATATTCCGTTTCATTGCATAAGTCATGAAGGCTTGACGCGTATTGAGCACGATAAAAAACTGGCGGAAACCATCGATCAATATAATCCCGATATTATCGTATTAGCTAAATATATGCGCGTACTCAATCCTGAATTTGTCGCACGCTACCCCGACCGAGTAATTAATATTCATCATTCGTTCTTGCCGGCCTTTATCGGTGCCAATCCATATAAACGCGCCTACGACAGAGGAGTGAAAATTATTGGTGCCACCGCACATTTTATCAATAATGAATTAGATGAAGGCCCGATTATTATGCAATAACGTTATCAATGTAGATCATACTTACTCAGCCGAAGCAATGATGAAAGCAGGCCGTGACGTAGAGAAAACCGTACTCAGTCGAGCATTGGATTTAGTATTACATGACCGTTTATTTGTCTATCAAAACAAAACGATTATTCTTTAAATAAAAAGACATAACAAAGCTCGAAACATCACAATCACCGATAGAACTTAGCATTCAAATTATTTTTAGATTAACAATTATTATTCAATGTAATTTTCTGTTTTTCTTAAAATTCCTTTATTAAAACACAAAAACCCCGGCTCATT